>NZ_JBVJKQ010000004.1:150417-235411 GCF_055585205.1 Streptosporangium sp. NPDC053982
CCCGCGCCCGCCGCGCCCGCCGCGCCCGCCGCGCCCGCCGCGCCCGCCGCGCCCGCCGCGCCCGCCGCGCCCGCCGCGCCCGCCGCGCCCGCCGCGCCCGCCGCGCCCGCCGCGTCCGACAGGCCGTACGGCGGTCCACACGGTGAGGGGCATGGCGGGCGGCACGACGACTGGTCCGGCGGGCGGTCCGACCGGCAGGAGGAGGAACGGCGATGACGGACACGATCCCCGGAACCGAGGCGCCGCGCACCCGGCGGCCGGGTCCGCTGTCCCTGGCACCGGACTTCCCCATGCTGTGGGGCGCCTCGGCGGTGTCGCTGCTGGGCAACGGCATCTCCTCCGCGGCGCTGCCGCTGCTGGCCGCCACGCTCTCCACCGACCCGGTGGTGGTCGCCTCCGTGACGGTCGTCGGGCGGCTGCCCTGGCTGCTGTTCGCCCTGCCGGCCGGGGCGATGGCCGACAGGTGGGACCGCAAGCGCGCGATGTGGCTGGCGGACCTGGTGCGGGCCGCCCTCACCGGCGTGCTGGCGGCGGCCGTCGCGATGGGCTTCGCGAGCATCGGGCTGCTGATGGTCGTGGGCTTCCTCATCGCGGTCGCCGACACCGTCTTCGACAGCAGCGGCACCGCCGTGCTGCCCAGGGTGGTCTCCGGCGACCCCGACCGCATCCGGCGGGCCAACTCCTGGCTGGTGGGGACCAGGACCACCGTCGAGTCGTTCGCCGGACCCCCGCTCGGCGGGCTGCTGTTCGGCTTCTCCCGGGCGCTGCCGTTCATCGGCGACGCGCTGTCGTTCCTGCTCAGCGCCGTCCTGTTGCGCAGGATGCGCGGCGACTACCACGTCTCCCGCAACGCCTACGGCGAGGCCGGGCTGTGGCGGGCCGTCGCCGAGGGCTGCTCCTGGCTGTGGCGGCAGCCGGTGCTGCGGTCGATCACCGCCGTGGCCGGCCTGTTCAACGTCGCCTGCCTGGCGCAGACCGCCATCTTCGTGCTGTTCGCGCAGCAGGAGCTCGGCCTGGGGGCCTTCGGGTTCAGCCTGCTGCTGGCCGTGGGGTCGTTCGGCAGCCTCTTCGGCGCCGCGCAGGCCGGACGGCTCAACACGTGGTTCGGCACGGCGGTCAGCCTCCGCCTCGCCCTGGTCGCGGCGGGCGCCGCGTGCCTGCTCACCGCGGCCGCGCCGAACGCGTGGACCGCGGGCGCCGCGGAGGTCCTGGCCGGGTTCGCCGCCGCGATCTGGAACGTCAACCAGATGTCGCTGCGGCAGTCCGGCACGCCCGACCACCTCCTCGGCCGGGTCACCGGCGCCCACCGGCTGGTCACCTACGGGGGGATGCCCTTCGGCGCGCTGCTGGGGGGCCTCCTGGCCTCCGCCGCCGGTCTGCGCGCGTCGTTCGTCGTCGCGGGAGCGATCATGCTGGCGCTCGCCGTGTTCGCCGCCGTGACCATCACCCGGTCCCGGGTCGCCGAGCTGGTGGCGGAACCGGCCGGTGGCCGGGGATGAGCCCCGCCGTACCGATCCGGACACGAGCACCCGCATGAGCACCGCCGTACCGGCCCGGACACGAGCACCCGCATGAGCACCGCCGTACCGACCCAGGCAACCGCCGCGCAACCGACAAGGAGCAAGCCAATGGTGGGCAACAGCTTCGAACGCGTCCTGAACCACCCCCGCGAGAAGGTCTGGCGGGCCATCTTCGACCCCGCCGCCGCCGAGCAGTGGCTCGGCGTGGTCGCCAGCGTCATGCCCGAACGGCCGGGCGCCGCCTTCTGCTGGCTCTACGACGCGGGCGCCCGCAGGCCGACCGCCTACACCGGGCGGATCGGCGCCCTGGAGACCGGCCGGCGGCTGGAGCTGACCGTCGGACTGATCGCCTGCGACGCCGAGGTCACCATGGTCTTCGAGCTGTCCGACGCCGACGGCGACGCCGGCCGTACCCGTCTGACGCTCCGGCAGGACGGCTTCCCCGAGGAGGGCAACGGCAGATTCGAACGCGACGGGTTCCTGCACCACTGGGACCACTTCCTGGACCTGCTCGGCGACCACCTCGACGAGGTCCCGCACAACTACCACACCATGCACCGGACCGAGCTGGGGGTCATCCCCGTCGGGGCCGTCGCGGGCGAGGGCATGCTGGTGCAGGACGTGGCGCTCGGCGCGCCCGCCGACCTCGCCGGGGTGCGTCCCGGCGACGTCATCCGCGCAGCCGACGACTTCCTCTTCGACAGCCTCGACGACCTGGACGTGTGGGTCGAGAACCACAGGCCCGGCGACCGGGTGAACCTGGTGATCGGCGAACGCGTCGTCCCCGCCGTGCTGCGGGCCAAGCGGTACGCGCCGGCCTGACCCGCCCGCACTCCGGAGACCCCAGGGCCCCCGGAGACCCCGCAGACCCTGGCGGTTCCGAGGACCCGGACAGGACGGACACGGACACGGACAGGAGGCACGATGCCGGACGTCATCCCGCTGCCGGAGCGGGCGGAGCGGGTCACCGCATCGCTGCCGGACCCGTTCCGGCGGTCCCAGCTCGACGGCGACGGCCCGGCGTTCGCGCTGACCCCGGCCGGGCCGGTGGTGAGCGCCGACGCCTGGTCCGGCCGCCATCTCGCGCTGCTCACCGGCGACCGGTGGACGCCGCTCACCACCGGACCGCGATGGCACCGCCGCCCCCGGTGGGACGGGGAGCGGCTGACGGCGGACGCGTCACGCGACCTGGCCGCCGAACTGTTCGGCGAGGAGACGTTCCCGCTCCCGGTCGCGCTTCCGGTCCCGGGCCCGGTCCCGCTCGCGCTTCCGGTCCCGGTCCCGGTCCCGACCGCGGGCCGGGAGCCGGCGCCGGCCCGCGGACCGGCGGGCCACGCCGGGAGCGTCGTCCACCCGGTCCTCGGCGAGGTGCGGCTGCCACCGCGCGCCGTGGTCGAGGCGGTCGTGCCGGACTCGCCGCGCCGCGACAGGATCGCCGTGCTGCTGCGCCGGGGACCGGCCAGACGCGTGGTGTGCGTGGACGGCGGCGGCGTCTCCCACTGGGACGGCCCGGTGACCTCCGTCGGGCCGTGGCTGTCGCCGGAGGAGGTCGTCGTGGTCGCCGAGACGTGGCCGGGCCGGGCCGCCTACGCCTGGCACACCCGCACCGGGGCACGACGCCGCCTGACCGGGCCCGGCGCGGCCGTGGTGGACGACGTGCTGGCCGGTGACGGGCTCGCCGGCCTGAGCTGGACGTCACCCGGACAGCCCCGGCGGCTGTGGGCGGGGGAGATCGCCGAGCTCGCCGCGGGAGGTCTGCGGCTGCGGCCCGACCCGCCCCGCGGCCACGCGCCCCCGCCCGCCCGCCACACCGTCCTGGAGGGACCGAGCTGCCCGCTGCCGTGCCTGCTGCGCGACCCGCCCGGTACGGCGCGCGGCACGGTGCTGCTGCTGCACGGCGGCCCGAACGGGGTGAACCTGGCGACCTGGTCGCCCTTCGCCGAGTCGCTGGCACTGGCCGGCTGGCGGGTCGTCCAGCCGAACGTGCGGGGGAGCAACGTGCTCGACCCGGCGCTGCGCCCGCCGCCGCCCGGCCGCTACGGCGTGGACGACGCCGACGACGTTCTCGCCGTACTGCGGCAGGTCGCGACCGGGCCCGTCGTGGCAGGCGGGATGAGCTACGGGGGCTATCTCGCGGCGCGGGTCGCGCGCCTGTCCCCCCGGGTGCGCGGGGTCTTCCTGCTCGGTGGGTTCCTGCGGTTCGCCGATCTCGCCGACTCCGGCCACGAGGGGGTGCGGGCCTTCCTGAGCTCGGCCGGTGACCGCCTCGCGCCGGATGCGGCGCCCGCCGCCGTACCGCACTTCGTCGCGCACGGGGAGGAGGACCCGCGCATCCCCGCCGGCGCGGTCCGCGCCCATCTGGACGGGGCGCCGGCCGGGTCGGAATGGGTCGGCATCGAGAACGAGGGGCACGGGATGCTCACCGACCACGCCGCCAGGAAGGTCTTCCCACGGTTCTTCGCCTGGCTGGACCGGCTCGGCTGAGCGCGGCGCCCACCGGCGGCAGGGGACGGGGGACGGAGATGACCGGGTACGACGGAAGAGGTGATGGACGATGCTGCGGGTGAGCGTCAGTAAGGTACGGCCGGAGCAGGTGGACCGGCTGCGCGCGTGGTTCGCCGAGCTGTCCGGCCCCCGCCGGGGAGAGCTTCTCGCGACCTTCGTCGACGAGGGCGTGCGGCACGAGACCGTCCTGCTGGTTCCCACCTCCGACGGGCCGCTCATGGTCTACGTCATGGAGGAGGAGGACCCGGAGCGGTCGATCGCCGCCTTCCGGGCCTCGGCCCACCCCGTCGACGCCGACCATCGGGCGGTGCTGTCGGCGGCGTTCATGGGGGTGGCCGGACACGAGGTGCTCCTCGACGTGCCCGCGGAGCCGTCCGACGGCCGATCCGCCGCCGCGCCCGGCTCCCGGCCGCCGGCGGACGACGCGGTCACCGGAACCTCCTGATACCTCCCGGAGACCCCGGCGCCCGGCGGGGCCGAGGGCATCGTCCGATTCCCGGCTCCGGCCACCGCGTTCTCTGAAAACCCCCTGAAACCCCGGGGGAACCCCAGAACCCGCCGGGGCCGGGGACGTGCCGCCCGATTGCGCCTCCGCGCCGGGAGCCGGGCCGATACCGTGGCACCGCCGCCCGCACACCCCGGCCTGGAAACGAGAGATGACGGCGACCGTGCAGACCCCGCCCCCCGTGCCCTTCGACCCGATTCGTCCACTGATGGGAGTGGAGGAGGAGTACTTCGTCGTCGATCCGGCGACGCGGGCCGTGACGCCCCGGGCCGCTGAGGTGGCCGGGCGCGCCGCCCCCGTACTGGGGGAGCGCGTGAGCACCGAGATCATCCGGTTCCAGGTGGAGGCCAAGACGCCGCCCTGCGCCGGCTCCGCGGACCTGGCGGAGCACCTGCGCGGGATGCGGGCGGCCATGGCCTCGGCGGCTGCCGGGGAGGGGCTGGCGGTGATCGCCTCGGGCACCCCCGTGCTGGGCGACGTCGTCCCGCCGCCGATCGTCGACGACCCGCGCTACGACCTCGGCATCGCCGCCTACCGGACGCTCCACGACGAGCAGAGCATCTGCGCCGGGCACGTCCACGTCCACCTGCCCGACCGGGCGCGGGCGGTGCTGGCGGGCAACCACCTGCGGCCGTGGCTGCCGGTGCTGATCGCGATGACGGCCAACTCCCCGCTGTGGGCCGGCCGCGACACCGGCTACGCCGCCTGGCGGGTGCTGTGCTGGAACAAGTGGCCGGTCGCCGGGCCGCCGCCGTACTTCGCCGAGCCGGAGGAGTTCGACCGGCTCGTCGCCACCCTGACGGAGGCCGGGGTGCTGGTGGACCCGGGCACGGTCTTCTGGGACGTCCGGCCCTCGGCGCGGCTGCCCACGCTGGAGGTGCGGGTGGCCGACGTGCCCGCCAGCGCGGGGGAGTCGGCGCTGCTCGCCGCCGTGGTCCGGGGCCTGGTGGTGACCGCGCTGGAGCGGATCGGCGACGGGGAGCCCGGGCCGCGCCCGCCGGAGGCGCTGCTGCGGGCCGCCTACTGGCAGGCGGCCCGCGACGGCCTGGACGGCCACGGCATCGACCCGCTCACCGGCGAGAAGCACCCCGCCGCCGACCGGCTCGCGGCGCTGCTGCGCCACATCCGGCCCGCGCTGGAGCTGACCGGCGACCTGGACATGGTGACCGAGCGGCTGGCCCGGCTGACCCGGGAGGGCACCGGGGCGGCCCGCCAGCGGGCCGTCCACGCCCGGCGCGGCCTGCCGTCCGACGTGGTGGACCACCTCGTCGGCGACTTCACCGCCTGACCGGCCGTACGGCGGGTCAGGGGGCGCCGTACGGCCGGTCCGGGCGTGCCGGAGAGGTGGGTCAGGGGCGTCCGGGAGCCCGGAGAGGGGCGCCCCGCAGCCCGGAGCCGGCCCCGGAGCGGCCGTTATCCGGGCAGCTGCTCGGTGAGGAAGGCGCGCAGCGGGGCCACGTGCCGTACCGGGTCGCGCCAGGTGGCCTGAAGGTCCTCCAGCAGGTGCCGCTCGGCGACCTGCTCGCCGTCCCGCCAGACCCGCACGACCGGGTGCAGGAACGCGCTCTCGTGCGCCCGCTCCGGCGTCGGGTGCCGCCGGATGGCGAAGACGTCGGGATGTTCCTGCCGCCCCCACCGCAGGGTGACCGTGAGGCACAGCCCCTCGCCGCCGAACCTGCCGACCGCGTAGTCCTCGGGCAGGTCGGTGTGACGCCGGACCCGCCCGGTCCGCTCGTCGAGCACGTAGACGTCGCAGAGGTACTCGAACTGGGTCCACAGCGCGGAGCTGTGGTTGACCCGGTCCAGGATGTCCCCGGTCAGCGTCTCGGCGTCGGCGGGAAGCACGCACTCCTCCAGCGGCGTCCCCTCGTAGCGCTCGGCCAGCAGGGCGGCCAGCGTCCGCAGGTTGTAGCGGAAGCCGTCGATGAACGCCGAGGAGGCGCGCTTGAAGTCGCGGGCCTGCATCAGGGTGCCGGCGAAGTACAGGCCGTCGACGTCGGCCGACTGGAAGTCGGGGCGGATCGCCGGCATGCGGCCGTTCGGGGTGAGCGCGGGACGGCAGGAGTCGTCGAAGACCGAGGTGTCCATGGTGAAGCCGGTGCAGCGCAGCACCCGGTCGTACTCCAGCGTCGCCCGCTCGCCCTCGGCGAGGGTATAGGTGATCTCCACCTCGAACCGGTCGCCCGCGCGCCGGATCCGGTCGACCTCGCACTCCAGCACGCCGTGCAGGGTCTTGAACCAGTAGCTGTCGAGCAGCGCGCCGTACTGGCCGCGCACGTGGCCCGGATGCTTGCTCGTCCAGGCCAGCCGTACCGGGCTGGGGCTGGCCAGGTGGATGACCGCGGCGTGGCCGAGCATCGACTGGGCGGTCTCGAACGCCGAGTTGCCCTTGCCGATGATCAGCACCCGCTGGTCGGTGAAGTCCTCACCGCGGACCGGCATCTCCTCGTAGCCCGTGGCCAGCTCGATGCCCGGGATGTCCGGCACGTACGGCCCGCCCCAGCCGGTCGCCATGATCAGGCATTCGGCCCGGAACACCTCGTCCCCGGCGTGCACGGCGAAGCGCCCGTCCTCCTCCCGGGCGATCCGGTCGACGGAGACGCCGAAGGCGACGTTGAGCTTGTGCTCGCGCTGGAAGTCGCCGAGGTAGCGCACCAGGTCGCCCGCGCCGGGGAAGTAGTCGCGCGAGTAGCGGGGGAACAGCAGGTCGGGGGAGTCGTTGAGCAGGGAGTTCCAGTCCCAGCGCAGGGAGATCTCCGGGTCGTCCTGGCCGGTGTGGACCTTGTTCAGCGAGATCAGTCTGCGGTGGCGCGGGTAGCGGCGGAAGAAGCCGCCCGGCGCGTCCTCGCGCTCCAGCGTGAGGTAGTCGGCGCCGGACCGCTCCAGGAAGTAGCTGAGCTGCAGGCCCCCGGGCCCGGCGCCGATGATCAGGTAACGGTGGACGTGCCCGTCGGGCGCCGTCACGGCCGCGTGCCCGAGTGCTCGGCGGCGGGGGTGGTGCTGCCGTAGCCGTGGGCGACGATCTGCTCGGCCGTCGCCGCGTACACCGCGGGGTCGTCGGGGGCGTGGGTGGCCAGGCCGTCGACGTAGCGGTTGAACATGCAGAACGCCGCGGCGATCAGCACCGTGTCGTGGATCTCCAGGTCCGTCGCGTCCTCGGCGCGGGCGGCGGCGACGTGCTCGGCGGAGACCTCCTTGCCGCCGCGCTGCACGGCCGCGGCGATGTCCAGCAGCGCCCGCAGCTTCGGTGAGACCGGCGCGGTGGCCGGGTTCTCGCAGGTCTGCTCCACCAGCTCCATGCCCTCGGGGAGCTGGGCGGCGGCGAACGCCGCGTGTGAGGAGTGGCAGAAGCGGCAGCGGTTGAGCGACGACACGTACGCCGCGATCAGCTCGCGTTCCCCACGCGACAGGGTGCTGTCCCCGCGCAGCAGGACCTCGGCGAGCCCGTTCAGCGGCGCCGCGGTCTCCGGGCGGAACCGGAACAGGCCCCTGATTCCCGGGTCGTCGGTGGGGAGGGCGATGTGGGGCATGGACACTCCTCGTGCCGGCGCAGCCGGGGATCGTGGGGGAGGGCGCATCATGGTCGGGGTGCGTCTCGCGTGCCGCCGGTGGAGGGCTCCGTCCGGCGGACGCCCTCATGATCTGCACGTGCCCGCCGCGCTGTCAACGGCCGGACCCGTCTCATCCGTCTTTCTCCGGGTCTTTTCCGCGGTTCCCCGGACGGATTTACGGGCGTCTAAAAATTGATTCAGGGGTTGACCTTTTCCGAGTGCGGCACCGGTGTCCTGCGGTGCTTCTGATGACTCTTGCCCCTTTTGCCCGGGTGACGTACCGTCACCGACGCCCCCCTTTTTCATCCTCGTCACCTCGGGGAATTCGACCCTGCCGAAAGAGGAGCGCCATGTCCGAACACCCCAACGCCGGAGTCGTGCGCAGCGCCTACGACGCCCTCGCCAAGAACGACATCGACCACGTCCGTGACAACCTCCTCGCCGACGACGTGGTCTTCCACGTTCCCGGCCGGGGCGAGCTGGCCGGCGACCACCGCGGCAAGGAAGAGGTGATCCGCTACCTCCAGCGGCTCGGCGAGACCACCAGGGGGGCGCTGCGGTTCGAGCCGGAGGCGTTCCTGGCCGACGACGAGCGGGTGGCCGCGGTCCTGCGCGTCGTCGGCGAGCGCGGCGGCAAGGTCCTGGACGAGCGCGGCGTGCACGTCTTCCGCGTCGCGGACGGCAGGATCACCGAACGCTGGAGCTTCCCGCAGGACTCCTACGCGGTCGACGAGTTCCTCGCCTGAGACCCCGGCCCGGGGTTCTCCCGGGTCCCACCGCCTTCTTCCGCCGCCTCCGCGGCGCGTGGGACGTGTGTCGGACGCCCCACGCGCCGCGCGATCTCCTTTCCGCTCCTTCCCGGCGCCTCGCGGGCGGGCGGCGGGGTGACGGGGAAGGCGTCATGCCCCGGAACCGCCCGATCCGTGCGAACCTCTCCGTTTCCCGGAGCTCCAGCGGCCCCGTTCCTTTCCTTCCGGTCTCCTTCGCCTCTCCTTCTCCGGCCGTCTCCTTTCTCCGGCCCTTTCCTCGGCCGTCATCTCTTTCCTTCCTGACCGTTCTCTCGCCTTCCCGGTCTTTCTCCTCTCCTGCCGGAACGCTTCCTTCTCTTCTCCCGTCCTCTCTCGTTCCTCTCCGTCTCCTTCGGTCGACGCTGCCTTTCCCGGCGCGTTCTCCTTCCCGTCGTTTTCCCGCCGGCCCGGGCGGCCCGGCCGTACGGCCCGCGGGGCCCGGCCGTACGGCTCGCGGGGCCCGGCCGTACGGCTCGCGGGGCCCGGTCGTGGCCGGTCAGGCCTGTGCCTGGCGCAGCGACTCGGCCAGGACGTTCACGTAACCCCCCTTCATCCGGGCCCGCGCCGCGTAGGCGGCCGGGTCGTCGGGGGCGTGGGTCCCGAGCCCGTCGACGTAGCGGTTGAACATGCAGAACGCCGCGGCGATCAGCACCGTGTCGTGGATCTCCAGGTCCGTCGCGCCCTCGGCGCGGGCGGCCGTCACGTGCTCCTCGGTGACGTGCCTGCCGCCCTCCTGCACCGCGCCGGCGAGGCGCAGCAGCGCCCTGAGCTTGGCCGACACGGGCGCGGACTCCGGGTCGGCGCAGACCGCCTGCACCAACGGCATCCCCTCGGGCAGCCGGACGGCCGCGAGGGCGGCGTGCGTGTAGCAGCAGAACCGGCACTCATTGCGGGCCGACACGTACGTCGCGATCAGCTCCCTCTCCCCCTGGGTGAGGGTGCTCTCCCCGCGCAGCAGCACGTCCACCAGCGCGTTCAGCGGCAGGGCCGTCTCCGGGCGGTACCGGAACAGTCCCCGCACCCCCGGCTCGTCGGAGTTGAGCGCTATGTAGGCGCTGGATCTTTTCTTCGCCGGCCGGGTGAACCGGATCAGCCGTAACAGGTCACCGCCGGTTCTGCCGCCGTTCCCGGCGGATGCCGCCGATTTCTTCGCGGGAATTTCCACCCGTTTCGCGGAAGTGGTCTGGACTGTCATCTCCCCATCCCTGTCTCCGGTTTTTCCGGTGTGTTCTCGCACTTGCAACTCTGCGCTTCCCGATGGCCCCGATCCAGGGCTCCGCAGGGCAGCAAGCTGCTCGTTCGCCTCCGTTTCCTGTCACGGGGCGGCGCTTGACAGCGCGTACGGCCCCCGCCCGCGGCCGGATGATCTCCCGCCTGCCGTTCTCCCTGGAATCCACCAAATCTCTAGAAAATGGGTTGAAATGGTCGAAAGGGGAACGGTTGACAGAGAAGGCGCCCTCCGATCTCCGCGGCCCCGGGCGCATGAGGGGACCGCGGCGGGTGCCGCCCGCGCCGCCCGCCGCGCCGGGCGCGGAGGGGGAGGGAGAGGTCCGGATCGCCCGGAGACCGGGCGGTCCCCGGGGGAACGGATCTGGAAAATGGACGAGACGACCGAGGCTCGGGAGATGGCCCTTCCGCTGGAGGAAGCGGCCGACCTCGACCCCCTCCTCGACCGCGTCGGCGACGCCCGGTGCGTGCTGATCGGCGAGGCCACCCACGGAACGCACGAGTTCTACGCCTGGCGGGCCGCGCTGACCCGCCGCCTGATCGAGGAGCGCGGCTTCTCCTTCGTGGCGGTGGAGGGCGACTGGCCGGACTGCTGGGACGTCCACCGCTCGGTCACCCTCGCCCGGGGCGCGCCGGAGGACCCGCAGGCGGTCCTGGACGCCTACCGCCGCTGGCCCACCTGGATGTGGGCCAATGCCGAGACCGGGCGCTTCTGCCGGTGGCTGCGGGCCCGCAACGAGGCCCTGCCCGCCGGGGAGCGGGCGGGCTTCTACGGCCTGGACGTCTACAGCATGTGGGAGTCCCTGCGGGCCGTCCTGCTCTACCTGCACGAGCACCACCCCGAGTACACGCGCGACGCCGTGGAGGCCTACCGCTGCTTCGAGCCGTACAACGAGGACCCCCAGGCGTACGCCCGCGGCACGCGGCTGGTGCCCGGCGGGTGCGAGGACGAGGTGGTCGCCCTGCTGAGCGAGGCCCGGCGGGCCGTCCGCATCGACGCCGCCGACCCCGCCGAGGCCCTGAACGCCCGGCAGAACGCCGAGGTGGTGGCCTCGGCCGAGGAGTACTACCGGTCGATGATCAATGGCGGCGCGGAGTCGTGGAACATCCGCGACACCCACATGGCCGACACCCTCGACCGGCTGCTGGACGTCCACGGCGACGGCGCCAGGGCGGTCGTGTGGGCCCACAACACCCACATCGGCGACGCGCGGGCCACCGACATGGCGCGCGGCGGGATCGTCAACCTCGGTCAGCTCGCCCGGGAACGGCACGGCCGGGAGAACGTCGTGCTGGTCGGCTTCGCCACCGCCTACGGTGAGGTGGTCGCGGCCCCCTCCTGGGGGGCGTCCATGGAGGTCATGACGCTGCCCCCGCCGCCCCGCGACAGCCTGGAGGGGCTGCTCTGCGACACGGCGACCGACCTCGACCACCGCGCCCTGTTCGTCTTCTCCGACCAGCCGGACGCGCACTGGCTGACCACCTGGCACGGCCACCGCGCCGTCGGGGTGGTGTACGACCCGATCCGGGAGCGGCGCAACTACGTGCCCAGCATGATGGGCGACCGCTACGACGCGCTGCTGTGGATCGCCAGGACCTCCGCCCTGCAGGCGCTGCACATGGAGAGGGAGAGCCGGGGCGAGCTGGAGACCATGCCCACGGGCGTCTGACCGTGTCAGGCGCCGGCCGCGGCGATCACCTCGGAGACCAGGCCCGGCGAGGTGACCTGGCGGGCGTACTCGGGACGGCGCAGCTCGCCGCCCATGAACGGGTGGGGGTTGCGGTGCGTCGCAGGGCTGGGCGCGTCCACCAGCGCCGCGAAGTGGATCTCCCGCGCCCCCGTCGCCTCGATGACGCGGCCGACGTTGCGCGGGGTGATGCCGCCGCCCGGCATCACGACCAGGCGGTCACCGGCCCGCTCGACCAGCGAGGCGATCAGTGGCGCGCCCTCCAGCGCCGTGACGTCCTGGCCGGAGGTGAGCACCCGGTCCACGCCCAGGCCGGCCAGCGTCTCCAGGGCGGCGAAGGGGTCGGCCGTCATGTCGAAGGCCCGGTGGAAGGTGACCGACAGGTCCCCGGCCGCGTCGATGAGCCGCCTGGCGACCTCGGTGTCCACCTCGCCGGACGGGGTCAGCGCGCCGATGACCACGCCCTGCGCGCCCGCGTCCCGGACGGCGGCCACGTCGCGCTCCATGGCGGCGATCTCGTGCCCGTCGTAGATGAAGTCGCCGCCCCGGGGACGGATGATCACATGGACGCGGATCGAGGAGACCGCGGCCAGGGTCGTCTCGACGGCGCCGAGGGTCGGGGTCAGGCCGCCGTCGAACAGGGCCGAGCACAGCTCCACCCGGTCCGCCCCGGCCTGCTCGGCCGCCAGCGCGCCCGCCGTACTGTCGATGCAGATTTCATACTTAAGACTCATTTTTCCCCCAAAGTGCGGATCTCGCCGACGGGGACGCCGCCGCCGAGCACCGGAACGTTCTCGAACCCGGCCGCCGGAGCCACGTCGGCGCCCGCGGCCCGCAGCGCGGCCAGCGCGATCGCCGTGGTGGCCCGCGGGCTGCCGTCGATGACCTTGACCGCCGCCGCGTGCCCGTCGCCGAGCGCGGCCACCAGCACCCCCTCGGCCCCGCCCTTGACCATCGCGCCCGGCAGCGCCCGCATCAGCGTCGTGTTGACGTGGCCTGTGCCGCCGACGTACTCGGGGTGCTCGCGCATCGCGTCGGCGACCGCGCGCGGGGCCGTGCCCTCCGGAGCGGTCACCATGGCCCGCGCGGCGCGGGCCAGCCCGGTCAGCGACAGCCCGAACAGCGGGGCGCCGCACCCGTCCACGGCGACGTGGGCGGTCTCCTCGCCCGACAGCTCCTCGGCCGCCTCGCGGACCCGCCGCTGCAGCGGATGGCCCGCGTCGAGGTAGGAGGCGGTGTCCCAGCCGGAGGCCACCGCCGCCATGAGCATCGCGGCGTGCTTGCCCGAGCAGTTCATCCGCTCGCGGGAGGGCCCCTGCCCGGCCTTGATCATCGCGTGCCGGGCGGCCTCGTCCTCCGGCCAGTCGGCAGGGCAGCCCAGGGCGTCGAACCCGAGCCCGGCCCCGCCGAGCATCTCGGCGACCAACCGCACGTGCGCGTCCTGTCCGGTGTGGCTGCCGGCGGCGATGGCCAGGCTCGGACCGGCGAGCGCGGCGCCCGACAGCAGGCAGCCCAGCGCCTGGAACGGCTTGGCCGACGAGCGCGGCAGCACCGGCGCGTCCGGCCGGCCCAGGGAGACGGCGATCTCGCCGCCGGGCCCCAGGGCCACCGCGCTGCCGTAGTGGACGCTCTCCACGAACCCCGAGCGCACCACCTCGGCGAGCGCGGCGAAACCGGACCGCCCGACCGGGAGCGGGTCCCCGGCGGACACGGCGGGGGCGGCGGCGCGTGGGTCCCCGGCGGGCGCGGACCCGGTCCGGGACGGGTCTGCGGCGACTTCACACACGGGCGAATCTCCTTCGGGGCGGGCGGACGCCCGGCCGGCGGGCCTCCAGGACGCGGGCGAGTTTGGACAGCGACGCGTTGACCACGAGATAGATCAGCGCGACGACGATGTAGGTCTGGATCAGCAGGCCGTTGTAGGTCGCCAGGACCTTGCCGCTGTAGAGCAGCTCGGCGTAGCTGACGACGAAGCCGAGCGAGGTGTCCTTCAGCAGGCCGACCGACTGGCTGACGATCGACGGCAGCACGCGCCGGGCCGCCTGCGGCAGCACGATCATCCGCATGGTCTGGCCCGGGGTCAGCCCGACCGCCAGGCCCGCCTCACCCTGACCACGCTCGACCGACAGGATCCCGGCCCGGAAGATCTCGGCGAACGCCGCCGCGTTCGACACCGCCAGCGGCACCGTGAGCTTCCAGAACAGCGGCAGGTCCAGCCCGTAGCGGGGCAGCGCGAACAGCACGACGTAGACCAGCAGCAGCGCCGGGATCGTCCGTACCGCCTCCACGTACGCGGCGGCGGGCAGGCGGACCCAGCGGCGCCGCGACAGCCGGCCCAGCGCCAGCGCCAGCCCGGCGGCCATCGCCAGCGCCGCCGAGACGACCGCCGCCAGAGCCGTGGACCACAGTCCCGTCAGCAGGTAGCGCCACACCGGCCAGGTCGCGTACGGCTGCCAGCGCGCCGCGTCGAGTTGCCCGTTGGCCGCGAACTGCCGTACGGCCAGCGCCAGCAGGGCGAGCACCGCGACGGCCCCCGCCACGGTCGCGATCCGGATCCGGCGGCGCGCGCGGGGACCGGGCTCGTCGAACAGCAGGTTGCTCATCGGACCATCCCCAGCCGCCGTTCGAGCCGTCCGGTGACGAACCCGGCGCAGGCGGCGATCAGCGCGTAGGCCAGGCCCGCCCCGACGAAGATCGGGATGGGCTGGGCCTCCGCGAGGTTCACCCGGTTGGCGGCGGCGGTCAGGTCCACCACGCCGACCGCCGCGGCGAGCGAGGTGTTCATCGTCAGCGCGATGAAGACGTTGCCGATCGGCTGGATCACGGTGCGCAGCGCCTGCGGCAGCACCACGTGGCGCAGCGACTGGCCGAAGGTCAGCCCCAGCGCGCGGGCCGCCTCGCCCTGCCCGCCGGCGACCGCGTTGACCCCCGAGCGCAGCGCCTCGGCGATGTAGGCGGCCTCGTACAGGGCGATCACCACGACGGCGGTCGTCAGCAGGCCGGCCTTGATCCCGATCTCCGGGAGCCCGAAGACGGCGAGCACCAGCAGGACCAACAGGGGCAGGTTCTGGAAGGTCTCCACGTACGCCGTGCCGATCGCGCGCAGCACCCCGACCGGGCTGACCCGCATCGCGGTGATCACGAGCCCGACCACCGCGGCGCCGGCGAACGACGCCGCGGTGAGCTGGAGGGTGACCAGCAGTCCCGCCCAGAACTCGGGCAGGTGGTCGAGGACGGCCGACATCAGGAGCCCGGCACCGAGCCGATCTGCGGGGGAGCCGGAGCCTCGCCCTGCACGACCGTGCCGAGGGAGTTCTTCCAGATCCGCTGCCACAGCCCGGAACCCTGGGTCTTGGTCAGCCAGTCGTTGACGAACTTCTTGAACCGGTCGTCGCCGTGCTTGAGGCCGATGCCGTACGGGTCGCTGGTGAACGGCTTGCCGACGACCTGGATGGACGGGTCCTTCTGCGCGTCGGCCACCAGCAGCGTCTCGTCCTGGACGTAGGCGACGCCGCGGTCCTGCTTGAGCGCCTGCACGCACTCGGGGTCGCTGCCGAACGTGACGATCTTCGCCTGCGGCGCGGCCTTCTTGATCGCGGGGATGGCGGGGGTGTTGGCGCCGGCGATGACGGTCTTGCCGTTGAGGTCCTCCGGCTTGGCGATGCCGGCCGTACCCTTCTTCACCGCGATGCTCAGACCCGAGGAGTAGTACGGCCCGGCGAAGGCGACCTGCTCGGCCCGCTCCGGCGTGATCGTGTAGGTCTGGAAGACCACGTCGACGGTGCCGTTGGCCAGCAGCGCCTCCCGGGTCTCCGACGCCGAGTTGACGATCTTCACCTTGGGCTCGCCGATGATGTACTTGGCCAGCGCCTTGCCCATGTCGGCGTCGAAGCCCTCGACCTCGCCGCTCACCGGGTTCTGCTGGGACAGCAGCGGCGCGTCCAGCGACCCGCCGACGATCAGCTCACCCCGCTTCTTGATCTTCTCCATCGTGGAGCCGGGGAGGATGTCGGCCGCCGCCGCGACCGGCGCGTCGGCGAGCAGGCCGGGAGCCTTGGGCTCGCCCGGCACCGCCGGGGCGGCCGGGTCGGTGCCCGAACAGGCCGAAAGACCGATCATCGACACGGCGGCGACAGCGGCCACCCGCTTGAGGGAGACCATCGGGCCCACCATCCTTTGCGATCAGTGCGTGAGTACCTTGGCCAGGAAGTCCCTGGCCCGGTCCGTCTTGGGGGCTTCGAAGAAGGCGTTCGGCTCACCGGTCTCGACGATCCGGCCGCCGTCCATGAACACCACCCGGTCGGCCGCCCGGCGGGCGAAGCCCATCTCGTGGGTGACGACGACCATGGTCATGCCGTCGGCGGCGAGGCCGACCATCACGTCCAAAACCTCGCCGACCATCTCCGGGTCGAGCGCCGAGGTGGGCTCGTCGAAGAGCATCACCTTGGGGCGCATGGCCAGCGCCCGCGCGATCGCCGCGCGCTGCTGCTGGCCGCCCGACAGCTGCGCGGGCAGCTTGCCGGCCTGCTCGGCGATGCCGACGCGCGCCAGCAGCTCCCGGCCGGTCCGCTCGGCCTCGGCGCGGGCGGCGCCGCGCACCTTCATCGGCGCGAGCATCACGTTCTCCAGCACGGTCTTGTGCTGGAAGAGGTTGAAGGACTGGAAGACCATGCCCACGTCGGCCCGGAGCCTGGCCAGCTCGCGGCCCTCGACCGGGGCGGGGACGCCCTCGATGAGGATCTCGCCCGAGCCCGCGCTCTCCAGCCGGTTGAGGCAGCGGCACAGCGTGGACTTGCCGGACCCCGAGGGTCCGATCACCACGACGACCTCGCCCCGAGCCACCTCAAGGTCGACGTCGTGCAGCACATGGTGGTCGCCGAACCATTTGTTCAGCCCTTTGACCTGGATCATCGCCAACTTCCTTCGAAATCGAAGACAAGGCGGAACGTAATGGATGATTCTGGTGGAAGTCAACACGTTGCCGTAGTAAGTCAGGCCGTGGTATTCCTTCTGCCATGACAGGCAAAGAGAGGTTGCCCGTGCGGGGCGCCCAGGGCGACCTCCTGCGCCTCGTCGCCACAGGCCAGGCCGAGTCGCGCGCCGAACTGGCCCGCCTCTCCGGGCTCGCGCCCTCCAGCGTCTCCCTGCGCGTCGAGGAGCTGCTCGACGCCGCCCTCCTCGTCGAGGAGGGCGCGGGCACCTCACGCGGCGGGCGGCGGCCCCGGCGGCTGCGCGTCAGCCCCACCGCCGGCCTGCTCGCCGTCGCCGACCTCGGCACCCACCACGCCCGCCTGGCCCTGCTCGACCTCAGCGGCGTCCCCCTCGTCGTCGAGGAACGCCCCTGCGACATCGCCCTGGGCCCGGAGGCCACCCTCGACTGGATGGCCGCCGCCTTCGACGACCTGCTGCGCTCCCACGCCCCGCCCGGCGTCCCGCTGCGCGGGGTCGGCACCGGCATCCCCGGCCCCGTCGACCCGGCCACCGGCCGCGTCGTCTCCCCCTCCCGCATGCCCGGCTGGAACGCCTTCCCCGTCGCCGACCACCTCGCCGCCCGCTACGACCTGCCCGTCCTCGTCGAGAACGACGCCAACCTCATGGCCGTCGGCGAGGCCCGCGCCTGGCCCGGCTGCGACAACCTCATGGTCCTCAAGGCCGGCAGCGGCATAGGGTGCGGCCTGATCGTCGAGGGCCGCCTGCACCGGGGCAGGGGAGCGGCCGGCGACATCAGCCACGTCCGGGTCCGCGCCGACTCCTCGGCCATGTGCTCCTGCGGCCACCCCGACTGCCTGGAGGCCTACGCCAGCGGCGCCGCGCTGATGGGCGCCCTCGCCGACCAGGGCTTCGCCGTACACCGGCCCGCCGACGTCGCGGACCTCGTCGCCGACGGCGTACCCGAGGCCACCGCCCTGGTCAGGAACGCCGGCCGCCTCATCGGCGAGGTGCTCACCGTCCTGGTCAACTTCATCAACCCCGACGCCATCGTGGTCGGCGGCAGCCTGTCCGGCGCCGAGCCGCTCATCTCGGCGGTCCGCGCCGCCGTCTACGAACGGTGCCTGCCGCTGGCCACCCGCGACCTGGAGATCGCCGTCACCCGCACCGGCCCCGACGCCGCGCTGCTCGGCGCGGGCTCACTGCTCCTGGACGCCGTCCTCGCCTGACCCCGCTCCCCACCGTCCGGCGCGCCGTTCCTCGTCCGTGGCCGCGAAGCGGCGGTCGCGGTGCCACCCGCCAGGGTCCGCGACGGTGATGCGCCGTTCCTCGTGCGGAGCCGCGAAGTCGCGGTCGCGGTGCCACCACCGGGTTCCGCGACGGTGAGATGGGTCACGCCGGCGGGCGCGGCCGATCTTCCGTTGTTACGCTGACCGCAGCGGATACGGCCTTTCCCGCTTCTCCTGCGGAAGACGTGAGACGCCGGGCGATCCGCCTCCGCCGCTGCCCGAGGAGGTGTCCGGCCGATGGCCCTGCCCACCCACTGGGGCGTCCGCCCGGAGGAGACCGCGCGCCCCTACCCCTGCGACGACTGCGTCCCCGCCCCCGGCGGCACGTGGTTCCGCGCGGTCTCGGTCCAGGCCCCGCCCGACGTCGTCTACCGCTGGCTCTGCCAGATGCGCGTCGCCCCCTACAGCTACGACCTCCTGGACAACCTCGGCCGCAGGAGCCCCCGCACCCTCACCCCGGGCGCGGAGGACCTGACGGCCGGCCAGCGGGTCATGACCATCTTCGAGCTGGTCTCCTTCACCCCCGGCCGGGACATGACCCTGCGGATGCTCCCCGGCCCCGGCCGCCGGCTCTTCGGCGACCTCGCCCTCACCTACGACGTCCGTACGGACGACACCGGCGCGACCCGCCTGGTGGTCAAGGCCCTGCTCGGCGCCGAACGAGGAGCGCTGAACGAGGCACGCCGCCGCGCCCTGGCCTGGGGGGACCTGCTCATGATGCGCAAACAGCTCCTGACCTTCCGGACCCTGGCGGAACACCAGGCCGCCACCGGCTGAACCCACCGCGGCGACGGCCGTACGGCGGGCCGGCCCCGGCGGCCGTCAGAAGGCGGACGCCAGAGGACCACGGCTGTCACGGGGCGACGGCTGTCACGGGGCGACGGCCGTCACGGGGCGACGGCCGTCACGGGGCGACGGCCGTCACAGGGCGACGGCGCGCGGGCGGTACGGCTCCGCCAGGAAGCCGACCTCCTTGTCCGTCAGATCCACCTCCACCGCCGCCACGGCGTCGTCCACGTGCCCGGCCCTGGTCGCGCCGATGATCGGAGCGGCCACCCCGGGCTGCTTGAGCAGCCACGACAGCGCCACGCTCGCCGGGGCGACACCGCGCTCCCGGGCCACCTCGGCGACCCGGTCGAGGATCCGGGAGTCGTTCTCGGCGTCGCCGTAGAGGGCGCCGATGCGCGGGTCGCTCCCGGCGCGCGCGGTGCCCTCCTCCTGCTGCCTGCCCGCGCGGGCGAGCAGACCCCGGGCCAGCGGGCTCCACGGGATCATCCCCACACCCTGGTCGAGACAGAGCGGCACCATTTCACGCTCTTCCTCCCGATAGAGAAGGTTCTAGCTATGCATCTCAGGCATGATGTTGGCCGGAGGTGCACATGAGCCCGTCGAATCCCCCCGTCCCGGTCGTGTCCTACGCCCGTATCTCCGCCGACCTGAGGCGCGACGAACACGGCGTGCAGGACCAGCACAGGGTCAACCGGCAGACCGCCGAACGGTACGGCTGGACCGTCGTCCACGAGTTCACCGACAACGACAAGTCGGCGGCCAAAGAGGGAGTCGTCCGCGACGACTTCGAGGCGATGCTACGCGCGTTGCGCGCCGGAAAACTGCCGAACGGCACACCTGTTCAGGGCGTGGTGATCGTCGCGGAAGACCGGCTGGCACGCCGTCCCGGCGACTATGAGCGCTTCGTGGAGACGATCACCTTTCAGGACGGGCGGGTGTTCGCCGACGCGCGGGGCAGCAAGGATCTTTACAGCGAGGACGTGGAGAGCATGGGGCTCTTCGGGGCCGTGATCTCCAAGATGGAAGTCCGGAAGATGCAGCGCCGTATGCGCCGCTCGCACCGTTCCCGGGCGGAGGAGGGGAGGCCGTCAGGAGGGCCGCGCCCCTTCGGGTGGAACGAGGACCGGCTGACGCTCAACGAGAGGGAGGCCGCTCTCCTCCGGCAGGCCGCGAAGGATTTCCTCGCCGGTCGCTCGCTCCATTCGATCACCCGAGGGTGGCAGGCTCTCGGCGTGAAGACCTCGCTCGGCAACGACTGGGCCGTGGCCTCGCTCAAGGTCGCCCTGAAGAATCCCCGAATCTGCGGGCTGCGGGAACTCGGCGGGGAACTCGTGCGGGACGCGGGCGGGGAGCCGATCCGGGGCAAGTGGGCCGCGATCATCACCGAAGAGGAGTGGGCCGCGATCCGGGCCGTCTTCAACGCGCGCAAGGGGCACTTCGTCACCCGGGACATGGAGATCGGCAAGGCGCATCCGCCGGACTACCGGGACCCCACCTATCTACTGTCGGCCATCGTCCGCTGTGGCCGGCCGCGCCCGGACGGAACCCTCTGCAACACGCCGCTGCGCGTCAACGTGCGGAAGAACGCGACGCACCATGACTACGTCTGCAGGAGCAAGGCGGAGGGTGGCTGTGGAGGTCTCTCCCGGCGTGGTGACCTGGTGGACGAGTACGTCTCCGAAGCGGTGCTGGCCAAGCTCGAAGAGAGGTCCTTCGCCGCGTCAGCCGAGGGCTCCGTCTGGGACGGCGAAGCGAAGCTGGAGAGCACCAAGGAGCGCCTTGAGGAACTGACCCGGCAGTGGAACACCGGAAAGATCAGCAATGACCTGTTCTTCAAACTCGCGCCCGGCCTGGAGAAGGAGATCGCCCGGCTCCGTACCGAGCGCGCGAACCTCGCCGCGTCCGCCGAACTGCGGCAGGCACGAGCCAACACGGACGTGGCGGAGATCCGGCGGCGGTGGTACCTGCCGGAGAAGGACGGTGGGCTGCCCATCTCCACCAAGCGCGCTTACATCCGGGAGGCGCTGCATACCGTGATCATCCACCCCATCGGCCGGGGCCAGAAGGTCTTCAACCCTGATCTTCTGGAACCGATATGGCGCGAGGACTGAGCGCGGGATGTCCTGGACGTCTTCCATCTCTTCCGAGGGCTGTCGGCCTTACCGAAAGGCGACAGCCCTCTGTCTTCTGCCACGGATTTCCCGGTGACGGGCGGACGTCTACGGACGCTGACGAACACCCACGGACGCCAACGGACGTCTACACACAACGCTCACGAGGGAACTCGAAGCTGGTCGAACTCGTCTACCCCGGTGTAGAACTGATCGCGTAAGAAGTCACCGACCTCCCCACGGCACGACACAGCGAACATCTCGGCGAATCACCTCAGGCGCATTTTTCATCCGGGCACACCACATCTCATGATCACCGATGATCGTCGGAGGGCCCCGGCCCGGCGGTAGGTGTCCACACAGAGCGCGCCGTTCACTTTCTCGCCGCACTCCATTTTTTGATCTCTCGCTGCTGCGCACCACGCGCCGACGGCTGTCTTCGGGCTGCCCCGGCGGCGGTGTGCGATGTCTTTGTCCGTCAGGCGTGGCGGTGGCTCCACCCACGAGGTGAGGAGTCCACCTGAACCCTGAACCCCTGTCTGCCCGGGAGTGGGGCAGACGACAAGCCGCGCGGTCCCCTCGCTGGACCGATGAGAAGTGGCGACGTGTCGCCACCGTGTTCGGTGTCAGCGTCGCCGAGACGCAGGACGCCGGCTCCCGACCCGATGAGGTGCGCGGGAGGGACGCCGCGTGAACCACGCGCCTTCCCTCGCCCCTGACATGCTGGCCGCGCTGCACCGTGCGGCCATGCCCGACTTCGCCCGGTGGCAGCGCATGGTCTACGCCACCGGCGGTTGTACCCAACCCGTCCGGCTCCACGGCGAACGGCTGACCGTGGACGCCCGGACGGGGGAGGTCCTGGACGTCTACCGGACCGCCGACGAACCCACGGGCTTCCTGCTCACCGCCTGCGGCAACCGGCGCGCTTCCCGGTGTCCGGCCTGCTCGGAGACCTACCGGGACGACACCTATCACCTGATCATCTCCGGCCTACGGGGCGGCAAGGGCATTCCCGAGGACGTCAGCGGACATCCCCGCGTGTTCGCCACCTTCACCGCCCCATCCTTCGGCGCGGTCCATGCCCATCGGGAGCGGAACGGCACGACCCTGCCTTGTCGCCCTCGGCGGAACCGTCCCGTGTGCGAGCACGGCGAGCCGGAAGGGTGCGGCAGGCGTCACGAGCGCGACGACCCGCAAGCCGGGCAACCGATCTGCCCGAGCTGCTACGACTACCGGGGCGCGGTGCTGTGGAACGCCCACGCGGGGGAACTGTGGCGGCGCTTCACCCAGGCGCTTCCGTCCGTTCTCGCCCGGCTGCTCGGCGTCCGCCGGGCCGCGCTGCGCCGTACGCTGCGCCTGTCGTATGCCAAGGTCGCCGAGTACCAGGCGCGCGGCCTAGTCCACTTCCACGCCATGATCCGTCTCGACGGTCCGCAGGGGCCGGCTGACCGGCCACCGGACTGGGCGACCGTCCCTCTGCTCGATCAGGCGATCCGGGAAGCGGCCGGACAGGTCGTCGTCCCGGCCTCGGACGGCCCGGCCCCGGTCCTGCTGCGGTGGGGCGACCAACTCGACGTCCGGCCGGTGTACGTCTCCGCCGATGTGGACGGGGTCACCGATCAACGGGTGGCGGCCTACGTCGCCAAGTACGCGACCAAGGGGGCGGAGTCCGCGGGAACGGTGGACCGCCCGATCCGCCGGGCCGAAGACATCGCCGACCTGGCCGTGACCGAGCACGCCCGGCGCATGATCCTCACCTGCTTCGCACTGGGCCGCCTGCCGGAATACCGGGACCTTCCCCTGCGGCAGTGGGCGCACATGCTCGGCTACCGGGGCCACTTCTCGACCAAGAGCCGCCACTACTCCATCACCCTGGGCGACCTACGACAGGCACGCGCCGACTACCGGGCTGAACAAGCCCGCTCGATCCTCGGCCTTCCCGCCCCGGACGGGAAGGAGACGGTCACCCTGTCTCAGTGGCGCTACGCCGGAAACGGCCTGCGGCACGGGGAAGCCCTGTGGGCCGAACTCGCCCGGCAACGCATCGCCACCGCTCGTCGGATCGCCCGTGAACGCGAGCCGGCGATTCCTACTGAGGGCCGATGAGTTCTCGATACGCCTCGCGTAGCTCTACGGCCTCGGGTACGCGGTGCGCTTCGACGGCGCTGATCACCTCTCGTGCCCTCCAATAGCTGGACGGCACGAGAGAGCCGCTCGTCACGGCGGTAAGAGTGACCTGTCCGGCTTCGTCGGGCTTATCGGCTGCTATGAGGGCCAGCGCCAAATCCAGTCGCGCGGATACCGCCCGTCGCGGGCGGGGCGGTCCGTCGGCGGCCGTCTCCAGGCGGTTGAGCACCTGCCGGGCGTATGACTCGGCGGCCGGGTCTCCGAGCCATGACAGGGTGGTCGCGACGTAGGCGTCCCGCTTGGTGGGGTCGTAGCGGTAGTGGTGCTCGGGGCTGTCGGGCATCGGCAGGGGGGAGACGAGCCGGTCGACTCGGGCGAGCGCGTTCCGGGTCTCCGGTCCGGCGCCCAGACGCGCCCATGCCCGGCCCTCCTGCGCGGTCGCCTGGATGTAGGCGGAGCTTCCGCGTGGTGCGACGGTCTGCGCACCCTGGGACAGCGTCAAAGCACGGCGGTAGTCGCCGGTGGTGACCGCTCGCCATGCCTCCGTCTCCAGGCACCACGCTGCGATCTCGGGGTGCTCGGCGTGCTCCGCCAACTGGGAGGCCGTCTGCAGCCACGTCGTGGCAGCCCGGAACTGGCGAAGGTCGATGTGGCATGTAGAGGCGAGCAATGACAGCCATCCTCCGACCGTGAGCAGGCGGCGATGCTCGTTGATCGTCTTCTTCGCGTCGAAAAGATGTGAGACGTAGGACAGGTGCTCGCGTACCCGGTTCAGCAGTTCGGCCGGTGGCGTCCCCGGATAGGCCATCGCAAGATCATCGACGGCTGATTCCAACCGGTCGAGCGTCTCGGCTCCCACGTCGCTGGCGGCGACGCGGCGGGCCAGTTCCAAGGCTTCGATCTCGTCCCCACGGAGGTAGGCGCTGCCGGGAGGCGTGCTGTCGAGGTCGTCGCCGAACAGCTCGGACTCTTCCATGCCGAACACCCGGCAGTAGAGCACCCGGTAGGGGTCCTTGGGCTGATGCCTGCCCGCTTCCCAGTCCTTGATCATGCGGGTCAGGGATTCACGCTCGGGGAACCGGGCTCGGGTGCGGCCGTCGGCGGCGTCGGCGAGTTGCTTCGCCATCTCTCGCTGCGTCCACAGCTTGCCTCGTCGCTCGGCGCGTAGCCGTACGGCCCAGGCTGGAACGTCGTCCATCGCATGCACCTCGGGGGACTCGGAGGGTCCGCCTGTCTCCCCCAGTCTCCCTTACTCACACTGCCGATGGGAGGGGACTCGGGGATGTCATGAGAGGGCTGCACAAAGCGGGACCCGCAGGCGCGGACACGCCGTACGGGTCCCTTGACCGCACTCTGGAGGTGCGATCCGTGGATCACTCTAAAGCCACGTCGCCGGGTGAGGCGACACCGGCTGACCAGGCGCAACCGGCCCCCCTGACGCAACGGCCCGTCTTGGGGACGGTGCAGGAAGATCGGTACATCCATCTCGTCCGGCTGGCGTGGGACCTGCGCGGCGTAGGCGTGGCGACGCGGCTTGAGCTTCCGCTGACCGAGGAACCGTTCCTGACGGCGCAAGGGGCGCGGCGGCCGGTCCGGGTGACCGCCCGCAGGCTGGGCCAGGACTGGATCTACCAGTGGGGCCGGGGCCGTAACCAGTGGATCGACGCCTTCGACCACGAGGCGGCCCAGACGATTTGTAAGGCGGCGGCGCGGTGAGCCGGGAGGCCGTCTATGAGGCGTTCGAAGCGATGCTCAATCGCTGGAACGGGCTGCGGTTCCTCGACCACCGTGACTTCTACGGGGTGCCGCAGTCGGCATCAGACGCGCGCCACTGGGTGCGGAAGCTGCTGAGCGCGCACATCACGGCGTCGGCGGAGGTTCTGGAGACGGTGGAGCTGCTGGTGAGCGAGGTCGTCACCAACTCGATCCTGCACAGCGACTCGGGTACCCCTGACGAGATCATCACCGTCGGCGTCGGTCTGGGGGATGGCCTGGTCCACGTCGAGGTGATCGACAAGGGCTCACCCGTCAACGTCCCCCAGATGCGTCCCGCCGATAGCGACAGTCTTGGCGGGCGGGGCCTTGCGTGGGTGGACTTCCTGTCCAGTGCATGGGGGACCGACTACGACCCCGAGATAGGCCGCGCGGTCTGGGTGCAGGTTGCCTACCACTGACGCTCCTTGAAAGCCGGTGCGGCGGTGTGGCCTTCCCCCGTAGTCGTGCCGCCGTACCTGACCAGCGATGACCGTGACCACCTGGACCCGTGTCATTCGATGGCAACCCGACCCGGAGCGCAGTGCCGCCAGGCGCGAGCACCGGAAGCGGGGCGGCAGCCATGCCCTTCCCCGCGAACCTCGTGTGCCTGATGAATATGCAGAGCGGAGACGGCCGGCGCAATGCCGAAGGCACCCCGAAGGAGCCGCGTAGCGGTTGGGCCGGCGGTCGCAGCGGCGGCAGCGCGTACCAGGGGCGGCGGGTGCGGTTCGGTACGGCGGGCGCTCGGTACGGCGGGCGGCGGGGTCTGCCCGCTCCCGCCGGGCGGGCGCGGGCCGGGACCGGCCCCAAGGCCGCATGCCCGGTCCCGATGTCCGCGCGGCGGGAGCGGGCAGGCCCCGCCGTGCAGCGGTGCAAAGCGCTGCCGCACTTGATCTCCGGACGTCTGTTGCAAACGGGGTCGATCATGATTTGGGCCGACTGCCTTCCTGCTGACGGCAGATGCCCGCCGGTGAATGCAATCATGCGAGATGAGGTTGCTGTATCCCGCTGCTGTACAGCACCCCGGCAGATGACCAGCCCAAGCTCACCTGAAGGCGAGGGGACCCGTACCACAGGGCCGCTAGGCCAAGGAACGGAAGCCCTGCGGCAGCAAAGCACTCCTTATGAACATTAGATTGATCCATATTGTGTCCATTTTGACCATGATATACATAATTCATACGCTATGGCCGTTTTTCCTAGAGCCACAATTCGATTAAGGACTTTACGCTGTGTGGCATGGAGTTGCAGAATGACTCCATGGAAAAGAAGCTGAGTTCATTGATCACCGCTCTGCGACGGAACTGGCTTATCGCTGTACTGGCAACTGCCAGCATCTTGCTTGGAATAAAAGCATCGGCCAGACATATTTCCCTTAGGGGGGTGTTCTCTTGGTTCGCCTCGGTTGATACATCATGGCTCTCTGGCGTAGGCGCAATAACACTAGCAACTATTACTTTATTTCTTATTCTGCGGAATCGACGTTCGCGGGATCTTGCCCGCAAGCCTCTTAAAGTAATCCCATGGTGGATAGTTATATTCGGGATGGCTTTAGTTGGTATCTCCATATGGTTGACCACCAAGATTCTCCTGGGAGAGGCCAGTGTTGTAAAAAATAATGTGCTCGAACTAGCCAAGCTCCGCAGTGAAGCAATCCGTACGGGTCTTACAGTTGGGGCCGGAGCAGGTGGGGCTGTCGTTCTACTCCTTTCGGTACGCCGCCAATGGCTCAGTGAAAGAACACAGAAGCACCAAGAGGAGGTATCATCCGTTACGGAACTTTATACGAAAGCCATTGAGCAACTGGGTAGCGATAAAGCGCCTGTTCGACTCGCGGCGCTTTATGCACTAGAACGTTTGGCTGACGATCACCCTGGCCAGCGCCGAACAATTGCCAATGTCATGTGCGCCTATCTTCGAATGCCATTTGAATCCCCAGTTGCGCCAGAAGAAATATCTGAAGACCTCGATGATGAAGAGTTCGAATCCGTAGCATCAACCCATCGAGAAGCTGAGCAAGAATTAGAGGTTAGGCTTACCGCCCAACGCATCCTAGCCAGCCACCTTGGGCACGCTGATGCGCGAGATGTCATCAGATGGATCGATATAGATTTAGATCTAAAGGGTGCGACCTTGCTCTCCGCAGATTTCCGAGGATGCCGAATCCGTAACGCAGATTTCCGATATGTAGATTTCCATGGGGATGCTCTTTTTGGTCAAGCCACATTTGAAGGAGACGCCTATTTCTCGGAAGCCGAATTCAATGTGTTTGCAAGCTTTGAAAACGTAAAGTTTAAAGGTGACGCCTGGTTTGATGGCGCCATTTTCTATCGTGATGTATGGTTCAAAGGGGCGATATTTTCAGGGCTGGCCTGGCTTGGGCTTGCAAGATTTCATGGGGAAGCAAATCTTGAGAATATTACCGTTGAAGGGCAGGTCTGGTTCGATCAAGCAAAGGCTTTTG
Organism: Streptosporangium sp. NPDC053982; assembly: GCF_055585205.1. Taxonomy (NCBI): domain Bacteria; kingdom Bacillati; phylum Actinomycetota; class Actinomycetes; order Streptosporangiales; family Streptosporangiaceae; genus Streptosporangium; species Streptosporangium sp. NPDC053982. Next base: position 177,666 of record NZ_JBVJKQ010000004.1, read on the forward strand.
ATGTAATTAGATTTAGCGATTCTTTTTTCGCAAAAGATGTAGACTTTGGAGGGTCAATATTCCATGAAGAAGTGTGGCTTGATTCGGTCACATTTAAAGCTTCAGCAAATCTCCTTAGTGTGCGTGCGAGGCTAGCAACATTCGAACAATCGGTTTTTGCCGGAGTTTCCCGATTTAAAGGATCCGAGTTCGCAGAAATATCCTTGGCTGATTCGTCTTTTCATGGCTCGCTGCGGCTTGATGGAATAATATATGACGTCATCGATGTTAGCGGATGCCGCTTGTATGGGGATCCATCAGCTCATTCATTGCCTGGAAAGCTTCAAATATCACCGTTTTCAAATGCGGACTATTCGAGCCTTGTTGAAAGGAGCGCCACCTCGCCCACGTCCACCGTTGTTGCGGATACGGGTGAATCACCCTCGGCGTAAGAATTTTGCGCCATTAAAGGCTCGTTTTGATGCCGTTAGCGCGTGGGCGGCGTGGTCGCAACCGGCCGGAGAGCCGCAGCGCGGCTAAGACCGTGACTCATTTGGGGGTCGATCGTTGAATCGGGCGTGGATGCGTTCCTTCAACGACTGGTGCCCGACGAGTTGTGGGAGTTGTTCCAGCGGGTGGTGCCGCTGGCACCGACCCGGCCGCAAGGTGGTGGACGGCGGCGAGTCGATGACCGTCTGATCCTCGCGGCGATCATCTACGTGACCACCACCGGCTGCGCCTGGCGGCAGCTACCGCCCGTCTTCGGGGCATCCTGGCAGACCGTGCACCGCCGCTTTGCCGAGTGGAGCGCCGCCCGGGTATGGGCCAAGCTCTACCGCATCCTCCTGGATGAGCTGGGTGCGCGGGGAGAGCTGGACCGGTCGCGCTGCGCCATCGACTCCGTGAGCGTGCGGGCCGTCAAAGGGGGAACTGACGGGTCCATATCCTGTCGATCGCGGCAAGAACGGGTCGAAGATCCATCTCATCACCGAACGGAGCGGTCTGCCCATCTCTGCCGAGATCAGCGCCGCCAACACCCATGACAGCCTGGCGTTGCAGCCGCTGGTGCGCGGCATTCCGCCGATCCGCTCTCGTCGTGGGCCGCGCCGCCGACGGCCCGCCAAGCTCCATGGCGACAAGGGCTACGACTACCGGCACCTGCGGACCTTCCTGCGTAAGCGGGGCATCATCCCTCGCATCGCCCGCCGCGGGATCGAGTCCAGCCAGCGACTCGGGCGCCATCGCTGGGTGGTCGAGCGAACCGTCTCCTGGCTGGCCGGCTGCCGCCGCCTACACCGCCGCTACGAACGCCGGGGCGACCACTTCGGTTCCTTCGTCGCGATCGCCGCCGCCCTTATTTGTTACCGCCGACTAGCCAAATGAGACGACGTCTTAGAAGAGTGGCGGTCGTATGGCTGGTTCATGCAACGGGAACTGTGCGAACGTCTCGCGCAACCCGCGCCCTTTGAAAGATCATCTCGCACATATCCCGCACTCGTCGAAGGCGGCCACTACATCACTCGATGGCAAGTCGGACCCGGACCACAGACCGGAAGGCCTGAGGACCGGAAGCCGCGTGGCAGTCCAACGTTCTGCAATGGAGTGGGGCTTCCCAGCCGGATGACGCAGGCCGACCGGCCCGGCAAGCCTGTGGGGTGCGGAGACTCGATCTCCCGGTGGGGCCCTGGAGCCCAAGGCTCGAACTGCAGAGGCTTGAGCTTCCTCAGAAGGCCGAGGTGGTGCTACAAGACATTGTTGTCCAGGCCTAGCCGTGCCTACTGTGCTCATTGACACTCGAGGGAGACGCATCACATGGTTGACTCGATGGGCGTCCGACCCATGCCAGGTGACGCTCCGCGACAAAGGCCCCTTGGCGTCGGCGGCCCCTCATAACTCCAACTCGTGTCCGGCCCTCTAGAACCTGGAGGCCGTTTCCTAGTGGATCGAGTAGCATCCGGTCGATCAAGATCGGCCAGCGCTTCCAAGTTCCGTGGGTTTCCCAGCACTTAGCGACACCCATATGAACTCCGCGGTTGCGCGCCCGCACCCAGTGGCCCGGGTCGGCCGCGTACTCCTCGATACAGTCGCCGTCAGATGCTCCCGTCGGCATCGCCATGAATTCCTCGACCGGAACTGCCGTGACCTCCCACCTCACGGTGGAGAGGTCGATGTTCCCGTAGTCACGGAGAAATGCGCCGTTGTCTGCGTGGTCGTAGAGGAACTGCTCAACGACGTCAGCCGGCCACCGGAGCGAGCTGACTATGGCGCTCGTATGGAAGCCTTCGAAACCCAAGGTGTTCTCGCGGCAAGACGACGCCAATTCCGCGACGTCGGCAAGCTTCACGGTCTCCATCGTATGGCCCCACGTCTTTGGTTTTCATGCTGCTTGAATTGCAAGCTAGTCGATCTTGGGAGTCCTTGGCTTGGCTTGCGGCTCGGGCTTCGGCCTGGTCGGGGCGCAGCAGGGTGAGCTGCAGGTACTGAAGCCGCTCTGGTTAGAACGGCGGGTTGTAGAGCCCACACTTGGCGTTGTTCCACCCCCGCAGCGCGTCTTTGAAGCTGGAGAAGATGTTTGAATCGAAGGAAACCGACTCCATGGGGCATCCCATATAACCGCCCCATGCTGTGATCTCCTCATTGGACGCGTGGTGAATGCAGTGTAGGTAGCGGTTGTAAGGTGGCGGATCATTGTCAATGAACCAGAAGTATGCAAACTGCTTCATCGTGCGGTCTGCAGCGGTGGCCAGCGCGCCGGTTGCGGTGTCAGAGAAGTACTGGTCAGGTGCCGCGTCGAGCAGGTTGATGGCCTCCCGCATGAAGCTCGCCACCGTGTGCGCCAGGTAGAGAGAGGCCAGTAGGATCGCCTCATCGGAGTAAGGCTGCCGCGCTCCGACGGTTGTCCCACCGTGGTAGACGTTGCTGTTTGCCCGCAGGCTTCGGGCGGCGTCATGGGTGGGGTGCAGAAATTGGCCGAGAAACGTGTAGTGCGCGTCCACCCGCAGGCTCGCCGCCTTGTCGAGGATGTCGTTTAGCTCCAGACTCTGGATGAGCGAGTCGTAGGAGAGGTAGAACCGGTAGACGCGAGCGGCCTGATCTTGATGTTGTCGGAGGATTTTCTTCGTCTCGGGCTCGAGCTCGTAATATTCAAAATAGTCGTCGCGCCGAAACCTCATTACCTCTGGACGGAATCTTCTGAATTCGAAGTAGTGTACGGGCACGCGGATACCTTCGCCGGAATCATCCTTGAGTCCTTCGTACACATACATGATATGACGTGTTGCCCTGGAGAATTTCTTGACGCTCAGACATGTCGCGGTTCCGTTTTCCTGAGCGACTTTAAGTGCTTCCTGTTCCTCTTTCAGCTTGACCTTAAATTCGCGCTCCGAAAGCGAGGAGTGGTCGGCGAGTCGGTAATATTTGGTGCCCCGGCACATCAGTGCAAACAGAAGGTAGTTCTCCAGAAGCGACCGGTTGAGCCCGAGCGCCCCCGAGATCCCGCCTGCCTTAATGAGGGCGAGGCAGTCCTGGGCCGTTTCCATGCGAAAGTTGCAGAAATCGAGCAGGTCACTGTAAAAGGCGAAATGAACTTCGCCCCATTGGATCCGGTCACCCCAGGCTGCATATTCGTGTAGCATCTGCTCGATCGTACCCAAGACACGCTGAATCTCGGCGTCTATCCTGGCATCAGAGCCGATGCTCATCTTATTCGCCTTTCTGAGAGCTGTTATGAAGCAGAGGTCGCCTATAAGGCTTCACCTGCCTGTCCGGCTCTCCGCTCAATAGATACTGAGAGATCTGTCGTTCTTTGCCGCCTATTTCCCCGGCATCTCAGGGCTCAGCTATACCAGAGCACTTCCATAGGTGAAAACCAGCCTCGGTAGAGCTTCTTCATCTAGAGCCGATGAGGGGAATCGACCCCTGACCTTCTGTTTACGAGGGCAGGGTGGGCCGCTGCCGAAAGCGTCTTGGTCCTGGCCGGACGGCTGATACCGATTGGCGGGATGTGATTCAGTAAGCCGCCGTTGCTGTACTGCGCTGCTGTACAGCAGAACTCTGGCTTGGCTCTGGTGGGAAAGTCTTCGGCTGTACGAACTTGCTCGGGCCATGAGGGACCTGCTGTCCTTGCGGACAGATACCGGCCGAAGCTTCGCGTGGCGGCTCCGGCCGGTATAGCGGCTACTTACCGCTCTTGTTCTTAGTTGGATCCACGCACACCCACGGCTTCCCCGGCTTGGGGGTGGGCGGCAGGCGGTGTCCCTTCGGCACGGTGACTTCGGGACCACCACCAGCGGGGCGATACTGACCCGACACCGGAGCCGGCTGACCCGGCTTACCCTTGGCGGCCATTCGCTTCACCTCCCCTCCGAGCTGGGCACGTCCTCGAAGCAGGGCTTGCGCACGCTCGCAGAGCCGCTACTCTGATGAGTCCAACCACGACGAAGAACCCCGATTCGGTGCCACCCCGATGGGCAGGCGCCCATCGGGGTTTTTCACGCTCTGGGAGAGATCGTAGCGGGCTCGTCGCACAGCGTCTACTCAACGGAACACAATATGTGGGAGTCCTGAGAACTGTGCCCACAACATGATGTGGTTTGAAGGCGAGGCTAACCTAAGAGTCGGCCGATCATCTCGTTCGCTGTCGACCCGCCCCGTAGCGGCAGAGGGCCGGAGACGGAGTGTCAAGCTCGGCTTCGCGTGTCCATTCGCTGACCGCTGTTCCTCGATCATCCGTTGCCCTGCGTGCGCAGCCGGGCTTGATACGCAGGAGCCGGTCTGCTGGGCTTGCCCGGGTCGATAGCGGGCGAGGTGATCAGCTTCCCCCTCAGCCACTCCAGCGCCCCAGTTCGCGCGAGACGATCACCTCGGGGCTGGAGATCCCCGCCGGAGGCATGCTTGGCCCGTAGCCGGCATCAGCTACCAAGGAGCATTGCAACTGCTGGTGAAGCGCGTAGACGTTCTTCAGGTGACCGCCTGATAAGTCAGCGCGTGGGCGGCGCTGGCCGCGACCGGCCGAAGAGCCGCAGCGCGGCCAGCGACCGCCCCGACGCGCGCCGGCCGCCGCAGGTGGGCGGCCTTGATCGTGTAGAGAAAGTCCTCGCCGGATCGGCTCTTGCGTGATGGCCGTCAGATCTTCGGCAAGCAGGTGGGGCGGTGTGCCCGGGAGCGAATCGGCAGCTCAACGGGGCTTCGTCGCCGTGGTGACCGGTGGGGGAGCGGGGTCAGGCGGCTAGGGTGGACTTACCGCATGAAGTGAACCGCTTGTTGTAGTGATTTTGCATCGCTGCGAACTTGGTCCAGCCGTTGGTCTCGGTGATGTGCTGGGCCTTGGCGAACTGCCAGGCGCTCATGCTGGAGGCGCCGAGATAGAGGGCCTTGCCGGCGCGGACCACGTCGTGCAGGGCCTGCATGGTCTCCTCGATCGGGGTGTCGGGGTCCCAGCGGTGGATCTGGTAGAGATCCACATGATCGGTGTCCAGGCGGCGCAGTGAGGCGTCGATGGCCGACATGATGTGCTTGCGCGACAGGCCGCGGTCGTTGACGCCCCGGCCGACGGGGAAGAAGACCTTGGTGGCCAGCACGTAGTCGTCCCGGTCGGCGAAGATCTTCGACAGCAGGCGGCCGGTGACCTCCTCGCTGCTGCCCCGCGAGTAGACGTCGGCGGTCCCGTCCGGTTCGGCGGCCGCGACCGATCGCGGGTTCGTCGGCTGCGCCAGGTTTGGGTCGGACCAGTCCGGGCCTGGGGCCGGTGCTCTGAGAGCGTCGCAGAAGGGCGGAGTCCGCCAAAGCATTTACATAAACTATGAATATAAAACTGTTATGCTTCGCGCATGAGTCGTCAAGACACCGCTCCTGGCGCGTCCGCCGCCATCGGGGCGGCCCTCTACGGCCTGGCCACCAGAGCCGCGAGACGCCTGCCCCGGGACATGAGCCTGACATCCGCCGCCACCCTGGCCACCCTGGACCGGACCGGCCCGCGGCGCATCACCGATCTGGCCGCGGTCGAGGGCGTCACCCAGCCCGCGATGACCGCCCTGATCCGGGTGATGGAGGAGTCCGGCCTGGTCGAGCGGCGGGGCGACGCGTCCGACAAGCGGGTCACGCTGGTGTGCCTGACCGAGACCGGCGCCTCCTACGTCCGGACGCGGCGCCAGGCGGGCGTCCACGCGTTCGAGCGGTTGATCGGCGAGCTCACCGGCGACGAGGTCGAGGCGCTGGTGGCGGCCCTTCCGGCGCTGAAGCATCTGGCGGAGCTCGAAAGCCAGGACCGCGAAGGGCCGAAGCAGTGACCGGGCAGCCGGTCGGCGGGGCCGCGGCGAAGGCGTTCCCGGCGGCGCGTTCCGAGGCGCGGCTGCTGGTCCCCGCCCTGGTGTTCATCGCTCTGGTCGTGGCGGCGGTCGCCAGCCTCGGGACGCCGCTCATCACCAGCGTGGCGACCTCGTTCCACGTCTCGCTCGGCAGCGCGCAGTGGACGCTGACCGTCGCGCTGCTCAGCGGCGCCGTCGCCACGCCGGTCCTGGGCCGGCTCGGCGCCGGCCCGCACCGGCGGGCCGCGATCCTCGCCACGCTGGCGGTCGTCGTCGCCGGCAGCGCGCTCACCGTGCTGCCGTTGCCGTTCGCGTGGCTGCTGGCCGGCAGGGCGGCCCAGGGCGTCGGGCTCGGTCTGACGGCGCTGATGATGGGCGTGGCCCGGGACCACCTCCCCGAGGAGCGCGGCGCAGCCGTGATCGCCCTGATCTCGGTGGTCTCGATCATCGGGGCCGGGGTCGGCTACCCGCTGGCCGCACTGCTCGCCGAGCTCGGCGGGGTACGGGCCGCCTACGGCCTCGGCCTGGTCGTCACCGTCGCCGCCCTCCTGACCGCGTGGCGCTCCATGCCCGAAGCCCCCGAGGGCCGCTCCGCCCGCGTGGACGTGGCAGGCGCGGTCGTCCTGGCCGCTGCGCTGCTCCTGGTGCTGTTCCTCGCCGGCGAACGGAATCTGTGGAGCCGGCACCTCGCCGTGGCGGCGGGCCTCGCCGTCGTCGCGGTGGTGCTGCTCTGTGTCTGGGTCGTCATCGAGCTGCGCAGCACGACGCCCCTGGTCGATGTGCGGGCGGTGCGGCACCCGGCGGTCGCCGGGGCGAACCTCGCCATGTTCGTCGGCGGGATCGGCATGTACCTCCTGCTCACGCTCATCACCCGGTACGCGCAGACGCCGCACGGCGCCGGCTACGGCTTCGGGCTGACGACCTTCGTCGCCGGGCTGGTCCTCATCCCGTTCTCGGTGCTGGGGTTCGTCGCCGGCAAGCTCACGCCGAGGGTCCGGACGCGGATCGCCGACCCCCTGCTCCTGGCCGGCAGCGCAGTCGTGGTCGGCGGCGGGTTCGCCCTGTTCGCGGCGGCCCGGTCGGACCTGGCCGAACTGTTCGCGGCGATGGGCGTGCTCGGTTTCGGCGTCGGCGGCTTCTCGGCCGCGATGCCCGGCGTCATCCTGGCCGTCACCCCCAAGAGCGAGACGTCGAGCGCCATGAGCTTCAACTACGTCGTCCGCAGCGTCGGGTACTCCCTGGGCAGCGCCGTCGGCGGCCTGATCCTCGCCGCGGGCACCGGCCCCGGCCACCTCTTCCCCGACGACGGCGCCTACACCACCGCGGCGCTGGTCGGCATCGGCGCCATGGCGATCACGACGCTGACAAGCCTCGCTCTCGTCCGCCGGCGCTCGTCCGAGACCAACCCGTAAGTCAGATGCACTCGTCGGTGAGCGCGAGGAAGTGCAGGCCGTGGCGCTTGTGCTTCCCCGAACGGTTCTTGCGGTCGTCCTTGCCGCTGCGGTGGCGGGTGGGGATGAGAGTGCCGTCGATCAGCACGGCCTCCCCGCCGCGCCTGGAGGCCTTGACCAGGGCGCGGTCCAGGCGCGGTGGAGTCGCATCGGCAGGACCGGGCGTCAGAACGACCGGGAAGTCTGCCTGAAACTTACAGCGGTGTCCGTCGCGGACCAGCGGTTCGAGCACGTCGTCTCCCTTTCCGTTGACGCGCTCCCGCCTCCTTCCTAGCGTGAGGCCCTCCGCCGCGTTCGTTTGTTAGCGCTAACAATCAGGCGCAGGCGAAAGTCCGGCCCGGCGGTTCAGGTCTAGTGATGGGACGTTCCATGACACTGAGCATCGCGTCCGATGGTCACTCATCAGGGTCATCGCGAAGCATCCGGTCGTTGCACGGGTTGCTGGTCGCCCTCGTGGTGACCGCGCTCACCGCAGTGGCGGCCCTCGTCCCCGCGTCGTCGGCCAAGGCCGCCACCAACCAGTTCCGAGGCATGAACTGGGCCGTGCTGGGTGACAACTTCAGCACCGGCGCGCTCGTCGTGCAGGGCCTGAGCAAGTCCGACAGCAACGCGACGGTGCGGGCCAAGGCCAACGCCCTCTACGACAACATGGAATACGTCATGGGGGTCAACACCGTCCGGTTGCCCATCAACACCCACACCGTGGCCGACACGACCTGGTGGAACTCCTACCGCGGCGCCATCGACGCCGCCGCCGACCGCGGATTCAAGGTCATCCTGGCCTACTGGGAGGACGGCGCGGCCTCCGGCGGCAGGATCACGAACCTCGCCGCGTGGAACGCGATGTGGTCCAGTGTGATCAGCACCTACGGCTCGAACGGCAACGTCTACTTCGAGCCGATGAACGAGCCGCACGGCTACACCTCGGCGGAATGGCGCAACGTCGCGGCGAACTGGCTCGGCGCTCACCCCTCGGCGGCGCCCGGCCGGGTGCTCATCGGCGGCACCGGCTTCAGCCAGGACCTGCGGGACATCTGCAACGACAGCCGCTTCAACTCGACGCTGCTGTCCTTCCACTACTACGCCTTCTTCTACGGCGCGATGACCTACGACGCCTTCCGGAGCCACATCCAGACGCTTCTGGGCAACTGCGCCTCCCGCGCGGTCATGACCGAGTACGGCGCGCCGATGGCCACCGGCCTCAACTACGGCGACGCGAACAGCACCGACAACTTCGTGCGCTACCTCCGCGCCGTGGCGCAGGTCATGCGTGACAACCAGATGGGCGGCACCTACTGGCCCGCCCTCGGCGGCAAGATAACCGCGGGTCTCGGCTACGACCACTACTCGATGTACGCCCTGGGCGGCAGCGGCACCAACCTCACCCTGGCCATCCGCAACCAGTCCGGCGCCGACCGGGTCCGCTACGGCTGGGGCGACACCGTCCGCGACTCCACCCCTTCGCCGCAGCCGGAGACGTTCTACAAGATCGACGCGCGCCACAGCGGCAAGACCATGGACGTCCAGCAGGCGCGCACCGACAACGGTGCGCGCGTCGACCAGTACGCCTACGGCGGCAACCCGTGGCAGCAGTGGCGGTTCCAGGACGCCGGTGGCGGCTACTGGCGCATCGTCAGCCGCCACAGCGGGAAGTGCCTCGACGTGGTGGGCGCTTCGACCGCCGACGGCGCCGAGCTCATCCAGTACACCTGCGGCACCGGCGCCAACCAGCAGTTCCAGATGGTCGCAGGCGGCGGCTACTTCCAGCTCCAGGCACGACACAGCGGCAAATGCGTGGACGTACCGTCCGCGTCGACCGCGGACGGTGTGATCCTCAAGCAGTATCCGTGCAACGGCGGCACCAACCAGCAGTGGTCGCGCACGGCCGTCTGACGGTCGTCTCGACCGGGTGATGGAAGTCCTCGCCGGGTCGGCTCTTCCGTGACGGCCGTCATGTCTTCGGCGGACGCCGGCACCCCGGGCGGAGAACGCTGGGGCGCCGGCGCCCGCGGGCACGACGCTCAGGCGGTCGTCACGTCACAGCTCGGACGCGTAGATCCGCGTCGTCCGGCCCTGGTACGTCGCCTCACGTTCAAGGGCCAGCCCGATCTTCTCGGCGACGCGCTGCGAAGGAACGTTGTCCGGATTGATGATCGCGATGAGCCGGTCGAGCCCGAGGACGTCACGGGCGTGGTCGCGGCATGCCGCCGCGGCCTCGGTCGCGTAGCCGTTGCCGTGGAGCTCCGCCCGCAGGAGGTACCCGATCTCGGTGTGGACCGTACCTTCGACGTTCTGCAGGGTCAGGCCGCAGTTCCCGGCGAACTCACCGCTGCTTCGGAGCGTGACCAGCCAGAGGCCGTGACCGTGTTCCCGGTAACCGCGCTGGTTCCACTCGATCCAGCGCAGGGCCTCGTCCCGGCTCATCGGCTGCGGATAGTGGCGCATGACCTCGTCGTCGCCCAGGAGCGCGGCCATGTCGTCCAGATCGGCGGCGGTCATCTCCCGGAAGGCCAGACGCCGCGTCGGCCCGGGAATTCGACGGTCCAAGCTCTCACGACTCCTTCTGAGCGGTCCAACCGGCGGGCCGGTCGCATGCCCGCCGACGCGGGGGATACGGGGATCAAAGGATCCTACTGCCGGCGTCGCGTTCGGACGGGAGCCGCTTCACCAGGAGATAGGTCCGGTGGCTGGGGTGCTCGTGTCCGGGGTGTGGCGCCCGGTCGAGCCGTGCGGTGAGGGTGAGGCCCGCCTGGGCGAGGGCCGCCGTCTCGGCGACCGGGTCGAGGAACCGGAAGGTGAGATCGACGGGGTGGTTCCACCATTCGGTGAGGTGGCTGGCCTGTCCGGGGCGGGTGTCGTCGTCGCCGGTGTGGAAGGCGAGAAGGGCATGCCCCGCGGGGCGCAGCACCCGGGCGAACTCCGTGTAGGCGGCGGCCCGTTCGGACGGGTTCAGGTGGATCACGGCGTACCAGCACAGGATGCCGCTCACCGTCCGCGAGCGGATCGGCAGCGCGGTCATGTCCGCCGCGGCGAACGGCAGGGCGGTGGCGCGGTGCGCGACGGCGCACATGGCGGGCGACAGGTCGGCTCCGAAGGTACGGGCTCCACGGCGGGCCAGGTGGGCCGTCGCCTGGCCCGGGCCGCAGCCGACGTCCACGACCGGCCCGTCCGAGGTCAGTTCGGCGAAGGCGTCCAGCAGGGCGCGGTCGAGGGGCTTGCCCCCGAGCTCGTCGCCGATCTCGGCGGCGTACCGTTCGGCCACCGTGTCGTAGCTGCGGCGGGTCACGGCGGACGCCGCCGCACGGGGGCGCGGCGCCGTCATGCCCGGCTCCGGGCCAGGTCCCATGCCGCCTGCGCCGGGGTGCGGCCATGGCGCTCGGCGGTGTCCAGCAGGTCGCCGACGGTGTCCTCGATGGCGTCGACCCGCGCGCGGGCTTCCTCCGCGCTGACGTGGTGGAGTTCGGTGCTGACGGCGTTGATGACCCCGCCCGCGCCGGCGACGAAGTCCGGCACCCAGATGATGCCCCGCCGGTGCAGCAGGTCGGCGACATCCGGAGTGGCGAGCTGGTTGTTCGCCGGTCCCACCACGGCACGGCAGCGGAGCTCGGTCGCGGTCCGCCCGGTCAGGACGGAACCGAGGGCCGCGGGGACCAGTATGTCCACGTCCGCGGAGAGGATGTCGTCGGGAGCCCGCCAGGCGGCCCCGAGTTCGTCACCGAGTCTCCGCTTGTCCGGGTCGATGTCGGTCACCGTCAGCACCGCTCCCTCGGCGGCCAGCAGACGCGCGAGGCCGGCGCCGACACGGCCCAGGCCGACGACGGCGATGCCGCGGCCGTTCAGTTCCGGGGAGCCGTACAGCCGCCGGCTGACGGCCCGTAGCGCGGCGAGCGCCCCCAGCGCGGTGTGCGGTGACGAATCGCCGCTGCCGCCCAGATGGGCCGGACGGCAGAACACGTGCGGGGTGGTCTCCCCGATCACCGCCATGTCGTCGGGGCCGGTCCCGACGTCCGGGCCGGTGGCGTACACGCCGCCCAGCGAGTCGATGACGTCCGCCACGTCGCGCAGCACGTCGCGGCGCTCGCCGTCCCCGAGTTCCCTTCCCTCCGGCAGGGCCACGACGGTCTTTCCGCCGCCGCAGGGCAGCCCGGCCACGGCGAACTTCGATGTCATCGCCGCCGACAGGCGAAGGGCGTCGGTCAGGCCGTCCCGCCAGTCGGGGTAGTGCCAGAGGCGGAGGCCGCCGGCCGCCGGGCCGAGCGTCGTCGAGTGGACGGCCACGATCACCGGCAGCCGGGAGCGCCGGCCGGTGCGGATCGCGACCTGCTCATGATCGAACATGGGTTCATCAGTCCTTCATTCGCCGTGTTGGATGGCACCATGCTGGACGAATGACTCCCGGTCCGGGAGCTTGATCGAACGTTTGGCTGAAATCAGCTACGGTGGCCGACCATGGATGAACTTGATTCGGAGATCGTGCGGCTTCTCCAGACAGATGCGCGGCAGTCCAACCGCGAACTCGCCCGGCAGTTGGGCATCGCCCCCTCGACCTGCCTGGAGCGGGTCCGGGCGCTCCACCGCCGGGGCGTCATCCGCGGCTACCACGCCGACATCGATCTCGTCGCCCTCAACCGCGGCGTTCAGGCGCTCGTCTCGGTTCAGGTGCGCCCCCTCAGCCGTGCCGTCATCGACGCCTTCAAGGATTTCGCCAGCGGCCTGCCGGAAGTCCTCCACACCTTCGTGCTCTCCGGGGGCGACGACTTCCTGCTGCACGTCGCCGTACAGGACCTCGACCACCTGCACGCCTTCCTCATGGACCGGCTCAGCAAGCGCGGCGAGATCATCGGCTTCCGCACCTCGGTCATCTTCCGGCAGGTGAGCAACAGCGCCCCCGCACGGCTTCCCGTGTCCGGCTAGGAACGGCTCCTCCGGCCGGTGGCCCGGTCGATACTTAGCTCTTGCGCTAACCATGGTGCCCTGCAATGCTTAGCCGCATGGCACAGTATTCGGCGCAGCTGGACGGCGTGTTCATCGCCCTCGCCGACCCGACCCGGCGCGCCGTCGTCCGGCGCCTCGGCCGCGGGCCCACGAGCGTCGGCGACCTCGCCCGCGAGTTCCCCATGACCCTTCCCTCGTTCATGAAGCACGTGCGGACCCTTGAGTCGAACGGGCTCATCCGCACGGTCAAGTCGGGCCGGGTGCGCACCTGCACGCTCAACCGGGAACGGCTCGCCCTCCTGGACGACTGGCTCGCGGAGCAGCGCCGGATCTGGGAGCTGCGCACCGACCGCCTCGAACAGTTCGTCACCGACCCCGAGGAGAACACCCAGTGAACCCCGACCTCGACCTCGCCCTGGAGCGGGTCATCCGCGCCCCGCGCGCCACCGTGTGGGCCGCCTGGACCGACCCGTCCCGGCTTGAGCGGTGGTGGGTGCCGGCTCCGTCCCGCTGCCGCGTGGACCGCCTGGACCTGTGGCCCGGAGGCGCGTTCGTGACGCGGATGAGCGACGACGGGTCGGAGTTCGTCCCGCATCTGGACGCGTGTTTCCTCGCCGTCGACGAACTCGAGCGGCTCGTGTTCACCACCGCCATCGACAGCAGCTGGCGTCCCGCGAACGTCGGCCCGATCACGATGACCGCCACGATCACGCTGGCCGACCACCCGGACGGCACGGACTACCGGGCGATCGTCCGGCACGGCGATTCGGAGACCCGCGCCCATCACGAGAAGGCCGGCTTCGCCGAGGGCTGGGGTACGGTCGCCGGCCAACTGGCCGCCTTCACCGAAGGGACGGCCGCGCGATGAAGATCACCATCACCCGGTTCGTCACACTCGACGGCGTCAGCCAGGGGCCGGGCTCGCCGGACGAGGACACCACCGACGGGTTCACCCGCGGCGGCTGGCTCGTGCCCCACATCGACGCGGCGTTCGTCCGGCGCACCTCCGACTGGCTCGACCTCGCCGACGGCCTGCTGCTCGGCCGGCGCACCTACGAGGCGTTCGCCCGCGACTGGCCGGAGATCACAGACCCGGCCGACCCCTTCACCGGGCGGATGAACACGCTGCCCAAGTACGTCGTGTCGAACACCCTCGCCGAGGGGACCTGGCACCCCGCGACCGTGCTCAGGGGCGACCCGGTCCGGGCCGTCGCCGAGTTGAAGGCGCGGCCGGGGCGGGAGCTCCAGATCCACGGCAGTGCCCGCCTGGGCGACACGCTGCTGTCGGCGGGCCTGATCGACACGCTCCGCCTCGTGGTCGCGCCCACGGTGCTCTGGACCGGACGGCGCTTCTCGACCGCGCCGGGCGCCGCGTCCGGTCTCCGCCTGGTCCGCCACGACGCCACGCCCGCCGGTCTGCTGCTCCTCGAATACACGACCACGGGAGAAGCGCCACGGGGCGAGTACGAGGGGGTCGCCGCCTTCGTCTGACGGAACGCCGGGGCCCGGATGGCCCGGAGGCGCCGGCCGACATGACAGGCTCCGGCCGCCGACGCCGCGGCGGATGAGGAGGGATGAGGAGGAAGGCCCTCCGCCTAGCCGATGTCGACCACCCGCGCCCACGAGGGCGGCCTGTCCGGCACGTGGACGGGATCGCTCTCGTCCGGCGGCCCGACCCGGGAGAACAGCCCCACCACCATGCGGCACGCGGGCCGTTCCCGCGGCCACGGGGTCTGTCCGTCGGTCAGGACCACGACGACGTCCGGCCGCGGGCTCGTCCGCAGCGCCCTGGCGATGCCCGCACGCAGGTCCGTGCCGCCGCCGCCCACCAGCGTCATCCCCTCGGCCCGGCACAGCGGCCGCACGACCCGGGCCGCCGCGTCGCAGGACAGCACGCCGACCAGGTCGCGCCGGCCGCCCACGGCGCGGACGATCGCGGAGACCTCCAGCAACGCGCTCCCCAGTTCGGCGTCGCTGACCGACCCGGAGGTGTCGATGACCACACTGACCCGCAGCGGCCTGCGCCGCAGGCTCGGCAGGACGACGCCGGGCAGGCCGGCCGAGCGCCGCGACGGCCTGCCGTAGGTGTGGTCCTCACCCACGCCGGGTCCCGACACCGCCGAGCGGATGGCCGTGCCGAGCAGTTCCCGCCATGGCTGCGGCGGGTGGAACGCCTCCTCCGCCCACCGCCGCCACCCCTTCGGCGCGTTCCCCGGACGGGCGTTGATGCCCTGCGCCACCCGGAACCGGACCGCCTCCCGCTCGTGGTCGCCGAGCCCGTCCGCGCCCTCCGGCCCGAGATCCCACTCCCGGTCGAGCCCGTCGGCGCCGCTGCCGCAGTCCAGCCAGACCAGACCCTGCGTGTACGGCCCGAGCCGGAACATGCGCAGGTAGTCCTCCATGAGCTCGCCTTCGGGCAGCCCCAGCGTCTCCGGCCGGACGGCGTCCTCGGGCCAGGCCAGGCCGTCGCCGTACACGTCGTCGTTGATCTCCATGTCGGCGGCGATGTTCATCCGCAGCCGCTCTCCCCGCCCCGTCAGCTCCCGTTGCCGGGCGACCCGGTCGCTGCGGCCGTGGTGGTCGCGCAGCAGGTGGGAGACCTCGTGCACCCACACGCCCGCGAGCTCCTCGACGGGGGTCCGCGCGACGAACGCCGGGGAGACGTAACACCGCCAGTGCCGGTCCACGGCCATCGTGGGCACCGACCGCGACTCCACCGGGTGCAGCGCGAACAGCGCCGTCGCCAGATAGGGCCGGGCCCTCGCGGCGTACAACCGGGCGGTGAAGAGCTTCTCGAGGTCCATCAGCCCGCCACCCGCGCCGCGACCTCGTCCGCCTTCCTGCCCAGGGAGACCACCCCGGCGAGCCTCTCGATCGCGGCCGGGACCTCCCAGTCCGCGCGGCGCAGCGCGGCGAGCGTGGAGGCGGGCACGACCACCAGGTCCGGGGCGCCGGTCTCCACCGCCCGCACCAGCAGCGCCCACGCGGCGTCCCACCGCTCCTTGTCCGGCCGCTTCCGCACGGCCGCGACCACTCCGTCGAGTACGGCCTGGCGCAGGTCGCCCCGCCGGGGCAGCTCGGCCGCCGCCGGGTCGGCCAGCAGCGTCTCGGGGTCGGGAAGGTCCATCCGATCCATGGCGGCGAGCAGTTCCAGTCCGGGCCCGTCTCCCACCGTGCCCCTGACCAGCATGGACAGCACGTCCTTGGACGCGTCGGCCGCGGTGGCGAAGGCGGTCAGGAACAACGCCATCTCCCAGCTGCGAGGCGAGGGCCACGGGCCGCCCCGGTGCGCCTCGTTGCCCGGCAGCCGGTGCACGAGGTCGGGACGCGCGGTGAGGAGCCCGCACACCGCGCGCCGGGCGAACGCCACCGCCCCGGGCAGCCGCTCCGGGTCGAGCCACGGCAGGCTCGCGCGCGGCCAGGTCCCGCCGAGGCCGCGTACGACGACATCGTGGTCGTGACGCCACTGCAGGTGGACGAACCGGTTGGCGAGCGGCGGGCTCAGCTCCCAGCCGTCGGCGGCGGAGGAACGCGGGTTGGCGGCCGCCACGATCCGGACACCCGCCGGGAGCCGCAGAGCCCCGACCTGCCGTTCCAGAACCAGGCGGAGCAGGGCGGCCTGTACGGCGGGCGGCGCCGTGGACAGCTCGTCCAGGAAGAGCAGACCCCGGCCGGCGTGAGCCAGGCGCACGGCCCAGTCCGGCGGCGCCATCGGGACGCCCTGCACGGCGGGGTCGTCACCGACCACCGGCAGGCCGGAGAAGTCGGACGGCTCGTGCACGCTGGCGATCACCGTGGTGAGCGGCAGGCCGAGCGTCTCGGCGAGTTGCTGCAGCGCCGCGGTCTTGCCGATCCCCGGCTCCCCCCACAGCAGGACGGGCAGGTCGGCCGCCACCGCCAGGGTCAGGGCGTCCAGCTGCGTGTCGGCACGCGGCTCCGTGGTGGTGTCGCGGAGCAGGGACAGCAGGTCGCCGGCGACGTCGAGGCGCGAGGCGTGAACAGAAGAAAGCATGATGAATCACCTTTGAGGTCTGAGAAACGAGATCTGGAAACGGGGTCTGGAAACGAGATCTGGAAACGGGGTCTGAGAAACGGAGGCTGAGAAACGAGGTCCCGGAAACGAGGTCCCGGAAAGGAGGTCCCGGAAAAGAGGTCCGGGAAGGTGTCAGCGGAACGTGGCGTGGCGCGGGCGCGCACGGCCCTCGGGGGAGCGGCGGTCCGGTCGCCCGGCCGGTCCCGGCCCCGGTTCGAGCCCGGCGCGGAACAGCCCGTGGTCGATCCGCCGCCGCGCCGCCTCCTCCAGTACGTCGCGCAGCGCGCCCTCGGGCAGCCGCGCACCGGGTCCGAGGAGACCGTCGACGGTGGCCTGGGCTCCGGCGGCGTCGCCGTGCTCCAGCCGCGCGCGGACGTCGAGGAGGCACTCCGGGGAGCGGTGCGCCTCCTCGATCAGCCGCAGACAGGGCAGCGGGGTGCCGGTCAGCTCGGCCAGCAGCCTCTCGCGCCGGATCTCGGCCGCGTCGTGGTCCAGGGCGACCAGGACGCCGTCCACGAGTGCGATCCGGTGCCGGGCGCCACGGCACTCGACCGTCCGCGGCCCGTTCCGGTCGCGGTGACCGGGCAGCGCGGCGTCCGGTGAACGGCCGGGTACGAGAGCCGCCGCGACGAGCGGGTGCAGCCCGCCGGCCCCGATCAGCCCGGCACGCAGCAACGCCAGGTCGGGCAGCACCCAGGTCGCCGCGTCGGGCAGGATCGGCGGCGCCGGTCCTTCGCCGCCGTCCCCGGACGCGTCCACGTCGAGGAGCACCTGACGCCGCCCGCCGACCCGGACGGCGACCGTACCCCCGTCCCGTCCCTCGGCGCGGAGCAGCAGCCGGGCCTCGTCCGGCCACCGGTCGACGGCCCAGCCCCGTGCGTGCGGTGCCGTCTCGGAACGGATGCGCAGCTCACCGGTCCGGCGCGCGTCCCACAGGTGGCGGTGCAGGTCGAGACGGAAGCGTCGATTCGGATGGGGGTGGGGATGTGGATGAGGTCCGGGCCGGGAACCGTCCCAGAGTGCCAGGCTGATCCGCTGTCCGGCGTCCGCCCAGGCCGGCGGGGTCCTGGCCACGAGGTGAAGCGTGCCGTCCCCGTTGTGGTACCGGGCCAGCGAGACGGTCAGGCCCGGACGCAACAGGCCGTCGGGGGCGATCCTCGGCATGTGCCAGCGCAGCAGGTCGGGTGCCAGGTGGCGGAGGTCGGTCCGGAGACGGGCGGCCGGTTCCCGGCCGTGGAGGCGCGCCGTACGGCGCAGGTCGAGATCGACGTCCACGTGCGCCGCGGCGCACGCAGCCGCCCAGTCGCCGACGCTGCGGCGGGCGGTCGCCGACTCGATCATGGGGGGCGGCACGGCGAACCCGCGCACGCGCAGCCAGAGGGAAAGGCGGGGATCCTCGTTCGAGGTCGAGTGCGGCATCAGCACTCACCTTGCGCGAACGGGGCCCCCAATCTGATGCAGGAGGTGGTCATCGTGATCAGCGTAGCGTCTTCCGGCCCGCGCGAGAAGAGCGCCCGCGGGGCGCGCGGACGCCCTGTGCCCGCCTTCCGGGGAGGACGTCGCGCGTAGGCTGGCCGTATGACGTCTGCCTTCGAGGTGCATGTGACGGCCGGCACGCGCGAGGAGGCGGAGAGGATCTGCGCCGCCGCGGTGAACGACCGCGTCGCGGCGTGCGCGCAGATCATCGGGCCGATCACCTCCCTCTACCGGTGGGAGGGGAGAGTGGAGCGGAGCGAGGAGTTCCTGATCCTTCTGAAGACCGGCGGGGACCGTCTGGATGAGCTCGTCTCCCTCGTCAAGGGCGCGCACTCCTACGAGACACCGGAGATCGTCGCCGTCCCCATCGAAGGCGGGCTGCCGGACTACCTGAACTGGATCGCGAGAGAGACGGCGGATCGACCCTAGGTGTATCGACCACGGGCGTTGGCGACGGTGGCCGGGGTGGTTCTGTCCTTTGCTTCCGGCTGTGGCCCGGCCTTCGTGCGGTCAGTCGGCGGAGACGGCCTCAGCGGGGTCTGTCTCGTCCGCGACCGCTGAGGGGGTGTCCTCGGGGCCGCGGAAGGCGATGAGGCCGACGGTCAGGCCGATCAGTGTCGTGGGCGAGGAGGGTGGGCGGGGCCGGGTCGTCGCACGCATCGGGGCGTACGGGGCCCGGCGTCGCGCCGTGTGTCAGAGGGCGGGAGTTTCGCCCTGGGCCGCGGCGAGGGCCGCGTCGGTGTCCGTCGTGGCCAGCAGGCGGTTGATGTGGGCGCCGGCCAGGGCACCGGCCGCTGCGGAAGCGCCGACCTGGGCGGCGAGGTCGGTGGCGTTGCCGGCCACCCACACGCCCGGCACCTCGGTGGTGCCGGCCGTACCGGAGACGAAGCGGCGGCCCATGTTGTCGGGCAGGTCCTCTACCGGCAGCTTCAGACCGTCCAGTCCCTCGACGCGGGCTTCCATCCGGGTGGCGACCGCGAGGACGCGGCGGGCCACGACCTGGCCGTCGGTCAGGCGCACGCCGGCGAGGGTGCCGTCCTCGTCGTCGACGACCTCCTGGACCGGGGTGTCGACGATGCGGATGTCGCGGGCGGCGAAGCGGGCGCGGGTGGCCTCATCCAGGTCACCGCCCTGGGTGAAATAGGTCAGGTCCTCGGTCAGCTGCCGGAACAGGAGTGCGTGGCCGATGGAGGCCGGGCCGGTCGCCAGGATGCCGATGGGCTCGTCGCGGACCTCCCAGCCGTGGCAGTACGGGCAGTGCACCACACCGTGGCCCCAGTGCTCGGCGAGGCCGGGGATCTCGGGCAGTACGTCCTTGAGGCCGGTGGCCACCAGGACCCGGCGCGCGGCCACGATGTGACCGTCGGCCAGGGTGACGGTGAACCGCAGGTCTCCGTCCGTCGACGGGGCGGCGGGCTCGGCCGAGGCCACCTCACCGAGGACGACGCGCCCTCCGTACCGGCGCACCTGCTCCCGGCCCCGTCGAAGGATCTCGGGGGGCGGGGTGCCGTCCAGAACGATGAAGCCGTGCATGGCCTTGGCCGGCGCGTTGCGCGGGGAACCGCTGTCGATCACGACGACCGAGCGGCGGGAGCGGGCGAGCATCAGCGCACCGTTCAGCCCCGCGGCACCTCCGCCGATCACCACCACGTCGACGGTCCCATCGGGGAGTGCGTCACCCGCGTACGGAGAAGTCGTCACAGCCATGGCATCCTGCCTTTCCTCGTGCACCGGTCCCAGACGGTGCGGACCATCTACACGCGACGCTAAACCCGGCATGCTGCCAAGGCATACAATGTTGCCTATGACGCAAGAAGATGGGGATCTGGACGGCCTCGTACGCAAACGCATCCGCGCCCTGCGGGTGGCGCAGGGCTGGTCTCTGGAGGAGTTGGCCTCCCGCTCCCACCTCAGCCAGTCCTCACTGAGCCGCATCGAGAACGGCCAGCGCCGCCTCGCACTGGATCAGCTGGTCACCCTCGCCCGCGCCCTGGACACCACGCTGGATCAGCTCGTGGAGACCGCCGCCGACGACGTCATCACCAGCCCGACGATCGACAGCGCGCACGGCCGGATGCACTGGGCCGTCAAGGCCGACCCCGGGGTGAGCGTGGTGCGCCAGCGCATGACCGAACCGCCCCCCGAGAACCAGGCGCGCATGCGTGCGCACCCGGGGCGCGAATGGCTCGTCGTGCTGTCCGGCACCGCGATCCTCATGCTCGGCCACCGCCGCTTCCGCCTCGAGACCAACCAGGCCGCCGAATTCCCCACGATGATGCCGCACGCGATCGGCGCCGAGGGCGGGCCCTGCGAGATCCTGGGCATCTTCGACCGCGACGCCCGCCGCGGCCACCAGAGCGACGGCGGCGACGATGTCCAGGGCGCTCCCGAATGATCGCGCGGGCCGCGCGACGGCCCCCACGGCGGTGACCTCTTGCGCGTCGGGCAGCACCCCCGACCACTATCTTGCGTAAATGGGGACGCTTCGTGCCACAGGCGCATATCCGTCTTAGTGTGAAGAACATGAACCACGCACACACGCCCACCCCCCACCACGGCGCGTCCCACGGCCACCACGAGCAGACGGAGGGCCAGGCGGAGATCCTCGACCTGGACGCCGAAGTACTCGCCGAGCACACCGCCTCCATCACCGCATGGCTGCCGCTGCAGAGCGACCCACACCACATCGTGGACCTGGGCTGCGGCACGGGCGCGGGCACCTTCGCCCTCCTCGACCGCTTCCCCGACGCGCACGTCACCGCCGTCGACACCTCCGCCGAACACCTTCAGCGCCTGCGCACCAAGGCGTGCGCCCTCGGCGTCCAGGAGCGTGTACGCACCGTGCAAGCCGACCTCGACGAAGCCGCCTGGCCCGACCTCGGCTCACCGGACCTGGTCTGGGCATCGGCCTCGATGCACCACATGGCCCACCCTGACCGCGCACTGCGCGCCGTCCACGACACGCTCGCGCCCGGCGGCCTGTTCGCCGTCGTCGAACTGGCCGGCCACCCCCGCTTCCTGCCCGCGGACGCCCCCGCGGAACGGCCCGGCCTGGAAGAGCGCGTCCACGCCGCAGCCGACCGCTTCCAAGCCGAACACATGCCCCACCGCGGTGCCGACTGGGGTCCGATGCTGACCGCCGCCGGATTCACCATCGAGAGCGAACGCACCATCGTCGTGAACCTCGACGGCACCCGCAGCGAAGCGATCGGTCGCTACGCCACCGGTGTCCTGCAGCGCATCCGCAGCGTCATCGCGGACAGACTCTCCTCCGAGGACCTCACCGCGCTCGACCGACTCCTCGACACCGGCAGCCCGCACAGCATCCTGCGCCGCGACGACCTGACGGTACGCACCGAGCGCACCGTCTGGGCCGTCCGCCGTAATTGACCACGGATGGTTCCTCCGGCCATCGTCCCTCCGACGGCGCGACGACGACCGGCCGGGCCGAGGTCAAGGGCCGGTGAGGATGACGAGGCGCTGGGTCGCGCGGGTCATCGCGACGTAGCGGTCGACCGCCCCCTCGACGCCCTCGCCGAACCTCTCCGGGTCGACGAGGACGACCAGGTCGAACTCCAGGCCCTTCGCCAGCTCCGGGGTCAGCGACCGCACGCGGGACGTCGCCCGGAACGCCGGGTCGCCGATGACGCAGGCGATGCCGTCGGCGTGCTCGGCGAGCCAGGCGTCGAGGACCGCGTCCAACTCCGAGGCGGGTCCGTGGACGACGGGGACGCCGCCGCTGCGGATGGAGGTCGGCACGTTGGCGTCCGGGAGCGCGGCCCGGATGACCGGCTCGGCCTCCGCCATGATCTCCTCCGGCGTCCGGTAGTTGACGGTCAGGGAGGCCAGGCTGATCCGGTCGAGCCCGACCCTCTCCAGGCGTTCCCGCCACGACTCGGTGAACCCGTGCCTGGCCTGGGCGCGGTCGCCGACGATGGTGAAGCTCCGTGACGGGCAGCGCAGCAGCAGCATCTGCCACTCGGCGTCGGTGAGCTCCTGGGCCTCGTCCACGACGACGTGCGCGAACGGGCCGGCGAGCAGGTCCGGATCGGCTCCGGGCAGCGCGGCCTCGTCGACCAGGGCGTTCTGCAGGTCCTGCCCGCGCAGCATCGACATCGTGAGCATCTCGGAGTCGTCGGACTCGATCAGATCGTCGACGACCCGGTCCATGCGCTCGCGCTGGGCGGCGACGGCGGCGTCGCGCCGGCGCCTGCGCAGCGACGTCTCCGGGTCGCCGAGCCGCTGCCGTGCCGCGTCCAGGAGCGGCAGGTCGGACACCGTCCACGCCTGGGCGTCCTCACGCTGGAGCCTGCGGATGTCCTCGGGGCCGAGCCAGGGCGCGCACAGCCGCAGGTAGGCGGGCACCGTCCACAGGTCTCCGACGAGGTCGGCCGCGTCGATCAGCGGCCACGCGCGGTTGAAGACGGTGAGCAGCTCCCTGTCCTGGTTCAGGGCCCGGCGGACGAGGTCGGCCGAGACGTCGTCGTCGTGCCTGTCCACCAGGATCGTGAGCAGCTCCTCCCAGATCACGTCGCGTGCCTCGTTGTGCGGGGTGCCGGGATCCGGCGCGCCGAACGCCTCGGCCCAGTCCTCGGCCCTGAGCCGGATGTCGGCCCAGGGGGTCGTGACCGTCATCCCCTTGGCGGGCGGGTTCTCGTAGAACCGTACGGCCGGCTCGATCGCCCTCACCAGGTCCGCGGACGACTTCAGGCGGGCCGCCTCCGGGTCGGCCTCGGCCACCGCCGTGGCCCCCTCGGCGACGAGGTCCCGCAGCGTGCACGTCTGCACGCCCTCCTCCCCGAGGCTGGGCAGCACATCGGCGACGTAGGCCAGGTACGGCTGGTGCGGGCCGACGAACAGCACGCCGCCCCGGTCGTGACCGAGACGGGGATCGGAGTAGAGGAGGTAGGCGGAGCGGTGCAGCGCGACGACGGTCTTGCCCGTGCCCGGACCGCCGTCGACGACGAGGGCGCCGCGCGATCCCGCGCGGATGATGGCGTCCTGGTCGGCCTGGATGGTGCCGAGCACGTCCCGCATCCGCGCCGACCGGTCGGTGCCCAGGCTGGCGATGAAGGCGGACTGGTCGTCGAGCGCGGCGTGCCCTTCGAGCCCGTCCGGGGTGAACACCTCCTCCCAGTAGTCGCTGACCCGGCCGCGGGTCCAGCGGTACCTGCGGCGGCTCGCCAGGCCCATCGGGTTGGCGTGGGTGGCTCCGAAGAACGGCTCGGCGGCGGGGGAGCGCCAGTCGAGCAGCAGCCGGCGGCCCGCCCGGTCGGTGAGACCGAGCCGCCCGACGTACACGGGCTCGGCGTCGTCCGCGCCGACCATGCGCCCGAGGCACAGGTCCAGGCCGAAGCGGCGCAGCAGGCGCAGGCGGCCGGACAGGCGGTGGATCTCCAGGTCCCGTTCCAGCGCCTCCCTGCCCTCGCCGCCGGGCGCCCTGCGCGCGGCGTCGAGGCGGCCGGACAGGTCGGCGATCGTCTGCTCCAGGCTCTCGGCGATGGCCGCGAAGTGCTTCTCGTCGGCGCCGATCAGCTCCGGGCCGGCCTTGGGGGCGAGGTGGCCGGGAAGGTCGAACGCGCTGGTGGCCGGCGGTCTCATGCGTCTGCTCCGATCCGGTGGTCATCGTGCCGGGTTTCCCGCAACCGCGCCGCCAGTCCCACCAGTGGCTCGACGTCCCCGCGCGACCCGTACGCCGACGACAACACACGCATTCCGTGTCCCCCGTTTCCGCAGCTCCCGGCCCCCGGTCGGCGACCAGGGCCCGGCCTCGGCGGACGATTCTGCGGCATGACCGGGGTCTTGTGGCAAGCCCCCGGGTGCGCTATACGTTAGGAGTGGCGGGGAGCACGTGTTCCCCCTCCCTCTCGTCCCCTCGCCTCCGCGATGGGCGGACGACCTCCTCATGACCCGTGAACCGGCCGTGTACGGCGACGCCACCGGCCCGGACGGGCGATCCCGGCGGGCGACCCCCCATCCGCGGCGGTGGGACATCATGAGCGGACCACCGCGAACAACGCCGGCCACCTCTCATGGGGAGACATGGGGATCGAGGGATCGTTCTGGCGCGCCATCGCGGTCTACCGCGTCGCGTCCCTGGGCTACGCCGCGCTTCTGCTGGCGAGCGCCGGAGGCTACCGGCATCCCGTCGCGGCCTGGTCCGTCATCGGCCTGATGGCCGTCTGGACCGCCGTCACCACCGTCGCGTACTCGACCAGGAGGAGCCGCCCCCTGCTGGTGGCGGACGTCGTGGTCACCCTCGGCTGCATGCTGGCCTCGCCGTACGTGCAGGGGACCGGCGCCGGACCGGCGGGCGTGCTGCCGATCACGGCGACCTGGGTCGCCGGACCCGTACTCGCCTGGGCCGTGTACGGCGGGCGGCGGGCCGGCGCGCTCACCGCGGTCGTGCTGGCGCTGGGCGACCTGTGGCTGCGCGGCCTGGGCGCGGCCGACGTCTCCGTCCCCGTCAACGGAGCCGTGCTGCTGGTCCTCGCCGGGACCGTCCTCGGCCACGTGACCCGGCTCACCCGGCAGGCGGAGGAACGGCTGCAACGGGCCGCCGAGATGGAGGCCGCGGGCCGGGAACGCGAACGGCTCGCCCGCGGCATCCACGACTCCGTCCTCCAGGTGCTGGCGCTGGTGCAGCGCCGCGGGCTGGAGATCGGCGGGGAGGCGGCCGAGCTGGGACGGCTGGCGGGGGAGCAGGAGGCGGCGCTGCGCGAGATGGTCCGCGGCGGTCCGGGCCCGGCCGGGCGGGACGGCTCGGGCCTCGTGGACGTGGGGGCCGGTCTGCGCCGGTACACCACGAGGACGGTCACCGTGTCGGCGCCCGCGACCCCGCTGCTCCTCCCCGCCGGTCAGGCCCGCGAGGTCGTCGCGGCCGTGGGCGCGGCGCTCGACAACGTCCGCAGGCACTGCGGCGGCGACGCGCGGGCCTGGGTCCTCGCCGAGGACGACGGCGTCTCGGTGACCGTCACGGTGCGCGACGAGGGTCCCGGCATCCCCCCGGGCCGCCTCTCCGAGGCGGAGGCGGAAGGCCGGCTCGGCGTCGCGCAGTCCATCCGGGGCCGGATCACCGGCATCGGCGGCACCGTCGCCGTCACGTCGGCGCCCGGCCAGGGAACCGAGATCGAGATGGCCGTCCCCGCCTCCGCCCCCGGGTAGGCGCGCACATCCCGGGCGCCCGCGCACGCCGGGCCCCGCCGCGCGGCCTCGCACCACGGGCGACGCGCGCACCGGCGCCGCGGGCCGGTCTACAGTTGCGGCATGGCCGGCGCTCCGCGGGTAATGGTGGTAGATGATCATCCGATGTGGCGGGACGCGGTCGCCCGCGACCTGGAGGACGCCCGGTACGAGGTGGTGGCGACCACGGGGGAGGGCCGCCAGGCGCTCCGCGTGGCCGTCGCCGTACGGCCCGACGTGGTGGTCCTCGACCTGAGGCTTCCCGACCTGCCCGGGGTGGAGGTCGCCAGAGGATTGGCCGCGTCCGACCACCCGCCCCGCGTGCTGGTGCTGTCGGCGAGCGGCGAGCACGAGGACGTGCTGGAGGCGGTCAAGGCCGGAGCCTCCGGCTACCTGGTCAAGTCCGCGAGCCGCGAGGAGTTCCTCGACGCCGTCCGGCGCACGGCCGAGGGGGAACCGGTCTTCACCCCCGGCCTGGCCGGCCTGGTGCTCGGCGAGTACCGCCGCCTGGCGACGCGCGGACCCGCGGGCGACGAGCCGCGCCTCACCGACCGGGAGACCGAGGTGCTGCGCCTCGTCGCCAAGGGCCTGTCCTACCGGCAGATCGCCGAACGGCTGGTGATCAGCCACCGCACCGTGCAGAACCACGTGCAGAACACCCTCAACAAGCTCCAGCTCCACAACCGGGTCGATCTCGTCCGCTACGCGATCGAACGGGGACTCGACGAGGCGTAGGGCGGGCCCGGCGGGCCGGGCCGAGGCGAAACGGCGCGAGGCGCGGCGCGGCCGCCGGGACGGCTCAGGTCCGCCGGGGTGACCCGGAGCCGGCGGGGCGGCTCACAGGGCGTCGACCTTGTAGGGGTCGTGCTCGGAGAGCAGCTTGTCGAGGCGCGCCTGGTCGACGCGGCTCGACATGCTGTCGAACTCCTGCCGGTCGCGCACGCACTTGGCCAGGACGAAGGCCGACGTCACCGTGTACAGCACGGACACCGCGAGGAAGGCGCGGACCCACGAGCTGACCGGCAGGTAGAAGACGCCGAGCGTCGTGCTGCCGAGCGCCACACCGAAGGAGATGACGCACTGCGCGAAGTAGGCGGAGGTCATGACGGGCTGGATTGGCTTGGTCATGCCCCCAGGGTCCGGCACCGGCCGGGCGCGCGCCTGAGTACGCCTACCCATTTCCGCCTGAGCACGCGAACCCAGGCGATGCGCCGGACGGGTCACATCCGGGTCCGCGTGTGCGCGTGCAACGCG
This sequence comes from Streptosporangium sp. NPDC053982, assembly GCF_055585205.1. Taxonomy (NCBI): domain Bacteria; kingdom Bacillati; phylum Actinomycetota; class Actinomycetes; order Streptosporangiales; family Streptosporangiaceae; genus Streptosporangium; species Streptosporangium sp. NPDC053982. Next base: position 204,281 of record NZ_JBVJKQ010000004.1, read on the forward strand.
TCGCGGACGAACCTCGCCCCGGCGGCGTCGCCGTACATGCCTGCGAAGCGGGGGTCGTCGACGTACATGTCCCCCAGGCAGTTCACCATCTCGATCGAGCGCTCCCGGTCGCCCTCCGCCGTGGGGGTGCCCGGGATCCGGCTCAGCCACCGGACATGCCGGGCGGCCAGAGACTGAGCGTGTTCCGACGCCGGAGAGACCCCGGCCCTCACCGCGGCGACCCACGCGGCGACGAGGTCCTCGGCGGCCTGCTTCCAGGCCCGCTGCTGGTCGAGGGTCTTGCCATGCCACCAGTCGTTGCTCACCCGGAACACGCGCTCGCCCCAGCGCGAGACCACCTCGTCCTTGTGGCGGTCGTTGAACCCCGCCAACATGACGTCCATCTGCGGTTCCGCCCCCGCCCGCAAAGCTTCGAGGGTGTGACGCGCGGACCGGATCTGCCGTTCGATGCGGTCCCGCTCCTCCTCCAGCGCGGCGATGTGCGCGCGGATCCCGTCGCACGTGTCCACCTCGTCCGCCAGGACCTCGGCGATGGCCGGCAGGCCCATGCCGAGCCGGCGCATGAACAGGATCCGCTGCAGCCGGGCGACCGCGACCGGGTCGTAGTAGCGGTACCCGTTCGCGCCGATCCGGGACGGGGCCAGGAGACCGACGCGGTCGTAGTGGCGCAGGGTGCGGCTGGTGACGCCGGCCCTCGCTGCGAGTTCCTGGATCGTCCACTCCATCATCCCGGTGTCACCCGCCCTCTCCCGCTGTCACCGTCCGCCGCCCGCTGTCACCCGTGACGGAGCGTGGCGGCGATGATCTCCGAGCTGTCGGCGTGCAGGGCCTGCGCCGCCGTCTGCCCGGTCGCCGCCAGGTAGGTGTCGACCAGCCGGTTGCCCGCGGCGTATCCGGCGCCCATCGGCAGTCCCACCGGGGTGACACCGAGGTGCTCGGCGCCGGGGTCGCCGTGCACCCAGGCGGTGAAGTTGTGCATGCCCGTCACGTCGAGCCCGGTGAGGACCTTGGCGAAGACCTCGTCGTCGTGCAGGTGCGGCACGCCGATGCGGGTGGGGCCGAGCTCGTCCCCGTAGAGCTGGCGGGCGAAGGCGTCGGCCAGACCCTCGCCGACGATGTGCTCGCCGACCGTGACGGTCATCGGGTCCCACACCACCCCGCCCGGACTCCATCGCAGGTTGTGGTTGAGTTCGTGCACGACGGTGGCCTCCAGCCGCTCCATGTTCTCGGGGAAGGGCCAGAGCGTGATGGCGATGTTGCCCGAGATGCCGCCGAACCCGGTCAATCCCAGGCAGGGACCCATGAAGTGCTTGTCAGCCGGATCACCGAGGACGAACAGCACGGTGATGTCCGGGGCCTCCAGCCCCGGCGTCGCCTCCAGCAGTACGGCCAGAGCGTCGTCGAGCGCGCGTTGCATCCGCTCCCAGGCCCCGGCCGCCGCCAGGGTTTCGAGCGCGTCGAGGCAACGCTCCTCGTCGCGGTCGATGGGGAACCCGGACGATTGGAAGTGCGCCGCGGCCAGGTCGAGCTCGCCGGGGTGGTAGCGGTACATGCCCCTGTTGGCCTCCAGCATCGAACGCAGCAGGCCGGCGCGTTTCGCGATCGGGGCCAGGAGGATCCGCTTCATGGCGGAGTAGGTGTCAAGAACGGTGATCGACATGGCCGCGATGCTAGAAGTTGACGCAGCGTCAAGGTCAAACCGGCGGTTCCCCTCGCCGAGGCGCGACCGGCGAAGGCGTCGCGGGCGTCTTCCATCCGGATGGCCGCCCGGGGCGCCACCCTCTCCGCGGGTGGCGTACCGGCCGGTCCCGTCGCCGGGCGTCTCCACGGAGAAAACCGATTGCTCCGGCGTGACCGGCCACCTAGGATCCCGATCTTGATCTGTGAGAACCGGCCCCACGACGGAAGAGGTCGCCGATGCCGGAACGCCGAATCCCGGCGGCCCTCCTCGTGCTGCTCGGCGGCACCTTCGTCTCCACCCTCGGCGACGGGGTCGCGACGCTCTCCCTGGTGCTGGAGGCCGCCAGCACGGGGCCGTCCTGGTGGGTGACGGAGGTCTACTTCGCCGAACTCGTTCCCCCGCTGGTGCTCGCCCCGTTCCTCGGCGCCCTCGTCGACCGGGTGAACGCCAAACACGCCTGGCTGACGGCGGTGCTCGTCCAGGGAGTGTTCTTCGCCGCGGCGGCGCTTCTTCCCGTCTTCCACGCCCGGGTCATCCTGGTCGCGCTGGCCAACGTCTTCGCCGTGATCTCTTCGTCGGCGGGTTTCAAGCTTCTCCCCTCGATCGCCGGTACGGCGGGCGTCGGGAAGGCCAACAGCTGGCTCACCGCGGTGATGTCGCTCTCCTCCCTGGCCGGCCCCGGCCTCGGCGGCCTTCTCTTCACCGCCTTCGGCAACACCTGGCTCCTGGCGTTCAACGCGGTGAGCTTCGTGATCGTCTCCTTCGTCATCCAGGGCGTGGTCCCCGGCGGCCGGGACCAGCGCGTGTCGCTGAGCACCGGCCTGTTCGCGGGCGCGCTCGACGGGCTGAGGGCCATGTGGCGATCACCGGTGGTCCGGCCGCTCCTGCCGATCCTCGCCGCCGTCATCTTCGCCACGTCCATCGAGGGCGTCGCGGGCGTCTTCTACCTCCGCCAGGTCACCAGCAGCGACGTGCTCTACGGGTTCCTCCTGTCCGCCTGGTCCCTGGGCTCGCTGCCCGGGTCGCTGATCGGAGCCTGGCGGAGGGTCAGCTCATACCCCCTGACCATGGTCCTGGGCGGCGCGGCGCTGATGGGAGCCGCGCTGCTGGCGGAGGGGCTCGTCCCGGTGGCAGCGGTCATCGCCGTCGCCTTCGTCCTCGGCGGTTTCGGCAACGGCGCGCACAACGTGGGCGTCCGCAACGTCATCCACCATCACATCCCTCCGGACATGCACGGGCGGGCCTGGGCGTACTTCCGTGTGCTGGTCAACACCTGCGTCGCCCTCGGCTACCTGCTCGGCACCCCCGGAGTCGTCCTGGACGCCCGGTCCTCCATTCTCGCCTCGGGCTCACTGACGCTCCTCGCCACCGTCTACGCCGTCTGGCGTCTGGGGCGTACGGGGATCCTCCGGGGAGGCGGGGCGCCTGCCGCGGAACCGGGGAGTGCGGACCGCTTCCGTGCGGTCAGTCCCCGGCGGGCCGGTAGACGGCGATGATCACGCCGGTGCCGGTCGTCGCGGACTCGACCAGCCGGAACGCGGAGAGGTCCGGGCCCGAGCCGGGGAACAGCCGGCGGCCCGATCCCAGCGTCAGCGGGTGGATCAGCAGGACGAGCTCGTCGACGAGGCCGCGCGGCATCAGCGACCTGACCAGCGCCCCGCTGCCGAACACCACCAGGTTCTCCTCCGTCTCCTCCCGGAGGACGGCCACGGCGTCCGCGGCGTCCCCCTTGAGCAGGGTGGAGTTCCGCCAGGGCAGCGGCTCGGCCAGCGTGGTCGAGGCCACGTACTTCCGGACCCTGTCGAGGGCCTCGGTGAACGGGTTCGGTGCCTGCCGGGGCCAGTATTCCGCGAAGCGCTCGTACGTCGTCCGGCCGGCCAGCAGGGACCACGCGTCCGACATGCGCGCTCCCATCACCTCCTGCATGGCCGGGTCGTGGCGCGAAGCCGCCCAGCCGCCGTGCCGGAAACCGTCGCGGGGGTCCTCCTCGGGGTGTCCCGGCGCCTGCATCACACCGTCGAGCGTCAGATGCTCGATCACGATGACCTCGCCCATGTTCCGTGCCTTCCGTGGTCGTCCGCCGGGAGTGGTCCCGGCTCTCACCCACTACACGAACGGCGGGCCGCCGGATCGACGGCGCGGGGCTCCCCGGGAGGAATCCGTTCCGTCCCGGGGGATTCCGCCGGTGCCGTCACCGGCTGGGACATGTTCTCACCGGCGGCGCCGTGTGGCTCAGACCTCCGGGAGGGAGGAGTCCGGCGTCCAGGGGTCCGGTGCCGTGACGGACCAGCGTTCATGGTCGCGCCAGGCCCCGTCGATGTAGAGGTAGGCGGGAGACAGCCCTTCGTAGCGGAAGCCCAGGCGCCGCGCCAGGGCCAGGGACGCCTCGTTCGCCGGCTGGATGTTGGCCTCCAGCCGGTGGAGCCGCAGGTCGGTGAAGGCGTGCCGCAGGACGGCGGTGAGCCCCTCGGTCATGTATCCCCGACCGGCCGACGGGGCGAAGGCCGCGTAGCCGAGGGACGCGCCCTGGTAGCGGCCCCGGATGATCGAGTTGATGTTGACCATACCGGCGGCCGCGCCGCTCTCCCGGACCCGGATCAGGAAACCCAGGTTGACGCCGTCGTCGAAGCGGCGCATCCAGGTCCGGAACTCCTCCGCGGTCGCGGGCAGCCGCATCCACGGCCGGTGCAGCCCGGCGCTGGCCCGAACGAGCGAGCAGAACTCGTCCTGGTCGGAGAGGGTGAGCGGGCGCAGTTCGACCCGTGATGGCATTTCGGACATGGACCAACGCTAGGGCCTGCCGCGAGCGGCCGTACCGCCCGGATGATCCGTCCGAGGCGATCTGACCGCCGCGAGCGCGAGTACGCCTCAGAAGGCGCACAGCCAGCCGGTGGCCGCGCTCACCGTCACCGTGTACTCGCCCGCGTCCCCTTCCGGAGGGCGGGAGACGAAGAGTTGGTCGCGGAGGTGGTCGCCCTCCGGTACTACCGGGCGGTGCGCGACGGGAGCCGGGACCGGCTCGCCTCGGACGTGGCCGGGCGGATCCTGGCCGACGAGCTGCGCCACGTGCCGTTCCACCGCGATCGGCTGCGCGAGTCGTTCCGGCCCCTGCCGGGGGCGGTCCGGGTGGCCGCGCGCCTGACCTGGTGGACGCTGATGCTGGGCGCGTGCGCCGTCGTCGTCTGGGACCACGGGCCGGCCCTGCGCCGCCTCGGGGTGACGAGGACGGCCTTCGCCGCCGACGTCACCGGCCTGTTCGCCACTGTGGTCGGCCAGGTCTTCCACCTGAACGGGCTTGACGGTCACGTCGGGGCGGTGAGGACCGCGCCGAACCGGCACACCGATCCGGTGGCACACGGACGGCCGCCTGTCCAAATTCGGTGTCATGACCGCTGAGCCGCTTCCCGATTTCGGGTATGACCCGACGGAGATCCTGCGTGTTCCGCCGGAGAAGTGGCACGAACAGTTCCTCGACGAGTATCACAGGGCCTTGGACGCGGCCTATGAAGTGTGGCGTCTCAGTCAACTTCAAGAGCTTCTTCACGTCTGGCGGCTGCACGCGATCGCGGTCTCCAGCCCCGATTTCGATCGAGCCGAGCGGGCGGTTCGCGAAGGAAGGTGGGAGGGGCACGGCACGGCGTGGCGGGGTCAGTGGTCCGGGGGCGGGGAGAAGCGGCGGGTCCAGGACGCGGCTCCGGCGATCACGGTCTCCACGGGGGCGATGTGCGGGAACCACGTCCGTTCCCACTCCAGCGACACCCAGCCGTCGTATCCCCGCTCGCGCAGCAGCCTTCCCGCCTCCTCCAGCGGGACCGTCCCCTCGCCCAGCGGCATCGGCGTCAGGTCGGGGGCGGCGTCCTTGATCTGGACGTAGGCCAGATGATCACCGAGGGAGGCGAGGGTGGCCGCCGGGTCCTCGCCGTGCCGCCAGGGGTGGAGCAGGTCCCAGATCGCCCCGGTGGCCTCCGGCTCCCCGGCCGCCTCCAGCAGCCGCGCCACGGCCGCGCCGGTGGGCAGCGCGTCGTGCGTCTCCACCAGCACCCGCACGCCCAGCCGCCGCGCCTCGGGCGCGACAGCCCGGAGCCGCCGTGTCCCGGCCGCCGTGTCCTCCCCTTCGGGGAACACCCGTACGGCGGGGGCCCCGAGGTCGGCGGCGAGGAGCAGGTCGGCCGCCAGCGCCTCGACCACCGGCCCGTCGTCCCCGGGCGCGCATACGCCGGTGTACCCGGCCAGGGCGGAGATCTCCAGCCCGGCGGCGGCCAGCGCGGCCCGCACCCCGGGCCGGTCCGCGGGCCGGCCCCCGCGCCGATCCTCGGGCCGGTCCGCGCCCTGACCTCCGGGTCCGCCCTCCGGCCGGTCCCCGGGCCGGCCGGCGGGCGGACCGCTCCGCTCCGCCCTCCGGGGCAGGCCGGCGTGGACGCCGGTGTCGGGGTGGAGCCGCAGTTCCAGCCCGGCGCAGCCGTGCGCCGCCGCCGTCTCGATCGCCTCGGGCAGGCTCGCGCCGGGCATGCCCAGCGTGCTGACGGACAGCCTCACCGCGCGCCCTCCCGGAGGACCGCGTCGCCGGGTCCACCGGCCGTGCTCCCCGGGACCGGCACCGGTACCAGGACCGGGACCGGCGTACGGCGGGCCGCCGAGGCGTAGGCCGCCAGCACGACCGCGAGGACGTGCCGCCCGTGCGTCCCGGTGACCGCCGGCTCCCGGCCGGTCCGCACCGCCCCGGCGAAGTCGGCGAGCTGGGCGGCGAAGGCCGCGGGCACGTCGTCGGGGCCGGGCCGGTGCAGCCAGGTCGTCACGCCGTCGCGGTGCAAAGCCGTACCGGTGTGGGGGGAGATCGACAGCGTGCCGCGCTCGCCGACGACGACGACCTCGTCGTGCGGGGCGGGCGGGCCGGTGGAGGTCACCGTGATCTGTGCGGCCAGCCCGCCCGACAGCGCCAGCCTGACCAGCGCGTCGGTCTCCACGGGGGAGACGCCCGGTGGACACCCCGGCGCGCCGCCCGCGAGGCCGGCCGGCGGCCCGCCCGCCGTGCCCGTGCCGTCCGCCGTGCCTGTGCCCGTGCCGTCCGCCGCGCCCATGCCGCGCGCCGTACCGGCGCCGTTCGCGGAGCCGGTGGCGGCCGGGCGGACGGTGGGCAGGGAGCTGCTCAGCGAGGCCTCCACCCGTTCGACCCGCCGGCCGGACAGCCACACCAGCCGGTCCACGCTGTGCGCGCCGATGTTGATGAGCACCCCTCCGCCGGACAGCTCCGGGTCGAGGAACCAGCCGGGCCGCGAACCGGGCCGGTAGTCGGAGCCGCGCCGGTCGGACACCATCAGCGGCTCGCCGATCTCCCCGGCCCCCAGGGCCGCCATCGCCGCGGCCTTGTCGGGCAGGAAGCGCTGGACGTGCCCGACGGCCAGCCGTACCCCGGCGGCGGCGCAGGCGGCGATCATCAGGTCGCAGTCGGCGAGCGAGGTGGCCATCGGCTTCTCCACCAGGACGTGCAACCCGGCGGCGGCCGCGTCGCACACGATCTCGGTGTGCAGCGCGTGCGGGGTGGCGACGACCACCGCGTCCACCTCGCCCGAGGAGATCAGCTCGCGGTGGCCGGCGTACACCGGCGCGCCGTGGGGCGCGGCGACGCGGCGCGCGGCCTCCGGGTCCACGTCGCACACCGCGCCCACCCGCACGCCGGGCACCCGCGGCGCCGCCTCGGCGTGCAGCACACCGACGGCGCCCGCGCCGACCAGTCCCAGCCGGAGGTCAGTCATCGGTGGTCTCCCTCGGGTAGGCGCCGCACGACCGGCGCACGACGACGCCGGGGCGCAACCGTATCTGGTGGCGGGGCAGGTCGGGCTCGCCCAGGCGGCGGAGCAGGAGCTCGGCCGCCTGGCGGCCGAGATGCCGCTTGGGCGGGGAGACGGCGGTGAGCGGCACCTCCGCCAGTTCGGCGATCTCGTCGTCGTAGGAGACGACGGCCAGGTCGCCCGGTACGGCCAGGCCCGCCCGCCGGGCGGCGGACACCACCATGATGGCCTCGCGGTCGCCGAAGCAGACGACGGCCGTGGCGCCCTCGGCCACGACCCGGCGCACCTGCGCGTCGGCGACGCCGGGGTTCCACTCGTCGTACGGGACGGAGAACGGCTCGGCGGCCCGCAGGCGGAGGTCCGCCACGGCGGCGGCGAAGCCCCGGCGGACCGGGGCGCTGGTGGGGTTCCCCGAGCGTGACAGCAGGACGAGGCGGGTGTGGCCGAGCGAGGCCAGGTGGCGCACGGCCGCGAACGCCCCGGCCACGTGGTCGGTGCGGACGTGCTCGCTGGGGTCGTCGCCGTCGTCCAGGCCGCGCTCGATCAGCACGGTGGGCACCGGCAGGGCGGCGAGGCGGCGGACGAGCGCGGCGGGGTCGGCGCTGCCCAGCAGGGTGGGGACGACGAGGAGGCCGTCCACCCCGGAGTCGAGCATGCGCCGCAGCGCGGCGGCCTCCTCCTCGGGCCGGTAGCGGGAGCAGGTCAGCAGCAGCCGCGCCCCGGCGGCGGTCAGCACCTCCTCGACGCCCTCCAGCACCTTGGGGTAGTACAGGGCGGTGTCCGGCACGACCACGCCGATCATCGCGGCCCCGCCGTGGACGGTCATGGTCCGGGGGACCGCGAAGGTTCCCGCGCCCTGCCGCCGGATCACCAGCCCCTCGGCGACGAGTTCGTCCACCGCGCGGCGGACGGTGGTGAGGCTGACCCGGTGCGCCCTGGCGAGCTCCTGTTCGGTGGGCAGTTTCGCGCCGCCCGCCCAGACGCCCGAGCGGATCGCGGTGCGCAGGTCGGTGGCGAGTTTGCGGAACTTCAGCTCCCGTGAGTCGGGCACGGCGTCACCCGCCGCCCGGTGCGGTGCCGGGACCGGACGGTCTTCGGAACGGGGGGCCGCCGGGCGTCCGGCGGTGGGGGAGAGGGTGCTCCAACGGGTACTCCTGCGGGATCCGGCCCCCTTCCGCGGAGGAGAGGGGGAGGACATGGGCCCTCTCGGAGGGGGAGAGGGGATGACGGCATCTTGATCATGGAGTCATGTCGCAGTCAACGGATGATTCAAAGAGGAATCCGGTAAATCCCGGGTGACCGGGCTGCGGTCCACGCCAAATCCGGAAAAGTCGGCGATTAGTTCTTTATTCATCTGTTTTTCCTCCCATTGGATACGGCCAGTCCGATCCCAGGGAGGAACCCGTGGTGGAGATCACTCGCAGGACCGCGCTCCAGGCCGGCGCGGCGGGCGTGGCCGGAACCGTGCTCCCGCTCGCCGGCGCGACGCCCGGCCGGGCGGCCGCCCGCGACGCCGCACCCGGGGTCTCCGGAGACCCCGGGGACCTGGAACGGCGCGCCCTGGCCATGGACCCGCCGGTCTTCCTGCTGGAGACCGCCGTCCCGCCGCAGTTCACGGCCGGGCCGGGCTCGGCCCTCACGATCAGCGACCGGGCCTCGATCTGCGGGGACCACTCGCTCCGCTGGGAGCACGGCGGCCGCTCCACGATCACCGTCCGGGCGCCCCTGCGTTTCGCCCCCGACCCCTACCGGCCGCTGGACGACCAGGCGTGGCAGGGCACCGTGGACGCCTTCTCCGTCTGGATCTTCAACGAGACGCCGGTGGACGACGTGGTCCGCTTCGAGTTCGGCCGCGGCGACCGCACCGACGCCTGGTTCGAGTTCCGGCTCGGCTTCACCGGCTGGCGGACGGCCTGGGTGCGCTATGACTACGACATGCGCGGCCGGCCGCGCCCCGGCATGGACACCCTGCGGATCATCGCGCCCCGCCGCGCCGGGGTCCTCCACCTCGACCTGCTCATCCCGAACGCGCCGCTGCGGCCCGACGCCCCCTGCCGCGACGCCCAGGTGCCGGACATCGCCGCCGAGGGCGACGACTACGACGCCCAGCACTGGCAGGCGCTGTACCTGTTCGACCGGTTGCTGGCCCGCGCCCCGATGGACGCCTCCCCGCCCTCGGAGCGGGAGACCGCCTCCCTGCGCGCCCTCACCGCCCGCTACCGGGACGAGTACCTCCTGACGCCGGTGAAGGTGGACGACGCCTCGGTCGCCGCGCTCACCGCCCAGGTCACCGCGTACGGCGTGCCCGAGGCGACCGCGACCGGGAAGGGCCGCCCGGTCTTCTCCTACCAGACGCAGATCCACCCCGCCGGGATCGCCGCCGAGCTGAAGGCGTTCATCGACCCGGTCGCGCTGGGCTCCTACACCGACCTCATGCGGAACCTGGCGCTGGCCCACGCCTCGGCCGGACCGGCGCACCGTACGGCGCTCGCGGCCCTCTACGTCCGCATGATCGCCCACCTGAGGGACCAGGGCTGGACGCGGGGGAGCTGCCAGGGCACCGTCCACCACCTCGGCTACAACGTCCGGGGCTACTACGACTCCGTGTACCTGATGGGGGACGTCCTGCGGGAGGCCGGGCTGTTCGAGGGGGTCCGCGCGGACCTGACGTGGCTGTGCGGGTTCGGCCGGGTCTTCCGCGACCGGAGGCACCGCCAGGCCCACTGCAGCGTCATGGACATCCTCAACACCACCCTGCGCGGCATGCTCGCCGCCGCGCTGCTGCGCGACACCGAGGCCGAGCGGATCGCCTGGCTGCGGGCGCTGCTCGACTGGCTGGACTGGGCGCTGCTCCCCACCGCGGGCATCCAGGACGGCCTCAAGGTGGACGGGGCCGTCTTCCACCACGTCGGCTTCTTCCCCGATTACGTCCGCGACGGCTTCACCGGGCTGGCCCCGCTGGTCTACGTGCTCAGCGGCGGATCCTTCCGCCTCGCCGACGAGCCGCACGCCTGGCTGAAACGGGCGCTGCTGGCCATGCGCGTCTACGCCAACAGGAACCACTGGCCCATCTCCATCAGCGGGCGCAACCCCAGCGGGCTGACCGCCCTGTCGCCGACGCCGTACCAGTGGATGGCGATCTCCGGCACCCCCGGCGGGACCGGCGACGTGGACCCCGAACTCGGCGCCGCCTTCCTGCGACTGCTGCCCGCCGCGCCGACCGCGGCGCAGCGGAGGGTCGCCGAACGGCTCGCCGCCCGCGGCGTCACCGCCGAGGCCGCCCCCACCGGCAACTGGGCGATCAACTACGCGGCCCTGGCCGTCCACCGGCGCGACGAGTGGCAGGTCACGGTGCGCGGGCACAACCGGTACCTGTGGAGCACCGAGATCTACGAGGGCGCCAACTGGTACGGCCGCTACAACACGTACGGGCAGATCCAGGTGCTGCACCGGGGCGACCCCGTCGGCAACGCCGCCAGCGGCTACGTCCAGCAGGGCTGGGACTGGAACCGCCGTCCCGGCGCCACGACCGTGCACCTGCCGCTGGACGAGCTGAAGGGCGACCTCACCGGGGCCATCGAGGAGATGCTGCTCACCGACTCGCGGTTCGGCGGGGCGCACACCATCGACGGCCGCGACGGCATGTTCGCCATGGAACTGCGCGAGCACCCCAAGTACGAGGGCTCGCACCGCGCGCTGAAGTCGGTCTTCCTGTTCGACGACCGGATCGTGGCCGTCGGCACCGGCATCGGCAACGACTCCCGGCACGAGACCGAGACCACGCTCTTCCAGACCCACCTGGCCGCCCGCACGGACCCCACCCACGTCGGCGCCGCCGAACCCGTCACGGCCTTCCCCCACACGGCGGCCCCGGACGCCGCGCCGCGCTGGCTGCTGGACGACAAGGGCATCGGCTACTACCTGGCCCCCGGGCAGCGGATCGGCCTGACCCGCTCGGCCCAGACCTCCCGCGACAACGCGACCGAGGCCCCGACCACCGGCGACTTCGCCACCGCCTGGATCAGGCACGGCGTCTCACCCCGCGACGCGAGGTACGAGTACGCGATGGTCGTCGGCGCCACCCCCGAGCGGATGGCCGCCTTCGCCGCCGCGATGGACGACCCGGAGGCAGCGCCGTACACCGTGCTGCGCGCCGACACGACCGCGCACGTGGTGCGCGACCGGGCCACCGGGATCACCGGCTACGCGGTCTTCAGACCGCTGGGGGACGGCGAGGGGCCCGTGCGCGAGGTGGACACGCCCTCCATGGTGCTCGTCAGGGCCGACGGGGACGACGGGCTGGCACTGGCGGTGTGCGACCCCGACCTGCGGCTCTACGGCGGGATCGACCCCGGCCAGTACGAGCGCGGCCGGTACGTCGGCCACTACAGCCCCTGGTCGCGGCCCTGGCTGACCAGCCCGAGCCACCCGCACCTGATGCGGGTGACGCTGCGGGGACGCTGGCGCGCCGACGGCGACCAGCCGTGCGAGGCGCGGGTGCGGGGCGAGGCGACCGCCGTGCGGTTCGAGACCGTCGACGGCCGGCCGGTGCAGGTGCGTCTGCGCCGGGCCTGACCGGGGCCGGGCAGGGCCGCACGGAGCGCGACGGCGTTCGCCGGTCACCCGGGCCGGACGCGGGGAGGGGGATCACGGACGGAGGGTCAGGCGGGGTCGGTCCCGGCGGGCAGCAGGACGCGGAAGACCGTACGGTCCGGCCGGCTGTCCACGCCGGCGGTCCCGCCGTGCGCGGTGACCACGGCCCTGACGATGGCCAGGCCCAGGCCCGTGCCGCCCGAGGCGCGGGAGCGCGCCTTGTCGGCCCGGACGAACCGTTCGAACAGGTCGTCCCGGATCTCCTCCGGGATGCCCGGCCCGTCGTCGGCCACGGTCAGCTCGACCCGCCCGGGATCGGGGCCGGAGCCGCCGGGGCCGCCGGATCCTTCCGAGCCGGGCGCGGACGGGACGGCGCGGACCGACACGGTGACCGTGGTGCCCGGCGGGGTGTGCGAGCGCGCGTTGCCCAGCAGGTTGGCGACGACCTGGTGGATCCGGTCGGCGTCGCCGACGATCGTGACCGGCTCCTCCGGCAGCTCCAGCCGCCAGCGGTGACCCGGCGCGGAGACCCGCGCGTCGCCGGTCGCGTCGATCACCACGCGCGTCAGGTCCACCGGGTCGCGGGCCAGCGGCCTGCCCGCGTCGAGTCTGGCCAGCAGCAGCAGGTCGTCGACGAGCTTGCCCATCCGGGAGGACTCGGCGTCGATCCGCTCCAGCGAGTGCCGCACCTCCGGCGACACCTCGCCCGGGTCGCGCCGGGCCAGCTCGGCGTGGGCCCGTACGGTCGCCAGGGGGGTGCGCAGCTCGTGGCTGGCGTCCGCGGCGAACGTCCGCATCCGCTGCTCGCTGGCGTGCCGCCGGGCGAGGGCCTCGCCGACGTGGCCCAGCATGCGGTTGAACGCCGCCCCCACCTGGCCCACCTCGGTCCGCGGGTCCTCGTCCGGAACCCGGTCGGGCAGCGCCACCTCGCCACTGGACAGCGGGAGCGTGCTGACCCGCCGGGCCGTGGCCGCCACCCGCTCCAGCGGGCGCAGCGACAGCCGTACCCAGACCGTTCCCGCCACCCCGGCGAAGACCACGGCGGCGGCGAACATCACGATCTCGATGAACTGCAGGCGGTGCACCATGGCGTTGACGTCCTCCATCGGCAGGCCGTTGACCAGGACGTCGCCGTCCTCGCCGTCGACGGCCATGACGCGGTAGTCGTCCAGCGCCGACAGTTCCACGCTGTGGCCGTGGCCGTCCCTGGGCACCGACGCCAGGACGGTCGCGTCGTCGGCCGACAGGCCCCGGCCGGGCCGCGGGTCGTCCTGGCCCGGCACGACCACGGCGGCGTCTGTCATCCGGCCGTCCACCAGGCGGACGCCCAGCGTGCCGGGGGGCTGCCCGCGGCTGTCGCCGTACCCGCCGTACCCGCTGCGCTCCCTGCGGTGCTCCAGGGTGGCGGCGAACCTGCCGACCGTCACCGACAGCTGCTGGTCGAGGCGGTTCACCATGAACCGCTCCATCGCCAGGGAGGTCACCGCGCCGACCCCGGCGCAGACCAGCGTGATCAGCACCAGCACCCCGGCGACCAGCCGGGCCCGGATGGTGTGCGGCACGGGGAGCCTCACGGCCGCGGCGCGCGATGGCCGGAGTCTCATGGCCGCAGCACGTATCCCACGCCCCGCACAGTGTGGATCAGCGGCGGGCGGCCCGCGTCGATCTTCTTGCGCAGGTAGCTGATGTACAGCTCCACGACGTGCGCCTGGCCGCCGAAGTCGTAGGACCAGACCTCGTCGAGGATCCGCGCCTTGCTGAGCACCCGGCGCGGGTTGAGCATGAGGAGGCGCAGCAGCTCGAACTCGGTCGGCGTCAGCTCGATCAGTTCCCCGCTCCGGGTCACCTCGCGCGCGTCCTCGTCCATCACCAGGTCTCCCACGGCCAGCCGGTCGCCCTCGGCTGAGACCCGCGCCATGCCGGCGCGGCGCAGCAGGCCGCGCAGCCGGGCCAGGACCTCCTCCAGGCTGAACGGCTTGGTCACGTAGTCGTCCCCGCCCGCGGTGATCCCGGCCACCCGGTCCTCCACGGCGTCCCTGGCGGTCAGGAACAGCACGCACACGTGCGGCGACTCCGCGCGCAGCCGGCGCAGCACCTCCAGGCCGTCGATGTCGGGCAGCATGACGTCGAGCAGCACCGCGTCGGGACGGAACCCGCGGGCGGCGGCCACCGCGGCCGCGCCGCCGGTGGCGCCGCGCACCTCCCAGCCCTCGCGGCGCAGGACGGCGCAGAGCACCTCGACCAGGTCGGGCTCGTCGTCGACGACGAGGACGCGGACGGGGGCGCCGTCGGGTCTCAGGAGCGCGGGAGAGCCGCCGGACGAGGGGAGACCGCCGGAGGCGGGGTCATGGGAGGTCGCGTGCATGGTGGTACCAGGGTCCTCCCCGTCGTCCGTGCGGATCCTCTGACCCGCCTATGAGAATCCTATGAATCGTCAGCGTATGGACGGGTTCAGAGGAAAACGAGAGGTTCCGGGGGCACGGTGGATCACGCTCGACGAGAGGAGACACATCCGTGGCCACCACCTTCGCCGGAACGGGCCGGACCGCCGCCGGACCACCCCGGGCCGTCCCCGCCGGAGGCGTCCGCGCGCGTCCGGAGGCCGTCCTGGCGGCCATCGCCGCCGGGACGCTCGCCGTACTGGTCCTGTGGTGGGTGAACACGCCCGCCGTCGCCGGCCTGGACGGCTGGCTGACCGAGGCGGGCCGCGTCACCGGCCTGCTCGCCGGGTACGCGATCGCGGTGCTGCTGGCGCTGATGGCCCGCGTCCCCGCCCTGGAACGGGGGGTCGGGTCCGACAAGCTGGCCCGCTGGCACTCCATGGGCGGCCGCTACGTCGTCGGGCTGGCGGTCGCGCACGCGCTGCTGATCACCTGGGGCTACGCGGTGACCGAGGGCACCGACGTGGTCAGCGAGACGGTGACGCTGAACCTCACCTACCCGGACATGCTCAAGGCCACCGTGGCGCTGCTGCTCCTGGTCGGCGTCGGCGTCGTCTCCGCCCGCGCCGTCCGGCCCAGGATGCGCTACGAGACCTGGTTCCACCTGCACTTCTACACCTACCTCGCGGCCTGGCTGGCGTTCGGGCACCAGCTCGCCACCGGAGAGGAGTTCATCGGGTCGGCCCCTGTCCGGGCCGCCTGGTACGCCCTGTACCTCTCCGTCGCCGCGCTGCTCCTGTGGTACCGCTTCCTCACCCCGGTACGGCAGGCGTTCCGGCACCGCCTCCGGGTCGCCCGGATCACGCCCGAGGCCCCCGGGGTCGTCTCCGTCCACGTCACCGGGCGGAACCTGGACCGGTTGCGGGCCGAACCCGGCCAGTTCTTCCGGTGGCGGTTCCTGACCCGGGACCTGTGGTGGTCGCCCAACCCCTACTCGCTGTCGGCCCCGCCCACCGGCGACGGGCTGCGGATCACCGTCAAGGACCTCGGCGACCAGAGCCGCCGGATCGCCCGGCTGCGCCCCGGCACCCGCGTGGTGGCCGAGGGCCCCTACGGGGCGTTCACCGCGTCCCGCCGCCGCAGGCGCAAGGTGCTGCTCGTCGCCGGGGGAGTGGGCATCACCCCGGTGCGCGCGCTGTTCGAGTCGATCCCGGCGGCCCCCGGCGACCTGACCCTCCTCTACCGTGCCCGGACCCCCGGCGACCTGGTGTTCCGCGCGGAGCTCGAGGAGATCGCCGCCCGCCGCGGCGCGGTGATGCACTCCTGCCTCGGTCCCCGGAGCGGGATCGGCGACGCGTTCGCGCCCGCCAGGCTCCGCGGGCTCGTCCCGGACCTCCCCGGCCACGAGGTCTACGTCTGCGGGCCCGCCGGTCTGACCGCCGAGGTGGTGTCGGCGCTGCGCGCCGCCGGGGTGCCGAAGCGGCACATCCACCACGAGGCGTTCGAGTTCTGAGCGCCGGGCCGCCGAAGCGGATCCGAATCACCCGGCGCGTCCCGAAGCCGCTTCCGAGCACCGGGTCGCCGAAGCCGTCCCGAAGCACCCGGCATATCCCGAAGCCGTCCCGAAGCACGTCACACCGCTAAGGAACACATATGCGCAGAGCGATCGCGGCGGTCCTCGCCACCGCCGTCGGCCTGGTCCTCCTCCTGTCGTTCAAACCCCACGAGGTGGCGACGACCGCCCAGCGGCCCGCCGCGGTGTCGCGTGACGGCTCCGGAACCGGCGCCGGCTCCTCCGGTTCCGGAACCGGAGGCGCCGGCGCCGGGTCCCGCCGGTCGCCGGGCGGCTTCGGCCGGTTCGGCGGCGATGACGACGACGACGGTTTCGGCGGCGACCGGGGCGGAGAGGGCGGCGGGAACGGCCGGACCTCGGCGGACCAGGGCTCCTGGACCGGGCCGGGCGCCACCGCCGGGGCCGCCGCCGGCGACAGGACGGTGGCCGGCGACGCGGCCGACACCCGCTGGGGCCCGGTGCAGGTGGAACTGGTGCTCTCCGGCGGGAAGATGGCCGGGATCAAGGTGCTCCAGGCGCCGATGGGCAACCACCGCGACATCGCGATCAACGACGAGGCGCTGCCGATCCTCAACGAGGCGGCGCTCTCGGCGCAGTCCGCCGACATCGACACCGTCTCGGGCGCCACCTACACCAGCGACGGCTACATCCGCTCGCTGCAGAGCGCCCTGGACAAGGCGGGCCTGTGACGACCGGCCCGCGCCGTCCCGGCGTCCCGGCCACGGCTCCCCGCGCGGGGGACCGGCGCGCCTTCCTCCCCGGCGGCCCGCGCGCCGCCTCCGCCGGGGGTCCGCATGTCGTCGCCGGGAACCCCCGCGGCTCCTCCGCCGAGGAGCGCCCGGCGGCGGTCCGGCACGTCGAGCACATGATGGGCACGGTCTTCTCCTTCGACGTACGGCCCCCGTACGACGCCGGGGACGCGGGAACCGCCGGGGAAGCCGTCGCCGAGGCCGTGGCGTGGCTGCGCCGGGTCGACGAGGTCTTCTCGACCTACCGGCCCGGCAGCTTCGTCAGCCGCCTGGACCGCGGGGAGATCGGCCCGGCCGACTGCCCGCCGGAGGTCGCCGAGGTCCTCGGCCTGTGCGAGGCGGTGGCCGAGACCTCCCGTGGATACTTCACGGCCCGGCCCGGGGGCCGCCTCGACCCCTCCGGCCTGGTGAAGGGCTGGGCGATCGAGCGGGCGTCGCGCATCCTCACCCGGGCGGGCGCGGTGAACCACTGCGTGAACGGCGGCGGCGACGTCCAGCTCGCCGGTACGGCCGCGCCCGGCCGCCCGTGGCGGGTCGGCGTCGCCCACCCGCTGCGCCCCGGCGAACTCGCCACCGTCGTCACCGGCAGCGGCTCCCCGGCCGGTGTCATGGGCGCCCCGGCGAGCGGTCTCACGGGTTCCGTGGGGAACGGCCTCACGGACGTCACGGTGAGCGGGCTCGCCGTGGCGACCTCCGGCACGGCCGAACGCGGCACGCACATCGTCGACCCGCACACCGGCCGCCCCGCCGCAGGGCTGGTCTCCGTCACCCTGGTGGGCGAGAGCCTGACCCCGGTCGACGCCTACGCCACGGCCGCCTTCGCCATGGGCGGTGCGGCCCGCGAATGGGTGGAGGGCCTCGACGGGGTGGAGGCGTTCGCGGTCACCGCCTCCGGCGGCACCTGGCGCACCCCGGGCTTCCCGGGCGCCGCGCCGCCCGCCGTACGGTGACCCGCGGGGCCCGCCGCACGGTGACCCGGATGGCCCGCCGTACGGTGCCCCGCGCCGCCCGCCGTACGGTGACCCACGGGCCCGCGTCACCGGGCGGGGGTGTTCGCCGGCAGGGTGGTATCTCCGCCGGCGGCCGGGGTAGCGACCCCGATGCGAGGACGCGCCGGCACCGGCCGGTGCGGGGACGGAGGGGACACCGTGCCGCAGTGGGCCGAGGCGGGACTGTGGGGGCTGGTCGCCGGAGGCGCCCTGGTCATCGGGGCGGCGATCGCCTGGACGGTACGGGTGCCGCCCAAGGTGATCGCCTCGATCATGGCCTTCGGGGCCGGAGTGCTGATCTCCGCGCTCGCGTTCGACCTCGTCGACGAGGCCGAACGCTCCGGGGGGCTGGTCCCGGCCATGAGCGGGTTCCTCGCCGGGGCGGTGGCCTACGTCGCGGCCAACGCCCTGCTGTCCCGGCACGGCGCCCGGCACCGCAAGCGCTCCGGGGACCAGCAGGCGGGCGAGAGCGGGTCGCCGGGCAGCGGCGCCGCCATCGCGATCGGGGCCCTGCTCGACGGCATCCCCGAGTCCGTCGTCCTCGGCCTGTCGCTGCTGCACGGCGGCGAGGTCGGCGTCGCGGTGCTGGCCGCGATCTTCATCTCCAACGTCCCCGAGGGACTCTCCAGCGCCGCGGGCATGAAGCGGGCCGGCCGCGGCGCGCGGTACGTCTTCGGCGTCTGGGGCGGCATCGCGCTTGCCAGCGCCGCGGCGGCCTGCGTCGGCTACCTCACCCTGCAGAGCGCCTCCCCGGCCCTCATCGCGGTCATCACCGCAGTCGCCGCCGGAGCCATCCTCGCCATGATCGCCGACACCATGATCCCCGAGGCGTTCGAGCGCACCCACGTCCTCACCGGGCTCATCACCACCGTCGGCTTCCTCACCGCCTTCGTCATCGAACGCCTCTGACGCCGGTGGACGGGGCGTCCGCGGCGTGGTTAGGATGCGGTCCATGTCAAGCCCCGAGGCGTCAAGACGCTAGCCACCGGTTGTTCGGTGGCCGACCGTGATCCCGTGCCGAAGCGCCGTCGCGTCCGAGACGCCGCGCTTCCCCGCCGTATCCGCCGCTGAGCCTCCGCCGTACGGGCTTTCCCCTCCGGGTTCCGCATCGCCGTAACCACCGTCGCGGTCACGCGCGGTGATGCCCCCTGCCCGAGCGTCCTTCCGGGCCCTTCCGGGTTCCTCCACGCGGTGTCCCCGCGCGCCCGGCCGCCTCGCCGCTCCGAGCGGCGTCCGGCCGTGGCCGTCGCGGCGGCTCTCCGCGCCCTCATCGCCCCGGGGTCGTCTCGAAACCGCCTCGGAGCCGTTCCGGAACCACTCCGGAACGGCTCCGAAGCCGCCCCGAGTGACCCCGGACATTCCAACCACGAAACGGTTGTGAGTTCTCGTATGCCAATCGTCATCTACATGCTCGGGCTGGCGGTCTTCGCCCAGGGGACGTCCGAGTTCATGCTGTCGGGGCTCATCCCCGAGATCGCCGGCGACCTCGGGGTCTCCGTCCCGGCCGCCGGAACGCTGACCTCGGCCTTCGCCGCAGGGATGATCGTCGGCGCGCCGCTGACGGCCGTCCTCAGCCTGCGGTGGCCGAGACGGCGGGCGCTGCTCGTCTTCCTGGTCGTCTTCACGCTCGTGCACGTCGCCGGAGCGGTCACCACCGACTTCGGCGTCCTGCTGGCCACCCGGGTCGTCGCGGCGCTGGCCAACGCCGGGTTCCTGGCCGTGGGCCTCGCGACGGCGGCGGGCCTGGCCGGGCCCGCCGCCAAGGGCCGCGCCACCGCGGTCCTGCTGGGCGGCGTCACCCTCGCGTGCGTCGCGGGGGTGCCCGCCGGCGCGGTGCTCGGCCAGGCGTGGGGCTGGCGTTCGGCGTTCTGGGCGGTGGCCGCCGTCTCGGTGCCGGCCGTCTTCGCGATCCTGCGCTCGGTCCCGGCGGCGCCGGCGGACGCGGCCGCGCCCGGCGCGCGGCGGGAACTGCGGGCGCTGCGCCGTCCCCGGCTGCTGGTGACCCTGTCGCTGGCCGCGCTCGTGAACGGCGCGACCTTCTGCGCCTTCACCTATCTGGCTCCGCTGGTCACCGACGTCGGCGGGTTCGGGCCGGGGTGGGTCCCGGTCTTCCTGGCGCTGTTCGGCCTGGGGTCGTTCGCCGGGGTGACCGCCGGAGGCCGCATGTCGGACGAGCGGCCGGCGCGGCTGCTGGTGCCCGGCGGCGTGGCCCTGCTGGGCGGCTGGTTGCTGCTCATGGCGACCGCGGACGAGGCGGCCTGGGCGTTCGCGCTCGTCTTCGTCCAGGGCGCGCTGTCCTTCGCCGTCGGCTCCACACTGATCACCCGGGTGCTCTACGAGGCCGTCGAGGCGCCCTCCCTGGGTGGCGCGTTCGCGACCGCCGCCCTCAACGTGGGCGCGGCCGCGGGTCCCGTGCTGGGCGGCGCCGCCATCGGCGCGGGCCTCGGCTACCGGTCCCCGCTGGGGGTGAGCGCGCTGCTCGTGGCGCTGGCGTTCGTCACGGCGGGCGCCGCCTGGGCCGTACGGCGCCTCCGGGCCGGCGGCGGGTCGCCCGGCCGGGACGATTCCGGCGATCTTCGTGGTCTCCGGGCGCGCCAGGGCGGAGAATCCCCGTCATGAGCTCATCGCGCCACGACCATCCGCTGCCCTCCGCCCGCGTCGAGGAGGTCTCCGACGGCGTCCACGCCTACATCCAGCCCGACGGAAGCTGGTGGATCAACAACACCGGCTTCCTCGTCGGGCGGCACGGGGTGATCTGCGTGGACTCCTGCGCCACCGAGCGGCGCACCCTGGCCTACCGCGAGGCGATCAGGTCGGTCACCGCCCTGCCGGTGACGACGCTGGTCAACACCCACCACCACGGCGACCACACCTTCGGCAACTTCGCCTTCCCCGAGGCGACGATCGTCGGGCACGAAGGGACCCGGGAGATGATCCTCGCCGAGGGGATCCCGGCGTACCGGACGATGGCCTGGACGGCGGTCGACTGGGGCCGGTCGGAGGTCAGCCCGCCCTTCCTGACCTACGCCGACGGCGTCACCCTGTACTCCGACGAGCTGCGCTGCGAGGTCCGCCACGTCGGCCGTCCCGCGCACACCACCAACGACTCGATCGTGTGGATCCCCGAGCGGTCGCTGCTGTTCGCCGGCGACCTGGTGTTCAACGGGGGCACGCCGTTCGTGATGATGGGGTCGGTGACGGGGGCCATCGAGACGCTGGACGAGCTGGAGAAGCTGGGCGCGCGGACGATCGTGCCGGGGCACGGCGACGTGTGCGGCCCGGAGGTGATCGGCCGGGTGCGGGACTACCTGCGGTTCGTGATGGCCACCGCCGAGCTGGGCCGTTCGGCGGGCCTGACGCCGCTGGAGGCGGCGCGGGAGACCGACCTCGGCGAGTACGGCGGGCTGCTCGACCCCGAGCGGATCGTCGGCAACCTGCACCGGGCCTACGCCGAGCTGGACGGCCTGCCCCGGGGCGAGCCGATCGACCTCACCGCCGCGATGACGGACATGCTCGCCTACAACGGCGGCCGGCCGCTGACCTGCCTGGCCTGACCGCTCGCGTCCCCGGGGCCGCGGAGCCCGGTGTCCTCTCCGGTGACACCGGCCCGCGACCCGCCCCGCGTCCCCGGGCCGGTGGGCCAGCCCCGCGTCCCCAAGACGGGCGGACCCGCCCCGGGGACGCGGGGTCACCCCGCGACGGCCTACGCCAGGTGACGCGACCACCATTCGAGGACGGCCTCGAACCGCTGCAGGCGGTGCCGGGGACGGCCGCTGCGGGTGAGCTCGTGGCCCTCGCCGGGGAAGAGCAGGAACTCCGCCGGGACGCCGTTGCGGCGCAGGGCGACGTACATCCGCTGGGCCTGCTCGACGGGGCAGCGCCAGTCCTCCTCGGAGTGGACCACGGCGAACGGGATGCTGATCTTGTCGGCGTGGTGGAGCGGGCTCATCGCGCGCTGGACCTCGGGGTCGGGGCCGCAGTAGGCGTCGGCGAAGAACCAGCCGATGTCGGAGGAGCCGGTGAAGGAGTCCCAGGCGTTGACCGCCCGCTCGCTCCAGGCGGCCCTGAACCGCTCCCCGTGGTGGGCGGCCAGCCAGCTCGTCATGAACCCGCCGTAGGAGCCGCCCATCACGCCCACCCGGTCGGCGTCGCACTCGGGCCGCTCCAGCGCCGCGTCCAGCAGGGCGAGGACGTCGTCGACGTCCACGGTGCCGAAGGCGCCGACGACCGCCTGGCCGTGGGCCTGGCCGTACCCGCCCGAGCCGCGCGGGTTGGGCAGGACCACCGCGTACCCGGCGCCCGCGTAGACCTGGGTCTCGTCGAAGAAACCCCAGCCGTGGTGGTGGAAGGGGCCGCCGTGCACGTTCAGCAGGACCGGGTGCGGCCCCTCGCCCTCGGGCAGGACGAGCCAGCCGTGCACCGGGTAGCCGTCGGGTGCCACCGCGGTGATCTCCTGGAGCGGGCGCACCCCGGCCAGCGGCCCGGAGAACTCGGCGAGCCTGCCCTCGGGGGTGACCACCTCGCCGGGGCACTCGGGCGTGGAGACCACCGCGACGATCCGCCCGCCGTGCGCGGTGAACGCCTTGACGGCCGCCCGATCGCCGAGCACCCGGCCGAGCTTCTCCAGCGGCATGTCCTCGGCGGTCGCCGGGACGAGCAGCAGCTCGGTGGCGCCGCGCGTGCGCACCGCCACCAGGACGCCGTCCTCGACCGGTACGGGCTCCAGCGCCTCGCAGTCGACGGACTCCTCCTCGGTCATGCGCGTCCCGGTGGCCGGTTCGCCGCCGATCCGCAGTGGGGCGCGGTGGAGGCCGGTGTTGCGGGCGACGGCGTGGATGCCGGAGAAGGCGGTGCCGAGGTAGAGCACCTCCCCGCCGGGCAGCGCCACGGGGTGGTCCGCGCCGCCCTCGCTGCGCACCACGAGGGCGGGCGCGCCGCCCGCCGCCGGGACCGCGTACAGGTCGGTGTGCAGGCTGTCGCCGTCGAGGTCGCGGGGCGCGGAGACCAGCACGTGCTCGCCGTCGGGGGTCCAGGCGGGGGTGTCGACGTCGTACGGGCCGTCGGTCAGGCGCACCGGCTGGGGGATGTCGGCGAGGGCGTTGACCACGAACAGCGACGAGCGCCGGTCGAAGGTGAAGCCCACGCCGTCGCGCCGGTAGTTCAGGCCGGTGATGCGGCGCGGCGCCTCGGCGGGGGCGTCCACGCCCTCCTCGGTGCCGTAGCGGCCCTCCTCCGGGGCCCGCGCGACGAACGCGATCCGGCGGGAGTCGGGGGCCCAGACCGGCGCGCCGGCGCCGAGCGGCAGGTCGGTGACCGGGCGCGGCTCGCCGCCGCGGGCGGGCATCACGTACAGCTGCGGCCGGCCGCCCTCCTTCGCCCGCAGGAAGGCCACCCAGGCGCCGTCGGGGGAGATGCGGGGGGCGATGTCGAGGTCACCGTGGGTGAAGGGGACGGGCGGGCCGTCCTGAGGCACCCGCCACAGGCCTCCGCGGTAGGCGTTGGCCTCCAGGTCGGGGCGGGCGACGTCGACCAGGAGGAGGTCGTCGTGCAGGGTGATGCTTCCGGGGACGTGCAGCAGGGCGAGGTCGTCAAGGCGCATGACCTGGGACGTTATCACCGCCATCGTCGCGTTTGGAGAACGCTGAGGTGGTTTGTCGGTGTCGTTAGGGAGCGAACGGGTCGATCATGGTGACACCGGGCACCGAGCCGATCGCGGCCAGCGCCGGCCCCGCCTCCTCCAGGCCGATCGTGCGGGTGATCAGCAGGTCGGGGCGGAGCAGCCCCGCGGTGACCGTCTCCAGCATCGCCGGGTAGGCGTGGGCGGCCATGCCGTGGCTGCCCAGCACCTCCAGCTCGTGGGCGATCACCCGGCCCATCGGCAGGGCGGTCAGGCCCGGGAGCAGGCCGACCTGGACGTGCCGGCCCCGCCGCCGCAGGCTCCCGATCGAGGAGGCGCACGTCCCGGGGCTGCCGAGAGCGTCGATCGAGACGTGCGCCCCGCCGCCGGTCACCTCCCGGACGCGCTCGGCCACGCCGCCGTCCTCCGGGCCGCCGTCCTCCGGGCCGCCGTCCTCCGGGCCGCCGTCCTCCGGGACGGTGACGGCCGGAGAGGCGGCCTCCCGATCGGCGGCCGGGGACACGAGCCCCGGGCCGGCGGACGGAGCCCCGCCTCCCGGGGCGGCGGTGACGCAGGCGGCGGCGCCGAACCGGGCGGCCAGCTCCAGCGCCCGAGGGGAGACGTCCACGGCGACCACCCGGGCCCCGGCCGAGGCGGCGATCATCACGGCGGACAGGCCGACGCCGCCGCAGCCGTGCACCGCCACCCACTCGCCGGGCCGTACCCGGCCCACCGAGACCACCGCGCGGAAGGCCGTGGCGAACCGGCAGCCCAGGCTCGCGGCGGCGGGGAAGGACACCGCCTCCGGCAGCCCGACGAGGTTGACGTCCGCGTTCTCCAGCGCGACGTACTCGGCGAAGGAACCCCAGTGGGTGAACCCCGGCTGGGTCTGCCGCTCGCACACCTGCTGGTCGCCGGCGGCGCACGCCGGGCAGGAGCCGCAGGCGCAGACGAACGGGACCGTGACCCGGTCACCGGGCCGCCAGGAGCGCACGCCGTCACCCACCGCCGCCACGACCCCGGCCAGTTCGTGCCCGGGGACGTGCGGCAGGGCCCGGATGTCGTCGTCGTGGCCCTGCCAGCCGTGCCAGTCGCTGCGGCACAGCCCGGTCGCCGCCACCCGCACCACCACCCCGCCGGACGGCGGCGCCGGATCGGGCACCTCCCTGACCTCGAGATCGGCTCCGAAGGCGTCGAAGACCACGGCTCGCACCCGGCACACCTCTTTCCCGGCTTCCCCGGCTTTCCCGGCCTTCCGGCCGGCGGGTTCCGCGCCGCCTCCCGGCCTGCGGT
Organism: Streptosporangium sp. NPDC053982; assembly: GCF_055585205.1. Classification (NCBI taxonomy): domain Bacteria; kingdom Bacillati; phylum Actinomycetota; class Actinomycetes; order Streptosporangiales; family Streptosporangiaceae; genus Streptosporangium; species Streptosporangium sp. NPDC053982. Next base: position 228,946 of record NZ_JBVJKQ010000004.1, read on the forward strand.
TCCCGCGCCGCGTCCGCGGCACTCGCAGGATGCCACGCGGTCGGCCGCGCGTCCCACCCGCCCCCGCCGCGGGCCGCGACTCCGGTCCGGCCGTCCCCGCCCCGCCTGTCCCCGGCCCGTGATCCGGCTCCCGGACCGTCCACGTCACCGGGCCTCCTGCCCCTCCCGTCGCGGACTGTGATCCATCCCCCACCCGCTCGCCTGATTAGAAGCCCCCACCTGGGAGAGTAGGAGGGGGTCACGAGGACCAACTGATCGGATGGTGCGATGGGCCGGCAACTCGACAAGGACCGGTTCTCCGAGGTGGAGTTCATCCGCTTCGGCGAGCGGCTGGCGGAACAGATGGCCACGCTGCGTGAGACCCTGGCCCGGCCCGGCTTCGGGGAGGGCCCGCTGACCGTCGGCGCCGAGCTGGAGCTGTTCCTCACCACCCCCGACGGCAGGCCGCTCCAGCGCAACCGGGAGGTGCGCGAGGCCGCGTCCGACGACCGGCTGGTGTCGGAGCTGGGCCGGTTCAACCTGGAGGTCAACCTGACCCCGCTGCCGCTCGCCGGGCGGCCCTTCACCGCGATGGCCGCCGAGCTGCGCGAGACCATGGACATGGTGGACAAGGCCGCGGCGACGCAGGGCGGCCGGTCCGTGGCGATCGGGATCCTGCCCTCTCTCAGCGAGTTCGACTTCACCCACGAGGCGCTCAGCGACGAGGCCCGCTACCGGGCGATGACCCGGGGCATGCGCCGGCTGCGCGCCGAGCCGTTCCGGGTGCGCATCAGCGGCGCCGAGGAGCTGGAGCTGGAGGTCGAGGGCGTCATCCTGGAGAGCGCCAACACCTCCTGGCAGGTCCACCTGCGTACGGCCCCGGCCGACTTCGCCCGTGTCTACAACGCCGCCCAGCTCGCCATCGGCCCGGTCCTCGCGGTCAGCGGCAACTCGCCCGGTTTCCTGGGCAGGCGGCTGTGGGAGGAGACCAGGATCGCCCTGTTCGAGGAGGCGGCCGACGACCGCGACGTCGAGCGGCTCGACCGCAGGGACCGGCGGGTGGCCTTCGGCTCGGGGTGGGTCGGCGGCGCCGAGGAGCTGTTCGAGGCGTGCGTCCGCGAGTACGAGCCGGTGGTGCCGGTGCTCACCGACGCCCGGGACGCGGCGGGCGAGGCCCCGGAACTGGCCGAGCTGCGGCTGCACCAGGGCATGGTGTGGCTGTGGAACCGGCCCGTCTACGACCCGGCCGACGGCGGCCACCTGCGGGTGGAGATGCGGGCCCTGCCCGCCGGGCCGACCCCCGCCGACATGGTGGCCAACACCGCCTTCATGCTCGGCCTCACCCTGGCGATGGCCGAGGAACCGGTGCACGAGACGCCCTTCGCCGACGCCTACCGCAACTTCTACCGCGGCGCGATCAGCGGACTGGACGCCCCGATGGCCTGGCCGGGCCGGGACGGAGAGGTCCCCGCGCACCGGCTCGTCGAGGACCTGCTGCCCATGGCGGCGGACGGTCTGGTGCGCGCCGGCGTGGACGCGCAGGAGGCGGAGCGGGCGCTCGACGTCATCCGGGAACGCACCGGGCGGCGCCGTACCGGTGCGGTCTGGCAGCGCGAGAAGCTCGCCGAGCTGGGCACCGACCCGGCGGCGCGGGCGCGCCTGGTGACCCGCTACCAGGAGCTGGCGCTGACCGGGGAGCCGGTGCACACCTGGCCGCTTTGAGGACCTCCGCGAACCGTGCGGACCTCCGTTCCGTGCTCGACATGTCAGACCTGGACTGATTCACCGCCTCATCGGGCTCCTGAATGATCCATATATCGGCATACTCGTGAACTCCACGTCTCGACCCGCCGGGCCCGGCGGCGACCGGAGGAGGAGCGACCCCGATGAGTGCGATGAAGACCACGGCCGTGAAGCCGTTCGAGCTGAGGCGCAACGACGGCGACCTGCTGGCCGGCGCCCGCGCGCTGGGCGAGCGGCTCGGCCGTGTGCCCCTCGCCACCGTCCTGGCCAAGGCCAACCGGGTCGCCGTCAGGAAGGGGGCGTCCGGCGCCGGGGCGTTCTCCGGCATGAAGCCCCGGCCGGTGGACTGGTACTGCTTCGACGACGCCGACAACGCCGTCACCGACTGGTACCCGCAGGGCCTGACCAGCTCCTCCGACGCCGGGGCCCGCGGTGACGTGTTCGTGGTGAGCTGGTACTTCAAGCCGCAGAACGCGCCCGAGCGCGGCATCCGGCTGTCCTTCCTCGACGCCGCGACGCTGCGCTACCGGCACGTCCTGCTCGTGACGGCCAGGCCCGACGGCGGGATCGCCCCCATCGACATCCACGCCGGCGGCGTCGCCTGGTACGGGGACCTGCTGTACGTCGCCGACACCGGCCGCGGCCTGCGCGTCTTCGACACCCGGCACATCTACGAGGTGAACGGCGACTCCAAGACCACCATCGGCAGGAAGGGAGCGACCTACAACGCCTTCGGCTACCGCTACGTGATGCCGCAGACCGGCGCCTGGGTCGCGACGGGCGACGCCCGGTTCTCCTTCGCCTCCGTCGACCGGACGGGCCCGGTGCACACCCTGATCGGCGGCGAGTACGTCGACGCCCCCGGCACGCCCGGCAGGGTGGCCCGCTGGCCGCTGGAGCCCGGCGGCCCGCTGCGCGCCGACGCGGGCGGCGTCGCCGCGGCCCAGGACGCCTACGTGCTGCCCGAGCCCAGGATCCAGGGCGCGCTCTCCCACGGCGGCACCTGGTATCTCAGCCAGGCGGCCGGCTCGACGCGCAACGGCGTCCTGATCGTGGTCGGCGACACGGTCACCAGGCGGCCCTACCCGGTGGGCCCGGAGGACCTCACCTGCGTCCGCGAGCGCGGGACGCTGTGGAGCGTGACCGAGTTCGCACGCCGCCGCGCGGTGTACGGCGTGCCGCTGTGACTCCCGGCCTCCGCTCCCCGGTCCCCGTCTGCCCCCTTCGACCTCTCGACCCCTCGGTTTCCGGTCCCTCGGCTCCCCGGACCTCCGCCAGGCTCCGGACCCAGGCTCCGGACCCAGACCCAGACCCAGACCCCGGCCACGGCGCCGGACGCCCGATTCCGGCCCCGGGCGGGGAGCCGCCGATCAGTGCAGGGAGCCGCCGACCAGGCGCAGGTCGCCCTCCATGAACGAGGCGGCCGTCACGATCGCGGCCAGCGCCTCGGCGACCAGCGCGGGCGGCATGGACGGCGCGGCCCGGTCGAGGACCTGCCCGGGGGCGAACGGCACGTGCACGAACCCGCCGCGGATGTCGGGCCGCTCCGTGGCGATCAGGTGCATCAGGCCGTAGAAGAGGTGGTTGCAGACGAACGTCCCGGCGCTCTGCGACACGCTCGCCGGGACCCCGACCGCCCGGGCCGCGGCCACGCACGCCTTCACCGGCAGCGTGGCGAAGTAGGCGGCGGGCCCGCCGCGCACCACCGGCTCGTCGATCGGTTGCCGCCCGGCGTTGTCGGGGATGCGGGCGTCGTCGAGGTTGACGGCCACCCGCTCGACCGTCACGTCGGCCCGGCCGCCGGCCTGCCCGACGCAGACGACCACCCGGGGGTCGTGCTCGGCGACGGCCTCCCGCAGCCGATCCACCGCCGCGCCGAACACGCACGGCACCTGTACGGCCCGCACCCCGGGGACGAGACTGACCGCCTCCCACGAGGGGTTGACGGTGTCGCCGTCGAACGGCTCGAAACCGGTGAGCAGAACGGTCATCGGCGGGCCTCCGGCACGGAGCAGGCGGGGGTGCCGCCGGGCAGGCGCCCCCGGTTGGCGGACACGAGCCGGTAGCCCCACCCCGCCGCCCGCCGCAGCAGGGGGAGCCGCATCAGGGACCCCGCGACGCTCCAGGGCGGTCCCGCGCAGATCAGCAGCCTGGCGACGGCCTGCGCCCCGCCGTACAGCCTGCCGTCCTCCGCCCACAGCACCTCGTGCTCGGCGCGCTCCCGGGTGGCGCCGAGCACGGCCAGGTCGGCCGTCTGCAGGGGTACGGCGCGGGCCCGGAGACCGATCCGGCGCTCGGCGAACCGGACGCAGGAGGTGCAGAAGCCGCAGTCGCCGTCGTAGACCAGTATCGGTTGTTCCGTCATGCGGTGACCATACCCATACGAATCACCCAAGAACGGGCGGGAGGTTCCCGGGTGGGCCGTGGAGTCACCCGAGAACGGACGGCCCGTCCCCGGTCGGGCCGTCGAGATGCCGGAACGCCTCATGGGCCGAACGGACGCTGTCGCGCAGCGCCCGCTCCAGCCGCCCGGCGTCCCCGGCCAGCCGGTCGATCTCCGGAACGGCCGCCGAGTCGGCGCCGGTCTCGGCCAGGAGCTCCTCGTAGCGGGGGAGCCGCTCCCGCAGCTGCTCGATCTGCTCGTGGGCGCGCAGCGCCCGCTCGGCCTCGGTCACGTGGCGGGCGTAACGTTCCAGGGCCTCGACGCGGGCGACGACGGCGGCCTCGCTGGCGGCCAGGGCCCGCTCCAGCGGCGCCATGGCGGCGGTCACCTCCGGGGTGCTGCCGCCGTACAGCAGGTCGCGGTGCTCGCCGCGCAGCGCCGACAGCTTGGCCAGCAGCCGGGCGATCTGCCACTCCTCGGCGGGCAGCATCACCGAGTTGCGCACGTCGTCGAGCATGCCCAGGGCGTTGATCCGCGAGCGCATGACGGTGTCGACGGCCCGCCCGGCCCGCTCCAGCAGCGGTCCGGCGGTGTCGTCGAAGTCCTCCGGCAGGAGGTAGCGGCCCTCGTACCAGTGGGCGTGCCGGGAGATCTCGTAGTCGCCGGCGTCGCCGTCCTCGTCACCCTCGCCGGCATCGGGGAACTGCTGGGCGGCGATCGTGCCGATCAGCGCCACGAAGGCGAGCATCCCGATCAGGAAGAAGGGGATCCGCCCGATGTTCATGGCGAGCAGGCCCAGCAGGACGCCCGACAGGATGACGATGCGGACCTTGGGCGCTATGCCCCTGCGGTCCTCGCGGACCGGCACGGGGGCGGGCTGCCAGCCGGCCCTGACCCTGGAGAGCAGCCGGGCGTTCCGGCGGAACAGTTCCGCGACCTCCGCCGGCACCTCCGGGTCGACTACCACCCGCTGCACGGGCTCACCCCCTTCGCACGGTTGGGAATCGTCTCCTCCTTCTCAGCCTTCGAGGTACCGGAACGCCTCGTGGGCGGAGCGGACGCTGTCGCGCAGCGCCTGCTGCAGCCGGGCGGCGTCCTCGCTCAGCGTGCCGATCTCCGGTGCGGAGAAGCGGGAGGCGCCCGTCTCCGCGACGAGCTGCTCGTATTCCGGCAGGTAGGCGAGCAGGGCCTCGATCTGCCCCCGCGACGCCAGCGCGTGGTCGGCCCGCGCCACGTGGCGGGCGTAGCGCTCCAGGGCCTCGACGCGGGCGACGACGGCGGCCTCGCTGGCGGCCAGGGCCCGCTCCAGCGGCGCCATGGCGGCGGCCACCTCCGGCGTCCGGCCGCCGCGGGCCAGGTGCCGGTGCCTGGCCCGCAGGGCCGACAGCTTGGTCAGCAGCCGGGCGATCTCCCATTCCTCGGCGGGCAGCATCACCGAGTTGCGCACGCTGTCGAGCATGCCCAGGGCGTTGACCCGCGCGCCCATGATGCGGTCGATCGCCTTCTGCACCCGGCCGAGCAGGGCCCGCGAGGGGAGGTCGAAGTCCTCCAGGACCAGGAAGCGGCCCTGGTGGAACCGCGAGTGCCGGTACAGCACGCGCTCCGTCGAGTCGGCCGGCAGGGGCTTCCTGGCGAGGTAGACGCAGGCGAGGACGATCAGGTAGACGGTGCCGAGGGTGCCCAGGAACACCCCCGGAGCGCCGACGAGCAGCGTGACGAGGACCGTCAGGAACGTCAGCACCCCGAGGGACACCAGGACGGGGGCCGGGAAGTGGGGACCGCTCGGTTCGGGGTTCCAGCCGGCCCGGTAGCGGGAGAGCAGCGGGCCGTTCCGTCGCATGAGGTCGGCGACGTTCGCGGGCACCTCCGGGTCGACCACCACACGCAGCACAGGCTCGCCCCTTTCGCGATGGTCAAAAGAGCATAAGCGATGAATAGATTCCGGGTTATGCCCCGATGCTGCCTCCTGTCGCCGCCCGGCGCGTACCGGAAACGCGGGAAGCCCGGAAACGGGAGGCGGGGAAAGAGCGGCGGGAGGGGGAGGCCGCGAGGGCGGACGGAGCGGAACACCCGAGGTGGGGCGGCCGGAAGCGGTGCTCCGGAGGCGGCGCCGCGGGCGGGCCCGCCGGAACCGGTTCCCGGAACGGGTTCCGGAGAGGGGGATGCCGGGACGCGCCCGGAACGGCGTGCCCAGGGACGGGCGACCGGCGGCTGGAGCGGCCCGGAAACGAAGAGATCCCCGGGTTCTGGACCCGGGGATCTCTGTTGGTGGACGATACTGGGATTGAACCAGTGACCTCTTCCGTGTCAGGGAAGCGCTCTCCCGCTGAGCTAATCGTCCTTGGAGGATCAGAGCGGAAG
>NZ_JBVJKQ010000004.1:235505-359921 GCF_055585205.1 Streptosporangium sp. NPDC053982
CGGAAGACGGGATTCGAACCCGCGACCCTCACCTTGGCAAGGTGATGCTCTACCACTGAGCCACTTCCGCGTGCTCCCCGGCCTGTCGACCGGGGCACGTGCGCCACTTTACCGGATCCTCACGGGTCCGGCGTCCGTGCGCCGAGGTGGAGACGGGATTTGAACCCGTGTACACGGCTTTGCAGGCCGTTGCCTCGCCTCTCGGCCACTCCACCAGCCGGACCCCGGGGGGTCCGCCGAGCGGAAGACGGGATTCGAACCCGCGACCCTCACCTTGGCAAGGTGATGCTCTACCACTGAGCCACTTCCGCGTGCTCCCCGGCCTGTCGACCGGGGCACGAGAAAACTCTAGCGCCTCCGGAGCGTGCTCGCGCGCAACCCGGGGACAACCAGGGGTCGATCGGGGGACGGGAAGGGGGTCCGGGCGGCCCTCGGCCGGGCGTCACCGGCCTCCCCGCGCATCGGGTACGGCTCCTCGGCCGGGCGTGGCTCCCGGCTGAGCATGATCTCCCGGCCGGGTGCGGCTCCTCAGCCGGGAACCACCGTGACGTCCGCCGCCCTGACGAACATGACCCGGTGGCCGAACTGGATCTGGTGGTAGCGCGTCCGGCCCGTGACGACGCGGTGGGACGCCGGGGAGAATCCGCCCGTGTGGAAATAGGACGCGCGGCAGGTCAGGCCGAGGCTGTAGAACTGCCCGGCCGGGAGGGTGTACTGCAGGGGGGCCGGCTGCTGCACCGGTATGCCCGGCGGGTAGGCCGAGGCCTCCGGGTAGGCCCTGCCGTACACCTTGACGGAGGCGAGGCCCGGGCGGGGCGTCACCAGGGGGCCGGAGGCGGGCACGGACCTGCGGGCGCCCGCCGGGTCGTAGAACCAGGCCCGCTGCCCGAGGTACCAGATAGCGGTCCAGTCGCCCCGGCGGCCGGCGAAGGCGTAGCGCTGGCCGGTGGAGGCCCGCCCCGCGTGGTCGTACACGCTGTAGGTGGACTCCCCGGTGGGGTGCTTGCCGGCGTCGCGGACCAGCGGTGAGGCGGGGGAGGGGCGGACGTGCAGCCAGACCGTGCCGGACCCGCGGCGGCACCGGCCCGACTTGGTGCAGCCGCTGAAGAAGGACGTGTTGGCGGCGTAGTCGGGCTTGATCATCACCGAGCGTGCCGCGTGCGCCGGGCGTGACGCGGCCGCCGCCGAGACGAGGGAGACCTCCCGGCCGCGTACGCCGGTCAGCGGGCTGCCGAGCAGCGTGAAGTAGTGGTCCCAGTCCCAGTAGGGGCCGGGGTCCTCGTGCATGCCCTGCACGGTCGCCGGGGTGGCTCCGGGCACGTTGTCGTGGCCGAGGATGTGCGCCCGGTCTAAGGGGACGTCGTACTTGCGGGCGAGGTAGCGGACCAGGCGGGCCGAGGCCCGGTACATCGCCTCGGTGTACCAGGCGCCCCCCCTGGCGAGGTAGCCCTCGTGCTCCAGGCCGATGGAGCGGGAGTTGAAGTACCAGTTGCCCGCGTGCCAGCCGACGTCTCCGGCCCGCAGGTGCTGGGCGATGTGGCCGTCGCTCGATCGCAGGGTGAAGTGCCAGCTCACGTACGTGGGGTCCTTGACCAGCCGGGTCATGACGTCGTAGGGCGACTCCCCGTCGTGGATGACGATGTAGTCGATCGGGCGGGTCCCCGGGTAGCGGTCGTGGTTGCCGTGTCCGCCCTTCTTCAGCCGCCGGTAGGCGGCCGGGATCCACTCGCAGGCCAGGGCGGGCGGGCAGTCGGGGGCGGCGGCCGCCGTCGCGGCGGGCAGCCCGGTCTCCCCGGGCCCCCGTTCCGGCGCGGCGGAGGGGTCGGCGGGCAGGACCACCCGCTCACCGTCGTCGGTCACCCGTGCGGCGCCGGAGCGGATCGTCGCGTACACCTCGTCGGCGAACATCGCCGCGGTCCCGGCGTCCGTGGCGCCGGAGTAGCGGGCGACCGCGCCGTACCAGCCCGCCGGGTCCGCCCCGGGCCGCGCGCTGGCGCGCCGCTGGTGGTCGGCCAGCAGCGCGGCGCCGCCCAGGATGTTGGCGGAGGGGTCACGCCGGAGCTCGGCGGGGGCGAGACCGGTCAGCTCCGCGGCCCGGTGCAGGGTGTCGGCGGGCGGTACGGCCGGCGGCACGGCGGTCCGCTCGCCCCCGGCGGCCTCCCGGACCGTGCCCCCGGAGGGCCGCGCGGTGTCCCGGGCCGCGCCGCCGGAGGGTCCGGTGGTGTTCCGGACAGTGTCTCCCGCGTCTCCCGTGTCTCCCGAGGGGCCCGCGCCGCCGGACGGACGTGCGGGGCGCGCGCCGGCCGGGACGCCCGCGGAGGGGTCGACCAGGTGCATCGGGCCGTACCCCGCCGACACGCTGGGCAGGCCGTTGTGGGTGTCCCACCGGGACTCCAGGTAGGAGACCGCCAGCAGCACGCTCTCCGGCACGCCGTACCTCAGCGCGGCCTGGGCGAAGGCCGCCTGGCGGCCGGCCGGGGACGAGGCTCCCGCGGGAGGGGGCGGGGCCAGCAGGGTCAGGGCGGCAAAGACGGTGGGGCCCGTCAGACGGCGCATGGTGTTCCTCCGGCCAGTTGACTACCCAGCGTTATGAGAGACTACTCACCGTCCCAGGGTGCGGGCGTCGTACGGCATAAGGGGGGATCTCTGCCCGGAAGCGGGCAGGAAAATTGGTAATTGACGTTGGTTATGCGTATGGTCCTGCCCTGTGGCCACGGCATGGCAGCACCATGAGGAGCTGATTACCCATCTGGTCCGGACGAGCTCCCTCGGTCCGGGCGAGGCGGCGCGGGTCGTGGCGGACGTGCTGGCCTACTTCTCCGAGCCCGTCGAGGAGTTCGTCCGGCGTCGTCACGCCGAGCTCAAGGCCAAGGGGATGGTCAACGACCAGATCTTCCCCCGGATCGCCGCAGAGCTGCCCGCCCGCCGTGTCGCGGCACCCCAGCTCACCCTGCGCCAGCTGCGCCGGATCGTCTACGGGTAAGGAGTGCGACACATGTGCGGGATCGTGGCCTATGTGGGGCCGAAGGACGCGGCGCCGATTCTTCTGGAGGGCCTCGCGCGGCTGGAGTATCGCGGCTACGACTCGGCGGGGCTGGTGGTCTCCAACAGGGGCCTGAAGACGCGCAAGGTCAAGGGCCGGGTGGGCGACCTGGCCGCCGTGGTGCCCGCGCGTTTCAAGGGCACCCTGGGCATCGGGCACACCCGCTGGGCCACCCATGGCGCGCCCAGCGACGCCAACGCCCACCCCCACCTTTCCACCGACGAGCGCGTCGCGGTCGTGCACAACGGCGTCATCGAGAACGCCGACGAGCTGCGCGCCAAACTGGAGGCCGACGGCGCGGTCTTCGTCTCCGAGACCGACACCGAGGTGCTGGCGCATCTGATCGCCCGCACCGTCGAGGAGTCCGACTCGCTGGAGGAGGCGGTCCGCACCGCGCTCAAGCGGATCGTCGGCACCTACGGCATCGCGGTGATCGACGCCCGGCGGCCCGGTGAGGTGGTCGTGGCCCGCAACGGCAGCCCGATCGTGCTGGGCATCGGCGAGAAGGAGATGTTCGCCGCCTCCGACGTCGCGGCCCTGGTCCGCTACACCCGCCAGGTGGTCCACCTGGAGGACGGCGAGCTCGCTGTGCTGCGGGCCGACGGCTTCACCACCTTCGGCGGCGACGCGCGGGAGACCGCCAAGGAGCCGCTGACCGTCGACTGGGAGGCCGGGCACTACGACACCGGCGGCTACGAGCACTACCTGCTCAAGGAGATCTCCGAGCAGCCCGAGACGGTGGCCCGCACGCTGCGCGGCCGCCTCGACGACCGCTTCCACATCGCCCACCTGGGCGGCCTCAACATGGACGCGCGGGAGAGCCGGTCGTTCCGCCGCGTGAAGATCATCGGCTGCGGGTCCGCCTACTACTCCGGCCAGATCGGCGCCCAGCTCATCGAGGAGCTGGCGCGCATCCCGGCCGACGCCGAGCCGGCCAGCGAGTTCCGCTACCGCAGCCCCGTGGTGGAGCCCGACACCCTGTACGTGGCGATCAGCCAGTCGGGGGAGACCTACGACACCCTCGCCGCCGTCCAGGAGCTCAAGCGCAAGGGCGGGCGGGTGCTCGGCATCGTCAACACCGTGGGCAGCGCGATCGCCCGCGAGTGCGACGGCGGCCTGTACCTGCACGCGGGTCCCGAGGTGTCGGTGGCCAGCACCAAGGCGTTCACCTCGACCGCGGTGGCGTTCGCGCTGCTCGCGCTGCACCTGGGCCGGGTGCGCGACCTGTCCCCGGCCGACGGCCGCCGCGTCTGCGAGGGCCTGCGGCGGCTGCCCGGCCAGATCGAGGAGATCCTCGCGCTGGAGCCGCAGATCAAGGAGCTGGCGGCCAAGTACGCCGACACGGCGAGCATGATGTTCGTGGGCCGGGTCCGCGGCTACCCGGTGGCCCGCGAGGGCGCGCAGAAGCTCAAGGAGATCTCCTACGTGCACGCCGAGGCCTACCCGGCCAGCGAGCTCAAGCACGGGCCGCTGGCGCTGATCGGCCCGGAGACGCCGACCGTGGCGATCGTCCCCGACGACGAGCTGCTGGACAAGAACCTCACCACCCTGGGCGAGATCCGGGCGCGCGGCGGCCGGGTGCTCATGGTCGGGCACCGTACGGCGGACCCGAAGCTGGCCGACGACTGCGTGGTGGTGCCGAAGAACGAGATCGAGCTGGACCCGATCCTGCTGACGATCCCGCTCCAGCTGCTGGCCTACCACGCCGCCGTGGCGCTGGGCCGCGACGTCGACAAGCCCCGTAACCTCGCCAAGAGCGTCACCGTGGAGTGAGCCTGCCGTCCCTCCTCCCGGCGAGGCCGCCATATGTCACAGAAAGTGACATAGGTGTAACCTGAGGTATCGGGGGTCTCGGGGGGAGGGCGCGTCGTGCACCGCAGGCGGTTCTTCTCGTTCGCCGCCGGGCTCGCCGTCCTCGGCTGCTGCGGCGGCTGCGGCGGTCCGGACAGGCCGTTCACGGCCATGCTGACCCTCATCGTGCCCGCCGCCCGCGGGCACGACTGGGATCCCCTCGCCCGCGGCATGGCGGCCGTCGCGGGCGCCGAGGGGCTGGTGCGGGCGGCCGGGGTGGAGAACCGTCCGGGTGGCGCGGCGGGCGTCGCCCTGGAGGCGCTCGCCTCCCATGGGGCGCCCTACGGGACACCGTACGGGTCGCGGTCCGGGGCGCCGTCCGGGACGGCGTCCCGTGAGCGGTCCGCCCGCGACCCGCTCTCCCGCGAGCCGTTCTCCCGAGATGGGAGGCTGCTCCTCGCCGGGATGCCCGCGGTGGCCGGGGCGGAGATCGCCGACACCGCCGCCGTGGTCGACTCCACCACCCCGCTGGCCCGGCTGGCCGGCGACTGGGCGGCCCTGATCGTTCTGCCCGGCTCCCGCCTGCGCTCCTTCGAGGACCTCGCCGCGCTGCTGCGCCGCGACCCGGGCGGGCTGGTGATGGGCGGGCGCCTGGAGGGCGGCTCCGACCACGTGCTCTACGGCATGATCGCCAAATGCCTCGGGGCGGACGCCAGGCTGCTGCAGTACGCGGGATACCCCGCCGCCGCCGACGCCGTCGAGGCGCTCCGCGACGGCCGGGTGGGCGCGATCCTGGGCTCGGCGCGCTCCTTCACACGCGAGATCGCCGCCGGTCGCCTGCGGCCGCTGGTGGTCTCCTCCGCCGAGCGGCTCCCCGGGATCGACGCGCCGACGCTGATGGAGATGGACGTCCGGCTGGAGTACACCGACTGGTGCGGGGTGTTCGGCCCGCGGGGCATGAGCCCGGACGACCGGGACCGGGCCGTGGCCCTGTGCGACGCCCTCGACGCCTCGCCGCGCTGGCGGTCCCTGTGCGAGGCCGGGGGCTGGAGCCGGATCTACCTCAGCGGCGACGACTTCCGCCAGTGGCTGTCCGGCGAGACCGGCCGGGCCCGTGACGTGCTCCGTGATCTCGGTTTGCTCAAAGCCTTCGCCACAACCTGTTGGGGTAGTTGCGTCCGAAGCCACTACATGTAGGATCCTCGTCGTTGCCGGCTCGCCTTCCGCGTGGAGGCGAGGCAAGAGGGAACCCGGTGCGAATCCGGGGCTGCCCCGCAGCGGTGAACGGGAACGACCGCCGTCAGGAGCACTGGGCCATGTGCCCGGGAAGCGACGGCCAGTAGGCATGCGCCAGGCGCCCGTGAGTCCGAAGACCTGCCGGTGACGGGAAAGACGGGAGAAGGGGACCGGGCCGGGCGCCGGGGCCGCGTGAGGCGGCCCGGGGCGCGCGGCGCGGCCGCCTCTCCCGGCACAGATGTCCAGGGCCTCGAGGGTGGGCCCGCGGACGAGGCGGTCCGGCATGCCCGCGAACCGTTCTCCGACGCGTGCCCTTGACCCGGCGGGAGCCCTACGGGAAGAGCACCGAGCACGCCAGGAGGAAGCACGTGGCACCGATCGTGACCGAGGCAGCCGAGACGGCCGAGGGGACCGGGCAGGCACGCGAGGATCTGGCCGGCCGCCGGCTGGCCATCGAGGAGGCCGCCGCCCGGGTGGTCGCCGATCCGGAGAACTCCAGGGTCGCCGCCGGCCTGCTGGCCGGGCTGATCGCCGACGAGGCCGCCGCCCACGGCGTGCGGACCTTCGCCGGGTCCGTCGCCGCCGCCCACGCCGCCGGGCTGCTGCAGGACGGCTTGGCCGCCTTCGTCGCGGCGCACGCCGCCGAGCTGGACGCCCTCGTCGACGACGCCGCCGACGCCCGGTTCGAGTACTTCGGCCTGCGCACGGTCTACGACCGCTACCTGCTGCGCCACCCCGAGACCCGCGGCGTGCTGGAGCGCCCGCAGCACTTCTTCCTGCGGGTGGCGTGCGGCCTGTCGGAGACGGTGGAGGAGGCCGCCGAGCTGTACCGCCTCATGTCCACCCTGTCCTACCTGCCCAGCTCGCCCACCCTGTTCAACTCCGGCTCCCGCCGCCCCCAGCTGTCCTCCTGCTTCCTGCTCGACTCGCCCCGCGACGAGCTGGAGGCGATCTACGAGCGGTACGGGCAGATCGCGCGGCTGTCGAAGTACGCCGGGGGCATCGGCGTCTCCTGGACCCGGATCCGCTCGCGCGGCTCGCTGATCCGCGGCACCAACGGCCACTCCAACGGCGTCGTGCCGTGGCTGCGCACCCTGAACTCGAGCGTCGCCGCGGTCAACCAGGGCGGCCGCCGCAAGGGCGCGGCCTGCGTCTACCTGGAGACCTGGCACGCCGACATCGAGGACTTCCTGGAGCTGCGCGACAACACCGGTGAGGAGTCACGCCGCACGCACAACCTCAACCTCGCCAACTGGATCCCCGACGAGTTCATGCGCCGCGTCGAGGCCGACGGCACCTGGTCGCTGTTCGACCCCAAGGAGGTCCCGTACCTCACCGACCTGTACGGCGAGGCGTTCGACGCGGCCTACCGCGCCGCCGAGGCCGAGGGCCGGTACGTCCGCCAGGTCCCGGCCCGCGCCTTGTACGGCCGGATGATGCGCACCCTCGCCCAGACCGGCAACGGCTGGATGACCTTCAAGGACGCCGCCAACCGCACCTCCAACCAGACGGCCCTCCCCGGGAACGTCATCCACCTGTCGAACCTCTGCACCGAGATCCTGGAGGTCACCGGCGACGCCGAGACCGCCGTGTGCAACCTCGGGTCGATCAACCTGGCCGCCCACCTCGACGGCGGGCGGATGGACTGGGAGCGGCTGCGCTCCACCGTCCGCACCGCCGTACGGTTCCTGGACCGCACGATCGACCTGGGCTTCTACCCGACCCCCGAGGCCGAGGCCGCCAACCGCAGGTGGCGGCCGATCGGGCTGGGCGTGATGGGCCTGGCCGACGTGTTCTTCACGCTGCGGCTGCCGTTCGACTCCCCGGAGGCGCTGGAGCTGTCCACCCGGATCTCCGAGGAGATCGCGCTCGCCGCCTACGCCACCTCCTCCGACCTGGCCGTCGAGCGGGGCCGCCACCCCTCCTACGACGAGACCCGCGCCGCCCGCGGCGTGCTGCACCCCGACCACTACGACGCCGGGCGGTCGGCGGAGTGGGCGGCGCTGCGGGCCAGGATCGCCGGGACGGGTCTGCGCAACTCGCTCATGGTCGCGATCGCGCCCACCGCGACCATCGCCTCCATCGCCGGCTGCTACGAGTGCATCGAGCCACAGGTCTCCAACGTCTTCAAGCGCGAGACCCTCTCGGGGGAGTTCCTCCAGGTCAACCGCTACCTGGTCCGCGACCTCACCGAGCGCGGCCTGTGGACCCCGCAGGTCCGCGACGCGATCAAGCGGGCCGACGGCTCGGTCCAGGACGTCCCCGGCGTCCCCGGCGACCTGAAGGCGCTCTACCGCACCGCCTGGGAACTGCCGCAGAAGGCGCTCATCGACCTGGCCGCCGCGCGCATGCCGTACATCGACCAGTCGCAGTCGCTGAACCTCTTCATGGCCACGCCGACCATCGGCAAGCTCTCCTCGATGTACGCCTACGCCTGGAAGCGCGGTCTGAAGACGACCTACTACCTGCGGTCCCGCCCGGCGACCCGGATCGCGCAGACCACCGTGGCCCGCGCCGCCGCCTCCGACGCCTCCGTTCCGGAGGCCGTCGCCTGCTCGCTGGAGAACCCCGAGTACTGCGAGGCCTGCCAGTAGGGACCGCCCCGGCTCCTCGTCCCACCCGAACCTCTTCACCCGGAACCCACGGAGGGCTCTCCCGATGCTGCTCGACCCCGGAATGGACCTCACGCTGCGCCCCATGCGCTACCCGGACTTCTACGAGCGCTACCGCGCCGCGATCCGCAACACCTGGACCGTCGAGGAGGTGGACCTCTCCTCCGACCTGCCCGATCTCGCCAGGATGACGGCCGAGGAACGCCACCTGATCAACCGGCTCGTCGCCTTCTTCGCCACCGGCGACTCGATCGTGGCCAACAACCTGGTCCTCAACCTCTACCGGCACGTCAACGCCCCCGAGGCGCGGCTGTACCTCAGCAGGCAGCTCTTCGAGGAGGCGGTGCACGTCCAGTTCTACCTGACCCTGCTGGACACCTACCTGCCCGACCACGACGAGCGGGTGCGCGCCTTCGCCGCGGTCGAGCACATCCCCTCGATCCGGGACAAGGCCGAGTTCTGCTTCCGGTGGATCGACTCTCTCGGCGGGCTGGACCGCCTGGAGACGCGCGAGGACCGGCGGGCGTTCCTGCTCAACCTGATCTGCTTCGCGGCGTGCATCGAGGGGCTGTTCTTCTACGGCGCCTTCGCCTACGTCTACTGGTTCCGCTCCCGCGGCCTGCTGGGCGGCCTGGCCACCGGCACGAACTGGGTGTTCCGCGACGAGTCCATGCACATGGAGTTCGCCTTCTCCGTGGTGGACACCGTACGGGCCGAGGAGCCCGGACTGTTCGACGACGAGCTGGGTGAGCAGGTCACCCGGATGCTGGAGGAGGCGGTGGCCGCCGAGCTGGCCTTCGCCGCCGACCTGTGCGGCGACGGGCTGCCCGGAATGGAGGCGGAGCGGATGCGGCAGTACCTTGAGTACGTGGCCGACCAGCGCCTGGTCCGGCTCGGGTTGCCCGTCCGGTACGGCACCGCCAACCCCTTCGCCTTCATGGAACTGCAGGACGTACAGGAACTCGCCAACTTCTTCGAGCGGCGGGTTTCGGCCTACCAGATAGCCGTTGAGGGGAACGTCACATTCGACGAAGCCTTCTGAATACGCGGCGGGCCCGCGGGCAACCCCCATGGGGGACCGACGACGGGAGGAAAGCCGATCTTGTCCAGATGGATCATCATGCTCATCACGGTGCTCGCCGCCGCCGCCGCGGTGGAGGTGGTGCGCCGCGTGCTGCGGTCACGGCTGATCGGCGAGAGATGGGTCCTCGCCGGTCCGCTCGTGCACCGCTGCGCCTGGCCCGCCCTGACCACGGCGATCGTGGCGGCCGCCAAGACGGTCTACGTTCCGAGCATGGCCGAGGGATCGTTCGCCGACGGCATCGAGCAGGTGCTCAGCCTGGCCATGATCGGCGTCGTCTCCTGGCTGGTCATCGAGGCCGCCTACGCGGTCACCGACGTGGTGCTGGACCGGCTGGTGACCGTCCAGGGCGAGCGCAACCGGCGGGCCCGCCGCATCCGCACCCAGATCACCCTGGTCCGCCGGGTGGCCTCCGCGGTGATCATCGTGGTGGCGCTGGGCGCGATGCTCTTCACCTTCCCCCAGGTGCGCGCGCTCGGCGCCGGTCTGCTGGCCTCCGCCGGAATCGCCGGTGTGATCGTCGGCGTCGCCGCCCAGTCGACCCTGGGCAACATGCTCGCCGGGCTGCAGCTCGCCTTCAGCGACGCGCTCCGGCTCGACGACGTCGTGGTGGTCGAGGACGAGTGGGGCCGCATCGAGGAGCTCAGCCTCACCTACGTGGTGCTGCACCTGTGGGACGAGCGCAGGCTGGTGCTGCCGGTCTCCTACTTCACCACCAACCCCTTCGAGAACTGGACCCGCCACAGCAGCCGGGTGATCGGCGCGGTGATGCTCCGCGTCGACTGGTCGGTCCCGGTGGACGAACTGCGCACCGAGCTGTACCACGTCCTGCGCGAGCATCCGTTGTGGGACCAGAAGGACTGGGTCCTCCAGGTCGTCGACACCCTGCCCAACGGCCTGGTGGAACTGCGGGCGCTGATGAGCGCCGCCGACTCGCCCAGCGCCTGGGACCTCAAGTGCGACATCCGCGAGCACATGGTCAGGTTCATCCAGGAGAAGTACCCTGACTCGCTGCCCCGCTTCCGGGTGGACGACCGCGCCGCCTGACCGGCCGCGGCCCCGGGCCCCGTACGGCGGCCTCCCGGCACGGCGGGCCTGGCCGTACGGTGGGCCCCTACGCGGCCTGGCGGCCCGGCGCGGCCCCGCACCGTCATGACCGGGGAACGTCCCGGGAGAATTCACACGTGCGGATATCCGATGGTTTCCAGCTGACCACCGGCGACCATGTCGCCACCCTCCGGATCGACCGGCCCGAGAGGCGCAACGCGATGAGCGCGGCCATGTGGCGGGCGCTGCCGGACCTGCTCGCGCCGCTGGCCGCCGACCCCGGCGTGCGGGTCCTCGTGCTGACCGGCGCGGGCGGCACCTTCTGCTCGGGGGCGGACATCTCCGAGATCGCCGGTCTGGCCGACGGCGACGACGACACCGGGCTCACCGTCGCCGCCGAACGGGCGCTGACCGCCTTCCCCAAGCCGGTGATCGCGATGATCGAGGGGTTCTGCGTCGGCGGCGGCTGCCAGCTCGCCGTCGCCTGCGACCTGCGGGTGGCCGCCGAGGGCAGCCGCTTCGGCGTCACCCCGGCCAGGCTCGGGATCGTCTACCCGGTCAGTTCCACCCGCCGCCTGGTGGACCTCGTCGGACCGTCCGCCGCCAAGTTCCTGCTCTACTCCGCCGAGCTCATCGACGCAGGCCGGGCGCTGCGCACCGGCCTGGTGGACGAGGTCGTCGCCCCCGGCGAGCTGGCCGGACGGGTGTACGGCCTGGCCAGGACCCTGGCCGCCAACTCCCGGCTGACCCTGGCCGCCGCCAAGGAGATCGTGGAGGGCCGGGCCGGTGAGGCGCGGGTCCGCGAATGGCAGCGGGCCGCGCGCGAGGAGTCCGCGGAAGGGATCGCCGCCTTCCTGGAACGCCGCCCGCCCCGCTTCACCTGGACCCCGCCGGGACCCGGCGCCGTCCCCGGCGATGCCCGGGACGGCGTCTCCGGCGGCGGCCCGGACCGAGCCTCGGAGGGTGTCTCCGGTGATGTCCCCGGCGGCCTCTCGAACGGAGCCTCGGAGGAAGTCCCCGACGGCGTCTCGGACGGCTTCTCCGGCGACGCCTACTCGGGGGACATGACCTCGTAGAGGTTGCCGGAGTCGTCGCGGAAGAACAGGCCGCGCGGGCACAGCGGATGATCGACACGGCCGTTGGCGGGGTCGGCGGGGTGGCTGCCGTACGGCACGCCGCGCTCCCGGAGCCGGGACAGGACCGCGTCGAACGTGGCCGGGTCCACATCGAAGGCCAGGTGGTGTCCCTCGGGGTCCTCGACGGTCATGTAGTCGAGGGTGAGGGAGTCGTTGACCCGGACGGGCGCGAAGTGGCCGCGCATCCCGGCCGGGGGCAGGCACGCAAGGCCCATGACGTCGGCGAAGAACCGGGCCGCACGCTCGTTGTCGCAGGCGGGGACGATGGTGTGGTTCAACGTGACGGTCACTTCGGGCCCTCCTCGGCGGAGCCTCGACGGTTCGGGGCGGCGGTCATCTCGCGGTCCTCTCGGTGGAGTCCGGGCGGGCCAGCGCGCCGTGCACGAACACGTCCACGAGTTCGGCGACGTCCGGCGCGGTGTCGCCGGCCGGTCGCCTGCTCCCGGCGAACGTCAGGTCCATGAACAGCGCGGCCAGCCGTTCCGGGGGAAGGCGCAGCGCCTCGCGGTCCGGCTCGAACAGCTCGGTCAGCGCCTCGCGGGTCCGCCGGAGGGACGCCTCCCGGCCGCCCGGGGCGTGCGGCCCGCCCGGCCGGCCGGCGGCCGTCCCGTCGGCGGGTTCCCGGCTCGCGGCACCGGCCGGTGCGTCCGTACGGTCCCCGCCCGTGTCGTCGGCCGGTGCATTCGTACGGTCCCCGGCGGGGGAGGGGCGCCGGTCGTGGGACGACCGGTGGCCCGAGGCGTGCAGGGCGCCGAGGACCGTGCCGATCCGCGTCATGTGGGCCCGCATGGCCTCGGCCGCCTCGGTCAGGCGGACGGCGAGCGGCTGGTCGAGCGGGACGGCGGCGAGCTGTTCCAGCACGTGGTCGGGGCGGAGCGCCTCGGCCACGCAGGCGTCCAGCAGCTCGTCCTTGTCGGCGAACACCCGGAAGATCGTGGCCTCGCCGATCCCGGCGGTCCTGGCGATCTGGCTGGTGGTGACGGCGGTGCCGTACTCGGCGACCAGCGGGAGGGCGGCGAGCACGATCATCTCCCGTCGCCGCTCGGGGCTCATTCCCGGCGCTCTGCGCCGGGGGGATGTGGTTTCCATGCCTCTCAATCTATGGAGTGAGTACTCACTCCGTCAATGGAAAATCATGAACGAACTTTCGCGGGGAAGGCACGAGGATGCCGGATGACGCGGAGGATGTTCAGCGACATCGGTGTTTCGGAGAACCTTTCGCATCCCTGGTTCCGCGTGTCGCCGCCCCCGGGAGAGATTCCTCATCCTGCCCCGATTTCCTGCGGAAACGGTTCCCCGAACACGCCCCGTGACGGCTGATCACCCTCCATGATGTTCCCCACGAGGACTCGTCCCCTGCCTCCGATCCTCGACGGCGCGACGCGCCTACGCTGAACCCATCCCCCGAGGAGAAGAACCATGAGCAAGTTGGAGGACCGCGTGACCCGACTGGAGAACGACTTCAGGAGGCTCAGCACCGAGTGCGGACGCACGGCCTCACAGCGCGCCTACGAGGCACTGGACCCCGTCTACGCCCAGCTGAACACGGCGGATGAGCGGATCAAGCGGGTGGACGACTGGTTCAAGGGCCTGGACGACAAGGTCGTCGACCTAGGTGTCCAGACCGGGGAGCTGAAGGCCGTGGTGACCGGCCTCGACACCAGGGTCACGGGCCTCGACCGCAGGGTCGGCGAGCTCGGTACCAAGGTCTCCACGCTCGGCACGCAGGTCGTCACGCTGGACAAGCGTGTCTCCGATCTCGGCACGCAGGTCGTCACGCTCGACAAGCGTGTCTCCGATCTCGGCACGCAGGTCGTCACGCTCGACAAGCGTGTCTCCGATCTCGGCACGCAGGTCTCCGATCTCGGCACGCACGTGTCCAAGCTGGACGGCAAGATCGCCAGGTTGGACATCAGGGTCACCATGCTCGACGACCGGGTCTCCACGCTGGACGACAAGGTCTCCAAAGTGGACAAGCGCGTCTCCGTGCTGGACACCAGGGTCTCCATGCTGGGCGACCGCGTCTCCGAACTCGGTGAGCAGGTCTCCAAGCTCGACAAGCGGGTCTCCGTGCTGGACACCAGGGTCTCCAAGCTGGATGATCGGGTCTCCAAGCTGGATGATCGGGTCTCCAAGCTCGACGATCGCGTCTCCAAGCTGGATGATCGCGTCTCCAAGCTCGACGATCGGGTCTCCGTGCTGGACACCAGGGTCTCCAAGCTGGACACCAAGGTCGATCTCCTCCGCGAGGAGATGAACGCCAAGTTCGCCGCCGTCGACGAGCGCATGAACGGGCTGGAGACGCGGATGGGTGAGATGGCCGCGTTCAACGCGACCATGTTCCAGGCGATCCTCGACCGGCTTCCGGAGAAGCCCTCCGTCAACTGATCCGCCCCTCCGGGCACCGGGCCGCTCCGCGCGCGGCCCGGCACCCGGGACGCCGGTCAGCCGACGCGGCCGGGGCCCGGTCCGGACGCCGTTCAGCGGCCCGGCTCCCAGGCCGCCCGTCAGCGGTCGATGATCTCGTTCTTGCCGATGACCACGATCCCGTTCCTGGTGACCGCGAACCGGCTGCGGTCGTACTCGGGGTCGAAGCCGATCCGCGCTCCGTCGGGGATGACCACGTTCTTGTCGATGATCGCCTTGCGGACGACGGCGCCCCGGCCGATCTTCACGTTGTCCATCAGCACCGAGTCCTCCACCCGCGAGTGCGAGTGCAGCACCACGCCGGGGGAGAGGATCGAGTGGTCCGCCAGGCCGCCGGAGACGATCACACCGGCGGACACCAGGGAGTCGATCGCCCGCCCGACCCGGTCGCCCTCGTTGTGGACGAACTTGGCCGGCGGGAGCGGGTCGTGCCAGGTGTAGATCGGCCACTGCTGGTTGTACAGGTTGAAGACCGGGTGCGGCGAGATGAGGTCCATGTGGGCCTCGTAGAAGGCGTCGAGCGTTCCGACGTCCCGCCAGTAGCCCCGGTCGCGCTCGGTGGAGCCGGGCACCACGTTGTCGGCGAAGTCGTACACCTGGGCGCTGCCGGACTTCACCATCATCGGGATGATGTTCCCGCCGAGGTCGTGCTTGCTGGTGGGGTCGAGCGCGTCCTCGCGGAGCGCGTCGAGCATCGCCTGGGTCTTGAAGACGTAGTTGCCCATCGACGCGTACACCTGGTCGGGGGCGTCGGGCAGCCCCACCGCGTCCTTGGGCTTCTCGCGGAACGCGACGATCCGCCGCCCGGCCGGGTCGGCCTCGATCACCCCGAACTGGTCGGCGAGCGACAGCGGCTGCCGGATGGCCGCCACCGTCACGTCGGCGCCGGAGTCGATGTGCTGCTCCACCATCTGCCGGGGGTCCATCCGGTAGATGTGGTCGGCGCCGAACACGATGACGTGCTCCGGCATCTCGTCGTAGATGAGGTTCAGGTTCTGGAACAGCGCGTCGGCGGACCCGGAGAACCAGTGCGGGCCCAGCCGCTGCTGCGCGGGCACGGGCGTGACGTAGTTGCCCAGCATGGTCGACAGCCGCCAGGTACGGGAGATGTGCCGGTCGAGGCTGTGGCTCTTGTACTGCGTCAGCACCACGATCTTCAGATACTGGCCGTTGGCGAGGTTCGACAGCACGAAGTCGACGAGCCGGTATATCCCCCCGAACGGCACCGCCGGCTTGGCCCGGTCAGCCGTGAGTGGCATCAGCCGCTTGCCTTCGCCGCCGGCGAGGACGATCGCGAGGACTCTCATGCACCCGACCCTAACCTGATGAACAGGGATGAAACACTACGCTGATCATATGCGCGTTGATCTGCTGAGCCGCGAGTATCCCCCAGAGGTGTACGGCGGCGCCGGTGTCCATGTCGAGTACCTCGCCCGCGAACTGCGGAGGCTGGCCGAGGTCCGGGTGCGCTGCTTCGGGGCGCCCCGGACCGAGGAGGGGGTGGCGGCCTACCGGACGCCGGCCGGGCTGGAGGAGGCCAACGCCGCCCTCCAGGTCCTCGGCGTCGATCTGGAGATGGCGGCGGCCTGCCAGGGCGCGGACCTGGTGCACAGCCACACCTGGTACGCCAACTTCGCCGGTCATGTCGCCAAGATGCTGTACGGCGTCCCGCACGTGGTGACCACCCACAGCCTGGAGCCGCTGCGGCCGTGGAAGGCCGAGCAGCTCGGCGGCGGTTACACCCTGTCGTCCTGGGCCGAGCGCGGCGCGCTGGCGAGCGCCGACGCGGTCGTCGCGGTCTCGGAGGGGATGCGCCGCGACGTGCTGGCCGCCTATCCGGAGGTGGCGCCGGAGAGGGTCAGGGTGATCCACAACGGGATCGACACCGCCCAGTACGCCCCCGACGCCGACACCGGCTTCCTGTCCAGGCACGGCATCGACCCGGCCCGGCCGTACGTGGTGTTCGTGGGCCGGATCACCCGGCAGAAGGGGCTGGTCCACCTGCTGCACGCGGCCCGGAGCCTGCGGCGCGACGCCCAGCTCGTGCTCTGCGCGGGCGCGCCGGACACCCCGGAGATCGCCGAGGAGGTGACCGGGCTGGTCCGGGGGCTGGAACGCGAGCGCGAGGGCGTGGTGTGGATCTCGGAGATGCTCCCGCGCCCCGAGGTGATCCAGATCCTGACCCACGCCACGGTGTTCGTCTGCCCCTCGGTCTACGAGCCGATGGGCATCGTGAACCTCGAGGCCATGGCCTGCGAGACCGCCGTGGTGGCCACCGCCACCGGCGGCATCCCCGAGGTCGTGGCCGACGGGTCGACGGGCCTGCTCGTGCCGATCGCGCAGTCCACCGCCGACGGCTCGCCCGACGATCCCGAGCGGTTCGCCGCCGACCTCGCCGAGCGGGTCAACCGCCTGCTGGACGACCCGAAGCTGGCCGCCGAGCTGGGCGCGGCCGGGCGCGCGCGGGCCGTGGAGCACTTCTCCTGGTCCAGGATCGCCGAGCGGACGATGGACCTGTACCGGTCGGTCGCCGCCCCCTGACGACGTCGTCCCGGCCCGGACCGCGCCGCCGCGCGGTCCGGGCGGACGGCCGGGACGGCCGAGCGGACGACGGACCCGCGCCGGCCGGTCGCCGCCGCCGGGCCGCCGCCGGGCCGACGCCGGGTCAGCGGCTTCAGCGGCTGATGAAGCTCAGGATGACGTTGTGGGCGTGGTGGGCCTTCTCGTCGCCGCGGAACTCCACCTCGTAGGTGTGGGTGCCCACGTGGACCGCGATGGCGCCGGAGGAGAAGAACCCGCCCGCGAGGGACTTGTTGCTCACCACGCTGACGGCCGAGATCTTGCTGTAGGGGATGCTCGTGATGGCGATCTTCTTGCCCACGAACGACTTGTCCTGGACGATCACCCGCCTGTCGGTGAGGCCGAGGAACCCGGTGCCGGTGCCGATGGCGTCGTAGACGGCGATGATCTGCTCGCCGGGCATCAGGCCGCTCTCGATCTGGCGGAGCTGCTCCTTGCGGTCGTACGCGATCTGCGTCATGAGCTTCCTCGCGATCTGTCGGGGGAACCGGCGGAACGGAAGGTCCGCGCCGCCTGTGAAACGAACGCGGAGGGGGAGGGGTTCCGCCGGGTAGGTAAGGTCGGGGCCGTGAACGTTCAGATGAGGATCACGGACCGTCACGGAGGCGTGAGCGCCGCGCCGTACGACACCCGCAACCTCGGCGGCGCGTGCGGGGACGACCCCGCGTCGGTCGCGGCCAACCGGGCCCGTACGGCGGCGGAGTTCGGGCTGGAGCGGGTCGTGTTCATGCGGCAGGTCCACAGCGCCGACGTCCGCTACGTCACCGAGCCCTTCGGTGACGACCCGCCGCCGCTGGACGGCGTCTGCACCGACGTCCCCGGCCTGGGCCTGACCGCGCTGTGCGCCGACTGCGCGCCCGTCCTGCTGGCCGATGCGGAGGCGGGCCTGGTGGGCGCGGCGCACTCCGGGCGGGCCGGCACCGTCTCGGGCGTGGTCCCGGCGCTGGTGGCGGAGATGGCGGCGCACGGTGCCGAGCCGGGCCGGATGACCGCCCTGATCGGCCCGATGGCCTGCGGGAGCTGCTACGAGGTGCCGGAGGAGATGCGCGCCGAGGTCACGGCGGTCGTCCCGGAGGCGTGGTCGATCACCCGCCGCGACACCCCCGCCCTCGACCTGCGGGCCGCGATCAACTCGCAGCTCGCCAAGGCGGGCGTCGGCGAGATCACCCACGACACGCGCTGCACCATCGAGAGCCCCGAACTGTTCTCCCACCGCCGCGACGCCGTGACCGGCCGCTTCGCCGGCTACGTCTGGCTGGAGGAGGACTAGCCGGCGGTCGTTCACCGGGCCGGTTGTCCTGCCCTCGCGGCGGCATGGCGGCTCCATGCGCCGCCGCTCTCGTCAAAGGAGCCGGGGCCGGCGTCGTACCGGCCTGCGGGGGGCCGCCGGCCGGTCAGCGTCCGATGGGGATCCCCGGGTAGGCGCCTCCGTTCAGCACCTCCAGCGTGATGCTCGTGCGGTCGTCGGGCGGGGCCGGGTAGTAGACGTAGGCTCTGCCGGTCTCGCCCTCCTCCAGGGCGGGCACGTAGTTCTCGACGAACTCCGTGTACATCTTGAGCGGGTGGTAGCGCGCCTTGGTGGCCGGATCGACGAGGATGAACGCGCCGAAATCGGAGCCGGAGGAGAACTCGTGGTCCCACCCGGAGAAGGGGGCGGGGACCGGGATGAACGTGCCCTTGTTGACCTTGGTGATGTCGAAGGAGGCCACCACGTAGGCGCCGTCGCGATAGAGCGGCAGCACGTCCACCTTGAGCTGGTCCGTCTGGTTGTGGAATGACCAGGTGAAACCGGCCGCCCGCGCTCCCGGATCGGCGCGGAAGGGGGCCGGCGCCACGGTGGAGCCGCGTACCCGGTCGGTGGACGGGCCCGTGGTGGTGGTCACGTCCGGGCCCTGCCGCTTGATGGAGTAGGAGATCTCCACGCGGCGGTTTCTGGCCCGCCCCGCGGGATCGTCGCTCCCGTCCTTCTTCTGGTTCTTGGCGATCGGCTCGCTCTCGCCCTTGCCTTCCGGTTTGTACTGATAGTCGGTGCCGAGCCTGGCGGCCAGGTACTCCTGCACGGCCCGGGCCCGCTTGACCGACAGTGTCTGGTTGTAGCCGTCGTCGCCCTTGTCGTCGGTGTGGCCGATGATCGTGATGGGCGGTTTGGCGGGGTCGGCCCGTCGTCTGGTCTCCTCGGCCACGTCATCGAGTACGGCCGCCGCCTTCGCGCTCAGACGCGCTTCGTCGAAGGCGAACAGCACGTCGGTGCGCAGGCCGATCGTCTCCTTGTCCCCCTCCTGCGTGGTGCTCCTCACCGGCGTCTCCACCAGTTCGTTCAGGTCGGAGACGCCCGACCAGATCTTCCCGTTCGGTACGACGACGGGCCACTGGAACGTGTCGCCGGCCTTCGGCTCGGAGGAATCGCGTTCACGGGCGGCCGGTTCGGCGCCTCCGTCGGTGACCGGGATGCCGGTCATCGGGCCCATCGGCATGTCGGGCACGATCGACACCGCCTCGGCGGTGGCGGGAAGCGGCGGGAAGTAGACCTCGACCGGGTAGCGCACGCCCGGCACGAAGTCATCGGGGTAGGCGCCGGCGGGCGGGAGGTGCCTGGTGCCGAAGGCCTCGCCGTCGCCGTCGTTCTCGCGCAGGGTGAAGTACACCTTCCTGCCGACCGGGTCGAGCAGCCTGAACCTGGCGAAGGAGGCCGGCAGGATGCCGTAGCCGAAGTCGCCGATGGCGTTGGAGGTCGCGGTGGTCATGATCTCCATGCGTAACACGGTCAGCCCGGCGTGCCGCTCGATGGCCCGCACCTCGATCCTGAACGGGTTGGTGGCGTTGGCGCCGACCATGCCCTCGCTCACGTGACTTCCCGCCGCCGCGACCGGGGCGGAGGGCGGCGCCGAGGAGGTGGCGCCGGAAGCCGGGGCGGAGGGCGACGCCGGGGGAGCGGTGCTGGAGGCGGCGGCCGACGGGGTGCCGGGCACCGGCTGATCCTCCGGCCCGCATGCGCAGGCCAGGGCCGCCGTGACCAGGAGAGCGGTCGCTTTCAACAGGCGCATGCCAAAAAGCCCCTCTCTGTCTGACAAGTCAGCACTTCAGGGTATAGATCATCTGTGTGGCACGCCTGTAGATCGGTCGAACTCGCACGTCGGCACGCTGGGCCGACCCGCCGGGCGCCCGGTTCCCGGTACCGGTCAGGGCGCGCACCGGCCGCGGCGTTCCCCCGGACGGGGGAGGAGCCTCCCCCGCGCACGGGAGGGACGGGCGCCCCGCCGGTCCTACGGTCGGATCATGGTTGGTTCCGAGGTTGACCACGATCGCCCGCGACGATGGCCGGCGTACGCGATGGCGCTGCTGATGCTCGGCTACGCCGCGGGGAAGGCCGTCTTCGCCCTGCAGGCCCGGCTCGGGTTCCCGGGCGGCCCGCCGGTGTCGGCGGCCGAGGCCGAGGGCTACTTCCTCGATCCGGCCCTGGCGCAGTGGACGGCGAGCGCGTCCGGCGTGCTGGGCGCGTGCGTCGCCGTCGTCACCGTCACGGCGCTGGGACGCAGGGCGCCCAGAACGCCGATGCTGCTCGTGCTGGCCGCGATGACGCTGGCCGTCCTCGGCGGCGGCGGGATCATGGTCCTGGACGGGTTCGTCGGCATCGGCGTGGGCTGGCGGTGGTATCACGGCGTCCTCGGCGTCGCCGCCATCGCTCTGTCCGTGGAGATGTTCCGGTCCTACGCGGCGGCGACGAGACGCGCCGCGGGCTGACCGGGACCGGCCGGACGGGTACGGCACGGCGGCGGGTTCCGGCTCCGGACGCGGGACGCCGGAGTCGTGGTGCCTCCCCCGGCTTCACGCGCGCGTCCCCTCCCGGCCGTCCCGTGCGCCCCCTTCCGGCGGGGCCGCGCCGGAAGGGGGCGCGTGCGTGAAGCCATCAGGCGTCGGCGGCTCCCGGCCGCCGGCCGTCCTCGATCGCCGGTATCCGTGCCCGGCCGCCGATCGTCAGGCGTCCTCGGCCAGGACGCTTCCGTAGGCACGGGCGGCGAGGTCGGCGATGAGGCCGTGCGCGCCGAGCGGGTCGGCGCACTCGGCGCCGATCCGCGCCGCCGCGTCGCCCGCCAGGCCGGGTCCGGCCTCGGGTCCGATGAGACAGGGGGAGAGGGCGATGCGCCCGGCGCCGACGTCGCGGAGCCGCTCGGCCGCGGCGGCGACGTCCGGGCCGCCGTCCAGGGAGGCGACCAGCACGGGGAGGGTCAGCCGTGAGGCCAGCAGGACGGCCGTCGGCTGGGCCTCGGCCGCCCCGTTCGAACCGCCGACCGTGGCGAGGACGACCGCGTCGATGGGGCTTCCGACGTTGAGCAGCCGCATCCGGTCCGCGCGGGCCAGGTTCTTCTCGGCCAGGCGGATGTGCAGCGCCTCGGCGAGCAGCGGGTGCGGCCCGAGCGACTCGGTCACCCGCACCGCCGCCCCGCTCGCCGCGACCGCCGCGGCGATCACGCCGTCGGCGACCGGGTGCGGGCCGGTCAGCAGGGGAACCACGATGGCGGCCTCGCCGTCCGCGGGACGCTCGCGGGCCGCCGCCTCCAGCTCGGAGGTCAGCTCCTTGCCGTCCTCGCCGAGACCGGCGAGGCGTACTTCGATCTGTGGGTTGTCCACCCGGATCATGGACGCCAGCTCGGCGGCGACGCCTGACGCGTCGCCGAGCGTGGCGAGCACCAGCGCGGGTGCCTCGGGTGGGAGCTGGGAGGGCACGGGTCTGCGGTGCCGGCCGGAGGGCCGTACGGCGCGCCCGCGTACGGGGAGGCTGGAACTCTCACTCACAGGGGCGGACTCTAGGGGTATTTCTCCACCTTTGTTATTGAAAATGGCAGCAATTCCGTCACGACCTCCGGCATGCGGGCCGTACGGACGTCTCCGGATCCGGTTTCCTGTCGGGGCCGGTCCGGACGGTCACGGACCGTGGGCGACGGACCGTGGCCGCGGTCGGCGGGTGCGTGCCCGGGACTCTGACGGGTCGGCGGATGCGCGTCCGGGGACTCGGTCGGGTCGGCGGACGCGTGCCCGGGGCCGCGCGGGTCGGCGGGTGCGTGCCGGGGGTCCGCGCGGGACGGGTCAGACGTCGCGGTACCCCTCCCACTCGTCCTCCAGGGCCGAGTGGATCACGGAGTCGCGCCAGGCGCCCCGGGCCCGCACGTGGTGCCTGATCCGGCCCTCCTCGACCATCCCGGCGACCAGCATCGCGAGCTGGGCCGCGGTGTTGGCGGGGGAGCGCGCGCCCCAGACGCGGTGCAGGCGCAGGTCCCGGAAACCGAACGCGAGCATCAGCCGGATCAGGTCGGTGCCGATGCCGCGGCCCCAGTGGTCGGGCCGCAGACCGAGGCTCAGCTCCGCGCTGTGCGGGTGGTCGGCGTCGATGCGCAGACGGGCCACGCCGATGGCGTCGTCACGGTCGGTCTCGGTCACGGCGAGCACGTACAGCCGCCGGGGCTCGACGCCGGCGGCGTCCGTCGCCTCGGCGACGATCTCCTCGACCTCCTCGCGGGTGCGCGGGTCGAACGGCAGGTGCTCGGTGGCGGTGGGATCGCCGTACACGGCATGGAACGCGTCCACGTCCGCGGCGGTCACTTCCCTCAGCCGGAGCCTCTTGCCGGAGATCTCAACGTGGCGCATGGGCAGACGCTAATGCCTCAGCTGTCCCAGAAGCTAGGGACCGACACCCCGATACCACCCCAAAAACCATGAAATACGCCGCGAGCCGGGTTCAGGGTGAAAAAAGGGTTGTTATCCCCCTCGTGGTCGCCCGCTCGCCCGGTCGCCCCGACGACGCCGGACGGTTCCCGCCTCCGGCCTGGATCCCGGACGCATCCCCGTACGACCATTCGGTGGATAGTGGACAATAAGCGGATGATCTTCGCTTCCGAGGTGCTCGTGGTCACCGGTCCCGCCCTGGTAGCCGACCTCCGGCTGCTCACCGAGGTGGCCGACCGTGAGTTCGCCGCACTCGGCGTCCAGGGCAGGGTGTCGCCGGCGGCCGACCTGGCCGCCTTCCGCGAGGCGCTGGAGTCGCCCGGCCCGGTGGTCGCCGTCCCCGGCCCCGACCCCGAGGCGCGAGCCCTGTTCGCCGGGCATCCGCGGGCCGTCTGGGTGGACCTCACCAAACCGGCCGCGCCGGGCGACCGGCTCCCCCCGCCCGCCTCGGGCCCCGGCGCGACGTACCTGTACGGGCGCGGGGTCGGCGGGCTGACCTGGGCGATCAGGCACGCCGTACACCGGCTGCGGTGGCCGGCCCGGCGGGTCCCCTACGGTGAGCACCCCGACCAGTGGGCCGACGTGCGCCTTCCGGAGGGCGGCGACGCCGGGCGGGCGCCCGTGGCGGTGCTGATGCACGGCGGCTACTGGCGCTCCGTCTGGGGCGCCGACCTGATGGACGCGCTCTGCGTCGACCTGGCCGGACGCGGCTTCGCCACCTGGAACCTGGAGTACCGCCGCCCCGACCTGCACGGCTGGGCCGCGACCACCGAGGACGTGGCGCGCGGCGTCGCACTGGCCGCCGGGGACGCCCCCGGACCGGTCGTGGTCATCGGCCACTCGGCGGGCGGCCAGCTCGCCCTGCGCGCCGCCGCCGACGACCGCCGGATCACCCTGGCCGTCTCCCTGGCCGGCGTCGTGGACCTCGTGGAGGGCGAGCGCAGGGACCTGGGGGACGGCGCGGTGGCGGCCGCCCTCGGCGGGACGGCCGACGAGGCACCCGAGGTCTACCGCGACGCGAGCCCGATGGAACGGCTGCCCCTGGGCGTCCCCCAGCTCGTCGTGCAGGGCGGGGGCGACAACCTCGACCTCCTCGATCTGGGCCGCCGCTACGCCCGCGCCGCCCAGGACGCCGGGGACGACGTGACGTACCTGGAGATGTCCGGCGGCCACTTCGACGTCATCGACGCCGCCTCCCCGATCTGGCGCGCCACCGCCGGCGCCGTCACCGGCCGCGTCCTCCCTCCCGGCCACGCCTCCCGCGGCCTCCCCCCGGAGGCGTGAGGGCGGGACCTACGGCGTCAGGGGCCGCCAGGGGACCGGGCTGGAGAGCACCATCATGCTCGACGGGTGCCCGTACGGCGCGAGCCGGTCGATCAGATCCTCGAACGCCGTCATCGACGAGGCGGCCACCCGCAGCAGGCAGCAGGTGTCGCCCGTCACCCGGTGCACCTCCAGGATCTCCGGCCAGGTCAGCGCCTGCTCGTCGCGCAGCACGCAACGCGGCCCGTAGCAGGACATCCTGATCAGCGCCGCCACCCCGCGCCCGGCCAGCGCCGGATCGATCCGCGCGTGGTAGCCGATGATCACCCCGGTCTCCTCCAGCCGCCGCACCCGCTCGGCCACCGCCGGGGCCGACATGTGCACCCGCCGGGCCAGCTCGCTGTAGGACAGCCGCGCGTCCCGCTGCAGCTCGCCCAGCAGGGCCCAGTCCATGGCGTCCACGGTCACACTCCGTCATGTCGCAAACCGAACCGGCCGGACGCCTTCCGTTCCGAAGGCGGAAGTCGCCCATCGCCTTTGGTTGATTATTTCGCAACACGCGACTCCGGAGCACCATGGAAGTGGATCGGAAACATGCGAGGAGTACACGATGACCGCCACCAGGCAGCTCAGCGAGCATGACCGCGAACTGCGGTCCATCGCCAACGAGGGCCTGCCCACGCTCGCCTTCGACAGCGCCACGCCGTACGACGACTACGTCGGGACGGCGATCCTGCACCGGCTCCAGCGCACCGTCACCGACGCCCCCGAGGAACTGGCGTTCCTGGTGACCACGCAGGTGATGGAGCTGTACTTCGGCCTGCTGCGCGCGGAGTGGCAGCTCGCCCAGCGCCAGCTCGACGAGGACGACGCCGACGCCGTGACCGCGACGATCAGGCGTTCCGTCCGGCACTTCGAGGCGCTCAACGCCGCCTGGGCGTCGCTGAGCTGGCTCACCCCGGCGCAGTTCAACCGGTTCCGCGACGCGCTCGGCGAGGCGTCGGGCTTCCAGTCGGCGGCCTACCGGCACGTGGAGTTCCTGCTCGGCAACAAGTCCGAGGCCCTGACCCGCCCGCACCGCCGCAGCCCCGAGACCTACCGGGAGCTGGTCAAGGCCCTCTCCGAGCCGAGCCTGTACGACTCGGTGCTCGCCTTCCTCGCCCGGCGGGGCCACGCGGTCCCGCGGGAGGCGGTCGAGCGCGACTACGCCGCCGACTACGAGCCCAGCCCCGAGGTCGAGGCCGTCTGGGTCGAGGTGTACGGCGGGCCGCTCGCCCCGCTCGGCGAGGCGCTGACCGATCTGGCCGAGAAGTTCTCCGACTGGCGCTACCGCCACGTGATGGCGGTGCGCCGCTCGATGGGCGCCAAGCCCGGATCCGGCGGGTCCAACGGCCTGGCCTGGCTGGAGCGCAGCATGCAGCGCCAGATCTTCCCCGAACTCTGGACCGCCCGCACCGTCATGTGAGCCGTACGGCCCGCCTCCCCGCACGGTTGGCGCTTTCCGGCGGTTCGCGCGGGGACGCGGACCATGCCGTGCCCACCCCGGGTGCCGTCGCGTCAGGCGCGGGGGTCCGCCGGAGTCGAGGAGCGCAGCGCGGCGACGAAGGCGGCGATGGCCGGATGGTCGCCTGACCCGCGGCGGAAGGCGATCAGCGTACGGCGGCGCATCGGCAGCTCCGCGAGCCGGACGCCGCCGGGCGGGTCGGCGGCCCCCAGTTCCGGCACGAGCGCGACGCCCTGGCCGATCGCGACCATCGCCAGCACGGTGGTGAAGTCATCGACGTGGTGCCGGATCCGCGGGGCGAACCCGGCCGCCTGGCAGGCCCGCACGGTCATCGCGTGGCAGAGGGTGCCGGGGGTCGAGGTGATCCAGGGGGCGTCGCGCCACCTCGCCAGTGGATCACCGCCGGTACCGTCTCCGGTCCCGCCGCCTCCGTTCCCGCCCGCACCTCCACCTGTTCCGTCGCGCCCGCCCGCGTCGCCGTACGCGTCCGCCCGCTCCGCCGGGAAGCCGGCGCCGTCCGGGAAGTCGGCGCCGTCCAGGGAGGCGGCACGGCCTGGGGAGGCGAGGAACATCGACTCCTCCAGCAGCGGCCGGGAGTCGAGGGCCAGGTCGGGGGCGGCGGGGACGAAGTCGTACTCGTGCACGAGGGCCACGTCCAGGTCGCCCGCCCGCAGGCGCGGCGCCACCTCGGCGGGGTCGATCTCGTCCACCATCGGCTCCAGCCCGGGATGGTCGCGGCCCAGGGCGGCCAGGGCCGCGGGCAGGATGGCGCGGGTGGCGGTGGGGAAGGCGCCGATCCGGACGGTGCCGGTCAGGTCGGTCCGCGCCGCGGCCAGCTCGGCCGCGGCCTGCTCCAGCCGTTCCAGCACGGCCTCGGCGTGGCCGACCAGCGCGATCCCGGCGGGGGTCAGCCGTACCCGGCGGCCGGTCCGTTCCAGCAGCGCCGTCCCGGCCTCCCGTTCCAGTACGGCGAGCTGCTGGGAGACGGCCGAGGGCGTGAAGGCCAGGGCCTCGGCGACCGCGGCGATCGTGCCCCGGTGGGCCAGTTCGCGCAGCAGGCGGAGACGTCGCACATCCAGCATCAGTTCAGCTTAACGTTCTCGGAAGAAAAGCGAACTGGACCTGCACGGTCGGCGGCCGGGAAGCTGGAGGCATGAACCTGAACGGTGTCCTCGTCCCGCTCGTCACCCCGTTCGCCGAGGACGGCGAGATCGCCCTCGCGGCGCTCGAAGACCTGGCGTACGCCGCCCTCGACGAGGGCGCGACCGGGCTGGTCGCCCTCGGCACCACCGCCGAGGTCGCCACCCTGGCACCCGACGAACGGCAGGCGGTCGTCGAGGTCTGCGGCCGGGTGTGCCGGGAGAGGGGCGCGACGCTCGTCGTCGGGGCCGGGTCGAGCGACACCCGCGGATCGGCCGCCGCCCTGCTCGCCCTCAAGGACCGCGCCGACGCCGCGCTGGTCACCGTGCCGTCCTTCGTCCGGCCGTCCGAGGCCGGGGTGCTCGCCCACTTCGCCGCGCTGGCGCAGGAGACCCCGGTGCCGCTCGTCGTCTACAACATCCCCTACCGGACCGGCCAGTCCGTCGGCGCCGCCACCCTGCGGCGGCTGGGGGAGCTGCCCATGGTGGCCGGGGTCAAGCACGCCGTCGGCGGCGTCGACCAGGACACCGTCACCCTGTTGGCCGACCCGCCCGAGGGATTCGCGGTGCTCGCCGGCGACGACCCGTTCTTCTCCGCGCTGCTCGCGCTCGGCGCCTCCGGCGGAATCCTCGCCTCCGCCCACCTGCTCACCGCCCGGTTCGCCGAGCTGGCGCGGGCGTGGCACGCGGGCGACGTCGCGCACGCCCGGACCCTGGGGCACCGGCTGTCCGTCATGTCGGCGAGCCTGTTCACCGAACCCAACCCCACGGTCCTCAAGGGCGTGCTGCACGCCCAGGGCCGGATCCCGACCGCGGCCGTCCGGCTGCCGCTGATCCCGGCCTCCCAGGCGTCGGTCGACGCCGTCCTCCGGCTCCTCTGACCACGCGGCCGGGGCGGTCAGGAAGGCCAGGAGGTCAGGAGGTCTGGCAGCCAGGGCACCAGAACAGGTTGCGGCCGGAGAGGACCCCGGTGCGGACCTCCGCCCCGCACAGGAGGCACGGCATGCCGAAGCGCCGGTAGACGTAGACCTCGCCGCCGTGGCCGTCCACCCGGGGCGGGCGGCCCATCGCCTCCGGGGTGTGCTCGGGCCGGACCGTGTCGATCCGGCCCACGCGCACCCCCTCGGCCATCAGGAACACCAGGTCGTCCCAGATGGCGGCCCACTGCTCGCGGGTGAGGTCGCGGCCGGGCCGCGCCGGGTCCACCCCCTGGCGGAACAGCGCCTCGGCGCGGTAGATGTTGCCCACGCCCGCCACCACCGACTGGTCCATCAGCAGGACGCCGATGGAGGTGCGGCTGCGGCCGATCCGCCGCCAGGCGAGCTCGGGGTCGGCGTCCGCGCGCAGCGGGTCCGGGCCGAGCCTGGCGTGCAGAGCCTTCTTCTCACCCGGGTCGAGCAGCTCGCAGGTATTGGGTCCGCGCAGGTCGGCGTGGTGGTCGGGGCCGGTCAGGCGCAGCCGCACCGCGCCGACCGGGGCGGGCGCGGGCACCGGGCCGAAGGCGTATTTGCCGTAGATGCCCAGGTGCACGTGGAGCCAGGTGTCGTCGTCGAAGCCGAGCAGCAGGTGCTTGCCATGCGCGTCGGTCTCGCGCAGCACCCGCCCGTCGATCCGGGCGGCCCCGGCGGCGAACCGGCCCTGCGGGCTCTCGGCGCGGATCGCCCGGCCGCCGAACAGCTCGCGGTGCCGCGCGGCCAGACGGTGGATGGTGTGTCCCTCAGGCATGATGCGCACAGGATACGGCGCGTCCGGCGCCCACCCGTACGGAGCCGGTTCAGCCGGGCCCGGGGCCGATGCCGGTGGGCCGCGCGGAGCCGGCGACGGTGGGACCGAGCCACGCGAGCGGGTGGGGGCCGGCGACGGTGGGACCGAGCCACGCGGCCGGGTGGGAGCCCGCGCGGTCGGGGCCGGGTGCGAACGCGCCCGAGACGAAGCCGATCGACATTCCGAGGACGGCCGCGCCGAGAACCGCCGCGGTGAGACGCCGTGAACGCATTGTTTCCTCCATCGGGATCGATCGCGGGTGCCACGTGGCGCCCGCGTCCTGCCGGTCGGATCGGGGACGCGCCAGGTGAACGCGGGCTCTTCTCCGCCCCGCCTCGCGGTCTCTCCGGAAAGCCTCCCGGCCGTTCGACGGGTGGCTTTTTCCGGAGACATGTCCCATCGTGGACCGGTCCGCTCAACGGACTGTTGCAGGCGGACGCAGCGGACTGTTGCAGGGGGATTGCCGCCTCAGAGCCAGCCGTACTCCTCGGCGATCAGCGCCGCCTCCGCGCGGGTGCTCGCCCCCGTCTTGCCGATGGCAGAGGACAGGTGGTTGCGCACCGTGCCGTTGGACAGGGACAGGGCTCTGGCGATCTCGGCCACCGTGCCGCCGCCGCGCGCCTGCCGCAGCACGTCGCGTTCCCGGGCGGTCAGCGGACCGGCGCCGCTGGCCAGGGACTCGGCGGCCAGGGCCGGATCGACCACCCGCAGCCCGGAGTGCACCCGCCGCACCGTGTCGACCAGGTGCTCGGGGGAGGAGTCCTTCACCACGAACCCCGCGGCGCCGTTCTCCATCGCCCTGGCGAAGTAACCGGGCCGTCCGAAGGTCGTGCAGATCACCACGCGGCACGAGGGAAGCGCCGCGCGCAGTTCGGCGGTGGCGGCCAGCCCGTCCATCCCCGGCATCTGCACGTCGATCAGCGCCACGTCCGGGCGGGCGCGGCGGGCGGCCTCCACCACCTCGTCGCCCGACCCCACCTGGGCGACCACCTCGATGTCCGGCTCCAGCGCGAGCATCGCGGCCAGCGCGCCCCGGACGAGCGCCTGGTCGTCGGCGAGCAGCACCCTGATCACGATCGGCCCGCCAGCAGCCGGAAACCGCCCTCGGGCAACGGGCCCGCCTCCAGCCGCCCGCCCGCCGCGCGCAGCCGTTCCGCCAGGCCCGCCAGGCCGTTCCCGGGCCCGTGCGAGCGGGCGGGGGACCGGCCGTCGTCGCGGATCTCCAGCGACGACTCGCCGAGCCGTACCTCGCACCGGGCGGCGCCGCTGTGCCGTACGACGTTCGTGACCCCCTCGCGCAGCACGTACGCGAACGGTTCCCGCAGGTCGGAGGAGACGTGGTCCACGGCGTGCGGCAGCGTGGCCCGGATGCCCGCCGCCCGCAGCGCCGCGCGGGCCCCGGCCAGCTCGACGGCCAGCGACGGCCGGCGGCGGCCGGAGACGGTCGCGCGGACCTCCGCGTGCGCCTCCCGGGAGAGCCGTTCGGCGTCGCGCAGTTCGGCCACCGCCCGTTCCCGGTCCGCCCCGCTCTCCAGCAGGCGGCGGGCCAGACCGGTCTTCGCGGTGATCGTCGTGAGGGTGTGCCCGAGGACGTCGTGCAGGTCCCTGGCCAGCCGGGCCCGCTCCGCCGCGGTCGCCAGCGTCGCGATCTCGTCGCGGGCCTGGCTCAGCTGGACGATCAGCCGGACCAGCATCATGATCGCCACCGGCGTGACGGTGCCCGGGATGACCGCGATCCCGGCGTCCGCGTCCACCGAACCGGTCACCGCCCAGACCACGGCCAGCCGCCCCGCCGCGGCCACCAGGCCCAGCAGGACGCCCCAGCGGGCGGGCAGCAGCCACACGGCCGCGGCGAGCGCGTAGACGAGGCGGTCCAGACCGGCCAACGGGTCGTCCTGGAGCAGGACCAGGCCGCCGCCCAGCGCGAACAGCCCGCAGAGCAGCGCGATCCGCGCCCGGGGCGGCCACCCGGTGCCCATCGCCACCCCGGCGACCCAGACCGCCGCGTAGCAGACCGCCAGCACCGCGGCCGCGGCGCTGGCCGGCCCCGCGTCCGGCCGGACGGCCTCCGCGACGGCATGCCAGACCGGCCAGGCCGCGGCCAGGACCAGTACGGCGACGCCCCGCGCCGCCGTCCACCGGCCGCCCCCGCTGCCGACGCTCCGGACCGGCCACGCCGCGGCGGCGAACAGGCCCTGATCTCGCATGGTGATCACCCTAGTTCCCCGTCGGGCGGCGGACCTCCGCCCGACGCCCTGTCTCCACCCGGCCGCCGCACCCTGAGCCCGCCGTCGCCACGGACCCGCCGTCACACCCGGGACCGTGGTCATCCCGGGGCCGCCGTCACCTCGGAGACGATCCCGGGACGGCCCTTGTCCCCGAAGGGACCGCCGCGCCGGTCAGGTGCGCGCACTGTCCCGCCGGTAGCGGGCGACGACGGCCGCGCCCAGCACCACCGTGTAGAGCGCCAGCACCGCGACCGCCGTGCCGAGCCGGGCGTCGCCGGTCGCCGCCGCGTGCCCCAGCTCGGCCAGCCAGTAGCTCGGCAGCACCTGGGCGACGGCCACGAGCCCCGTGGGGAACACGGAGGCCGGGATGAGCAGCCCACCGAGGAAGCTGAGCACCAGTGCGAGCCCGCCGTAGACGACCTGCGCGTTCCGCGCGGTGACGAGCTGCCCGGCCAGCAGGCCGAGCAGGGCGAACGGCACGGTTCCCAGCCAGCATCCGAGAACCGCCCAGGCCCGGCCGCCCGCCGGCAGCTCCACCCCCGACACGGACGCGGCCAGCACCACGCCGACCACCGGGGGAAGCGCCACCAGCATGGCCACCGATGCCTTCGCCACCAGGTAGCCCCCGCCGGAGAGCGGGGTCAGGCGGAGCTGGCGCTGCCAGCCCGAATTCCGCTCCACCGCCGTGCGGGCCCCGGTGTCGAGCGCCGCCTTGAGCGCTCCGAAGGCCGCGAGCCCGCCCATCGTGTACGCGGCGGAGCCCCGGCCGGCGGCGCCGGTGGACATGCCGGCCTCCAGGAGGAAGAGCCCGACCGGCAGGACCACGGCGAACAGGAGGAACTTCGTGTCGCGCAGCGCCCGCCTGATCTCGAACGTCAGATATCCCGCCATGGTCACACCTCCTCCGCGAGAGGCGCGGTCAGCCGGAGGAACGCCTCTTCCAGGCTCAGCGCCCGGACCTCGACGTCGTGCGCGGCGGGGAAACGCGTCATCAGCTCCCGCAGCAGCGCGGCCGAGTCCGCGCAGCGCAGCTCGGCGCGGTCGCCGCGCAACTCCACGGCGGTCACCCCGGGCAGCGCCAGCAGCTCCTCCGGTCGGGCGCCCGGCACGGCGGCGCGAACCGTCCAGCCGCCGGCCTCGGAGACGACGGCGGCGACCGGGCCGTCGGCCACGACCCTCCCGCCCCGCACGAGGACGACACGGTCGGCGTGCTTCTCCGCCTCCTCCAGATGGTGGGTGGCGAACAGCACGGTACGGCCGGCACCGGTGAGGGAGCGCACCGCGGCCCAGAACTCCCGGCGGACGCCCACGTCCATCGCCGAGGTCGGTTCGTCGAGCACCAGCAGGCCCGGGTCGGACACCAGCGCCATGGCGAACCGGACCCGCTGCTTCTGACCGCCGGAGAGCCTCGCCGAGCGCCGCCCGGCGAGGTCCTCCACCCCGGCCCGGCGCAGCGCCTCCGCAACCGGCAGCGGCGCGCGGTGCAGCGAGGCGATCATCGCCACGATCTCGCGGACGGTCACGTCGTCGAGCAGCGCCGCCTCCTGGAGCATCACGCCCACCGCGCCGTCGCGCACCGCCTCGGCGGGCGTCCGCCCCAGCAGCCTGACCTCGCCGGAGTCCGGCCTGGTCAGGCCGAGGAGCATGTCGATCGTCGTGGACTTGCCCGCCCCGTTGGGCCCGAGCAGCGCCACCACCTCACCCGGCTCGACGAGAAGGTCGATCCCGTCCACGGCGCGCACGTCGCCGTAGTGTCTGCGGAGGCCGTGTGCGGCCACCGCGTGTCGATGCGTTCGTTCCATGCCGCAAGCCTCCGCCGCGGACGGGTCCTTCTCCTCGGCCGTCTGTCACGACCGGCCCACGACAGATGTCACGGGTCACTCGGCACGGGCCGTCGGCGCGGCGAGGGACCCGCCTGTCCCGGCCGGTGCCGGAGCCGGAGCAGATCAGTCCGGCCGGTCCGGTCAGACGGTCCGGTGACCGTGGCGCGAGTGGACGGCGACCGCGGCCGTGTGCGCCGTCGCGGCGAGGAGCGCCCCGGCGGCGTAGGCGGCCAGGTCGGCCGCGCCGAACGTGCTGCCGAGCACCAGCCGGGCGAGCACGCTCGCCTCCGACAGCGCCGCCGGGACCGGGGTGAGCTGGGCGAACTCCACCGCCCAGCTGAACGCCAGCGCGCAGGCCGCCGCACGGAACGGCGAGACCCGCGGAACCGCCGCGACGACGAGCGCGTGCACGAGCACGGTGTACAGGGCGTCCCCGGCGTACTTGCCGAACCAGCCGCCGGTGAGCGCGCGGACCCCCAGCCCGGCGGCAACCGTGAGGGCGACCGCGAGGACGGCGGGCAGCCGCGCGCGGACCGCCTCGAACCGGCGGGGAGGGCCGGCGGTGGGCGGGGTGTCCGGGGAGGTGCGGGGGGCGGCGGGCACGGCCACACCATAGCGGCCGCACCGCGCGGCACGGCACCGCGCCGCGCCACACGGCACCGTGCCGCCCGTGCCGCCCGTGCCGTTCGTGCCGTGCGGCGCCGTCCCGCGAGGCCGGGGCGGGCCGCCGGCGCCGGTGCTCTCGTGGCCGGCGGTCAGGAGGGCTGGAGCTCGTCGAAGAGGGCGAGGGCCTGGGCGGGGTCCGGGCTCACGAGGCGTTCCAGCCCGGCCGCCGTCATCTCCGCCCACCTGCCGGCCCGCGCCTGCATCCGTTGCTCGAAGGCGCGGACGGCCTCGTCCAGATCGCCGGGGGCGGCGACGGCCTCGGCGAGTTCGGCGCCTTCCAGCAGCGCGAGGTTCGCACCCACCCCCAGCGGGGGCATCAGGTGGGCGGCGTCGCCCAGCAGCGTCACCCCGGGGACGTGGGCCCAGGTGTGGGACACGGGCAGGACGTGGAGGGGACGGTGGAAGAAGGCGGTGCCGTGGCGCAGCAGGTCGAGGACGGGAGCGGCCCAGCCGTCGAACAGCGCCAGCAGGGCCGACCGTACGGCCTCGGCGTCGGTCAGGTCCAGGCCCCCGTCTAGGCTCGCGCCCATGCCGGTGTTCAGGCCCATGTGCCGGTCCGGGTCCGTGTGCCAGTCCAGCGGCGCGCGGAACTGGGCGTACACCTTGACGTGGCCGCCGCTGTTGCGCTGGGCGACGAGGCCGCGGTTCACCCCGTACACGGCCACGGCGCCGTCGCCGATCATCCGGGCGAGGCCGGGGTGGCGGGTGTCGACGTCGTCCAGGGAGGTCTCGACCGCGGTGATGCCGGTGTAGTGCGGCGTCGCGGACGAGACCGCCGGACGGACCCGGGACCAGGCGCCGTCCGCGCCGACCACGAGGTCGAACGTCTCCTGCCGCCCGTCGGCGAAACGGACCAGCGCGCCGTCCCGGGTTCCCGGCGTCACCTCCGTCACCTCCCGGCCCCACCGGACGTCGAGGGGGCCGAGCAGCAGGTCACGGAGCTGCCCACGGTCGATCTCGGGGTTGGCCCGCTCATCCGGGCGGGGCCGCCAGTCGCGGAGGACGGTTCCGTCGGTGTCCAGGATGCGCATGGCCTGCCCCTCCGGGCGGGACAGCGCCTGGAACCCCGCGAGCAGCCCCGCCTTGTCCAGCGCGAGCTGGCCCATCTTCTCGTGCAGGTCCAGCGTGCCGCCCGGGGGGCGGGCGTCGGGGGCGGGATCGCGTTCGAGGACGGTGACGGGGTGACCGTGTCGATGCAGGACGCGGGCGAAGGTGAGGCCGGCGGGTCCGGCTCCGATCACAGCGATACGGTGTCTCATATCGATACACTGTATTGATCTGTTGCACTGTATCGCAACAGTACGATGTGGCCATGACCGTGTGGGATCGTCCGGAGCCGCCGGCCCGCCCCGTGCCGCTCGACCGGGAGCGGATCGTCGCCGCCGCCATCGCGCTGGCCGACGAGGGCGGGCTGGAGGCGGTGTCGCTGCGCAAGGTCGCCGCCCGGCTGGACGTCGGCCCGATGCGGCTGTACGGATACATCTCCACCAAGGAGGAGCTGTTCGACCTCATGGTGGACGAGGCCTACGCCGAGATCCTCCCCGAGGAGCGGCCCGGTGACTGGCGGGAGGCGCTGCGCCTCCTCGCCTGCCGCACCAGGCGGGCCGCCCTCCGCCACGAATGGCTGGCCGACCTGCTCGGCGGCCGTCCGGCCCTGGGCCCGAACGCCCTCGCCGTGAGCGACACCACGCTGGACGCCCTCGACGGCCTCGCCGGCCTCGACACCGTCATGCGCGCCGTGGAGACCGTCAGCGCCTACTTCATCGGCGCGATCAGACGCGAGGTCGCGAACCTGCGGGCCGAGCGCGCCACGGGCCTGTCCGACCGCGACTGGCAGCGCGCCTCCGGCCCGCACGTGACGAGGATGCTGGCCACGGGCCGCTTCCCGGCGCTGGCCAAGTTCGTGCACGACGGCACGGAGGTGGACGCCGAGACGTCCTTCACGACCGGCCTGGACTGGGTCCTCGACGCCGTGGCCGCCAAACTCGCCCCGCCGCCGATCGACGCCGTGGCCGCCGGACTCGCCCCGCCGCCGTCGGCTGACGCCGGGACGTCAGCCGGTGACGGGCCGGGCGGGGAGGCCGTGCGGGCGGGCCTTCGCCAGGACGGTCTCGGCCGTCCCGCAGAGCCGTACGGCGAGTAGGAAGCGGTGCCGGTCGCCGATCCGGCGCGGCTCGAAGGAGATGTGCGCGAAGGGCGCCCGCGGCGTGCTCGTCCTCGCCAGCCGGTCCAGCTCCCGCTCGACCCGGGCCCACTCCTCGCCCCGGACGTACTGGCGCATGATCGAGTGCCAGACCACGGTGAGCGTGCCGGGCTCCGGCCGTACCCGCGCCAGGAAGTCGGCGGCGCCGATGGCCTCTACCTGAGCGGGGACCCGCGCGGCCACCCGCAGGGCGCCCTCCAGCCGGGCGAGGCGCGCGGTCTGGTCGGGCCAGACGTAGGCGCGCAGCGCCAGCGCGCCGCCGGGGGAGAGCGGGTCGATGGGCGCCGGGTCGCAGCCGCGCCGCTCGATGAAGGTCAGCTCCGGGCGCTCGGCCGCGGCGTCCAGGAGCCAGACGGGCGGGGCGTCCGCCCAGGCGTCGTCCAGCACGACCGGGGAGTCGGCGGGCCCCCAGGCGAAAGCGCCGGCGGTGTAGCGGAAGCGGTCGGCGCGCAGGTTCAGCCCGGCGCTGGCACCCAGCTCGAACAGCCGGATCGGCAGCGGGGCCGCCCCGGTGACCTCCAGCAGCCCGGCGATCAGGAGGTTGGACCTGCCGACCTCGTTGGTCTGCGGCGGACGGGTCATCCAGTCGCGGACCCACCCCGGCTCGGCGGCGACGGCGTCGCGGAAGGCCCGCCAGCAGGGCTCCGGGTCGTCCGGGTCGAACGAGCCGCCCGTGCTGGGGTAACAGGCCGCCAGGTCCGGGGCCCGGCCGGTGAGGGCCAGGGCGTGCACGCCGCCCAGCAGTCGCAGCGCGACGGCGTCGGGCCCGGGGGCGTCCTCGTACCCGGCGAGCGCGGCGGCGCAGGGACCTCCCTCGCGGACGTCCTCCGCCACCCGCTCCAGCAGGAACGCGTACAGCGGCGAACCGAGGCTCCGGCAGGCCCGGGCCTGGTGCTCGACCATGACGGCGGCGCGCTCGCGGGACATCGGACCCCTCCTGACCGGGCGCCGGTCCACCCGATCGCCCGACCGGGCGCCGACTCACCCGCATACCGACGAGCATGCACCCCCGCCGATCCGCGCGGCCGGGCGGGGGCGGGTCAGGTTCGGTCGTGGCGCGTGCCGGAGTCGGGGCCGGTCTCTCAACGGCGCAGGGCGAGGACTCTGCGCAGGGTTCTGCCGATCTCTTCCAGCTCGTGCAGGGAGAGACGTCCGGCGAAGTCGCCGAGCCGGGACACATCGGCGGCTCTGATCTGATCGACCAGGGCCCGGGTTCTCTTACCGTTCAGCTCGATCTCCGGGCGGTAGAGGGCGGGGCCGGCACTCGTGGAGGTCGGTGCGACGATTTGGGTGGACAGCGCGGACAGGAAATCGGCCTGCAGCAGCACCGCGAAGCGCTCACCCCGTTGTTCGTGACCCACGGTGTCGCGAAGCACCCGCAGGCGATAGACGTCACCACGCATCGGCGTCACCCAGCGCTCGTTGGATGGCGCGGATCTCGGCCAGATCGTCAGGGTCGGAGGCCAGTCTTTCCGCGTCGGCGCGGGCCTGCTCCATCCATCGAAGCCGT
Source organism: Streptosporangium sp. NPDC053982 (assembly GCF_055585205.1). NCBI lineage: Bacteria > Bacillati > Actinomycetota > Actinomycetes > Streptosporangiales > Streptosporangiaceae > Streptosporangium > Streptosporangium sp. NPDC053982. The sequence goes on from NZ_JBVJKQ010000004.1 coordinate 272,280, forward strand.
CCCGCGATGTGGATGGCCTCGCGGACCACCTCGTTCGTGGACCTGCCGTCGGCGGTCAGCTCGGAAAGAACCCTCTCCGTGTCCGGATCGATCTCGACTGTCAGCATGCCCATATCTTCACTGTACGACGGCTGGTCTCGCAGGCGTTCGAGCGATTTCCGTAACTGATTAGGCACTTAATGTGATCGATGGGGAACGGTCAGAGCCCGGCCACCTCATGGGAGGGGACCCGGCCGAGCAGCCGCCGGACCGCCGCGGCCACCCAGATCGTGCCCAGCCCCGCCCACATGACCAGCAGCGGGACGCTCTCCGGCCGCTGGAGGGCCGGCCACAGCGCGGGCAGCGCCGGTGACACCGCGATCGTCAGCGCCAGCAGCCCCGCCCACCCGGCGAGGACCTTGCGGGCGCGCGGCGCGGCGGTGTGGGCCGCCTCCTGGACCGGGGTGACCAGCGCCAGCAGCGCCGCGCCCGCCGTGCCCGTCACCGGCTGCGACAGGGCGACGCCCGTGCCCAGCAGCGCCGCGCCCGCGAGGAGTACGGCGCAGCACAGGACCGCCGACCGCACCTCGCCGCGCCGGAACAGCAGCCGGGTGTACGAGCCGCGGGCCAGCCCGAGCGTGACCAGTGACTCGGCCACCCACATCGTCCAGTGGGCCACCGCGGCCAGCACGAAGACGACGATGAGCGGGGGGATCAGGGGCAGCGCGAGCATCCATCGGGCGCTCAGGCCGCCCGGCAGCCGCGACACCGCCCGGTACAGCGGGTTGCGCCGCTTGAGCGCCACCACGAGCAGCTCCCGCGCGTGGTCCGCCCCGGGACTGAGCCGCAGCACCTCCCGGAACGCCCGCGCCGCGTCCCGGGCGGCGCCGAAGGCCAGGTGGATCCGGCCGTACACCAGGTGCGCGGCCGGCGACTCCGGGTCGAGCCGCACCGCGTCGGAGGCGGCCGCCAGCGCACCCGGCCGGTCTCCCAGCTCACCGAGGGCCACCGCGAGGAGACCGGTGAGCCGGCTGCCGTGCGGGTCGAGGGCCAGGCCCCGCCGGGCGGCCTGCGCCATCAGCGGCCACTCCTCGCGGTCCCCGTGCACCCGCGTCAGCAGCTCCCAGATCTGCGCCTGGTCATGGTCGATCGCCAGCGCGGCCCGCGCGGCGCGCAGCGCCTCCTCCGAGCGGTCCGCGTGGTAGAGGACCTGGCCCGCCGTGTGGTGCGTGTACCAGTGGCCGGGGGCCAGCCGTACCGCCTCGACGGCCTCGGCGACGGCCTCGTCCACCGCCCGCCGGGAGATCAGGGCGAGCGCGAGCAGGCAGTGCGCGGCCACGTGCCCGGGGTCGAGGGCCAGCGCGCCGCGCAGCTCCCGTTCGGCGACCTCGGCGCGGCCCAGCTCCAGCAGGGTCCGCGCCCGCTCCACGGCCGCGGCCGGGCCGTCCCCCGGGGAGGCCGCCGGACCCCCGGAGCCTCGAAGCCCCGGGCCGTGCGGCCCGGGGCCCCGCGGGCCGGACCCCTCGAAACCGGTCGTGCTCACCGCAGATCACGCAGCCAGGGCAGCAGGTCGTCCCACACGCCGCTCTCGTTGGCGTGCAGCACGTAGTTGCGCGCCGTGCCCAGCCACTCCCGTACGGCGGTGGGCCGCATCGTCCTCGCGGCGGCCATGAGGTCCGGGGTGGACAGCGGGACCGGCCGGCCCACCCGGATCGACTCCTGCAGCTTGGCCTCGACCGCGCGGTCCACCAGGCCCTTGAGGTCGGCGCCGACGAACCCCTCGGTGGCCTTGGCCACCTTGTCGAAGTCGATCTTCTCCAGGGGCTTGTCGCGGCACATCAGCGAGAGCATCGCGGCCCGCGCGGCGACGTCCGGCGGCGGCACGAACACCATCTGGTCGAACCTGCCGGGGCGGCGGAAGGCCACGTCGATGTACCAGGGGGCGTTGGTCGCCGCCAGCACCAGCACCCCCTCGTTGGCGTGCTCGTCCACCCCGTCGAGCTCGGCGAGGAACTGGTTGACGATCTGCCGGCTGTGGGCCTGGCGCATGTCGGAACGACGGGCCGCGAGCGCGTCCACCTCGTCGAAGAACAGCACGCACGGGCGGTTCCGGCGGGCCATCTCGAAGGTCGCGCGCAGGTTGCGCTCGCTCGACCCGGTCCACATGTCGAGGATGTCGGCCAGCCCGACGTCGATGAACGCCGCGCCCAGCTCACCGGCGGCGGCCCGCGCCAGGTGCGTCTTGCCCGCGCCGGGCGGCCCGTACAGCAGCACCCCTCCGCCGGCCCGCTTGCCGTACGCCGCGAACAGCTCCGGCTGCATGACCGGCAGCAGGAGCTTCATCCGCAGCGACTCCTTGACCTCCTCCATCCCGGCCACGTCGGAGAAGTCCACCCGGGAGCGCTCCACCTCCGCGGTCGGCTCCGCCTCCGCCGAGCCGTACGGCGCGCCGTCCGCGGGCTGCGGCGGCGTGTACGGGGGCGGCGGCGAGGCGGGGATCAGCGGGGGAAGCGGGGGCGCGGACGGCGAGGCGGGGGCCGGTGCGGCGGGGATCAGCGAGGGCGGCTGCGCGGCCGGGGCCGGAGCCCGCGGTGCCGGAGCGGGCGGCACGGGAGCCTGCGGCACCGGGGCGGCGGGCGGGGCGTCCTCCAGGCCGAGCCGGGCGGCGAGCTCGGGGTCGGCCTGTGACGGGTCACGGCCGACGGCGTGGCGGTACCAGTGGACGGCGCCCGGTCTGTTGACCGGAAGCGCCGCCCTGACCATGAGCATGTCGACGCGTATCGGGCGGTCGGGCATGGACACCAGCGGGTCGAGTGTTCTCAGCGCCCGGTTGTACTCGCCCAGCCCGACGTACGCCTCCGCCAGGCCGATCGTGAGATCGACGTCGCCGGGGGAGAGCGCGAGCGCCGCCCGGTGCTCGTCCGCGGCCTCGGCGAAGCGGTCCGCCGCCAGCAGCAGGCCGGCCAGGTGCCGCCGCAGCGGGAGGTTCTCCGGGGAGAGGCGGGCCGCCTCGCGCAGCGCGTTGAGCGCGGTCTCGTCGGTCACGTGACGGGTCCTTTCACAGCCGGACGTGAGCTTCGTGTCGGTTCCGGGGATTCGCCCTTTTTGGAACCGGGCACGATCTCACCACCAACCCGGCGGTTACGCGACTCGGCGGGTGTCCCCGTGGCGTCTGCCGGCGGCGGGGAGGAGAACCCGCCCGAACCACGCGATGCCTGATACGGCGCGTCTCATGATGACGAAGCGGGGCGCCTCATCGTGACGGCGGAGCCGGCGGGCGGCGCATCGCCCAGACGCGCGGGCCGCCGCCGGGCACCCGGATCTCGCCCGTCACCTCGAACCCCAGCCGCCGGTAGAAGCGCACGTTGCCCTCGGACGAGGTCTCAAGGACGGCGGGCAGGCCGACGCGGTCGGCCTCGGCCAGGCCGGGGCGCAGCACCGCCGTACCCGCCCCGCCGCCCTGCCGCTCCGGAAGCACGCCCACGGTGGCCAGCACGAACGACGGCTCACCGGTCCGCAGCACCGCGCAGGCGGACTCCGCCGCGAGCATCGCCGCGTGACGGTCTCCGGACAGCTCCTCCTCCCGGTCGGCGAGCCCCTGCCAGACCTCGCCCGGCACCGGGCGGTCGGGCCGCAGCCACACCGCCACGGCCGCCATCCGCCCGTCGCCGCCGTCCGCGGCCCACACCTCCCCGTACGGCAGGCCGACCTCCTCGACCGTGATCCGGAACAACCCGGCCAGCCGTTCCCGGTGCCGGTCGGCGGCGACCGTCCAGCTCGTCCAGGCGTACCCGTCGAAGGCCCGTGCCAGCACCCCGGCGGCCTCGGCCGCCTCCCCGGGTCCGATCCCGCGCACCTCCCGCACGGCACAACCACCTCTCCCGTCGTTCCGGACGCCGCAGGCGAGCGTATCCCCATGCCCGCCCCCGGCGGGGCATGGCTCTTCCGCTGTTCATCGCCCCCACCGGCTTGAATCCTCCCCGTTCCGGGCCGGCGTCCTGAGCGTGAATGTTTCAGAGACGTCGCGGCTCTCCGTCGATATCCGGCGAGGTCACGATTTCGCAGGAGCGCCGCGAGAATTCCGGGACTCGCCGGGGGTGGGCGGCGCTGTCATTCTTTCCAGGATGTCCGTCGCGAGACCCGAGGGAGAGTCAAATGGGCAGAGCTCGATCGCTGGCCGTCACCGCGGCACTGGCCACCGGCCTGGCGCTGTCGGTGGGAACGGCCCCCGCCCAGGCCGACAGCATCAGGTACGTCTATTACCTCTACTCCGACTGCCTCAACGGCGGAAACCTCGGTATCCAGTGGGGATGGTGGACCTCCTACAATTGCGTCTACACGGAAAGCTACGGGCCGAAATGGGCGTTGTGGGCCTGACCGTCGGCTGACAGAATTCCTTTCATGCTTCATCCGCGATAAAGGCCGATCCCGTACGCCGGCGGCGCGGGTGTCCGGGCGGCTGGGCCCGGGCCGGGCGGACGGCGGTGATGTGGCCGGCGGCGCGGTCCGGAGCTCAGGGGGCGGTCCCCGGAGCCCAGGAAAGCGGTCCGGAACTCAAGGAGAAGAGGGCCGCTGCGCCTCGTGCCGAGCGGCTTCGCCGTCCCGGCGGCTGCTCAGCACGGCGTCGAAGACCTGAGCCAGTTCGGCGGCGTCCTCACCGGCATGGTGCGTATGCGGAAGGTCCGTGATCCTCAGGCGCTGCTTGATCTCGCTCTTGCGCGAACCGGCCCATTCGCAACCGGTCATCCCCATCCAGTAACTCCGCAGGTCAAGACCGGCTCCCGAGGCGTTGAAGGGACTCTTGCCGAGAAAGCGGAGGAAGTACCAGTGGGTGAACATGCCGTCGAAGACGGCGGGGCCGCCCAGGAAGACCGGCCGGCCGATCCGGCGCAGGCCGTTGACCCAGCGCGCGGCCGCGGCCATGGCGTCCTCGGCCGCCGGAGCCTCCCGCACCAGACGGTCGCGGTCGAGCCCGGAGACCGCGAGGGCCTCCGGCACGAAGTCGTCGGAGATGGGCCTGAGCTCGGTGTAGAAGGTCAGCTCGGGACGGCCGACGACGGCCATCCCCAGCGAGATCATGCTGTAGGGGCCGGGAATGGGCCCGTCCGCCTCCACGTCGACGGCCACGTAGAGCTCGGGGAGTCTCGTCACCCGGGCCACGCTAGCGGGACGCCCGGGAGGCTTCATCGGATTTACGGCGATGATCGGTTGTAGGGTCTGGCGAATGGACGAGACCTCCGAGACCAGGCAGGCCGTGCGCGCCTATGTCGACAACACCGAGCGGCGCGACTGGGAGGGCCTCGGCGCCCTGCTCGCCGAGGACGTGGTCTACGAGATGCCGCAGAGCCGGGAGCGGATCCGGGGGAAGGCGGCCTATCTCCGCTTCAACATGGAATACCCCGGTGACTGGCACCTCGAGTTGCGGCGCGTCGTCGCCGACGGTCGGCACGCCGCGGCGTGGATCGACGCACGCGTCGGGGCGGAGCGCCAGGACGCCTGCGTGTGGTTCGAGATCTCCGAGCAGGGGATGATCAGCCGGATCGTCGACTACTGGCCGGAACCGTACGACCCGCCGTCCGGCCGCGAGCACCTGGTGGAGCGCTGGTAGGCCGGAGGGGATCGGCAGGCGCAAGGGAAGCGACCGGTCGTGTGGAGGGCCATCCGGGTGCCTTGTCGCCGGAGACATCCCATGACACCCGTAGCGAGCGCCCGCCACCACGTACGAGCACCTGGTGACCGGCGGTAAGCGGGGTACGTCGGCGCCATGTGGGCGTTCGAGTGTGATCGGGCCATGGTCAGGGCCTATTGTTCGAGGAACAGGGCGCCCGATCATCGAGGTCACGGACAGGAGTCGACGGATGCACATCGCCGAGATCAAGGTCTCCGGCGTTCGCGGCTTCTCCGGTCCCCGCAGCGTGAATCTCCGGCTGACCCGCCCGGACGGCAGCCACGCCGGCTGGACGGTTCTGGCCGGCCGGAACGGCTCCGGCAAGTCGACTCTGCTACGCGCCCTCGCCCTGGCGATGGCGGGGCCCTCCGCCGCCCGCAGCCTCGTTCCTGCCTTCGACGGGTGGATCTCCAACGGGTCCTTGGAGGGATTCGTCGAGGCCGAGATCGTTTCCGACGAGCGTTGGGACCACCTCGCCGGAGCGCGGTCTCAAGGCGGAATTTTTCCCACCCGGCTGACCTGGTCACGGGAACCGATCGGCGACTCGGGGGAGTATGGTCCGCAGCCGATCCTCCGGGGAGACGGCGAGATCGCCGTCCATGGGCCATGGGCGGACAACCCGCTGGGCTGGTTCTTCGCGGGATACGGCCCCTTTCGCCGGTTGGTCGGCGGTTCGCTGGACGCGCAGCGGCTCATACTGGGCGGCGGGCCGGTCTCCCGCCTGGCCAGTCTCTTCCACGAGGACGCCTCCCTCGCCGAAAGCGTCGGTTGGCTCATCGACCTGCATCTTCGCCGCCTGGAGGGGCGACCGGGCGCCGAGCGACTCCTGGGCTTCGTCACGGAGCTTCTCAATGACGGGCTGCTGCCGGACGGGTTCCATGTCGAGCGGGTTGACAGCGATGGACTGTGGGCCAGGCGGGACGGCCAGAGCATCCCTCTCCGAGAATTGAGCGACGGCTACCGCACCGTCACCGCACTCGTCCTCGACATGGTCCGCCAGATGTACCAGGTGCCTTATCACAAAAATCTGCCGATGGCCCGCCCCTGGTATCCGGGGAGATCCGAGGGGAAACCACTGGTCGACATGTCAGGTGTGGTCCTCATCGACGAGGTCGACGTCCACCTCCACGTGAGCTGGCAGAAGAAGATCGGCGGGTGGCTCAAGAGTCACTTCCCGAACATCCAGTTCATTGTGACCTCGCACAGCCCCTACGTCTGCCAGAGCGCCGACCCCGGGGGGCTGATCCGGCTTCCCGGAGTCGACGAGGACGTGCCTCCTCGCGTCGTCGACGAGGACCTGTACGAACGCATCGTCTACGGCAGCGGTGACGATGCTCTCCTCAGCGACCTCTTCGGAATCGACTCGCCCTACTCCCACCATGCCGAGAGCATGCGACGCAGGCTCACGGCACTGGAACGCGCGGTCCTCCGGGGAAAGGCGACCGCCGAGGAGCATCGGGAGTACGAGCGTCTGCGGGAGACGCTCACCAGCTCCCTGACCGCCCGTGTGGACGAGGTCGCCGCGAGGATCGCCGACAATCCATGATCCATATCCGTCGCGTGACGCTTCCCCCCGAGCTGGCCGAAAGGCTCCGCGACAGCACTGACGAGTTGCACGCGGCCAAGGCGGACTGCCCGACGGCGCGGGTGGCCTGGAAGTCAGCCAGAGTCGTCCGGGTGCAGTTGGCACGTCACCTCACCGCCATGGCGGCGGGAATCAAACGATGCATGTACTGCGGGGACGGGCTCGGAACGGACATCGATCACTTCGAGCCCCTGGCCCAGGCGCCGCTGCGCGCCTTCGACTGGCCCAACCACCTCCTAGCCTGCTCGCACTGCAACAGCCACCAGAAGCGGGAACTCTTCCCCCGGGGCGAGGACGGTGAGCCGCTGCTCGTCGACCCCTCCGCGGAGGACCCGTACGAGCACCTGGAACTCGTACTGAGCACGGGCGTCTACGAGGCCGTGACGTCCCGGGGCCGTGTCACGATCGAGGTCTTCGGCCTGAACCGCGCGGACCTGGTGCGTGGCCGCGCCTCAGCCTTCATCCGGACGGTGTGCATGCTCCGTGAGCGCGTCCGCCTGCTGCGGTCCGCCGGGATCGAGGAGGCGGACGAGATCGTCGCGTCGCTCCTCGACCAGCCCTTCGCCGACGTCCTGTACGCCATGCTGCGTTACCGGGATCTGCCCGGCGCCGAACACGTTCTCCGAGGCGAGGACGTCGTCGACGCCCTCGCCGATCCGGCGCTTCATCTCTGGACCTGACCTGCGGGACCCGGGACGGCCTGCGGGACCGTTCAGCGCCTTGCACCGTGGGAACGACCACCTCGGAACGGTCGCGATACGGCTTTCCGAGACCTTCATGCCCTCACGTCGCTCCTCGCTGCTTTCCTTCACGGTGGTGTTCCTGAGTGATCCAGCCCTTCCCTTCGGCGGCGATCCCTTCCAGGATGTGCAGGGTACGGCGAAGACCCGAAGCGTCCAGCGTCGCCTCGGACACCGTTTCAGGTTCTTCTCCCTCCTGGAGTTCCTCCGGCCCTGGATCGGTCGCTTCGACACGGACTTCCTGACCGTTGACGAGCGCAAGTTCGAACACCTGCCTGCCGTCGTCCTCTTGGCTCACCCGTACGGCCGCGATCTTCTCGAAGCTGTAGTTGGCTCGTCGCCGGATGTGGAACGAACCCTGTTCGAAATCGAGCGTGATGGTGAGTTCACGCACTCCGTCCGCGGTGAGAAGGAACATAAGGAGCCGATATTTCTTGTAACGCCAAGGGCCGCGTAGTGCTCGCGCGCGCGGGCTCGAGGCAGCGGGCGTCTCGATGAAGGCGTGGGCGATGACGTCACTCATCTTCAGCTCATAACGCCGCAGCGCCTCGTTCAGCAGCACTTTCCGGTCGTAGTCCAGCCAGGCGGCCATCTCCCGGTCCTTGGGTTTGTCGGTCAGCTTCGCCCGCCACCGGGCGAAGGCCATCTCGTCGCTCTCCTTCGTCTGCCTGTTCTCCACCTCGTCGGCGGCACACCGGCGACGCTCCAGGATGATGTGCAGCCAGGTACGGGCGGCGATCCACCCGCCTATGAGCGCGATGCCCGCTGAGCAGGCCGCGCTCAGAGGACTGGCCGACACCGCGCCACCCACTGCCCAAAGCCCTCCGGCGATGAAGGCGGTCAACCCGAAGATCGTGACCGCCTTCACCGACGGAGGCGTGGCGAGCTCGTCGCGGTAGCTCCAGAGCGTGCCGTTCTTCCAGCGCTTCCTGACGTCGCCGGCACGGTGCCGGATCAGCCAGGCTATCTTCTCGACGCCGATCCTCGACTCCCGATAGACCTCTACCACCTCGTCACGAAGGCTTCTGCGGATTCCCGCCGTCGTGGACAGCCAGAAATCGCGGTCGACGCCTTGTGGAAGATATATGGCGAAGTAGTGATCGAAGCGATGCTCCACCTGCCGTGCGAAGCCACCGGGCGACGCGTTGGTCGCGCGCTGCCGGGGTGTCCCGTACTCCTCGTCCTTCGCGCGACGCCGTATGACGCGGAAGCGCCACTTCACACCGTCGCGCGCGCCGAAGAAGCCGCCGGTAACGCTGAGCAGGTAGACGAGGAACGCGGAGATATGGCCTGCCTGGACCAGCAGGTAGCCGATGTGAATCGACGCCACGACGAAGGCGGCCGTCGCCGTCACAGCCCTGGTCCAGGTGGACATGGAGATCGCGGATGGTCGCGCTTGACGCTTCTGCGGCCTGGCCGGGTTCGGCGTGAAGAACTTCCAGACCCGGTCCACCCGGCCACCGGCCATGCGTTCGGCTTCGGCCAGCTTCCATGCCTCGTGCCACATCTGATCCTTGAGTGGTCCCTCAAGGAACGACTCGAGATGCCGCAGGATCAAGGTGCGTTGGAGCGGACCGAGCGCGTCGACCTCCTTCAGGAGGACGCGGCTGTCCGCATCGGACTTTCTCGCGGAGTCCAGCAGACGGTGAAGGACCTGCAGCCCTTCCGCCCACTCGTCGGCACCGGCGACGTGTCGGCTGCTCAGCGCTTTCTGGAGCACGGCGGTCTCTTCCTTAGACAGTTCGCGCCGGGTCCGGCCGCTCACCAGAGCGAGGAGCCGGTAGAAACGGACCCTGTCGGTCCGGTATTCGGCGAAGAAGGCCTCATCGATGAGCCGCCGTGCCTGGCTGATCATGTCGCCGTCGAGGCACCGGACACCGGCCTCGAACTTCTCCTTGGGAGAGGCGTCCGCGGGTATCACGTAGGCGTGGAGATCGCCGTGGATCGTTCCCACCTGCGCTCCGACATAGGCGGAACCATCGGCGGTGTTCGTCGTGGAGGCGCCTGGAGCCGTCACGACAGCCCCTGAGCCAGGCCGATGATGATCGCCAGCTCCGCGGCCAGTTCCGCAACGTCGCCGATGAGCCCGCGCAGTTTCTTGAGCGCCAGCGTCAGCCTGCCCCGGCTCTGGGGCGTGTCGGTCTCCAGCGCCTTGTCGGCCACGGCGAGTTCCGCCTCCGCCGCCGTATAGGTGTCGTCGTCCAGGTGACCGGCATCCCGTGCCCGCTGGAGCCGGGTACGGAAACCGGTGAGCGCCTCCGCCAGGTCGGCCGGCGGGGCGGGCTCCGGGGTGATCCGGATTCCGCCGTACACGGTGCCGGCCTGTACTCCCACCCGCGCGTTCCCCTTCGCGACGTTCCTGACGGTCTCGGGCATCGCCGGCCTCCTCGTCTCGGTCGTCGTGCGCCGGGCGTCGTCCCGCGCCTCGGTGGCCAGTTCCTCGGCCAGGGAGACGGCGAACGCCGCAGCGTTGGACACCGCCCGCTGCTGCCACCACTCACGGTCGGTGTTCTCCTTGGTGCCGTCGGCCCGGTCGCTGATGCCCCGGACCACGACCACCGGCAGCGACCTGTTCAGATGCCCGGCCTGCGCCACACCGGCGCCCTCCATCTCGACCGCCTGAGCGTCGTTGTAGTGCTCCCGGATCCAGCGGGCGTGCGCGGAGATCCTGGAGTTCAGTACCACCTCACCGGCGGCGATCGGTGCGAAGCGCACCTCGCAGTCCTGGCCGTCAGCGGAAAGACGGTGCTTCCAGGAACCGTCGCGGGCGAGGTGTCGGGCGGCCTGGTCGGCGGCGTGTGAGATGTCCCAGGCGCGGGGACGGCTCTTGAGGCCGTCGTCCTCGCTCGTTCCGCCGTGGTACGCGTAGACCCGCGTCGCCACCACCACGTCGCCGAGGGCGATGTGGGGGTACAGGGCGCCTGCCACCCCCACGAAGAGCAGGGCGGCCGGGGCGAACTCGTGGATGGCGCGTTCGGCCAGCACCGCCGCGGCCTGGTTGCCCATGCCCACGTGGGTCAGGGCCACTTTGCACTGGCCGTCCGCCAGTCGGCCGACCTCGAAGCGGGTGCCCTGTGGGTGCCGATGCGGACGCGGATCGACCAGTCTCTCGCGGACCGCCTGATATTCCAGGTCCAGCGCGGTGAGGATCACGATCGGGGGACGGCTCACTTCACTGCTCCTTCTCTGCTCGACTTGTGTTCGGCGACTCGGCGGGCCGGACCATCGGCGGGTACAGGACCGCGCGTGGACCGGCTTTGAACAGTCGGGCCGGTCGTCCGGTCGCGGCCTTCCGCGCCGATCCGACCGGGACGATGAAGCCATCGGTCTTCTGGACCTTGCGATAGAAGTTCCGGGGATCTAGGGGGATGCCCCACACGGCCTCGTACACTTCCTGGAGTTCGGTGATCGTGAAGATCGGCCCGCAGAACGCCGTCGCGAGCGCGGAGTGCTCGATCTTGACGCGGGCGCGTTCGACGCCGTCCGTGACGATCCGCCGATGGTCGAAGGCGAGCTTCAGCTCTCCGGAGAGCACCCGGTCGACCGGCTGCCACCTGGCGTCGGCCGCGTCCGTCCCGGCGGTCGGCTCCGGTAGCCTCGGCGTGATCGCCAGGTAGGCCACCGACACCACCCTGCCGCGCGGGTCACGACCGGGCTCGCCGTACACGCCCAGCTGTTCCAGGGGCAGGGTCTCGGCGTCCAGGTTCGCCTCCTCCAGCAGCTCCCGGTGGGCGGCGGCGGTGAGGTCCTCCTCAAGGTGCCCGAGGAAGCCGCCGGGCAGCGCCGCCGCGCCCCTGTACGGTTCGACGCCGCGCTCGACGAGCAGCACGTGCAGCCGCGATCCGCGCAACGTCAGGATCACCAGGTCGACGGCGAGCGGTACGGCGGGGGCCACCCAGCGATCGTCGGTCATGCGGTGAGACTAGCTTTTTGTCATTCTGACAGAAAGAGGAGCCACAACACTGTGCCGTTTGCGAGAGGTCAGTTGCGGGTGAGGACCCACGAGCCGTCGGCGTGGACGGTGACCAGGCGGGTGCCCGACGGCAGCAGGGCCTTGCCCCGGTAGGAGCCGATCTGGTTGAACAGCAGGTCGCCGTAGGAGCCGGGGCGGGTGTAGCCGTGGACGATGAAGTTGCCCTCGCCGTTGAAGGTCGAGCGGACGGTCCGCAGTCCGCGGGTGGGGGAGAGCTTGAGCACCTGGTCGCCGGTGCCGCGGACGGTTCCGGAGCACCAGCAGCGGGCCTTGCTCAGCGGCTTGAAGACCGCGCTCCACGCGCCGTCGGCCTTGATCTCCAGTGCCGCCGTCCCCTTGCCGCCATAGGTGTTGTACATGACGGTGCCGTTGTAGGGGCCGATCTCGTTGACCAGCAGCTCCTGCTTCTTCCCGGCCGCGGTGACGGTGAAGACGATGAAGTTGGCCTCGCCGTCGTGCCGGAACTGCAGCAGGCCGGGGGTCTTGGTGAGGCGGACGCGGACGACCTCGTCGCCCTCGCCCCGGTAGGCGGTGTCGGCGTGGGCGGTGTCGACACTCACGGCGCCGGTGGTGAGGGTCGCGGCGGCCAGGACGAGCGCGGCCAGAACACGCTTGAACATGGGGCTCCTCAGGGGGATGAACGCACACGGGGTACGGCCGGCCACGTCACCTCGCCCAGCAGCGTGGTGTGACCGACGCCACCCAGTAGAGCACGTGTTGATTCAATCAACAAACGATTTCCGCGACATTGCCGGGAAGAGACGTCCAGCGTTAGGGTTTGGTTCACGTTCGGAAAGACCCCGGGAGGCGGCCGACATGCGGCGAGACGTCCAGGTGACCGCTGCCGACATCGCGCGGCTGGCCGGGGTGGGCCGGGCGGCGGTGAGCAACTGGCGGCGCCGGTTCGCCGACTTCCCGCAACCCGTCGGCGGTACGGCCACCAGCCCCGCCTTCTCCCTGGCAGAGGTCCGCGCCTGGCTGCTCTCACCCGGCTCGCCCGGCTCCTCCGGCCATGACCGGGAACTGCCGCCCGACGAGTGGCTCTGGCAGGACCTGCGGGCCGTCGCCGATGACGACGACCTCGCCGACCTGATCGCCGACCTCGGCGCGTTCCTCGTCTACACGCACCGCCGCGCCCAGGACTGGGCGGAGCTCGCGTCCGGTGACGACGCGGCGCTCGCCGTCGGCCTCCCCCCGAGGGTCCGCGAGGTGATGCCCTCCCTCCTCGCGAGGGCGGGCGAGGTCACACCGTCCTTCCCCGCCGCCCTGTCCCCGGACCGGGTTCCGCTGATCCGCGCCGTCGCCCGGCTCGGCGTGGAGCGCGGCGCATCCGACGCCTTCGAGTTCCTGCGCGAACGCTACTTCGAGACCCACTCCCGGCGGCTCCACCTCACCCCGCGCGAGATCATCGAGCTCACCCTGGAGCTGGCCGGGCTCGGCGCGGAGGAACCGGCGGGTCCGCGGGCCCGCGGTGACAGCGGATCGGAACCGGCCGGTCCGCAGGACGGTGGTTCGCCCGGTCCGGAGGAATCGGCCGGTTCGCGGGTCCGCGGCGCCTCCGGCCCGGGGACGCCGGGCCGACGGGTCCGCAGCGTCCTCGATCCGGCCTGCGGCGCCGGTGACCACCTCCTCGCGATGCTGGACCGCTCACCCGCCGTCCGGGTCATGGGTCAGGAATCCGACCCGGCCGTCGCCCGGCTCACCGCCGTACGGCTCGCCCTGCGCGGCGACGACACCGACGTCCGCACCGGAGACTCCCTGCGCGCCGACGCATTCCCCGGCGAGACCGCCGACGCGGTGGTGTGCAACCCGCCGTTCAACGACCGCGCCTGGGGCTACGAGGAGCTGACCTCCGACCCGCGCTGGGAGTACGGCCTGCCGCCCCGGATGGAGTCCGAGCTCGCCTGGGTCCAGCACGCCTTGGCCCACCTGCGCCCGGACGGCGTCGCCGTACTGCTGATGCCGCCGGCCGTGGGCAACCGCAGGTCCGGCCGCCGCATCCGCGGCCAGCTGCTGCGCCGCGGTGCGCTGCGCGCTGTCATCGGACTGCCCGCCGGAGCCGTGCCCAACGTCGCGGTCGCCCTGAACCTGTGGGTGCTGCGCAGACCCGCCGAACCCCGCACCCCCCGCCACGTCCTGATGGCCGACACCTCGGGACGGCCTGAGGACTACGCCGAGACGGCCGTCGCGGCCTGGCGGCGGTTCGACGCCGGGAAGGAGCTGGACGAACCCGGGGTGAGCCGTACGGTGCCGGTCATCGACCTGCTGGACGACGAGATCGACCTGACCCCGGCCCGCCACCTGTCCACCGCCGCCGCGAACCTGGCGCCCGAACGGGTCACCGGCACCCGTGACCGCCTCGCCGACCTGCTGCGCACCGTCGCCGAACTGGCCCCCGCCGTTCGGACCGAACCGCGCGACCTGCCGCTCATGCCGCTGTCGGAACTCCTGCGGCGCGGCATGCTCACCCTGCACCAGCAGGCGCCTGTCCGCCCCGGCGAGGAGACCGAGGTCACCGACGGCTCCGCCGTATTGACCGCCGAGGATGTCGTGCTGGACCGGCCGCCCTCCGGCCGCACCCCCGCTCACGCGGTGCGGCGGGAGATCCTGACCCGGCCGGGCGACGTCGCGGTGCCCCAGATCGTCCGCGTCCCCGTCGCCCGGGTCCTCACCCGGGGCGGCGCCGTACTCGGCACTCATTTACACCTGCTGCGGACCGACCCCGAGACGCTGGACCCCGACTTCCTGGCCGGCTTCCTGAGCGGCCCGGCCAACCTCCGCCACTACGGCCCGGCGTCCAGCACCGGCATCCGCGTGGACGTCCGCCGCGCCGAGGTGCCGCTGCTGCCCATCGAGGAACAGCGCGCGTACGGCGAGGCGTTCCGGCGGCTGACGTCCTTCGCCGCCGCGCTGCGGGAGGCGGCCGAAGTGGGAGAGAATCTGATCCGGCTGACCGCCGACGGGCTCACCCACGGCGGCCTCCGCCCGCCCGTCGATGACGACCCGTCCGCCCCCCGCACGACGTGAAGAAGGAGAGCCGTGAGCGGTAACCACCAGAGGTACGCGGACTTCATCTGGTCGGTCGCCGACCTGCTGCGCGGCGACTACCGCCAGTCGGAGTACGGCAAGGTCATCCTGCCCTTCACCCTGCTGCGCCGCATCGACTGCGTGCTCGCCCCCACCAAGCAGGCAGTCCTGGCCAGGGCCGGGGAACTGAAGGACCGGGGCCTGCCGGAGCAGGCCGTGGACCGGATGCTGCGCGACGTGGCCGGGGCGAGCTTCTACAACCGCAGCCCTCTCGACTTCGGCAGGTTCATCGGTGACGCCGAGAACGTCGCGCGGAACCTCCGCTCCTACATCGGCGGGTTCTCCGGCGGCGCCGCCGAGGTGCTGGACAGGTACCGCTTCGACGAGCAGATCACCCGCCTCGACGAGGCCGGGCTGCTCTACCTCGTGACCGCGAAGTTCGCCGAGATCGACCTGCACCCGGACGTCGTCGACAACCATCAGATGGGCTACATCTTCGAGGAGCTCATCCGGAGGTTCTCCGAGATCTCCAACGAGACCGCGGGAGAGCACTTCACCCCCCGTGAGGTCATCAAGCTGATGGTCAACCTCCTCATGGCCCCCGACGACGCGGACATCATGACGCCGGGCATCGTCCGCACGATCTACGACCCGGCCTGCGGCACCGGCGGCATCCTGTCGGCCGCCGAGGAGCACATCACCCGCTACAACGCGCACGCCACGGTGAAGGTCCACGGCCAGGAGCTCAACCCCGAATCGTGGGCCATCTGCCGCTCCGACATGATGCTCAAGGGCCAGGACCCCTCCCAGATCATCCTCGGCAACTCCTTCACCCACCGCGGCCACGCCGACAAGAGGTTCGACTACCTCATGGCCAACCCGCCGTTCGGCGTGGAGTGGAAGAAGGTGCAGAGGCAGGTCGAGGACGAGGCCCGCGACCTCGGCTGGGCCGGCCGGTTCGGCGCGGGGACGCCCCGGATCAACGACGGCTCGTTCCTCTTCCTCCAGCACATGATCTCCCACATGAAGCCGGTCGAGCAGGGCGGCTCCCGCATCGCGATCGTCTTCAACGGCTCCCCGCTGTTCACCGGCGCGGCCGGCTCGGGGGAGTCGGAGATCCGCCGCTGGATACTGGAGAACGACTGGCTGGAGGCCATCGTCGCCCTGCCCGACCAGCTCTTCTACAACACCGGCATCTCCACCTACTTCTGGATCCTGTCCAACCGCAAGGCCCCCGCCCTGAAGGACAAGGTGATCCTGCTGGACGCCCGGGAGTGCTGGACGAAGATGCGCAAGTCCCTCGGCGACAAGCGCAAGGTGATCCCCGACGAGCGGATCGACGAGCTGACCGCGATCTACAAGGACGCCCTCGCCGTCGCGGCCGACGCCGACCACGAGCACCACGCCAAGGTGAAGATCTTCCCGCGCCACGCCTTCGGCTACCAGCGCATCACCGTCGAACGCCCGCTCCGCCAGCGCTTCGAGGTCACCGACGCCACCACCGACGCGGTCGCCGAGGCCAAGGCCGTCGCCAGGTTCGACCACAGCGACGCCCTGCTCGCCGCCCTGCGCTCCCTGTCCGGTACGGCGTGCGGCACCAAACTGGAGTTCGCCGGCAAACTGGACGCCGCCCTCGCCGAGCACGGTCTGAGCAAGCTCCCCGCCCCGGTGGAGAAGGCCGTCTGGGCCGAGGTCGCGGCCGGCGACCCCGAAGGCCAGCTCCAGACCGACCGGAAGAACAACCCGCTGCCCGACCCGGATCTGCGGGACAACGAGAACGTGCCGCTGACGTCGATGAACTCCACCCCGGCGGAGCGGGAGGCGGAGATCGAGGAGTACCTGCGCCGCGAGGTGCTGCCGCACGTGCCGGACGCGTGGGTGGATCATACGAAGACGAAGCTGGGGTTCGAGATCCCGTTCACCCGGCACTTCTACGTGTACACGCCGCCTCGTCCTCTGGAGGAGATCGACGCGGAGCTTCGGGCGCTGGAGGCGGAGATTCAGAAGCTCTTGGGTGAGGTGACTCGATGAGCGGCGCTGATCTGGCCCCGTGGCTCGCACAGTCGAAGTGGCCTACTGTACCGATCAGGTACGTCGCCAAGCTGGGCACGGGCCACACGCCGAGTCGCCAGCACTCGGAGTACTGGGAAGACTGCACCATCCCCTGGATCACTCTGGCCGACGTCTGGCAACTCCGGGACGGAACGCGCGACACGGTCGTGGAGACCAAGGAGAAGATCAGCCGCCTTGGCCTCGCCAACTCGGCGGCGGTTCTCCATCCGGCGGGGACGGTCATCCTCTCCCGCACGGCGTCGGTCGGCTTCTCAGCGATCATGGGACAGGACATGGCGACCAGCCAAGATTTCGCCACCTGGACCTGCGGCCCGAAGATCGAGCCGCGTTATCTGCTGCATGCTCTGAGGGCGATGGCGCCTGACCTTCGCCGGGTGGCGGCAGGGTCAACGCATAAAACGATCTATATGCCGGATATTGAGCAACTGAGGCTTCCTCTGCCTCCAACTGATGAGCAGCGGCGTATCGTCCAGTATCTAGATGCTAAAATCGCATATTTGCATTCTTTGAAAGAGCTCCGTGAACGTCAAGTTAATTTAATATCGGAACGACGTTCAGCTTTTATAAGATCTTTAGTGGCGGGTGAAAGTTCGTCGGCAACCAGGCGCAAAACCGGTAGCCCCTGGGTTCCTAGTGTCCCAATTCATTGGGGAGTTCTTCCATTAAAGCGGAGATGGTCGATAGTTGACTGTAAGCATCGAACCCCTGACTACGTAGACCATGGTTACCCTGTGGTGAGTCCCGGTGATGTGACGGTCGGAAGGCTTGACTTGAGTCGAGCTCATCGTTTCGTAGATGGGGATGACTTTAGAGATTTGGCCGATGGGCCGCGAAGGCCGCGGCGCGGAGACATTATTTATAGCAGAAACGCATCTGTTGGAATCGCCTCTTACGTAGATACGGATGAGCCGTTTACTATGGGGCAAGACGTCTGCAGGATAACTAGCAAATCCGAGAGTCAGCTTTACCTTTATTACGTGCTGAATTTTATGGCGCAAAGTCAGCTAGAGGCGCTTCAGATTGGTAGCATTTTTGCTAGGGTGAACATTGGAGCCCTTCTTGATCTTCTCGTCCCTTGCCCTCCGCGGCAAGAGCAAGAAGAAATTGCGCGGCGCATCGATGTGGAATTCGGTCGATATGAGCGAACGATGAAAGTTCTAAAGAATCAGATCCTCTTAATTTAAGAAAGGCAGCAGGCATTGATTGTGGCGGCGGTCACCGGGCAAATTGATATGGCGACAACATGAGGTGACCGGCGTAGCTGTACTTTATTCAATTGGGAAGCAACTTTTATGGGCTGTGAGGCTCGGCCTGATTCGGTGAGCTGGAGGTTGGGCGGCCTAGTCGCGAACCAATGGGCGCTTGCCGCTCTCGCACCCCCTCTCGCTGAACTGAAAAAATACAGGTTTTGGCGTGCGTTGAAGTCCGACAATTTCCGCATGCCCTGATGGTCCGCTCTGAACACCTCGCCTTTCTCGGAGTGAATATGTTCAGCACGCCGAATTTCAGTTACCTTGGGTGTTCGATCGGTTGCGAAAGGTGAGCGCTGGGTTGTCGGCGCTGTCCTTGAAGTCGGGCAAGGAGGGCGAAATGGCCAACATCTACACCCCCCAGGCGATCTGGGGCCGGGAGCTTCGTCACTACCGCAAGGGAGCGGGCCTCACTCAGGGGCAGCTAGCCCAGAAGATCCACTTCAGCGAGTCGCTGATCAGCGGCGTAGAGACCGGTCAGCTCCCCGCCAGCCCGGACTTCGCCGAAACCTGCGACAAGGTCCTCAACACGGGTGGGGCCCTGCACCGCCTCCTCGACTGGCGGAAGGGCCAGACCTTTCCCTCCTGGTTCGGCCCCTGGCGCGAGAAGGAACAGGAAGCGATCGCCCTCCGGACCTATGAGCCACTGGTATTCCCCGGCCTGCTCCAGACGGAGGCGTACGCCCGCGTGCTGCTGCGCGGAAACGAAGCGGCGGTGGAGGCCCGCATGGACCGGCAGACCATCCTTGCTCGGCAGAGCCCGCGTCCGCCGTCCTTCCGGTGTGTGATCGACGAGGCGATGCTCTACCGCCCGGTCGGTGGGCCGGAGGTGATGCGAGAGCAGTTGGAGCGTCTCGTGTCGATGACCGGCGAGCGCCTCAGCGTTCAGGTGATTCCGAACGGCATGCACTCGGGCTTGATGGGCGGCTTCGCAATCGCCACCCTGGAGACGGGGCGCGACGTACTGTATGCCGAGACGGCCGTGCGCGGTATCACCACGAACGACCCCGAGGACGTCGCCGTGGCCCTGGAGCGTTTCGACGCCATCCGTAGCGAGGCGCTGCCGATCAACATGTCTATCGATCTCATCAAGAAGGCGGTAGTCGAGAAATGGACCTGAGCAACGCCAGGTGGGTCAAGTCAAGCTTCTCCGGAGACAATGGCGGCAATTGCGTTGAAGTGGCGGAGTTGACGAGCGTCGGCGACGGCACCGGTCACAAGGACGGGCACCCCGACCTGATCGCCGTACGTGACTCCAAGGACCCCGACGGCCCCAAGCTGTTCTTCACCCCCGCCGAGTGGGACGCCTTCCTCAACGGCGCCAAGGCCGGCGAGTTCGACCGCCACTGACCCGCTTCTGCCCCTACCGAGTCACCGGCCGCCGAGGTGTCCCCTCGGCGGCCGGTGAGTCTCACGGCTTCACCGCCGAATGGGATCTCCGTACCGCTACGCTCGTCAACCTGTTGGATCACTGCTGCGGAGGCGGGGAAGATGGTGCGCGACAGCCGGGGACGGTCGGCGGCGCGACCTCCGTACCAGCCGGCCGGAGAGCGGGGGATCATGGTACGGCGTCTGAGCGAACTGAAGGTGCAGAACTTCCTCAGCCTGAGGGACGTGACGCTGCCCCTCAATCCGGTCAACGTGCTGGTCGGACCGAACGGCGCGGGAAAAACGAACGTTCTGAAGGTGTTCGACTTCTTGGCTGACGTCGTCCGCAGTGATCTGGGTCCAGCCCTTGATAGGCGTGGGGGGTTTGACCGGCTGGTCTTCCGTGGCGGCGATCCTGAGATTCACCGCGTCATGGTTGGTCTCAAAGGCAGGTGGTCAGCATTCGCCAGTGACCAGCCAGATGAGTACGAGATGGTGCTGAACGATCGATTGTTGAAGCGAACGGAGGCTTTCGACCTGGCGCTGCCGAACGGCGGCAGACGTAAGATCCAGGTCAAGGAAGATGGCGTGGTCAGCGACAGGAATATCGGGGGACTACCCCCTCCGTTTAGGATCGTATCCACTGGAGGAAGTGCACTCACCCTCAGCGCTCTGACCAGTGCTCTATCGACCCTGCCTCGGCTGTCCGAGAAGCTTGGAGGCCAGGAGGTCGTAGCCTTGGCTGATTTTCTTGCCGGTTTCCGTGTCTTTGATGTAGATGTCACCCGCGCCTGTCTGCCGTCCCGTGTCGTGGAAAGCGGTCATGACGCCATCGAGGACGACGCCTCCAACCTCGCCGGGTTCCTGATGACGCTGCGAGACGCCGGCGAAGAGCCCTGGGAACGCCTCCAGGCCGACGCGGTGGAGGTCCTTCCTCACCTCGAAGCCATCGACTTCGAGCACCCTTGGGGGGCGGCTCACACCGTCGTCGTCACCTTGCGCGAGCGGGGGTTGCGAGGTGGCACCCCCCTGCTCGACGCCTCCTACGGCACCATCCGGCTGCTCGGCCTCCTCGCCATGCTCCACGACCCGAATCCTCCGGCGCTCACCTGCGTGGAGGAGATCGACCACGGCCTGCATCCTCAGGCGCTGGAGCTGCTGGTCGAGCGGGTCCGGGAGGCCAGCGAGCGGACGCAGTTCATCATCGCCACGCACTCGCCGGCCCTCGCCGACCGGCTCAGGCCGGAGGAGCTCATCGTGTGCGAACGTGGCGAGGACGGCTCCTCCCTGATCCCGGCCATCCCGACGGCCCGGGTGGAGGAGATCGTGCGGGCCAGCGAGGGGATGCCGCTGGGTGAGCTGTGGTTCTCCGGGGCGTTAGGCGGCG
Organism: Streptosporangium sp. NPDC053982; assembly: GCF_055585205.1. NCBI lineage: Bacteria > Bacillati > Actinomycetota > Actinomycetes > Streptosporangiales > Streptosporangiaceae > Streptosporangium > Streptosporangium sp. NPDC053982. Next base: position 293,330 of record NZ_JBVJKQ010000004.1, read on the forward strand.
ATCTGTGAGCAGGCGCGGAGGCACCCGCGCCCGGCCGGCCAGGAAACCGGTCGTGGTGGTCGCCGGTGAGGACCGGAACGACCGGCTCGGCATCCGGATCCTGCTGGAGGACCTCTGCCCCGACATGCGGGGTCGGGTCGTGGAGATCAGCGACCCGGTGCGCCTGCGTCAGGCCACCGGTGCGAACCTGACCGCGCGTGCCGAGACGCTCGCCCGCAAGGTCCGGGCGCGGGCCGTACGGGACGACACGACGGTGGCGTGCGTCTTCGTCCACGAGGACCTCGACGCGGTCGACGACGACCGGTATCCGCTCGTTCGCCTGCGGGTGGAGAAGGCGCTGGAGTCCGCGCTGGGCACGGCCCACTACGCCCTGGCCGTGTCGGAGATCGAGTCGTGGCTGCTGCTGTTCCCGGACGCCCTCACCGCCCTCTGCGGAACCTGGTCGGTCCCGGCCCGCCACCGGGGCCGGGACACCGGCAAGCTGGCCGACCCCAAGCAGATCCTGATGAAGGAGGTCAGCGGCTCGGGCCGCCGCTACCGGGAGACCGACGCCCCGGACGTCCTCGACCGGGCCGTGACGCTCGGGCTGACCAGGAGCCCGCTGGGCCGTAACCGGTCCTACGAGCGGCTTCGTGAGGACGCCGCCCGCTGCTGCACCGAACACCTCCGGGAAAGACCCCGCTGATCTCCTTCGGAGCGTTGGACCACGAACCTCGGGAAGCCCTCAGATGAGATCCGCACAGGACGACGTCCTGTTCGAGTACGACTCGGCAGGAGCGAGCACGGGTGTCGAGTTGGAGGTCATCGAGGCGATCGATGAGCCGTTCGATCCGGAGCTGATCGATGTGGTGACCAGAAACCCCACCGTGGACCTGCTCCTGTCACGCATCAAAACGGGCATGATCGATCTGGCGCCCGACTTCCAGCGCAAGGTCGGCATCTGGAACGAGAAACACCAGAGCCGCCTGATCGAGTCTCTGCTGCTCAGGATCCCGCTCCCCACCCTCTACGCCTCCGAGGGTGAAGACGACGTGTGGACGATCGTGGACGGTATTCAGCGCCTCACCGCGATACGGCGGTTCGTCGACCCGTCAGGCGCCGGCAGGGAGCAGCTGTTCCTCCAAGGCCTGGAGTATCTCCAGGACTACGACGGGTGCGCCTTCGACGACCTTCCCGGTCGCCTCCAACTGCGGCTGCGGGAGACCGAACTGGTCGTCCACCTGATCCGCCGTGGCACTCCGGAGGCGGTGAAGTTCAACATCTTCGCCAGGATCAATACGGGCGGTCTGCCGCTGTCCCGCCAGGAGCTCAGGCACGCTCTCATCCCGGGCCGCGCTCGCGAGCTTCTCGGGGAACTCGCCGGATCGGAGTCGTTCCTCCGGGCGACCGACAAGAGCGTCAACCCGGAGCGCATGGCTGATCGGGAGATGGTCCTGCGGTTCATCGCGTTCCGGCTGACTTCTCTGGCCTCCTACGCGTACACCGATTTCGACCACTTCCTTCGCGAGTCCATGCGTGCCATCGACAAGATGACGAGCAAGGATATCTGGCACATCAAACTGCAATTCGCTCGCGCTATGGACGCCGCCCACCATATTTTCGGTCCTCACGCCTTCCGCAAGCGCTATCGTGACGTCGAGCGGAGGTTCCCGATCAACAAAGCCCTCTTCGAAACCGTTGCGGTGAACCTCGCGAAGCGGACCGACGAAGATCTGGCCCTGCTGATGTCCCGGCGTGACCTGGTCCAGGTCGGCCTCGTCGACCTGCTCACCGATTACCCCGATTTCGAACGGGCGATCTCGCAGAGCACGGGAGACCACAGCAAGGTACGCCTGCGGTTCAATGCGGTGAAGGATCTCCTCGCGACGGTGATCATTGACTGAGCGGCTCGATGCCTCTCATGACACCATCCGGCCGCTTGGACTCCTCCCGATGCTCCATGCCTCCAGCCCCCGGCGTTTACCTGTGCAGAGGAGACCCGTGCAGGTTGGCGAAGGAGCGCCGTCGTCCGGGCAGTCCTGAAAGAGGACCTCGAACCAGCAGTGCTCGGTCCAGCGCATGTGAGAGACGAGGCCGGTCACCGTCATCAGCGGTGAGGCGGGCAGCACCGGACGGTAGGCGTCCTCCTCCGACAAGCCCTCACATTTCCACCGAACGAGTGCGCGCTGCATGTCGAGTCGGCCGACGAGCCGGGTTCGCTCATCGGCGACGATCGGGCCCTTGGTGCTACTTGCCGCGCAGCCGCCTGACGGCGCTCTGAAGCCGGGGGAGGATGCCTCTGTTCTGAGGAGGGACGGCGGCGGCGAAGGCGCGGTCGACCTCGGCGGTGAAGAAGTCCTCGCCCTGGTCGCCCCGGGTGACCGTCACCCGTACGGTCCGTGCCTTCTGCCAAAAACGGTAGATGTCCCTGCTCTCCATCAGGTGGCTGAGCGCGCCGCGCAGTTCGGCCAGCTCGATGGTCCGGGTCTCGTAGGCGACCTTCTGCAGGTTGAGGATCAGGTTGCAGTAGTGGTCCTTCTTCGTCGCCTCGACCCCCGGCGACATCAGCGGCCACACCTCCCGCAGCTCGGCGTCGTCGATCGCCATCCTGATCAGGCTGGTGTGCAGTTCACGCAGCGCGATCTCGCTGCTGCGCTGCTGCTCCTCACGCGCGATGGTCAGCTCCTCGCGCTGGTTGCGCAGCTCGCGGCCCTGGAGGAAGAGGGTGAGGGCGATGCCGATGAACGCGACGCCGGAGAAGAAGACGCCGATCGGCGACAGCGCCTCTCCGATCTTCGACCACTTGTCGAGGGTCGCGGCGTCGGAGCGGAGCAACAGAATCGCAGGGATGACCAGCACAATCGCCACCAATGCGATACCGAGAATCGGAGCGGAGGAAAGGGCGACGGCTCTCAACCACCGGCGGCGACTCATCATCGGAACGTATCCGGAGGACCGCCCGCCGTCCATGCCCGATCAAATATCGGCCATGAACTCCTCGAACGGTACGGCGCGCCGCCGAAGTTCGGTTGCCTTCTTCTCCAGCGCGGCGATCACATCGGGTTCGTGCGTCACCCATCCGCCCGACTGAAGGCCGATCTCCCCGTAATCATGGATCAGCGCCGTGTGCCGGTCGAAGAGGAGGAAATCGAAATGCTCATCGTCGGGAAGCCTCATCGCGGGATCGCAGCGCACGATTTCGATGTTCTCACCGATCTTCATCCGGATGCGGTAGGCGATCAGCTCGTAGTCGAGATAGGGCGTCAGCGGCTCCTGGATCAAGCGGATCCGGGCGTAGTCGATGCCTCTTCGCTCGACGTCCTCGTACAGTGACCGCTCGGCCTCCGACTCCGTCCGGAGCAGCCGTTCGGCCTCGGTGAGGTCACCCCGCTCGTAGGCGGCCTGGGAGGTCGTGATGTCGCGCTCTCGGTAGCTCTGCCGGCATTCGAGCTTGAGGAACCGCTTGTCCGTGCGTGACCAGGCGTCCAGGAAGCACGTCCCGAACTCGTCGAGGTCCAGTCGCCGGCCCGATGTCGTTGCCCACCGCGGAGGACGCATCTACTGCTCCGGAATGTCGCTCTTCGCCGAGATCAGCGTGGCGCGTGAGATCAGTACGATCCGTTCGTCCGGGGCACATCGTGCGTCGTGCAGTGGATTCACGCCGAGCTGGTCGGTGATATCGGTCCCGATGACGGCGAAGTTTCCGTCATCCAATTCGATGATATCCGGTGACCCTGTGGCGGCAGTGGTGTCGCCGCGCTCTTTCGGAGTATTTCCCAGGCGCCGAACAGCCTTCATTCGCCCTCTTTTCGATTGAAGGTGTCCATTCCTCCATATCATCGTTTGTGGTGAATCGCAAGAAAGATCGGCCTGCTTGATTCGGCGCTCTGATATGGTCTGCCCGGATATATCGCCATCGATAATTCGGTGTCCGCATGGGACGGATGAGAACGCCGCCCGGCCGTCACCGCGACGGCGGCAGCCAGCAGACCCCGGCCGCGAAGGCCGGCGTCCACGGCGTCCACCTCGGCGGAGGCCCGTCGTACGGTGGCCTCGGCCTTCCGCCGGGCCGGGGTCCCGGCCGATCAGGTGTTCAGGGCCAGGCGAGGAGCTGGAACCAGACGGACTTGCCGTACGGGTTGAGGGTCCAGCCCCAGTTGTGGGAGAGGTCCTCGACGATGGACAGGCCGCGGCCGGAGGTCTCCAGGTCGGACGGTCTGCGCATCCGGGGGATCTCGACGCAGGAGTCGTAGACGTCCACGACGAGCAGCGCGCCCAGCTTGCCGACCGTGACCCGGATGACGTTGCGGGCGGGGGCGTCGGCCGTGCCGTACGCCATGGCGTTGGTGGCCAGCTCCGAGACGAGCAGTTCGGCGATCTCCGGGGCCTCCCCGGCCGCGTCCCAGTCGTCGGCTGTGTCGCGCACGAAGCGGCGGATGGACGCCACGCTCCGCTCCGCACGGGTGATCCACCGCTCGCCGAGCGGGAAGAGGTCCGGGTTGGGCGTGTAGTGGTATCTGCTCAGCGTCGCGCACGCTTGGAGAGCCTCTTCCACGCTCTCTTTCTTTAACTCGGAATGCATGCGTTCAGCGTGCCCGGACGTGGTCATGGCGGGCACCCGAATGGTTGCGAGCGGCGAGCGTTGAGGTTCACGCCGTCGTCCTTGAAATCCGGCAAGAAGGGCATGACGGCTGTCCGATCGGGTTTCCGCTGCCACCTTCCCGGCTGGTTGGCGGGACCCTCATCGTTTCGGCGGTAAATCGCTTTTGTAGGGGCCGTATATCGGGAATGTCTGTTTCGGGAGACTTCAACGCCAGACCTTGATCCCGGATGACCTTGCGTGAGACTCTGACGCATTGTGGCGGCGAATGCGACTGCGGAGTTGGAAGCGGCGTTGTCGCGGATCACTCAGCTCGGCCGGAGCCATGCGGCGGCGCTGGACTCGTCCGTGCGGTACATGGTGGCCAACGCCTGGGTCGGCGGGGGAGCGCCGGCGTTCGCCCAGGCGCTCGCGGCCCGCCGTACGGCATTGCAGTCGGCCTTCCAGGACGCGGCCGAGGAGATGGCGCGGCGGATCAGGCAGCTCGGCGGCCAGGCGCAGGCGCCCTCGTTCTCCACATCGGTCGCTACGGCGGCGGCCCGGCCGTCCTCCTTCTCCGGGATGGACGTCGCGGCGATGGGCCGCCTGGTGGCCGACCTCCAGCGGGCCGGACCGGAGCTGATCGGCGCCGGGCAGCGGCTCACCGCCGAACTGTCCGCGCTGTGCGTCGCCTCGCCCTCCGTGCGGCAGGTCGGCGACGCCGGCGTCTGGGCTGAGGAGCAGGTCCGCGACCTGCGGCAGCGGTTGGCGGTGATCCAGCAGACCCACGACATCGGCACCGCCTCTCAGGCGACGGCCGCCTTCGGCCTGTTCGGCGGGCACGCGCCAGACTCCAACGGGGTGGGCAGGCTGACCGCCGCCGCGGCCCGCGGGGACGTCACGGCGCTGAAAGCGCTGGCGGACCTGCAGAAGACCGGTAAGGACAAGACGCTCGCCGGACGGCTCAGCGTGTGGTGGCGGCAGCTCGGCCCGCTGGCGCAAGGTCAGTTGATGAACGCCTCCCCGGGCCTGGTCGGCGGCCTGAACGGGCTCCCCGCGGTGGACCGTGACAAGGCCAACCGGGCGTATCTCGCCGCCCAGAAGGTCGCGATCCCGCCGGAGCTACAGCGTCTCCGCGCCTCCTCGGCCGCGCTGGGGGCGGAGATGAAGAAGCTCAACGACCAGATGGCGGGCATCCGTGATCCTTACCAGAAGTACGGTCTCAGCCAGAGACTGGAGCAACTGCGCGAGTCCTCGGAGCGAGTGAAGGGGTCGATCGAGGAGCAGGAGCTGAAGATGCGGCAGCTGGCGGCGGTGGAGAAGGGGATGGCGCTCGGCGGGCAGAACGGTCGGCCTCCAGCCTTCCTGCTGCAACTGGAGTTGGGGGGCCCAGGTAAGACCGCCATCTCATTCGGAGATCCCGATGAGGCTGACAACTTGGTCACCTACGTCCCCGGAACCGGAACCACTTTGGAAGGCTTCGCTGGGGACGCCAATCGTGCTGCCGTCATGTGGGACCAGGCACGCAGGTTCCAGGAGAACAAGAAGATCGCATCTATCGCCTGGCTCGGCTATGAGGCCCCGCAGTGGGGATCGACTTTCAGCTTGAGCAGGACGGTCGTCAACGACAATGCGGCCAAAGAAGGTGCTCCGGCGCTCGCCAGCTTCGCCGATGGCCTACGTGCCGCCCATGACGCATCCTCAGACGCCCGCTTCACCGTGCTTGGACACAGCTACGGCTCCACTGTCACAGGCTTGGCCGCCAAACAGCGCCCGGGTGCTTTCGCTGACCAGGTGATCTTTGTGGGAAGTCCCGGTGTGGGTGCCGCGAGAGCGAGAGACCTGGGGGTCGGCTCGGTATGGGTGGGAGAGGCTCCCAACGATCCGGTGGGAGACATAGGCTCCATGCCTCTTCAGTTCACCGGGACCCTTGACGACGATGCGCCGCACCTTCCCGCAATGAGCGGCCCACTTGGCGTAGACCCGAGTTCGGCCGAGTTCGGCGCCCGGCAGTTCTATGTCGAGGACTCGGGAGACGCCGCCTACACCTTCAAGGGGCACTCGAAGTACTGGAGCGCTAACTCCATATCGCTGAAGAACATCGGGTATCTGATCGACGGTAAGTACGACTCTCTTCAGGCGCCTCCTACTACCCAGAGGCAGAGCCCTCCCTCTCCTGCCATGCCTCCCGCTCCACCAGTGAATGCGTTGACGAACGGAAGGCCGTCGCCGCAGCCGCAACCTTCGCCAACCCCGGCCGGAGATTAGATGCCACGCCTCACCGCGATACTCGTTGTCATTGCCGTCCTCGTCACTGGCTGTACCGGAGGAGGAGCTGTGCAGGAGCCCACGATGACCCAGGCTCAGGCGCTGGCTCGTGTCGAGCAGCTCATCAAGGAGACGGCTGCGGTGATCACGCCGACGCCTCGGCTGGATCTCGATCGCCCCAGCCTCAACGTCAACGGTTGTCTCGATCCTACTGACGGAGGCTCCGAGGACCGCGTGGTGATCGCCCGCTCTTACTATTTGCGAGACATCCCCAAGGAGCAAGTACCCGAGGTGGCCCGGCAGGTCGAGCGGTATTGGAAACAACAAGGCCACTACATCGGGGCGGTCTCCGCGAACGGCCTGAACATCTCAGGACGCTCCCGGCCTGACGACTTTCTGCTCTCCCTCGCACCGACTGGCGACGACGACGTATTGAACATGGGCGTCACCTCTCCTTGTATCTGGCCCAACGGCACCCCCGAACCCTCTTCCGCCGACTGATCTCCGCCTCACCATCCGCTCTTCGAGCGCTTCCCCGGTTGTTGCCTTCGGGGTAACCCGAACCCCGGGCAGTCCGCTTGGGGAGGAATATTCGGAACGTTCCATAAATATCCCCCATCGTCCCGCGTCTTCTGTTTCAATTGTGGGCTCTGAAGTTTTCCGCCCGAGGAACCCGAGACCCCCGAGAACCTCAGAACCTGAAGGACCGGTGACCGTGCCCCCCGTGCACCACGAGAAGGTCTTCGAGGACGCCATCGAGTCGGCGCTGATCGACGCGGGCTGGCTGAAAGGCTCGAACGACCTCTACGACCACGCCCTCGGGCTGAACACGCAGGAGCTGCTCGACTTCGTGCGGGCGACGCAGCCTAAGGAGTGGCGGCGGCTGGTCGTCGCGCATGCCGGGAACGAGGCGGTGGCCGCGCGGCGGCTGGTCGAGCGGGTGGCCAGGGCGATCGACGACGAGGGCGCGCTGGAGGTGCTGCGGCACGGCGTCAAGGACCGGGGCGTCCTGTTCCGGCTGGCCTACTTCCGGCCCGCGCACACCGTCGCCGCCGACGCGCTGGAACCGTACGGCAAGAACATCCTTAGCGTGGTCCGCCAGTTCCGCTACTCGGCGAAGACGGCCGACACCCTCGACCTGGCCATGTTCGTCAACGGGATCCCGGTCGCCACGGCCGAGCTGAAGAACCCGCTCACCGGCCAGACCGTAGAGCACGCCAAGCGGCAGTACCGTGAGGACCGCGACCCCCAGGAGTTGCTGTTCGCCCGGCGGGCGCTCGTCCACTTCGCCGTGGACCCCGACCTGGTGTTCGTCACCACCCGGCTGGCGGGGGAGCGGACCCGCTTCCTGCCGTTCAACATGGGTACGGCCGGCCCGGGCAGGCCGGGCGGCGCGGGCAACCCGGATGTCCCCGGCACGGCTGACTCGGGTTATCCGTACGTCACGAGCACCCCTGACGGCGTGAGCGCCTACCGGACCGCCTACCTCTGGACGCGGATCTGGCGCCCCGACACCTGGCTCGACCTGCTCAGGCGGTTCCTGCACGTCGACGACGAGGACGTCAGGAAAGGCAAGGGCCGCAAGCCGTCCCCGGGCAAGGCCCACCGGCTGCCGTTGATCTTCCCCCGGTTCCACCAGTGGCACGCCGTGCAGACCCTGACCGGGCACGCCAGGCGATACGGCGCCGGCCACAACTACCTCGTCCAGCACTCGGCGGGGTCGGGCAAGTCCAACACGATCGCCTGGCTCGCGCACGCGCTGTCCGGCCTCCACACCCCGGCCGCCCTCGCCGGGATCGACGAGACCGCGCTGGCCAAGGGATATGAGCCTGACCAGCCTGTCTTCGACAAGGTCATCGTGATCACCGACCGGGTGGTGCTGGACCGCCAGCTCCAGGAGACGATCTACCAGTTCGAGCACACACCGGGTGTCGTCCGGCGGATCGACCAGCATTCCGACCAGCTTGCCGAGGCGCTGCAGGGGGAGACGGCCAAGGTCGTCATCACCACCCTGCAGAAGTTCCCTCATGTCCTGCAGAAGATCGAGGGCCTGCGCGGTCGGCGGTTCGCGGTCATCGTGGACGAGGCGCACTCGTCGCAGTCCGGCGAGGGGGCGGCGGCGCTCAAGCGGGTGCTGCTCAAGCTCGGCGGCGGCACCGTGTCCGGCGACGTGTCCGGTGCCACACCAGATACCGCGCCTGTTGACGCGGCCGGCGCCGCGAGCACCGATGACATCGACGAGGACGGCGACCTGCTGACCGCGAGCGCCCTCGCCCGGGGCAGGCATGACAACCTGTCGTATTTCGCGTTCACCGCGACGCCGAAGGGCAAGACGCTGACCCTCTTCGGCGTGCCCGGCGAGGACGGCAAGCCGCGTGCCTTCCACGCCTACTCCATGCGGCAGGCGATCGAGGAGGGCTTCATCCTCGACGTGCTGAAGAACTACGTCACCTACGCGACGTTCTGGCGGCTGGCCAGCACCGAACCCGACGACCGTGAGGTCGACCGGCGCAAGGGGCAGGCGCTGCTCACCCGGTTCGCCGAGCTGCACCCGACGAGCATGCAGCAGCGGGCGCAGATCATCGTCGAGCACTTCCGCCGGCACACCGCCGGGCGGATGGGCGGCCGGGCCAAGGCCATGGTGGTCACCCGCTCGCGCGAGCACGCCGTACGGCTCGGCCAGGCGATCCGCGACCACGTCGCCGCGAACGGCTACTCCGACTGTGGCACGCTCATCGCCTTCTCCCAGACGCTGAAGGTCGACGGGGTGGAGTACACCGAGTCACGCCTCAACGGCTTCAGCGAGCGGGAACTGCCGGAGCGGTTCGGCTACTGCCGCGCCGACGATCCCTCGCCGGGCGCGGCGGAGAAGACGGAGTACCGGATCCTGGTCGTCGCCGACAAGTACCAGACCGGGTTCGACCAGCCGCTGCTGACCACGATGTACGTCGACAAGAAGCTCGCCGGGGTGGCGGCGGTGCAGACGCTGTCGCGGCTGAACCGTACGCACCGGCTCAAGTCGCAGGGCGACGTGTTCGTGCTCGACTTCGCGAACGAGGCCGAGGAGATCCAGGAGGCGTTCCGGCCGTACTACGAGGGCAGCGCCACCGAGCGGATCGACCCCAACCTGCTGTACACCCGGGAGGCGGCCGTGCTCGGGCACGCCCTGCTGGTGGAGTCGGAGATGCAGGCCCTGGCCGAGGGCTACCTGCGGGCCGAACGGACCTCGGCGACCCGGCGGGAGCTGGAGAAGGCGCACGCCGAGCTGTACCGGCTGACCGGGCCCGCGGTGCGGCGCTTCGTCGAACGGCAGCGCGAGGACGCCGAGAACGGCGGGGACGCGGCCGAAGAGTTCCGCGGTGACCTGCGCGGATACGTCCGTCTGTACGGTTTCCTGTCGCAGGTCGTGCCGTACGTCGACCCCGATCTGGAGCGGCTGTACCTGTTCGGCCGCTTCCTGCTGAACCGGCTGCCGCGCCGGGAGGACCCGGCGGTGGACATCGGCGAGATCGACCTCACCCACCTGAGGATCAGCCTGACCGGTGAGCACGACATCAGCCTCTCCGAGGCGGAAGAGGTGACGATCCCCGGTCCGGACGGCGGAGGAGGCGCGGCCCCCGAGCCGGAGACGGCCTCGTTGCGCGACCTGATCGCCGCGTTCAACGACAGGTACGGCCTGGGCCTGTCGGAGGCGGACCAGGTCTGGGTGGAGCAGCAGTTCCGTGAGGCGGCGGGCGCCGACGCGCTCCGGCAGGCCGCCCTCGTCAACGACGAGGCCAACTTCGGCGAGGTGTTCGCCGACCATCTGGAGAAGGTCGTCATCGACCGGCACACCGGCAACACCGGCCTGATGCAGCGCTTCTACGACGACTCGCTGTTCCGGTCGCGGATCACTGAGATCGGGCGTCGGCAGGTCTACCGGATGATCCGCGACAGCGAGGGGCTGTGACGGCCGCTGGGCGCCGTTTCAGGGAGGGAGCGGGCCTTCAGGGGACGAGTCTTCTCCCGAAAGGGACAGGTCTCCTCTCCGAGGCGGCGGGTTTCCCCCCGGGGGAGACAGATTTCTTCCGGAAGGGGGGCGCGTGAACCGGGGAGACGTCGTCGGCGACCGGTACGAGCTGGCCGACTACCTCGGCCGCGGCGGTTACGGCGAGGTCTGGAAGGGCTTCGACCGGTCGCTGGACCGGCACGTCGCGGTCAAGTTCATCCGTACGGAGCGGTTCCCCACCCCGGAACTGCGTGAGGAGGCCGAGCGGCGCTTCCGCCGTGAGGCCCGGGTCACCGCGCGGATCGGGCATCCCGGGGTTCCGGTCATCCATGACCTCGGTACCCATGACGGTGACCTCTACCTGGTGATGGAACTCGTCGAGGGCTTCCGCGTCGACGATCTGATCGCCTGCCATCACCCGCTCCCGGTCGCCTGGGCGGCGGCGATCGCCGCCCAGATCTGCGCGGTCCTGACGGTCGCGCACGCCCGCTCGCTCATCCACCGCGATCTCAAGCCGACCAACCTGGTCCTGTGCGCCGACGGCACGGTCAAGGTCCTCGACTTCGGCGTCGTCGCGATGCTGGGCTCGGCGGACGTCACTCAGATCACCCAGGACGGGCAGACCGTCGGCACGCCGCACTACATGTCGCCCGAGCTGGCCGTCACGGGTCTGGCCAGTCCGCGAAGCGACCTGTACGCGTTGGGCTGCGTGCTGCACGAGCTGCTGACCGGGTCGCGGGTCTTCGAGTCGGCGTACACCGCCGCCGAGGTCGGCCGCCACTACACCGAGGCGCCCACCCCCTTGCGGTCGCTCCGCGCGGATGTGCCCTCCGAGATCGAACGGCTGGTCCTGGAGTTGCTGGCCAAGAGCGCCGCCGACCGGCCCGTGGACGCGGCGGAGGTGTACGGGAGGCTGCTGCCGTTCGTGACGGCCCCACCGCCATTGCCCGGTGTGACGGCCGCGCCGCCGTCGCCCGACCCGCTGCGGATGTACGCCGCCGTCGCCGAGCGCGTCGCCGAGACCGCGTTGACCGGCCCCCGCGCCTCGATACGGGATGCCGGACCCGGGCGGAGCCTCTCCGAGGCGGAGCTGCGGGCGGCGAACGAGCGCGCCGAGGAACTCGCCCTCGAAGGACGGTTCAGTCAGGCGGTCGAACTGCTCGAAAGCGCGCTCGCCGGGGCCGGGGGCGTCCTTACGCCGGAGGATCCGGTGGTCTTCGCGCTGCGCATGCGGCTGGCCGGCTCACGCTTCGCGGCCAGGGACTACCGGCGGGCGGCCGAGGACTACGACGACCTCCTGCCCCGGCTGTCGGCGCTGCTGGGAGCCGTCCACCCGGCGGTGCTGGGCTGCCGCCTCAACCGGGCGCTCTGCGCGGCGGCGCTCGGGCGGCACCGGGTCGCGCTCTCGCAGATGGACGGCCTGCTCCGCGACGCGCGGCCGGCGCTGGGGGATCGCGACGGGTTCGTCCTGGAACTGCGCAGGGAACTCGGCACGCTCCTCACCCGGCTGGGCGACTACGGCCGGGCGCGCGCCGTCCTGCGTCCCCTGCTCACCGATCTGGAAGCCGTGCACGGCGCCGGCCACCCCGACGCCCGCGACGTCCGAGACCTGCTGCGGTCCCTGGAACGTGTTTCGCCGGCCCGGCCGGTGACGGATGGGGAAGGCGGACGGGCATGAGGATCGCCGAACGCCATGAGCTGCGCCGGAGTCGCGGCGTGGCCGCGAGGTGCTCCGCGCGCGGCGGGGTGACGTCATGCCTCACCCGACGCCCTGATCCGCGGGGGAGGGGAATAGCCTTGATTGCGGATGTTTTCGTCATCCGAAATGGAGCGGATCAATGTCCCGGACATATGACCCCCGCCACACCGCCGTCCTGCTGGTCGACCCCTACAACGACTTCCTGTCCGAAGGCGGCAAGATCTGGCCGCGCGTGGAGTCCGTGGCCAGGCAGGTCGGGCTGCTGGACCATCTGCGTTCCGTGATCGAAACGGCCCGGGACGCCGGCGTACGGGTGGTGTTCGTCCCGCACCGCCGCTGGGAGCCGGGCGACTACGAGACCTGGAACCACCCCAACCCCACCCAGCGCGCCATCATGGAGCGGCACAGTTTCGCCCGCGGCACCTGGGGCGGGGAGTTCCACCCCGAGTTCCAGCCGCAGCCCGGCGACGTGGTGACCGGGGAGCACTGGGCGCAGAGCGGGTTCGCCAACACCGACCTCGACTTCCAGCTCAAGCAGCACGGCGTCACCCACGTCGTGCTCGTCGGCCTGCTGGCCAACACCTGCATCGAGTCCACCGGCCGATTCGCCATGGAGCTCGGATACCACGTCACGCTGGTCCGGGACGCCACCGCGGCGTTCCTCCCCGAGATGATGCACGCCGCCCACGAGCTGAACGGCCCCACGTTCGCCCACGCCATCACCACCACCGGCGAACTCACCGCCGCGCTCGGGGGAACGCGCGCATGACACCGGCCGGAGGGCCGCGGGGCGGGACGGCCTCCTCCGAATCCACGAACCTCTCGTTCTCCTTCACGCGTACAGTTCCGAGCATGAGCACTCACACATCCGGCGTGTCGGCCTGCACGACGCGAGGAGGCCGGCCGGCCTTCGTCGTGAACGTCGAGGTCTTCCTGGAGAGGGACGGCCGTTGGCTGCTCATCCGGCGTGGGATGGGGGAGTCCCATGCTCCCGGTGCCCTCGCCGGTGTCGGCGGCAAGGTCGAACTCGACGGAGCCGGAGCCGACGTGCTGGAGGAGACGACGCGCCGGGAGGTGGCGGAGGAGATCGGCGTCGACATGACGGGAGCCGCGCTCGTCTATGCGGGAAGCGGATTCTTCGTGACCGACGACGGCGACCCGGTGATCAACGTGGTGTTCCGGGGCGAGCTGCCGGCGCACGCCGAGCCCGTGGCCGCCTCGGCGGAGGAGGTGGCCGGGTTCGTCTGGCTCACCGTCGCCGAGGCCGAGTCGACCGCGGACTGCCCGCCGTGGGTTCTCCGCGGTCTGCGGCGTGCGGCCTCGTAGGACGGTTTCGCCCCTTGGCCGCCCTCGCAGCGGCGTGACGGCTGCCTGAAGCGAGGGAAGAGGACCTCACCGGCGCGGGGCGGGAGAGCCGGCGATCGACGGCGGGGGCTCAGTAGTAACCCTTGGTGCCGTCGAGCAGTTCCCTGACGGTGTCGAGGTGGCCCACGTGCCGGGCGGTCTCCTCGACCATGTGGATCAGCATCCAGCGCAGGGTCGCGCCGGCCGACCGGTATTCGGGGTGCTTGCCCACGTCGTCCAGTGCGTGGGCGGCGATGATCTCGTTGGAGATCCGGCACTGCCGCTCGAACTCGTCGAGCAGCCGGGCGAGCGGGACTCCCTCGACCCGCATGTCGGCGTCGTCCACGTCCTCGTCGAACTGCGGGTTGCCGTCGGCCGGGCGGCCCAGGAAGAGGACCTCGAACCAGCAGTGCTCGGTCCAGCGCATGTGGGAGACCAGCCCGGCCACCGTCATCAGCGGCGAGGTGGGCAGCACCGGCCGGTACGCGTCCTCCTCCGGCAGCCCCTCGCATTTCCATCGGACGAGTGCGCGCTGCATGTCGAGCCAGCCGACGAGCTGGGTCCGCTCATCGGCGACGAAGGGAGGACGAACGCGGGGAAGGGTCATGGCCGCCGACGATACTTCGGTCTCCCGCGACGCCGCACCACGTTTTGGCCGGAGACCGCTCCCCGGACGCGCCGTACCGGGCGAGGCGCGTGTCCGAAAACCCCGCGCGCCGCCCGGCGAGGAGAGGAGCCGGGGGAGCGTTTGACCTTCCAGCGGCTGGAGACTCGACGATGGGCCGCATGGATTCGATTCCCGCGGAGATCACCCGCGACATCTACGGCATGCCCGCCTTCGTCTCACTGACCGTCGCCGACCTCGACCGCACGGTCGACTGGTACGTCAACGGGCTGGACTTCATATCGCTGTTCACCATGCCCGGACCCGGCGGCGAGCCCGCGCTGGTGCACCTGCGCCGCTGGCGGTACCAGGACATCCTGGTGCGTCCCGGCAAGGCCGAGCCGGGGGAGGGCTGGACGATCGGCGTGATGGCCGAACTGGAGCAGCTCGACGCCCTCGCCGACCGGGCCCGCGCACACGGCGGCGGCACGGTCGAGGGTCCCGTCGACACCCCCTGGAACACCAGGGACCTGCGCGTCACCGACCCGGACGGGTACACCGTCGTCTACACGGCCCGGCGCGCGGAGGGCGAGCGCGACGCGCGCTTCACCGCGATGATGGAGAAGGAGGCCCGCCGGCAACTCGGCGGGTGAGGCCGGGCACCGGCCCCCTCGGAGTTCCCTGCCTCGCGGATGGGTGCCGAGGGGTTTCCGGCGCTGTCAGAATCAGTGCCGACGACACCTCGGCCCCGTACGGAGGACGGCATGGCACGTGACCTCTTCGTCGGCATCCCCGTCACCGACTGCGCCGCGGCGTTGCCGTGGTATGAGCGGCTCTTCGGCCGGGGGCCCTCGTTCCTGCCGAACGACGTCGAGGCGGTGTGGGAGGTGGCCGAGAACCGGTACGTCTACATCGTTCAGGACCCGGAACGGGCGGGGAACGCCCTGGTGCTGTCGTTCGTCGACGACCTGGACGACCGGGTCGCCGAGATCGCGCGGCGAGGCGTCGAGCCCGCCAGGCGTGAGACGTACGACGGCGGTGTGACCAAGGTGACCTACCGGGACGCGGAGGGCAACGAGATCGGCTTCGGCGGCGTTCCGGGGTGACGCCCCCTCGTGGTCTCGGCCCGGAGCTCCGTGAGCACGCCGGCACCGTCCTCTCCGACGCCTGGATCTTCGCGCCGCGCTCTCGTCTGCCGTGCTGGCTGAGCGGACGGGAACGACTGAAGGGGATCACATGATGGTCCGTGATGAGGTGGACGGGTGTCAGCCGGCGTCTTCGGCTTCGATGAGGTGACCGGAGTGGTACAGGCGGGTCCTCCACGGACCTCGCGCCGTACGGAAGCGGGTCGTGACCCCGGAGGCGAGCCCTGGCTCCGGGGTTCGAGGGACCGTCGTCAGTTCGCTGAACCGGCCCGTTCCGCGGTCGCCCGTGCCTCACGCGTCCGCCACTCCTCGGCCAGTACCGACCAGATCTGGATGTCGATGCGGCCGCCGTCGCCGGGATACACCTGGCGCAGGGTGCCGTCGAGCGACATGCCCAGCCGCTTCGCCGCGTTGACGCTGCGGGTGTTGCGGGCATTGGTCCGCCACTCCACGCGCTGGATGCCGCGTTCCGTCACCGCCCAGTCGATGATCTGCCCGGCGGCGCGGCTGACCAGCCCGCGCCCCTCGGCGGCGGGCTCCAGCCAGCAGCCCGCCTCGCAGAGCCCCAGCGCCGCGTCGAACGACACGAACAGCACGCCGCCGACGAGCGTTCCCTCCAGCCAGATCCCCCAGATGCCGCCCGCGTCCTGGGCCCATCTGTCGGCGTAGCGCTGCAACAGGGCGCGGGCCCCGGCGACGTCGGAGGCGGCGAACAGGGGCGAGACCCACGGCGTGATGTGCTCGCGCGCCCGATCCAGATGGGCGAGGAACTCCTCGGCCCTCCAGGGGTCGAGCGGCCGCAGCTCGGCGTGCTCGGTGAGGGGCAGGGCGAACATCGGGCCTCCAGGGGGTTCAGGACGGGTGCCGGGTACGAACGCTAACGGATCATGATCCTGGATCACACCGGTTATGACGCCCGCCGCCCCGGCACCCGCCGTCGCGCCGGCACGCGGGCCGGCTCCTCTCGCGGAACCTCAGGAGGGCGGCACCGGGGCGGACGGCGCGGCGGGCGCGGCGGGCGCCCCCGGAAGCCGGGAACCGGCCGGCAGCAGCGGCTCGCAGGCCTTCACCGCCGCCCCGTACTTCTGGGACACGGCGTCGACGCGCTCTCCCTTGATGTCGAGGTTGACCAGCCCGTCGGAGGAGAACGAGACCTCCGGGAAGCCGGGCGACCCGTGCGAACGCATGCACGCGGTGAACGTCCCGCCGCCGTCCGCGGGATCCTCGGCGGAGGTGACCACCGCCCAGCCCGCTCCCGCCGCGAGCACCGCGGCGGCGAGGACCACCTTTCCGATCGTCGAACCGAACATGATCGCTCCCTTCGTCTCCATCGATGGGTCCAGACAAGCCGAGGGCCGGTTACAGGACCGCAACGGTGACGGTCACCCCGCTGTAACCGGGCGACGAGGATGCTGGAGATCATGAGGGTGCTGATCGTCGAAGACCACGAGGAGCTGGCCCTGACGGTGGCCACGGGGCTGCGCCGTGAGGGCATGGCCGTCGACGTCGCGCTGGACGGCCACGCCGCGCTCGACCGCGCCTCGGTCAACCACTACGACGTGGTCGTCCTGGACCGGGACCTGCCCGGTCTGCACGGCGACGAGGTGTGCAGGTCGCTGGTCGGCACAGGCCATCCGGCGCGGGTGCTGATGCTCACCGCCGCGGGGACGATCGAGGACAGGGTGACCGGGCTGGGCATCGGAGCCGACGACTACCTTCCCAAACCGTTCGCCTTCGCCGAGCTGGTCGCCCGGATCCGGGCGCTGGTCAGACGGGCGGGCCCGGCGCTCCCGCCGGTGCTCGTCCGTGGTGACCTGCGGCTGGACCCGGCCACCAGGATCGCCACCCGTGACGGGCGCCGGCTGTCGCTGAGCCCCAAGGAACTCGCCGTACTGGAGCTGCTCATGGCCGCAGGAGGCGCGGTGGTCTCCGCCGAGCAACTGCTGGAGCGGTGCTGGGACGAGTTCGCCGACCCGTTCACGCAGACCGTGAAGGTGACGGTCAGCAGGCTGCGCCGCAAGCTGGGCGACCCGCCGCTGATCGAGACGGTCCCGCAGGCCGGATACCGGATATGAGACGGACGGTACGGCTGCGCCTGGCCCTGCTCTACACCGGCCTGTTCCTGGTGGCGGGGGTGCTGCTGGTCGCCCTCATCTACGTCCTGGTCGAGTTCTCCCCCTTTCCCGGGGCGCCCGTCGCCCCCGCGTCGCCCGGCGGACCCGTACCGCCGGCCCAGGCGTCCACGACGGCGCAGGCCGGGCACCTGCGCCGGCTGCTGGTCAACTCCCTGATCGCACTGGTGGTCATGGCGTTCGCGGCGGTGCCGCTGGGCTGGCACATGGCCGGCCGCGTGCTGCGGCCGCTGGGGGAGATGACCGCCACGGTCCGGCGCATCACGGCCGACCGGCTCGACCGGCGGCTGGCCGCGTCCGGACCGGACGACGAGCTCAAAGAGCTGGCCGACACCTTCGACGAGCTACTGGACCGGCTGGAGGCCGCGTTCACCGCTCAGCGGCGGTTCGTCGCCAACGCCTCCCACGAGTTGCGCACCCCGTTGACGCTGCAGCGGGCCATGGCCGAGGTGGCGCTCGCCGACCCGGCGGCCGACGCGGAGTCCCTGCGGAAGGTCCTGGAACGCGTGCTGGCCGCGGGCATGGATCAGGAGCGGCTCATCGAGGCGCTGCTCACGCTGGCCCGCAGCCATCAGGGACTGCGTCACCGGCAGTCCTTCGACCTGGCCGAGATCGCCGGTCGGGCCGTCGGCCACCGTGAGGGTCCGGACCCCCGCGTCGAGTCCGATCTCCGGCGGGCACCCGCCTCCGGCGATCGCGCCCTGGTAGAACGTCTGGCCGGCAACCTGCTGGACAACGCTCTGCGGCACAACGTCCCCGGCGGGTGGGTGAGGGTGGAGACCGCCGTACGGTACGGACGACCCGCCCTCAGGGTCGCCAACAGCGGTCCGGTGATCCCGGCCGACCGGCTTCCCGTGCTCCTGCAGCCCTTCCAGCGCCTGGACGCCGGCAGGAAAGCCGGTGGCGACGGCCTGGGGCTGGGCCTGTCGATCGTGGCCGCCATCGTCGAGGCGCACCGGGGCACGCTGGAGATCCGGCCCCTCCCGGCGGGAGGGCTCGACGTGAGCGTCACCCTCGATCCTTCCCGAGCTCTCGACTGCTCCTGAGCTCTCGACTCTCCCTGAGCTCTCGACTCCTGAGCCTGGGCGAACCCGTGACGGACCCCTGGCCGTCATCCCGGGCGACCGCTGACGCCTCCGACGCCGGAGGGGGCTGACGGGAGGGGGACAGGGAGGTCACCGGGGGCGGTCCCACCGGTAGCGGCGTTCCGGGCGTCCCGCGGCACCGTACTTCAGGGAGACGTGGACGTGTCCCAGGGTGACGAGGTGCTCCAGGTAGCGGCGGGCGCTGACCCGGGAGATGCCCACGCGGGAGGCGCACTCACCGGCCGACAACGTGCCGTCCGCCGCGCACAGCTCCCGCCGGACCAGCTCCGCCGTCTCCACGCTCATGCCCTTGGGCAGGACCGGGGAGGGCGACGGCCCGGCCCCGGCGAGGACCCGGTCCACGTCGGCCTGGCTGCTGATGACCACGCCGCCCAGCTCGGTCCGCCGGGCGGCGTACCGCTCCAGCCGTACGCGCAGGTCGTCGAAGTCAAACGGCTTGAGAAGGTAGTTGTTCACCCCCCGCCGGGCGGCGCCGCGGACCGCCTCGATCTCGCGCGCCGCGCTGATCACGATGATGTCGCAGTCGTGGCCCCCGGCACGGATCCGGCTGATGACGTCCAGCCCGAAGACGTCGGGCAGGTAGAGGTCGAGCAACACGAGGTCCGGACGCAGCTCACCGACGCGGGTGAGGGCCTGCTCCCCGGTGCCGGCCGTACCCACCACGCGGAACCCGCCGACCCTGCCGACGAACCCGCTGTTGATCCTCGCGACCATGAAATCGTCGTCGACGACGAGCACGTCGATCACAGGGACGCCTCCAGCAGTTCCCGGGGCACGCGGCCGACGGACATCCGGGCGGTGAACATCGCCCCGTCGGCGGTGTTGGTGACGGCCACCTCACCGCCGCGGCGGCGGCAGACGAGCTGCGTGAGCGCCAGGCCGATCCCTCGTTCGCCCCCCAGCGCGGCCTTGGTGGTGAAACCCCGGGTGAAGACCTCCCGGGCGAGCTCGGGGGCGACGCCCGGACCGGAGTCGCGCACCACGATCTCGACACTGGAGGCGTCCTGACGCAGCTCGACCTCCACCCACGCCTCCGGTTCGCCGCCCGCGGCGCCCGCCACGTCGACCGCGGCCTCGATGGCGTTGTCGACCAGGTTGCCCGTCACCGTCGCCACGTCGGCCGCGTCCACCGGGTCCAGCCGGTCCAGGGTGGTGCGGTCGGACAGGCGGAGCTCGACCCTGCGTTCGGCCGCGAGCGCGGACTTCGCCGTCAGCAGCGCGGCGACCGCGTTGTCACGGACCCTGGTGGCCAGGGCCAGGTCGAGGGACTCGCGGTGCTTCCTCAGCGCCCGGATGTACCGGACCACCTCGTCGTGCTCGTCCACCTGGATCAGTCCCGAGATGACGTGGAGCTGGTTGGCGAACTCGTGGGCCTGGGCGCGCAGCAGCTCGGTGGAGCTGCGGAAGGACCCCAGCTCGCGCTCCAGCTGGGCCAGCTCGGTCCGGTCGCGCAGGGTGGTCACCGAGCCGAGGCGCCGTCCGTCCTTGACGACGCTCATCCGGTTCATGACCAGCACCCGCCCACGGTGGATGACGATCTCGTCGCGGGCCTCCTCGTTCCCGGCGAGCACGTCGTACAGGCGCCCCTCGACGCCGAGCGCCCGCAGGGTCATCCCCACGCAGTGGCCGGGGAGGTCCAGCAGCGTCCGGCCCATGTCGTTGACCAGCGTGAGCCGCAACTGCGGGTCGAGCGCGACGACGCCTTCGGCGATGCCGTGCAGCATGGCCTCCCGGTGTTCGGCGAGCCCCGCGATCTCGCGCGGCTCCATGCCGAGGGTCTGCCGTTTGATGCGCCGGGCCAGCAGCCAGGAGCCCAGCACCCCCAGCGCGCTGGCGACCCCCAGGTGGACCAGCAGGTAGGACGACGCGCCGACCAGACGCTGCCATGCGGTGGGAGCGGCGACCCCGATCATCACGGTCCCGAGGTGGCGGCCGTGGTCCTCCGGCTCGGCCCCCAGCACCGGGACCTGGGCGACCAGCTCACGGGTCCCGCCGACCGGGAGGTAACCGGACCAGCCCCGGGTCCGGGCGGCTCCGGGAGCGCTCAGCGGCAGTGGCGTCCCGAGCAGCGTGGCGTCCGAGGAACCGACGATCCTGCCGCCGACGTCGGCGATCGAGACGGAGGTGACGCCGGACTCGGTGAGCGTCGACTGCACCAGCGGGGCGAGCACCTCGGCGGGCGCCGGCTGGTCGATCTGGCTGCGGACCAGAGGGTTCCACGACAGCTGCTCGGCCAGCGCCGTCACCCGGCGCCCCTCGACCCGGTCGAAGGTCGCCTCGGACTGGGCCAGCGAGATGGCGCCGACGGCGAACAGCACCACCACGACGATGACGAGCTGCAGGGCCAGCAACTCGCCCGCCAGGGTCGGGCCACGCGATCTCATCAACTACCTTCAGCGTGAAGACCCGGTCCTTCAGGGCCGATGGGAAACGTGGCACGGTGCCGCGCTTCGGGCTCAGTGGTGTAGCCGTAGCCATCGGCGCGCTGGAGCAACCGGACATGCCGATGGCCGATGCCCTGCACGGTGCCATGCCGGGTAGTGATGTTGAAGCTGCCGGTGGAGCGGACCGCGACCCGGCCGATGTGCGTCCCGGTGTTTCTGCCACTCGGCACGGCGGCGCGGACCAGGTCGCCGGTGGCGAAACCCTTGAAGCGTTTGGTACGGGGCAGCCGCAGCCGGGGGAAGCCGTAGCGGTCGGTGCGGGTGCGGCAGTAGACGCCACGGCCGGTCGCGCGCGCGATGAGGACCATCGACGGCCAGGTGATGACGGTTTCCAGGTCGCCGACGTGCAAGGCGTCGAGGGTGTGGGACTTCGGCGCGCCGGTGCGGGAGCGGTTCCACTTCGTACGGTCACCCGAGGCGGCGTGCACCGGCAGCCCGGTCGTCTCCAGCGCCCGCCACAGCGCCCACCGGGTCGCGTTGACCGCCGCCGCGTCCCGCAGCGAAGTCTTCGCCTGCGCGAGGATCCTCGCCAAGAGGGCGGGCTTGGTCTTGAGGAACTCTCCGATCGGGGTGGTGTTCTTGGCCTGATTGCACGCGATACAGGCCAAGGTGAGGTTGCTGAGGCGGTCGGAGCCGCCCCGGCTGCGCGGATGGATGTGGTCGAGGTTCAACGGCACACCGCTCGCGCCGCAGCAGGCGCATATTCGGCCCCATTTGACCAGGAGATACTCGCGTACCTCGTATCCGGCCAGGGCGCCCCGCTGATACTCCGCCCCCTCCAGCGGCCGGCCCGCCGACAAAGCATGGGTGTCGAAACAGACCCGCTCGACGTGGACGGCCCGTACCGGCGCCCAGGGGGTCAGCCGTCCCACCCACGACATCGTGGTCTCCACCCGGTGGCGCAGCGACGGCGCCAGCCACCCGGTGGATTTGGTGCGGTTGAGGAAACGGGGGGCGCGGTAGCGCAGGTTGCGGGAACGTCGCCCCCGCCGGTAGGCGGCGCGGGTGGCGAGCTTGTCACGAATCGCCGATCCCCGATGGCCGAGCCGGATGCTGTACTTCCCGGCTCTTCTCCCGCCATGTTCGGTGAACACCGCGATACCGGTGTGTCGGGAGCCGGGATCGACTCCGACCGCGACGCCCTGGACGGCCGACTCGGCGCGGGTCCGATCCTTCAGCCGGATCACCACGGCCCGCCCCGCGGCCAGCAGGCGGCGAGCTCGGGCCGGATGACACGGATCAAGCGGACGACCGTGCTTATCAAGAACGAACACGGCCGGGTGAACCTCACGGTTCGCTCCCTCCGGCGCTGAAATGCCGTCGGGGTGACGCCGGTCCGGGCGGGTGCCACCCGGACCGATCTCCCCTCGCCCCTGTTCCACGCCGGTGCCCGGCACAGCCGGGAGTCCGCGAGCCGTTTCGTCCCCACCCCGGGGGTTGTCTGCTCCCGCGGATTCCAGAGCAGGCCGCTGAGGAAGCACGGCCTGGTGGGTCCGCTCACCTGCGTGAAACGCCGTCAACCGAAGGCACCTCCTTCACCATGATCGACACGGGCTGGTCAACACAGGGCTTCCAGGCACGGTGCCGCATCTGGAAGCCCCCTCCCTCAGGAGGGGGTCGTTGACGACCACAATGAACTCAATCTCCGCTGCTCACAGAAGGAAGACGGCCTGCCGCCCGACTCGCATAATCATGGCCCGAAACCTCTCACCAGGAAAGAGACGATTGTGAGAAACCGGATCAGCGTTCTCCTCGCCGCCCTCGCGGCGCTGTCGGCCCTGGCGGCGGGGGGCTGCGGCGCGACGGCGGAGAAGGGAACCGGCGCGGCGGCGGGCGGCGGCCCGGTCACCGGGCTGCGCCTCATGGTGCCCAACACCCCCGGCGGGGGATACGACACCACCGCGCGGACGGCGGCCAAGGTCATGGAGGACGCGAAGATCGCTTCGGGCGTCCAGGTGTTCAACCTTCCCGGCGCGGGCGGCACGGTGGGCCTCCAGCGGATGATCAACGAGAAGGGCAACGGCAAGCTGGCCATGCAGATGGGCCTGGGGGTCGTCGGCGCGTCGTACACGTCCAAGTCGGAGGCGACGCTGTCCCAGACCACCCCCCTCGCCAAGCTCATCGAGGAGGCCGGGGCGATCGTCGTGTCGAAGGACTCGCCGTACCGGACGATCGAGGACCTCGTCGCCGCCTGGAAGAAGGACCCGAAGAAGGTCACGGTCGGCGGCGGCTCATCGCCGGGAGGGCCGGACCACCTGCTGCCGATGCGGCTGGCCAAGGTCGTCGGGATCGACCCCCGGCAGGTCAACTACGTCTCCTACGACGGCGGCGGCGAACTGCTGCCGGCGATCCTCGGCGACAAGGTCGGCTTCGGCGCGAGCGGCTACAGCGAGTTCCTGGACCAGGTGAACGCCGGTCAGCTGAGGGTGCTGGCGGTGACCAGCACGGAGCCGGTCCCGGTGCTGAAGGACGTCCCCACCCTCAAGGCGTCGGGCATCGACCTGGTCTTCACGAACTGGCGCGGGATCGTGGCCCCGCCCGGCATCGGCGACGCCGACAGGCGGATGTGGACCGACGCGCTCACCCGGATGCACGACTCGCAGCAGTGGAAGGCCGAGCTGACCAAGCGCGGCTGGACCGACTCCTTCGTCACCGGTGACGCGTTCGCCGCCTATCTGGCCGAGCAGGACAAGAGCGTCGCCTCCATCCTCGCAGAGCTCGGACTGGCATGAGCGGGGGAAACGAGCCCGCCCGCGAGCCCGGGGAGGGGCGCGAGGACGGCCACGTCGGCGTGCGGGCAGGTGAACGGCTCTCGCTGAGCGAGAGGCCCTCGCCGGACGGCGGGCCCCGGGACGGGGACCGCGCGCAGTACGGCGTGTGCGCGTTCCTCGCCCTGCTGGGCGCGCTGGTGATCGTCGACGCTCTCAGGATCGCCCCTCTGACCAGCAGCAACGATCCCATCGGCCCCCGCCCGGTGCCGGTGCTCCTGGGCGTGGCCCTTCTGGCGGTCGCGGTCGTGTACGGCGTGGACGTCGCGAGGGGAGGCCGCGGCGAACCCGAGGCCGGTGAGGACGTGGACCTGTCCACGGCGGTGGACTGGCGGACGGTCCTGCTGCTGGCGGGCGCCTTCGTGGCCAACGCCGTACTGATCGAGCCCCTCGGCTGGGTCATCAGCGGGACCGTCCTGTTCTGGGGGGCGGCCTTCGCCCTGGGCAACAGGCACCACGTGCGCGGACTGGTGATCGCGATCGTGCTGTCGCTGGCCACGTTCTACGCGTTCGCGATCGGCCTCGGGGTCAATCTGCCGGCCGGCGTGCTGCAGGGGATCCTGTGATGGACAACCTCGGCAACCTGCTCGACGGGTTCGTCAACGTGCTGTCCCCCGGCAACCTGCTCATGGCGCTGCTCGGCGTGGTCGCCGGGACCGCCGTCGGGGTGCTTCCCGGCATCGGCCCGGCCATGACGGTCGCGCTGCTGCTCCCGGTGACGTACGGCATGGACCCGACCCAGGCGTTCATCCTGTTCGCCGGCATCTACTACGGCGGCATGTACGGCGGCTCGACGACCTCCATCCTGCTCAACACGCCCGGCGAGTCGTCCTCGGTCGTCACCGCGATCGAGGGGAACAGGATGGCCAAGGCGGGGAGGGCGGCGCAGGCGCTCGCGACCGCGGCCATCGGCTCGTTCGTCGCCGGCACCATCGCCACGCTGCTGCTCGTGTTCGTGACGCCGCTGGTGGTCGCGTTCGCCATCGGCCTCGGCGCGCCCGACTACTTCGCGATCATGCTGCTGGCCTTCGTCGCGGTGTCGGTGACGCTCGGCTCCTCGCGCGTGCGCGGCTTCGCCTCGCTGCTGCTGGGGCTCGTGATCGGCCTGATCGGCATCGACGGGGTCACCGGCCGGCAGCGGCTCACGCTGGGCATCCCGCAGCTCGCGGACGGCATCGACGTGGTCGTCGTCGCGGTCGGGATCTTCGCCGTGGGAGAGGCGCTGTGGGTGGCCGCGCACATGCGGCGCACGGACATGCCGGTCATCCCCGTCGGCCGGCCCTGGCTGGGCGCCGAGGACTGGCGCAGATCGTGGAAGCCCTGGCTGCGCGGCACCGCGCTGGGATTCCCCTTCGGGGCGTTGCCCGGCGCCGGGGCGGAGATCCCGACCTTCCTCTCGTACGTGACGGAGAAGAGGCTCGCCAGGCGGCCCGAGGAGTTCGGTCACGGCGCCATCGAAGGCGTCGCCGGGCCCGAGGCGGCCAACAACGCCTCCGCCGCGGGAACGCTGGTGCCGATGCTGGCCATCGGCCTGCCGACCACGGCGACGGCCGCGGTCATGCTCGCGGCCTTCGAGTCGTACGGCATCCAGCCCGGGCCGCTGCTGCTGGAGCGGCAGCCGGCTCTGGTCTGGACGCTGATCGCGAGCCTGTTCGTCGGCAACCTACTGCTGCTCGTCCTGAACCTGCCGCTCGCGCCGGCCTGGGCGAAGCTGCTGCGCGTCCCCCGGCCCTACCTGTACGCGGGCATCCTGTTCTTCGCGTCCATGGGGGCCTACGCGGTCAACTCCCAGCCGCTGGACCTCGTCCTGCTGCTCCTCCTGGGCCTGCTCGGCTTCGCGATGCGGCGCTTCGGGCTGCCGGTGCTGCCGTTGATCGTCGGCGTGATCCTCGGTCCGCGTGCGGAGCTCCAGGGCCGCCGGTCGCTGCAACTGTCCGGCGGCGACCTGTCGGGTCTGGTCGGCGGCCCGCTGTCCATCGCGATCTACGTCGTTCTCGTGGTCCTCCTGGCCTGGCCGCTGATCAGACGGCTCGTCCCGCGGAAGGCGTCGTGACGGTTCCGGTGCGGGGCCTTCTTCCCATGGGAAGGTGAGCCGGAACCGGGCGCGCCGTAATGCGGAATCCTCCCCGACGCCTCCGTAGCCCCCGGCCAGAGGCTGAATGCCCAGGTGAATGTGACTTTCGACCCATGAATGAGGTAGACAGGAGAGGCAGCTTCCCCCGTCCGGCCCACGGCCACCGCCCAGCATCCGCCGACAGGCGTGGAAGAGCCCGTATCCGTGGTCCGGCATCCGCCGAAGGCACGGAGGAACCCGCGCCCGGCCGGGGTGTCCAATGACCAACCGGAAGTCGATCCGTCATGAGCACACACGTTCACGTCCGCCTCAGTCATGGACTGTCCATGAGCGAGGAGGGAGAACTGGTCCGGCTGTCGCGCTGCCGGTGCGGCGCCGCATGGACCACCACCTACTGGGCCGAGGAGGCCGACGCCGAGTAGCCGCCGCGGCGGTGTGAGACGCGGCCCGAGGACGCTCCGGGTCAGCTGGTGATCGCCATCATCACCTCGGCCGCCGTCGGCCGTTGCCGTGGGTCCTTCGCCAGGCACCGCTCCACCGCGCCGCGCAGGGCCAGAGGCAGCACCGACAGGTCCGGATGGTGGCTGACGAGCATCCGGTGGACCTGCGGCAGCGACCCGCCTTCGAAGGCGTCCCGCCCGGTGGCGCCGTAGAGCATGGTCGAGGCCCAGCTGAAGATGTCGGAGGCCGGACCGACCCGCTCGCCGGAGATCTGCTCCGGCGACATGTACGGCAGGGTGCCTCTGAGGTTGTCCGCCGAGGCCATCGCCATCCGGTCCAGCGCCCCGGCGAAGCCGAAGTCGATCACCCGGGGGCCGTCCGGGCCGAGCAGGACGTTGGCCGGCTTGAAGTCCCGGTGCACGATGCCCGCGGCGTGGATCCCCTTGAGCGCCGCGATCGTCCCGATCGCCAGCCGGGTCAGGCTGTCGCCGTTCCGGGGGCCCTGCTCGTAGACCAGCTTGGCGAGGGAGGGGCCGGGCACGTACTCGGTGACGATGTAGACCAGATCGTCCATGACCCCGGCGTCGAGGATCCGCGCGGTCGCGAAGGGGCGCACCCGCCTGGCCATCTCCGCCTCCCGGAGGAAGCGTTCGCGCTGGTCCGGGCCGCCGACCAGCCTGCCGTGCAGGACCTTGACCGCCACAGGCCCGCCGTTCGGGCCCTTCGCCAGGTAGACGGAGCCCTGGCCGCCCGAGCCGAGCAGCCGCGTCGGCAGGTACGGCCCGATCGGCGGGAACGGGGCGTGCACCGGACCGCCGGGCGCGCTTTGCGGCGGCAAGGGTGCGCTTTGCGGAGGCGGAGCCGGGGAGGCCGGGGGAGGCGCGGGAGCAGCCTGAGCCGGGGGAGCCATCGGAGGCGGAGGAGCCGGCGAAGGTGAGGAAGCCGGCGGAGGCGCCGGAGCGGCCTGAGCCGGGGAAGCCATCGGAGGCGGGACGGCGGATGCCCGGGGCGCCGGCGACGGCGGTTGGGGCGCTTGGGGCCGCGCCGACGGCGGTCGGGGTGCTTGGGGCTGTGCCCGCGGAGGCTGCGGTGTCTTGGCCTGCGGTGTCTGGGCCTGCGGCGACGGGGGACGAGGCCGGCGCGGTGGCGGAGGATACGTCTGGCCGGGATGCGCGGGGCGACGCGCCGCGGACCCGGGGCGGCTGAGATGCCCGGAGTCGTCGAGGGGCCGGGAGAGATCAGGCTGTCCGGGCTGCCCGGGGCGGCCGGCCTGTCCAGGACGGCCCGGAGGTTCGAAGCGTGCCGGACCCGAGGGGCGGGAACCCGGCGGACGTCGCCGGATAGCCGTGGGAGCCGGGCCGGGCGCGAAGACGGCGGGCCGGAGGACCAGCGCGTGCGCCGTGCCGCCCAGCCAGCCCACGAGGACCCAGATCGCCGTGGCCAGGACGTACCGGGAGCCTCCGCTGCCGGGGAGGCCCGCGGCGACGACGTAGACGAACAGCAGCAGGCCGTACGCGCCCGCGGCGAGGGCCGCCGTGCGGCTCCGGAGCCTGACGGCGGCGTGGCCGATGACGAAGGGGGTCGCGAGCCCGCAGGTGTACAGCGGGGCGAACGCCCACGCGAAGCTCAGCGGGGTGATCCGCGGCGCGGGCCCGCCGGGCATGTTCCGCCTGCCGGACCCACCGGGCACGGGTCCACCGGGAGCGCCGGAACCGCCGGGCACCGGTCCACCGGAAGCATCGGGTCCCGGTCCACCGGGGCGGCCGGGTACGGGCCCGCCGGGCGCGCGTTCGTCGGCGTCGCCGTGGTGGGGGACCGAGGGACCGCTGGCTGGGGGCACGCTGTGAATGATACGGCTCGTGCCCCCGCGCGGGCCTGCTCACGACCCGTTCGGCGCGCTGGCCGTCCGGCTCGGTCCGGTCCGGTGCGGCCCGGGGACGGGTGGGTGTCCGGCGGGCGTCCGCCGGGCCATGGAGTCCGGCTCAGCCGAAGCCGGGGGCGGACTGCCAGAGGCTGATCACGGTGCCCTGGTCGTCGGTGATGGCGCAGCCCCGCCCCGACTTACTGTCGAAGATCTCCTCGGCGGTGCCGCCGAGCTTACGGACCATCTCCACGGCCGCCTCGACGTCCTCGACGGAGTAGTACAGGTTGGGCTGCGATGAGGGTCCGTTCGCGTTGAGGCCCATCGGAACCGCGGTGTTGGTGACGTGCAGGTACGTTTCGTGTTCCCGCCTGAACTCCCAGCCGAACAGCGGGCCGTAGAAGGCCGCTCCCCGGTCGAGGTCCGTGACGGACAGCGTGTAGTACCCCAGTTCGACGGCCATGTGCCGGCCTCCGTGATAATCGTCGTTGTCGTTAACTGTTAACAGATTAACGAAAGTGGGCAATAATTAACAGTACCGTGAACCAATTGGACGCCACCCTGGCGGCGCTGGCCGACCCGACCAGGCGCAAGGTGATCGAGTTGCTGCGTGAGAGGCCCCGGCCCGCCGGGGAACTGGCGCAGGCCGTCCGGATGAGCGCGCCCGCCCTCAGCAGGCACCTGCGGGTGCTGCGGGCGAGCGGCCTGGTACACGCCGAGTCCGGTGACGCGGACGCCCGGGTGCGGCTGTACGCGCTGCGCCGCGAGCCGTTCACGGACCTGCAGTCATGGCTGGACCAGGTGCAGGCCTTCTGGGCCGAGCAACTCGGTTCGTTCCGGGATCATGTGGAGCGCGTCGCCTCCTCGGCCGAGCGCTCCTCGACCGAGTACCTCCCGGATGGGCGTTCGCCCGGCGAGTCGGGTGGGCGCTGTGAGCCCGCCGGGCGGCCCGATCCGGCCGGAGACGACACGGAGGACAGCGCGGAGGACGGCGTGGAAGGTGACGCGGAGGACGGCGTGAAGGACAGGGCGGAAGACGGCGCGGGGGGCGGCCGGTGAGTGGCTCCGTCCAGGCCGGGGTCACCGTGCCGGTGGACCGGGCCGCGGCGTTCCGGATCTTCACCGAGGAGATCGACGGCTGGTACGTCCGCGGACCGCACAGCTGGGTCGATCCCGGCCGGGCGGTCGGCATCCGTTTCGAGGACGGTTTCCTGCGCGAGCTGTGGTCGGACGGCGGGCACGTCGACCTCGGCAGGCTCGTGGCCTGGGAGCCGCCGCACCGCCTCATGTGGGCGGACCTGGTCAACCCCGGCGGGCGGATGGAGATCGAGGTGACCTTCCATCCCGTCGAAGACGGCACCGAGGTGCGGCTGCTGCACCACGGCCTCGACACGCTGCCGGCCGACGTGGCCGACCGGATCCGCCGCGGCTACTCGTGGAACATCGCGCTCCGGTGGTTCGCCGGGCGATGGGACTCCGGACGGTCCACCGAGCCGGCCGGTCGCCCGCCGGTGTGAGCGGGCCGCCGAAGCGGCCGGTCGCCCGCCGGTACGAGGGGAGCGTCGAGCCGGCCGGTCGCCGTGGCGGACCGGCCGGGAGACCTGGCGGATCGGCCGGGAAAACAGAGAATCCCAGGCCAGCGGCCTGGGATTTCTTGAGTGGACGATACTGGGATTGAACCAGTGACCTCTTCCGTGTCAGGGAAGCGCTCTCCCGCTGAGCTAATCGTCCGTGCCGGGGTCGGAACATCGGGCGGTCTCCCGGATCCGCCGCCTCGCCCCCGGAGGGGGAGGCTTCCGAGCGGAAGACGGGATTCGAACCCGCGACCCTCACCTTGGCAAGGTGATGCTCTACCACTGAGCCACTTCCGCGTGTTTCCGCCGGGGCTCTCCGCCCCGCGGCGACGAGAGAACTCTAGCGGGTTTTCCGAGTGGTTGCGTAACCGTCATCCCACGGCTCCCGGCCGGCCTCTGCCCGGCCGGGAGCCGTCGCGGCCGGGCAGA
This sequence comes from Streptosporangium sp. NPDC053982, assembly GCF_055585205.1. Lineage (NCBI taxonomy): Bacteria > Bacillati > Actinomycetota > Actinomycetes > Streptosporangiales > Streptosporangiaceae > Streptosporangium > Streptosporangium sp. NPDC053982. The sequence goes on from NZ_JBVJKQ010000004.1 coordinate 323,765, forward strand.
GAACGGAGCCGATTCGTACCGCCGCGCGCCGTACGGTAGAAACACGAGGTGGAGTCGTTGAAGCTGGGAGCGCTCGAGGTCTGGCCGCCGGTGGTGCTCGCGCCCATGGCGGGGATCACGAACGCGCCGTTCCGCACGCTCTGTCGTGAGCAGGGCGGCGGGCTGTTCGTCTGCGAGATGATCACGACGCGGGCGCTGGTGGAGCGCAACGCCAAGACGCTCAAGATGATCCGGTTCGGCCCGCGGGAGAAGCCCCGCAGCATCCAGCTGTACGGGGTCGACCCGGTGACCGTCGGGCGGGCCGTCCGCATGATCGCCGACGAGGACCTGGCCGACCACGTCGACCTCAACTTCGGCTGCCCCGTGCCCAAGGTGACCCGGCGGGGCGGCGGCTCGGCGCTGCCGTACAAGCGCAACCTGCTGCGGGCCATCCTGCGCGAGGCGGTGCGCAACGCCGGGACGCTCCCGGTGACCATGAAGATGCGCAAGGGCATCGACGACGACCACCTGACCTACCTCGACGCCGGGCGGATCGCCGTTGAGGAGGGCGTCGCGGCGATCGCGCTGCACGGCCGCACCGCGGTCCAGCACTACGGCGGGACGGCCGACTGGTCGGCCATCGCCCGCCTGAAGGAGGCGGTTCCGGAGATCCCGGTGCTCGGCAACGGTGACATCTGGAGCGCCGGCGACGCGATGCGGATGATGGCCGAGACCGGGTGCGACGGCGTCGTCGTCGGCCGGGGCTGCCTGGGCCGTCCGTGGCTGTTCGCGGACCTGGCGGCGGCCTGCGAGGGCCGCGACGACCGCGTCCGGCCCGCGCTGGGCGAGGTGGCCGCGACCATGGACCGGCACGCGACCCTGCTAGCCGAGGCGTTCGGCAACGAGCAGCACGCCGTGGCGGACTTCCGCAAGCACGTCGGCTGGTACCTCAAGGGATTCGTCGTCGGCGCCGACCTGCGCCGCAGCCTGGCCACCTCCTCCACCCTCGCCGGTCTGCGCGAGGGGCTGGCCGGGCTCGACGCCGCCCAGCCCTGGCCCGACGGGGCCGACACCCCGCGCGGCAAGACCAACCCGCGCGACCGGGTCCACCTGCCCGCGGGCTGGCTGGACGACCCGTACGAGATGGCGGTCCCCTGCGCCGACGCGGAGACCGACACCTCCGGCGGCTGACCGACCGCCCGCCTTCCCCGGGTCCGCCCGGCTCCGTCCCCTGCCTCCCCGTTCGCGCGCGTGCGACCGTCCGCCCGCCGTACGAAGCCGCCGGCCGAAGGTCCTCGCCGTGCCGCGGACGGAGGAAGTGATCATAATGTGATCTTCCCTTGACTGGCCGCCGTCGGCTCCCCGGGTATCCACTGTCAGTGACCCGGCGGCTCACGGCTGGAGACGGCGTTTGACGGAGACCACGCCCACGGGGACCGGCACGACCGACGACCTGATCGCCGAATTCGACGCCGAGCGGCCCGCCCGGCGCCTGACCGGCCGATTGGCCGCGGCCGTCACGGTCGTCGCGCTCTGCCTGTCGCTCTACGCGCTGTACCAGGTGTTCCGTCCCGGGCAGGTCCTGCCGTACCGGATGCTCTTCCTCGCGGTCGCGCTGCCGCTGACCTTCGTCTGCTACCGGCCGGGGCGGCGCGGCGGGGCCCGCCCGGGGATCGCCGACTGGACGCTCGCCGCGCTGTCGCTCGCCGCCTGCCTCTACCCGCTGGTCGTGTTCGACGGGTTCATCCGGCGGGCCGCCGACCCCACGAGCCTCGACGTGGCGGTGGGCGCGGTCGTCGTGCTGCTGGTGCTGGAGGCGTGCCGGCGCACCGTCGGCTGGATCCTGCCGGTCGTCTGCCTGCTCTTCCTGGCCTACGCCTACTACGGTGGCTACCTGCCGATCGACTGGGTCGTCGGGCACCGCGGCTACGACATCGACCGGATCATCGTCGCCTCCGTGATGGGCACCGACGGCGTGTACGGCGTGCCGCTGGACGTGGCGGCCACCTACATCATCCTGTTCACGATCTACGGGGCCGTCCTCGACCACTCCGGCGCGGGAAGGTTCTTCGTGGACGTCTCCCTGGCCGCCTTCCGCCGCTCCCGCTCGGCGCCGGGCCGTACGGTCACCCTCGCCGGGTTCCTGCTCGGCACGGTCAGCGGCTCGGGCGTCGCGACGACGGTGAGCGTGGGCAGCGTCGCCTGGCCTATTCTGCGCCGGGCGGGCTACCCGCCGGAGCAGGGCGGGGGTGTGCTCGCCGCGGCGGGCATCGGCGCGATCCTGTCGCCGCCCACGCTGGGCGCGGCGGCGTTCATCATCGCCGAGTACCTACGGGTGAGCTACCTGACCGTGCTGGTCTACGCGACGATCCCCACGCTCCTGTACTACCTCGGCATCTTCCTGGCCATCGAGATCGACGCCCGCAGGTACGGCACGCGGACGGTCGAGGTGGACGCGCCCCGGCTGTGGCCGCTGCTGCGCCGCTTCGGCTACCACTTCAGCTCGCTGTTCGTGATCGTCGTGCTGATGGCGCTGGACCAGTCGCCGTTCCGCGCCGTCGTCTACGCCACCCTGCTGGCGTTCGCGCTGTCGTTCCTGGACCGCGAGCACCGGCTGACCCCGCGCCGGGCGGCCGACGCGCTGGCCGCGGGCACCACGGGGGTGCTGCCGGTCGCGGCCACCTGCGCCGCGGCCGGGCTGATCGTCGCCGTCGTCACCCTGACCGGGCTGGGCCTCAAGGCCGGCTCGCTGATCGTCGGCGCCTCCGGCGGGCAGCTCCTCCTCACCGCGCTGCTGTGCGCGCTGGCGGTGCTGATCCTGGGTCTGGCCGTGCCGGTGACCGCGTCGTTCGTCATCGCGGCGGTGATCATCGGGCCCGCGCTGACCGGCCTCGGGGTCACCCCGGCCGAGGCGTACATGTTCATCTTCTACTACGCGGTGCTGTCGGAGGTCAGCCCGCCCACGGCGCTGTCGGCCTTCGCGGCCTCGGCGATCACCGGCGGCAACGCGCACCGGACCATGCTGGCCACCTGGAAGTACACGCTTCCGGCGTTCCTGGTGCCGTTCGCGTTCGTGCTGACCCCGGCGGGTTCGGCGCTGCTCGCCCAGGGCGGAGCAGGGGAGATCCTGGCCGCCGCGGCGGTCTCGGCGCTCGCCGTGGCCGCGCTGGCCGCCGCCACCGGCGGCTGGCTGGCCGGTCCAGCCGGGCCGGTCGAACGGGCGCTGTGCGGGGTGGCCGCGGTCCTGCTGCTGTTCCTGTCGCCTCTCCCGGCCCTGGCCGGGGCGGGCGTCCTCGCTCTCGCCATCGCACTGCATCTCGTCACACGAGCACGGGAGAGACGATCATGACATTCAGACGGGTGGCGGCCGTGCTGGCCGCCGGGACGCTGGCGCTGACGCTCGGCGGCTGCGGCGGCGACCGGTCGGCCGAGCGGGGGACGGGCGGGACCGCCGCCCAGGGCGGGCGGCTGTCGATCGCCACCGGCAACACCACCGGCGTCTACTACGTCCTGGGTGGCGGACTGGCCGACCAGATCGGCAAGAACCTCCCCGGCTACCAGGCGACGGCCGAGGCGACCGGCGCCTCGGTGGAGAACATCCAGCGGGTGGTCAAGGGCGACTCCGACATCGCCTTCAGTCTCGCCGACTCGGCCGCCGACGCGGTGGCGGGTAAGGGGGCGTTCACCTCCCCCCAGCCGATCCGCGCGCTCGCCCGCCTGTACGACAACTACACGCAGGTCGTGGCCACCACCGACTCCGGGGTGAAGTCCGTCGCCGACCTCAAGGGCAAGCGGGTCTCCACCGGATCGCCCAACTCCGGCACCGAGGTCATCGCGTTGCGCATGCTCAAGGCGGCGGGCCTCGATCCCGAGGCGGACGTCACCCGCCAGTCGCTGGGCCTGCCCGAGAGCGTGCAGGGCATCAAGGACGGCACCCTCGACGCCCTGGTCTGGTCCGGCGGGCTGCCCACCCCCGGCATCACCGACCTGCTGACCAGCATGAAGGGCGAGGTCGTCTTCGTCCCGCTGGACTCCGTGCTGGAGCCGATGCGGGCCGAGCACGGCCCGGTCTACGCCGCGGGCACCATCGCCAAGGACGTCTACGCCACCCCGGCCGACGTGTCCACGATCGTCGTGCCGAACCTCCTCGTGGTGAACGAGAAGATGGACGCCAAGCTGGCGGGAGACCTGGCCAGGCTGCTGTTCGACCACAAGGCCGACCTGGAGAGGGTCCACCCGGCCGCCAAGGCCATCACCCGGGAGAACGCCCCGAAGACCGACCCCGTGCCGCTGCACGACGGCGCGAAGAAGTACTACGGCTGACCGGCCCACGGTACGGCGGGCCGTACCCACGGCGGGCGGCTCGCGGTACGGCGGGCCGGCCGGTCCGGTGTACGGCCCGCACCCGCGGGCGGCGGCGCGTCAGCGCGATCGGGCCAGGTCGCGGCGCAGCTCCTCCGCGGTGACGGAGCCGGTCGCCTCCAGCAGCGCCCGGGGCGTGCCCTCGAACACGACGGCGCCGCCCTGGTCGCCGCCGCCGGGCCCGAGGTCGACGACCCAGTCGGCGCTCTTGACCACGTCGAGGTCGTGCTCGATGACGATGACCGTGTTGCCCGCGTCCACCAGCCCGTCGACGATTCCGATCAGCCGGTCCACGTCCGCCATGTGCAGGCCGGTGGTGGGCTCGTCCATCACGTAGACACCGCCGCTCCTGCTGAGTTCCCCGGCGAGTTTGATCCGCTGGCACTCGCCGCCGGACAGGGTGCTGAGCGGCCGGCCGAGCGTGAGGTGGCCCAGCCCGACCTCCTCGACCGAGCGCAGCACCCGCCGCGGCTTCGGCTCGGTGAGGAACCCCGCGGCCTCGCTCACCGTCATCTCCAGCACGTCCGAGATCGACCTGCCGCGCAGGGTGTGCCGCAGCACCTCCTCCTGGAAGCGCCGCCCGTGGCAGGTCTCGCACACCGACGTGACGCCGTCCATGAACGCCAGGTCGACGTGGACGACGCCGAGGCCCCGGCACGCCGGGCAGGCGCCTTCGGAGTTGAAGCTGAACAGCGCCGGGCTCACCCCGTTCGCGGCGGCGAACAGCCTGCGGATCTCGGTCATCAGACCGGTGTAGGTGGCCGGGGTGGAGCGGACCGACGTGCCGACCGCGGACTGGTCGACGACCACCGCCTTCGGGTGCGCGGTCAGGAACGCCTCGTTGACCAGGCTGCTCTTGCCGGACCCGGCGACGCCGGTGACGACGGTGAGCACCCCGGCGGGGAAGGAGACGGTGACGTCCCTCAGGTTGTTCACGTTCGCGCCGGTGACGGTCAGCTCGCCGGTCGGCGCGCGGAACCTCTCCTTGAGCGGCCGGACGCGGCGCAGGTGCCGTCCGGTGACGGTGTCCGCCTCGCGCAGGCCCGTGACGCCGCCCTCGTAGACGATCTCGCCGCCGTGCGTCCCCGCGCGCGGGCCGACGTCCACCACGTGGTCGGCGATCTCGATGACGTCGCGGTCGTGCTCCACGACGAGGACGGTGTTGCCCTTGTCCCGCAGCGCGCGCAGCAACGCGCTCATGTTCGCCACGTCGCGCGGGTGCAGCCCGATGGTGGGCTCGTCGAAGACGTACGTCATGTCGGTGAGGCTGCTTCCGAGGTGCTTGACCATCTTGATCCGCTGCGACTCCCCGCCGGAGAGGGTCGCGGTGGGCCGGTCCAGGGTGAGGTAGCCCAGACCGATGCCGGCCATGTGCCGCAGCCGGTCCAGAAGGGGCGGGACCACCGCCGCCGCGACGGGGCCGTCGATCCTCTCGATGACCCCGGCGAGGTGGCGGACCTCCATCGCGGACAGCTCGGCGATGTTGCGGCCGTCGATCCGGCAGGCCAGCGCCGCCGGGTTGAGCCGGGCGCCCCGGCACGCCGGGCACGGCCGGGAGGAGGTGAACGCCATCACCTCCTCCCGCCTGGAGGTCTGCTCCCCGTCCCGGTTGACGTAGAGGCGGTCGAACTTGACGACCAGTCCCTCGAACCTCTGCGGGGCCGTGCCGCTCCGCATCTCCATGGAGACCGTCGTCCCGCCGCCGTACAGGAACCGGTCCCACTCCTCGGGGGTGTAGCCGGTCAGCGGCCTGTCGTTGTCGAACAGGCCGGAGGCGGTGTAGGTCTTCCAGTACCACGTGCCGACTCCGAAGCCCGGCAGGAGGATCGCGCCCTCGTTGAGGGACCTCGTCCGGTCCAGCGCCCGGTCGAGGTCCAGCGCCACCTTCCGGCCGACGCCCTCGCACTCCGGGCACATCCCGGCCGGGTCGTTGAAGGAGAACGCGTTGGAGTAGCCCGCGGGCGGCGTGCCGATCCGGGAGTACAGCAGGCGCAGCAGGGGGTGGATGTCGGTGACCGTTCCGACGGTGGAGCGGGAGCTGCCGCCGATGCGCTGCTGGCCGATGACGACGGCGGCCGACAGGCCCTCGATGTGGTCGGCGTCCGGCCTGCCGTACTTCGGCAGGCGGTTGCGGACGAACGCGGGGAAGGTCTCGTTGAGCTGCCGCTGCGACTCCGCGGCGATCGTGCCGAACACGAGAGACGACTTGCCCGACCCCGAGACGCCGGTGAAGACCGTGATCCGCTGCTTCGGGATCTTCAGGGAGACGTTCCGCAGGTTGTTCTGCCGGGCGCCGGTGATCTCGATGTGACTCATGCGGACGACGCTACGAGGGGTCGCGGTCAGATTCCGGCCGCGATCGGTGGGATCGTGGAGGCATGAGCGACACCACGGGACGGACGCTCCGGCTGCTGTCACTGCTCCAGGCGCACCGGGAGTGGCCCGGGGCCGAGCTCGCCGGGCGGCTCGGGGTCAGCCCGCGCACGCTGCGCCGCGACGTGGACCGGCTGCGGGAGCTGGGGTATCCGGTCCGCTCCGTCAGCGGCCCCGCCGGGGGGTATCGGCTGGAGGCCGGGACCGCGATGCCGCCGCTGCTGCTCGACGACGAGGAGGCGGTGGCCATCGCGGTGGGCCTGCGGACCGCGGCGGCCGGTACGGTGGCCGGGATCGAGGAGACCTCGGCCCGCGCCCTGGCCAAGCTGGAGCAGGTGCTGCCCTCCCGGCTGCGCCGCCGGGTCGCCGCCCTGCACACCCAGACCGTGGCGCTGCCCGGCGCGCTGCCCCGTCCCTGGCCGACCGTCGACGCCGAGACCCTCGCCGTCCTGGCGCAGGCCGCCCGGGACCGCGAGCGCCTGCGCTTCGGCTACCGGGGCCGCGACGGCGCCGAGAGCGCCCGCCTGGCCGAGCCGTACCGGCTGGTGTCCACCGGGCGGCGCTGGTACCTCGTCGCCTGGGACGCCGGGCGGGAGGACTGGCGGACCTTCCGGGTGGACCGGATGAGCGGCGCGCGGGCGGTCGGCGTCCGCTTCACCCCGCGGGAGCCGCCCGAGGGTTACGTCGAGCGTTCCGTCGTCGCGCCGATCAGCCGCCACCGGGCGGTGGTCACCCTGTACGCGCCCCTGGCCGTCGCCGCCGAGCGGATGTGGCCCTCCGAGCACGTACGGCTGGAGGCGATCGACGAGCACAGCTGCCTGCTGCGCACCGGGGGCGACTCACTGGAGTGGCTGGCCCTGGTCATCGGCCTGCTGGACCTGGACTTCACCGTTCACGAGCCGCCCGAGCTCATCGGCCGGATGCGGCGGCTGGCCGACCGGCTGCGCGTCCCCGCGGGGTCCGGCGGGGACGGGTCCGGCGGGGACGGGCCCTGCGGGCCGGGTCCTGCGGAGGCGGGGACGCCCCCGCAGGACCCGGCCGGGGTGCGAGCCTCCGCGGAGGAGGCGTGACCGGCCGGGTGCGGGGACCGGCCGGCCGTACGGCGGAGCCGCCGGACGCCGCTCAGGGCTCGACCGAGCCGCCGGTGCGCCAGTAGACGTTGTTCTCCCTGCCCAGCATCCCCTCGTCGACCAGGTAGCGGCGCAGCGCCGCGAAGTCGTCGTGGAAGGCGCGCAGCGCGACGTCCACCTCCTTCTCCGGGTAGCGGACCCCCGGCTCGAAGACCTGGGCGATGTAGTCGAGCACGATGATCTGCTTGTCGCGCTTGGTGGGGATCGCCCGCAGCCGCCCGTCCACCAGGAACGACCGCAGCACCTTCTCCTCGGGGGAGGACGGCTCGGCGGGCCTGGCCGTGGTGTGCAGCAGCTCGCGGAACCGCTCCCTGCGCACCGTCCACCGGCCGTCGTCGTCCCGTACGGCCAGGCCCCCGCGTTCCAGCCGGTCCAGCGCCCGGCGTAACGCCTCCTTGCCGAGTCCCGAATCCTCGGGTTCGCCGTTCAGCGTCAGCGCCGCCAGCGTCCGCAGCGTGTCCTCCTGGTAGAGCAGGCCCAGCACCTGCCTGATCGCGTCGTCACTCATGCCCCTATTCTCTCGGCCCCGCCGGGTGTTTCCGGCCGCCCCGGAACGGCCGGAGGACCCACGCGGAGGACCGGGACCGGCCACCGGAGACGATCAGGGCCGGGTCAGAGCCGGTTGAGGCCGGTGACGTGGACGACGGCGCGGCCCTCCTCGTCGGAGGCGGCGAGGTCCACCTGGGCGTCGATGCCCCAGTCGCCGTCGCCCGCCGGGTCGGCGATGACCTGGCGGACCCGCCACAGCTCCTTCTCCTCCTCGATGCGCAGCAGCGCCGGGCCGCGGGCGTCGGGGCCGGTGCCGACCTCCTCGTGGTCGTCGTAGTAGGCGTCGAGGGCGGCCGGCCAGTCGACGTCGGGGGCGAGCTCGGCCAGCTCCTCCTCCTTCTCCAGGGCGACCAGCTCGACCAGGCGGAACATCGCGTTGCGGACCAGCACCCGGAACGCGCGCGGGTTGGCGGTGACCGGCCGCGGCTTCGTCTCGATCTCCTGCTCCGCGCCCTCCTCGGTGGTGGGGTTGGCCAGCTTCTCCCACTCGTCGATCAGGCTGGAGTCGACCTGGCGGACCAGCTCGCCCAGCCACTCGATGAGGTCGACGAGGTCCTCGGTCTTGAGGTGCTCGGGGATGGTCCGTGACAGCGTGCGGTAGGCGTCGGCGAGGTAGCGCAGGATCGTGCCCTCGGAGCGGGACAGGTCGTAGAACTGCACGTAGTCGGAGAAGGTCATCGCCCGCTCGTACATGTCGCGCACGACGCTCTTCGGGCTGACCGTGTAGTCGCCGACCCAGGGGTGGCCCCGGCGGTAGGTCTCGTAGGCGCCCAGCAGCTCGTCGGCCAGCGGCATCGGGTGGGTGATCTCGGCGAGCAGCTCCATCCGCTCCTCGTACTCGATGCCGTCGGCCTTCATCTGCGCCACGGCCTCGCCGCGGGCCTTGTTGAGCTGCGCCGACAGGATCTGGCGGGGGTCGTCGAGGATGGACTCGATGACCGAGACCGCCTCCAGCGCGTAGGTCGGCGACTCGAGGTCCAGCAGGTCGAGGGCGGCCAGCGCGAAGGTGGACAGCGCCTGGTTCAGCGCGAAGTCCTCCTGCAGGTCGACGGTCAGACGCGCCCGGCGGCCCTGCTCGTCGGGCTCGGCGAACTGCTCGACCACGCCGCCGGCCAGCAGCGACCGGTAGATCGCGATGGCCTGGCTGATGTGCCGCCGCTGCCACCTGCGGTCCTCGTGGTTGTCGGTGAGCAGGTGCTTCATCGCCGCGAAGCAGTCGCCGGGGCGGTTGATCACCGCGAGCAGCATCGCGTTGGTGACCTTGAAACGGGAGCCGAGCGGCTCCGGCTCGGCCTGCTGGAGCTTCTCGAACGTCTCCTCGCTCCAGCCGACGAAGCCCTCCGGCGGCTTCTTGCGGGCGTAGCCGCGCCGCCTCTTCGGGTCGTCGCCGATCTTGGCCAGCGCCTTCTCGTTCTCGATGACGTGCTCGGGGGCCTGGCAGACGACGTAGCCGATCGTGTCGAAGCCCGCCCGGCCGGCCCGCCCGGCGATCTGGTGGAACTCCCGGGCGCGCAGCCGGCGCACCTTCGTGCCGTCGTACTTGCTCAGCGCGGTGAACAGCACGGTCCTGATCGGCACGTTGACGCCGACGCCGAGGGTGTCGGTGCCGCAGATGACCTTCAGCATGCCCGCCTGGGCGAGCCGCTCCACCAGCCGGCGGTACTTCGGCAGCATCCCGGCGTGGTGGACGCCGATGCCGTGCCGTACCAGGCGGGACAGGGCGCGGCCGAAGCGGGTGGTGAAGCGGAAGTTGCCGATCAGCGCGGCGATGGCCTCCTTCTCGGCCTTGGAGCACATGTTGATGCTCATCAGCGCCTGCGCCCGCTCCATGGCCGAGGCCTGGGTGAAGTGGACGACGTAGACCGGGGCCTGGCCGGTCGCGAGCATCTCCTCCAGCGTCTCGTGCAGGGGGGTGAGGCGGTAGGAGTACACCAGCGGGACCGGCCGCTCGGCGTTCTTGACGACCGCGGTGGGCCTGCCGGTGCGCCGGGTGAGGTCCTCCTCGAACATGCTGACGTCGCCCAGCGTCGCCGACATCAGGATGAACTGCACGTGCGGCAGCTCCAGCAGCGGCACCTGCCAGGCCCAGCCCCGGTCGGGCTCGGCGTAGAAGTGGAACTCGTCCATCACGACCTGGCCGATGTCGGCCGCCGCGCCGTCGCGCAGCGCGACGTTGGCGAGGATCTCCGCGGTGCAGCAGATGATCGGCGCGCCCGGGTTGACGCTCGCGTCGCCGGTCATCATGCCGACGTTCTCGGTGCCGAACACCGCGCACAGGTCGAAGAACTTCTCCGACACCAGCGCCTTGATCGGCGCGGTGTAGAAGGTGCGCACGTCCCGGGTGAGGGCGGTGAAGTGGGCGCCGGCCGCCACCAGGCTCTTGCCCGACCCGGTGGGCGTGGCCAGGATCAGGTTGTTCCCGGAGACGACCTCGATCAGCGCCTCCTCCTGGGCGGGATAGAGGGTGAGCCCCCGCTCGGAGTTCCACGCGACGAACGCGTCGAAGATGGTGTCGGGGTCGGCGTCGATCTCTTCTGGCAGGCGATCTACAAGGCTCACGGTTCAATACTGCCGAAGAACCGGCGGTGGTCGGACCAGCGGGGGGCGGATCGGGTCACGTTTCGGCGGGAACGCCGGCCGTACGGGCCCCGCGGATCACCGCCGGGTCCCGGGGGCGGGCGCCGCGTTCCGCCGGGCGGGCGCGGCCGTACGGCCGAGCAGCAGCGCCGAGAGCAGCAGCCCCGCGCCGGCCAGCGGCGCCGGTCCCGGCACGAAGCCGAACGCGGTGAACAGGAGCAGGCCCGCGGTGGCCAGCCCCGCCGCCACCGCGATCCGGACCGTCCCCCCGGTGTACGGCGTGGCCGGCCGGGGCGTCTCGAACCGGGAGAAGGCGCGCAGCAGCGGCCACAGCGCCAGGACGAGCAGCAGCAGCCAGTGGGGCCAGCCCGCCAGCCAGGCCGGGCCGCCCGGCTCCGGGGTGGAGATCCCCAGGCCCACCACGACCATCGCCGTGACGACGCACAGGGCGCTCATGTGCCACAGGTAGACCGTCATCATCCGCGGGCCGGTCCAGGCGAGCACCCTGGACACCGCGGGGAGGCGGGCGAACGCCATCGCGCAGGGACGCAGGGCCAGGGTCAGGCCGACCTGCCCGGCGCCCACCGCCAGCAGCGCGAGGGTGGGCGGCGCCATGTTGGAGACGGCCGCGCCCGGCATCCCGATCATGCTGCCGGGGTAGGGGCCGGCGGCCACCAGCACCGCGGCCGCGCCGTACCCGGCCAGGGCGATCAGCCAGGGGCGGCGCGGGCGGCCCGCGGCGTACCGCAGGCCGAGCTGGTGGATCGCGGGCCAGACGAACGCGATGTTGAGGTACCCGGCCGCCTCCAGGCCGCCGGCGAAGCGCACGAGGTCCACCACGACGGCCCCCGCCGCCATCGCCGCGGGCACCCGGAGCCCGTACGCCGCGTCCAGCCTGACCAGCAGCGGGGTCAGCGCCACCACGGCCACGTACACCGCCAGGAACCACAGCAGCTGCCCGGCCAGCCGCGCGGCCGTCAGCACCGGCTGCTCCGGCAGGCCCATCGCGAGCAGCAGGTGGGGCAGCGGCAGCCAGACCGCGGCCAGCGGCACCACCGGCAGGACCAGGCGGCGCAGCCGGGCGGCGACCCAGGCGGGGGCCGGAAGACCGCGCCGCGCCGCGCGGCCGAAGGAGATCGCACCGGCCGCGCCCCCGGCGAAGAAGATCAGCGGCATGACCTGGCTGACCCAGGTGACCAGCCACATGTTCCCGGACGCGAGCGCGTTGCCGGTGGTGATCCTGCCGTCGCCGAAGGACAGCACCGGCATGCTCCAGTGCTGCAGCACCACCAGCGCCATGCCGAGCAGGCGCAGCACGTCGACGAACAGGTCGCGGCCGGGCTCCGCGCCGGGCGCGGGGCGACCGGGCGGCGGCCCGGACGCCGTGCGCCGGGGCGGCACCGGACCGGGTGCGGGACGACCGGCCGGCGCGGTCACCGGCGCGGCCGCGGGTGCCGTCGCCGGGGCGGTCCGCGGCGCCGTACGGCCCGCGAGGAGGGGGATCACGGCGGTCAAGGGAGGGCCTCGATTCCTCGAAAAGGGGATGTCCCGACCCTCCCGCGCGGCCCCCGCCCGGCGCAGTGACGCCCGCAGCAGTCTTCGGGTGCGGGCCGCCTCCGCGCCGGGGGTAGGGCAGGCCCCACCCCCGTACACCTGCACACCGGCTCGATCGGCCATGCCCCCCGCACCTACCGTTGGCCGTATGAGACCGCTCCTGCGCCGGGCCGGCGCCGACACCCGCTACCTGCTCGCCGGCTTCCCCATTTCGATCGTCTTCTTCTCCCTCATGGTCGCGGGCTTCGCCGCGGGGGTGGGCACCGCGGTGGTGTGGATCGGCGTGCCGATCCTCGCCACGACGCTGCTGGCGGCGCGCGGGCTGGCCGACACCGAGCGGAGGATGCTGCCGGAGGTGCTCGGCCGCCCGCTGGCCCGGCCCCGCTACCGGCCCGCCCCGGAGGGCGCCGGGCGGCTCCGCCGGATCGTCAACCCGCTGACCAGCGGGCAGTCATGGCTGGACCTGCTCTACGGCATCGTGTCCTTCCCCATCGCGATCGTGACCTTCGTCTTCACGGTGACCTGGTGGGCCGGGACCATCCTCGGCCTGACCTATCCGATCTACGGGTGGGTCATCGCCGCCATCCCGGGCAACGAGGGACTGCCCTACCTGCTCGGGCTGGGCGACGCCATCTGGCTGGAGGTGGCGTTCAACACCGGCATCGGCGTGCTGTTCGCCCTCACCCTGCCGCTCGTCCTGCGCGGCTGCGCGCTGGTCCGGGCCGGGCTGGGCCGGGCGATGCTGGTCAGCGTCGCCGAACTGCACGAGCGCATCGACGACCTGGCCGAGGGGCGGGCCGCGGCGGTGTCGGCGGAGGCCAACGCGCTGCGGCGGCTGGAGCGCGACATCCACGACGGGCCGCAGCAGCGCCTGGTCTCCCTGGCCATGGACCTGTCCCGGGCACAGCGCCAGCTCAGGCGCGACCCCCAGGCGGTCGAGCAGATGCTCGGCCAGGCCATCACCTCCACCCGCGAGACCCTCGACGAGCTGCGCGCCCTGTCGCGCGGCATCGCGCCGCCGATCCTCACCGACCGGGGTCTGGCCCCGGCGCTGGCGGCGCTGGCCGGCCGCTGCACGATCCCCGTCGAGCTGGACGTCCAGGTGACCGGGCGCTTCGCCGCCGCCATCGAGAACACCGTCTACTTCGTGGTCGCCGAGTCCCTGGCCAACGCCGCCAAGCACAGCCACGCCACGGTGTGCTCGGTCACGCTGGCGCGGACCGGCGGCGTCCTGATGCTCACGATCGGGGATGATGGGGTGGGCGGCGCACACGTCGCCAAGGGGCACGGCCTGTCCGGCCTCGCCGACCGCCTGAGGGCGGTGGACGGGGAACTGACGGTGGACTCACCGGTGGGCGGGCCGACGGTGATCGTGGCGGAGGTTCCGTGCGGGTAGTGGTGGCCGATGACGCGGTGCTCATCAGGGAGGGCCTGATCCGGCTGCTGGAGGAGTTCGGCTGCGAGGTCGTCGCCGCGGTGGGGGACGGCGACGCCCTCGTGCGGGCCGTCGCCGAGCACCGGCCGGACGTCTCGGTGGTGGACGTCCGGATGCCGCCCGGCTTCACCGACGAGGGGCTGCGGGCGGCGGTCGAGGCCCGCCGCCGGGTGCCCGGCGCGCCGGTGCTGATCCTGTCGCAGTACGTCGAGGTGTCCTACGCCGACGACCTGCTCGCCGACGCCAGGGGAGCGGTGGGATACCTGCTCAAGGACCGCGTCGTGGACGTGGACGACTTCATGGGCGGCCTGCGCGCGGTGGCGTCCGGCGGAACGGTCTTCGACCCGCAGGTGGTGTCCCAGCTGATGGTACGGCGCCGCCGCGACGACCCGCTCGGCTCCCTCACCCCCCGCGAGCGCGAGGTGCTGTCCCTGATGGCGGAGGGGAGATCCAACCCCGCCATCGGACGGCACCTCGTGATCAGCGAGGGGGCGGTGGAGAAGCACATCCGCAACATCTTCGCCAAGCTCGGCCTGTACGCCGAGGACGGTGACCAGCATCGCCGCGTCCTGGCGGTGCTGGCCTACCTGCGTTCCTGACGCCGCGGCCGGGGCTCCGGTCCTGGCGGCCCGACGTGGTTCCGCCTCATCCGGCCCCGCATGACCGGTCTCACCCGGTCCGGCCGCGCCGTCTCATCCGGTTTCGCGGCCCCGGGTCACGCCGGCACGTAGATCCGCTCCAGGTAGCCGTTGGCGACCAGCCAGCTCACCGGCAGCTCCGCAGGGTCCTGCGGCGCCTCGGGGATGTACTTGCTGAGCAGGTGGTACTGGATCCCCCCGCCCCGCAGCTGGAACGCCGGGGCCGCCGGGCCCGCGTCCACCCGGAACGCCTTCAGCACCTGGTAGGCGTGGTAGCTGCACGGGTACTCCGGCGCCGCCGGGAAGGTGTTGAGGTTGCTCGGGGGCAGCGCGCGCCCGACGTAGGAGCCGCCGAAGGGCGCGAGGAACGAGCCGCCCTCGCCGCCGAAGCGGTCGAGCTTCCGGCCCACGGGCAGCGTCACGGTCGTGACCAGCGGCCTGCCGTTGGGCCAGCCGCCGGAGGTGGCGAAGCCGAAGTACGGTGGGTAGCGGTAGAACCCGGTCGTCTCGTCCTGGTAGCGGTAGAGGAACTTCCACGGCGGCAGCCCGCCCAGCGGGGTGTAGCCGCGCAGGATGCTGCCGAGCAGCCCTCTCCTGGGCAGGTACACCGGCCCCAGTTCCGGCTTGTCGGCGATGTACGGCGGGCCACAGAGCTGTCGCGGCTGCGGGCCCGGCGGTGGTCCGGGCGGCGGTCCGGGCCTGACGCCGGGCCTGGTGTGGGGCGGCGGTACGGGCCAGGTGCCGGTGCCGGCGGCGTTCGCGCCGGCGACGGCCGGTGGGGCCTGGACGGCGTCCGTCCGCGGCGCCGGCACGGTCACCGGAGCCCGGTCCGCCCGCGGCGCGGCCGCCCCGGCCGGGGCGCCGGGCGGGACGGCCGGGACCGAGGCCGGGGACATGGTGTCCGTGGCCGGTCCGGAGCGCGGAGCCGCGACCGGGTCCGCGCACGGGACGCCGGGGGCCGAAGCGGCCGTCCCGCCCGCCGGCGCCGGCCGGCCGGTCGCGGGCAGACAGTACGCCCCGCCGGGCGCGGGAGCGGCGCCGGAACGGGTGTCGTCCTGTGCCGCCGCGGCGGCGCCGGACACCGTGGCGAAGGCGCCCATGGTGCTCAGGGCGGCTGCCAGCAGCGCGCGTCGTGGTGAGTACCGCACGATTCCTCCCGAGGAATTAGCGCATGGCTGAATGGCGGCTTCGCGCCGCATCAGCGGATGAGCGGGGAAGGCGCGCGGAATACGGCCGTTCTCCCGTGACTTTTCCCGGGCCGGGCCGTCCGGAGGCGGCGGCCTCTGCGCCCGCCGCCGTCCGTTCCGGACGGACGGCCGATCCGGGGCTTACCCGGCTATTCGTCAGGGGCAGTGCGTGAGAGTTAATCTAATGACAAAAGTGAGACGACATAAAGGGCTTCCGCTTGTATCGCTAATCAGTTTCCTAAAAAGCCCTGGAAGCTATTAATGGCTATATATCCCTTTTTCGGAACAGGGGGGTGTCCTCCCAGAGCGCGGCGGCGGCCTCGGCGCACGCCACGTCCTGGGCGACGGTGCCTCCGCTGACGCCGACCGCCCCGGCCACCCGCCGCTCCTCGCCGGGGTGGCGCAGCGGCACGCCGCCGCCGAAGCAGACGTACCTGTCCCCGGGGAGGCCGTACAGCTCCCCGCCGGGCCGGACCAGGCGGGCCAGGTCGGCGGTGGTCATCCGGTGGGCCACCGCGGTGTACGCCTTGCCCGGGGCCAGCGTCACCCCGGCGATCTCCGCCCCGTCCATGCGCTGGAAGGCCACCAGGTGGCCGCCCGCGTCCACCACGGCCACCGAGACGAGGGCGCCCTCACGCCCCGCCTGCCGAACCGACGCCTCACACATCCGCAGCGCGAGTTCGATGTTCACCGGGCTCCTTCGGCCGTGGCACCCTTTTGCGGGACAATTCGGTTTGTATCCGCCACCGCCCGGCGGTGCAAGATCCCATACGGGATCCGAAGCCTTCGCAGCGCGGCTCCCGCGCACCGCCAGGTCCTGTTTCGTGGATCTTCGCCGTGGCGAGGGGCCGCCTGGGCGACCGCGGTAGGCGAAAGATCCACAGAACAGGACCTACGGAGGATCCATGCACGACGGCCGCCCGCCGTACCCGGACCGGCCGGAGCGGGTCCACGACCTGTCGGCCGGCGACGGGGCGCTGGCCGCCGCGCACCGGGCCGCCCGCGAGGCGGCGCGGCTCCACGGGATGCCCCGCGCCGGGGTCACGCTGATCAACGTGTCGGAGAACGCCACCTTCCGGCTGGACGACCCGGACACCGGGGAGCGGTCGATCCTGCGGGTGCACCGATCCGGCTACCACTCCGTCGCGGCGATCCGCTCCGAGCTGGCCTGGCTGGAGGCGCTCCGCGAGGAGGCGGGGGTCCGCACCCCCCGGGTGCTGCCCGCCCCCGACGGCTCCCGGGTGCTGACCGTCCCCGGCGCGCCGCCCCGCGCCTGCGTGCGGTTCGAGTTCCTGCCCGGCGCCGAGCCGCCCCGGGACCGCCTGGTGCCCGGGTTCGGGCGGCTCGGCGCGGTCACCGCGCGGATGCACCGGCACGCGCGCGCCTGGCGGCGCCCGGCGGGCTTCACCCGCTTCCACTGGGACCACGCCGCCGCGCTGGGCGCCGGGTCGCGCTGGGGCCGCTGGCAGGACGGCCCCGGCGTGGACGCCGAGGCGCGCGCCGTGCTGGGACGGCTCGACGCGGAGCTGCGCCGCAGGCTGCGCCGGTTCGGCCGGGACCCGGACCGCTACGGCCTGATCCACGCCGACCTGCGCCTGGCCAACCTGCTGGTGACCGGCGACGGGCCGCCCAGCGTCATCGACTTCGACGACTGCGGCTTCGGCTGGTACCTGTACGACCTGGCCGCCGCGCTGAGCTTCATCGAGCACGACCCGCTGGTCCCCGAGCTGATCGCCTCCTGGCTGCGCGGCTACCGGGACGTGCTGCGCCTGCCGGCCGAGGACGAGGCGGAGACCTGGACCTTCGTCATGTTCCGCCGCCTGCTGCTGGTCGCCTGGATCGGCACCCACTCCGGCGTGGACATCGCCGCCGAGCTGGGCGCGGGCTACACCCGGGGGACCTGCGAGCTGGCCGAACGCTACCTCGGCGGCACGCTCGCCTGACCGCCGCAGGCCGGCACGGCCCGGCCCCACCGTGACAGGCCGGTCCGTGACAGGCCGGTCCGTGACGGGCTGTGGCCCATGCCGGGCCGTCAGTCCTCCAGCTCCCGGCGGACGTCCTCGTCGTCCGGCGCCAGTTCGAGGGCGCGCCGCAGGTCGGCGGACGCCTCCCCGGCGCGGCCCGCGGCGCGCAGCGCCATCGCCCGGTTGTACAGCAGCGCGGGGTCGTCCCCCGACTCCAGCGCGCGGGTGAAGTCGGCGACCGCGCCCGCGGGGTCGCCGGTCTCGAACGCCAGAGCCCCCCGCCCGGCCCACGCCGCCGCCAGCGACGGCGCCCGTTCCAGGGCGCCGTCGAACGCGGCCCGCGCCCGGTCCGGCCGCCCCGCGGCCGCCTCGACCTGCCCCAGCGCGCACAGCAGGTACGGGTTGCCCGGATCGATCGCGAGCCCGGTCTCGACGTCGGCGCGGGCTCCGCCGTACTCGCCGAGCGCGGCCAGCAGCCCGGCCCGGTTGGCCAGCGCGTCCACGAACCCCGGGTCCAGCTCCAGCGCGTGGTCCAGGTCGTCGAGGGCGCCGCGGTGGTCACCGGCGGCGAAGCGGATCTCGGCCCGGTTGTAGTAGGGCTCGGGGAACGGCGGGCCGACCCGCATCGCCGTCTCGTAGTCGGCGACCGCCTCCTCCTCCCGGCCCAGCCGGTGCAGCAGGTTGCCCCGGTCGATGTAGTAGTCGGGGTAGCCGGGGTCGGCCGCGATCACCGCGTCGAGGTCCCCGAGCGCCTCCTCCGGACGGCCCAGCATCACGGCGAGCTGGGCCCGGTTGGCCAGCAGCACCAGCCGGTGGATCGGGTGCTCGTCCGCTCCCAGGTCTCGCCCGGCCAGCTCGACGGCCTCCTGGACCAGCTCCAGGGCCCTGGCCGGGCGGCCGAGCCGTACCTCCACCAGGGCCCGGCCGTTGAGGTCGAAGCCGAGCTTGAAAGCCCGCTCGCGCGGGTCGGGCAGCAGCGTGGAGATGGCGATCGCCTGGTTGACCCAGGCCAGCGCGGCCTCCGGGTCGCGGCGCGCCGGGTCGTGGTGGCGGACCTTGAGCATCGCGGTGGAGTAGGCGGCGGCGGCGTGGACGGCGGGGGAGACGCTCTCGCGCCTGGCCCGGTCGAACAGGGCCTCGGCCTCCTCCTCGCGGTTCAGCGCGCCGAGCGCGGTCGCGGTGCTGTGCAGGAAGCGCCACCAGACCTCCGGCTCGGCGGCCGGGTCGGTCAGCGCCAGCGCGCGGGTCCCCAGTTCGGCCACCGCGTCGTGGCAGCCGGCGTCCAGGCACCACCGGACCGCGAACCGCAGCGCCTCCACCGCCCGGCGCGGGTCGGTGCCGCGCTCGCGGTGGTAGGGGATCGCGCCGAGGCGGGCGCCGACGGTGCCCTCCCGCTCCAGCTCGTCGGCGAGGGCGTCGTGCTCGGCGGGGGTGAGTGCCTTCCAGGGATCCCCGGGCTCCCCGGGCTCCGCGGCGTCTGCGGTCTTCGCGGGCCCGGCCGGCTCCGCGGATCCGGCGGGCTCGCCGGTCATGACGGCCAGCGACCCGGGGTCGATCCGCCGCCGCAGCACCGCCAGCAGTTCCCGGTCGGTGGGGTCGGCCAGGTGGACGTTCTCCACCACGAGGGTGCGCGGCCCGGTCTCCGCCAGGTGCTCGCGGACGAACTCGGCGAACCCGTTGGCCAGCCGCAGCGTGCGCCGGGGGGCGTGGACCAGGATCCGCTCGGCCCGCGGCAGGTGGGCGGCGAGCGACCGGCGCCTCTCCGGGATCAGCTCGCCCATGTCGGGCGCCATGGCCCGCAGCTCGATGTCGTAGCGGGCGACCAGCTCCGGCCGGGCGGCGGGCACCAGCGCGGCGACGATCGCGCCCCCGGCGGTGTACGGCCCGCGCAGGCGCCGGTCGGCGTCGACGGGGGGCAGGAGCAATGGAGGAAGGGGCGTGTTCTCCGGCGGTGACTGTCCCCGGCTCACCGTTCTCCTCTGCGCGTTCTCCGGGAACCGGCACCCATCTCTGGGCGCCGGTTCCGCGTTTTTTCGGATTTTTCCGGCGTCAGCCTACGTGCTTGGGGCTCGCGGCCCCCGTCAGCGCCACTGTGCCGGGCTTGTGGACAATGATGAGTTTCATTGCGCGGGGCCTTCCTCGATACCAAGAACAAACCGCAAGTATTCGCACTGATCGCCAAGGCTGACAAGATCTTTTTCTTATGGTGGCCGGATCAGGACACTCGCTGGACAAAAGGCCCCTGGAAGGTTCCACGGCTCACGGGCGCGGTTGCTGCTGGGTGATGCAGTGGATTCCGCCGCCGAGGGCGAAGATGGGCCGGGCGTCCACGGTCTCGATGGCACGCCCGGGGAAGAGCCGGGCGAACACCTCCGCCGCCGCGGCGTCGCGCGGATCGCCGAACGAGCACAGCAGGGCCAGGCCGTTGGCCAGGTAGTGGTTGATGTAGGAGTAGTCGACCGGCTCGCCGTCCACCTCGCGGGTCTCCGGGGCGGGCAGCTCGACGACCTCCAGCGCCCGGCCCCGGGCGTCGGTCGCCGACCGCAGGATCCGCAGGTTCTCCCGGGTCACCTCGTGGTCGGGGTGGTCCGGGTCGGGCTGGACATGGCAGAGCACCAGGCCGGGGCGGGCGAAGCAGGCCAGCAGGTCCACGTGGCCGCCGGTGCCGTACCGGCCGTAGTCGGCGGTCAGGCCGCGCGGCAGCCAGATCACCTTCCGCGCGCCGATCCGGTCGCGCAGCTCGGCCTCCACCCGCTCCCTGGTCCAGCCGGGGTTGCGCCTCTCTCCGAGCTGGACGGTCTCGGTGACGATGACCGTGCCCTCCCCGTCGACGTGGATGCCGCCGCCCTCGTTGACCATCTCCGAGCGGAACCGCCGCGCGCCCACGCGCTCCAGGACGGCCGCCGCCACCAGGTCGTCCTTGGCGTGGGCGTTCCATCCCCAGCCGTTGAACGTCCAGTCGACCCCGGCCAGGCCGCCGGCGCCGTCCACCAGGAAGGTCGGGCCGTTGTCGCGCATCCAGCAGTCGTCCAGCGGCTGTTCCATCACCTCGACCTCCGGCGCCAGCCACCGGGCGGCGGACTCCCGCTCGCCGGGATCGACGACCATCGTGACGGGCTCGTAGCGGACGATCGTGTTGGCCACGGCGGACCAGGCGCGGTGCGCGGCCTCAGGCCCGGCGTCGAGGGTGTAGCCGGGGACCGGCCAGGACATCCAGGTGCGCTCGTGCGGGTGCCACTCCGGCGGCATGAAGAACAACGTAGGACTCCTTCTCGGACGGGGACGTCTGTGAGGGGGCGGGGGAGGCCGCGGGCTCTCCGGCGGCCTCCCGGGGGCTCCGCGGGACGGGACGGTCAGAGGAAGTACAGGCGGCTCAGCGAGACCGACTCGGCGGGTTCCGAGCGCACCGGGTCGCCGTCGAGGGTGACCAGGCCGGCCGCGTCCACCCGCACCTCGCCCAGGCGCGCGTTGCGCACCAGGTCGGCGGGGCCGATGCCGCGGGTGCCGCGCACGGCGACCCGGCGGCGGCGGGTGGTCATGCGGTCGTCGCCGGACTCGACCGCGGCCCGGCTGACGAACGCCACCGACAGGTCGGCGGCGGTCGCGCCGTGCGCACCGAACTGCGGGCCCAGCACCAGCGGCTCACAGATGTCGGTGGAGGCGTTCGGGTCGCCGGTGACGCCGTAGGCGGGGAAGCCGGCCTTCAGCACGAGCTGCGGCTTGGCGCCGAAGTGGTCCGGCCGCCACAGCACGATGTCGGCCAGCTTGCCCGGCTCCAGCGAGCCGACCTCGTGCGCCAGGCCGTGCGCGATGGCCGGGTTGATCGTCAGCTTGGCGAGGTAGCGCAGCACCCGTTCGTTGTCGTGCCGCTCCGGGGCGCCCAGCTCGGCCTTCATCTTCCCCGCCATGGCGAACGTCCGGCGCACCGTCTCGCCCGCCCGGCCCATGCCCTGGGCGTCGGAGGAGGTGATGCCGATGACCCCGAGGTCGTGCAGCACGTCCTCGGCCCCCATCGTGCCGGCCCGGATCCGGTCCCTGGCCAGCGCGGCGTCCCCCGGCAGCTCGGGCCGCAGGCCGTGCACCGAGACGATCATCCCGTGGTGCTCGGCGACCGCGTCGCGGCCGAAGGGCAGCGTCGGGTTGGTGGAGGAGCCGATGACGTTGGGAACGCCGGCCAGCCGCAGCACGTTCGGCACGTGGCCGCCGCCGCAGCCCTCGATGTGGAAGGCGTGGATCGTGCGCCCGTCGAGCACGGCCAGGGTGTCCTCCACCGACAGGCACTCGTTCAGGCCGTCGGTGTGCAGGGCCACCTGCACGTCGTGCTCCTCGGCGACCCGCAGCGCGGTGTCCAGCGCCCGGGTGTGCGCCCCCATGTCCTCGTGCACCTTGAATCCGCTCGCGCCGCCCTCGGCGAGGGCCTCCACCAGCGGGGCCGCGCCGGAGGACGAGCCGCGCGCCAGGAACCCGATGTTCACCGGCCAGGCGTCGAAGGCGTTGAACGCGTGGCGCAGCGCCCACGGCGAGTTCACCCCGACGCCCCAGACCGGCCCGAACTCCTGGCCGATGATCGTGGTGACGCCGGAGGCCAGGGACGCCTCCATGATGCGCGGGCTGAGCAGGTGCACGTGGGTGTCGATCGCCCCGGCCGTGGCGATCAGCCCCTCGCCGGACACGATCGCGGTGCCGGTGCCGACCACCACGTCCACGCCGTCGAGGGTGTCGGGGTTGCCGGCCCGGCCGATCGCGTGGATCCGCCCCTCCCGGACGCCGATCGAGGCGGTCCGCACGCCCAGGAACGGGTCCAGGATCAGGACGTTGCTGATCACCAGGTCGCAGGTGTCGCGGACCGAGGCGGCCTTCAGGTGCAGCCCGTCGCGCGCGGTCTTGGCGAATCCGGCGATGAACTCGTCCCCCGGCCGGTGGGCGTCGTGCTCGACCTCCACCACCAGGCCGGAGTCGCCCAGCCTGACCCGGTCGCCCCTGCGCGGGCCGTACACGCTCACCTGCCGCCCCCCTCGCCCGTTCCCGCCGGTCCGGCCGGCCGGGGGTGTGCGGGGCCGCCGGCCCCGCCCGTCTCCTCGCCGCCGAGATACCCGCAGGCCCGCGCCTTGTCCATGGCCCGCTCGAAGGCGCCGGGCGCGTCCAGCGGCCCGTCCACCAGCCCGGCGAACCCGATCGCCACCCGCGCGCCGCCGATGGGCGTCAGCCGGACCGTACGGCCCTCGCCCGGGTCGAAGCGCACGGTCGAGCCCGCGGGGACGGCCAGGCGCCGCCCGTAGGCCGCCGCCCGGTCGAACCGCAGCCGCGGGTTCACCTCGAAGAAGTGGAAGTGCGAGGTGACGCTGATCGGCACGGTCGCGGTGTTGACCACCTCGACCTCGACGGCGTCCTCCTCCGCCGGCGCCTCCCGGGGCGCCTCGATGACCGCGCCGGGGGCGGCGTCCCCGAGGGAGCCGCCGCCGAACGGGTCCGTCACCACGGCCAGCCGGGTGCCGTCGTCGAAGACCGCCTCGACCATCACCTCGGTGACGACGTCGGCCACCCCGGGCAGCACGTCGTCCGGGCCCAGCACGGCGCGGCCCGCCGCGACGGCCTCGGCCAGCCGGGCGCCGTCGCGGGCGGCCTCGCAGACCGCGTCGGCGACCAGCGCGGTGGCCTCGGGCACGTTGAGCCGCAGGCCCCTGGCCTTCCTCGCCCGCGCCAGCTCCGCCGCGGTGAACAGCAGGAGCCGGTCGCGTTCCGTCGGTGTCAGCCGCACGCGATCTCCCTTAGAACGGATTTCAAACTTAGAACGGCATTCTAAACAGGTACGGTGATGAGCCATGACTGCGAAGCCGGCGCGCCCCGACGTGCGAGCCCACGTGCTCCGGGCGGCGCTGCAGGCGATCGACGAGGTGGGGCCGGAGCGGCTGCGGGTCCGCGACATCGCCGAGCGGGCCGGCATGAGCAGCGGCCACGTCATGTACTACTTCGGCAGGCGCGACCGGCTGATCGTCTCGACCCTCCTGCTCAGCGAGGACGAGCTGGCCGAGCGCCGCACGGCCGAGCTCACGGCCGTCGCCGACCCGGTCGAGGCGGTCCGGCGGCTGGTGGAGCTGTACCTCCCCGGCGGCGCGGGCGACGTCCGCTGGCGGCTGTGGGCCCAGATCGTCGCCCAGCCGCCCCGGGACGAGGAGACGCTGACCCGGATCGCCTCCTTCACCGGCACCTGGGTCCGCGAACTGGCCGCCCTCGCGGTCCGGGGGGCGGGGGAGGGGGTGTTCCGCCCGCTGGACGACCCGGAGGACTTCGCCGGGCGGATCTGCCGGATCATGGACAGCCTCGCGGGCGACGTGTTACTCGGGCTGCCCGGCCGCGACGCCGGATGGGCGCACGAGCAGGCCATGCGGGCGATCTCCCGGGAGCTGCTGCCCTGAGCGCGGCCCGGACACCAGGTAGACCAGGGCGGCCAGGAGTTGCACCCCGGCCCCGGTCAGCAGGGCCGCCGGCACCGAGTGCTCGGCCAGCGGCCCGGCGACCGCCGAGCCGACCGCGAAGGCGCTGATCTTCAGGCTCGCCGCCGTGGTGAAGACCTGCCCGCGCAGCCGCTCGGGCGCGTCGCGGTGCCGTACCACGAGCACCGCGATGAGCTGCGGCCCCTGACCGAGACCGGCCAGCACCGCGGCGACCACCGCCGTCGCCGGGGAGCCGGCCACGGCGGCCAGCACCGAGCCCGCGGCGATCGGCAGCGTGCCCAGCAGGATGACCCGGTCCGGCACGGCGGGCGGGCGGCGGGCCAGGACCATGTTGGCCACCAGCGCGCTCGCCGCCAGCGCGGACAGCAGCAGCGTGCCGTAGCCGTCCTCCCCGGTGAGCCGGGCGCCGAGCAGCGGCGCGCAGACCGTCAGGACGCCCGCCCCGGCGAAGGACACCGTCGTGGTGAGGGTGGCCCGCCGCAGCCGGGGGTGCCGGGTGATCGCCGACAGCCCCGCGGCCATGTCACGCCACAGCGGCTCGCGCGCCGCGCCCGCCGCACCCGCGTCCCCGGCCTCAGGCGCCCCCTTCGAGCCCTCCCGCGCCGCGTCCTCCCGCGCGGCCTCTCTCCGCGCCGCGTCCTCCCGCGCGGGGGAGCGGGCCGGGAGCGTCCAGGCCGCCGGTACGGCCAGCAGCACCAGCCCGATCGACACCGCGACCGCCGCCGGCGCCCCGGCCGCCGTGGCCAGCGCCCCGGCCAGCGCGGGCCCGCCCAGGCTCGCCACGTTGTACGTCAGGCCGTCCAGCGCGCTGCCCCGCCGCAGGTCGTCATCCCCGGCGACCAGCGGCAGCTGGGCCGTCCAGCCGCCGGTCAGCGCGGGCCCCAGCACCCCGGCGAGCACCGCGACGCCGACCAGCGCCGGTGTCGGGACATGCCCCAGGGCCAGCAGGATGACCAGGAGCCCGGCGGCGTAGGCCGCCAGCGCCCCCGCCAGCATGCGGCCCGGCCGCGGGGAGCGGTCCAGCAGGGCGCCGAAGACCGGGCCGCCCACCGCCGAGGAGATCGTCAGCCCGGCGAGCAGCGACGAGGCGACGGTCACCGACCCGGTCGCGGAGAGCCCCAGGAGCAGCAACGCGGGCCCCGACGTGTCGTCGCCGGTCCGGGCCGCGACGGTGCCCGCCAGATATCCGGCGAGTCTGTAACGGCTTCTCATTCATAAGACGTTACACTAGGGGGCGTGCTCAGATCCACGAGGAACACGGCCGACCGCGCGGCAGACCTGGTCGCGGTGCTGCTGGACACCCCGGCCGTCGAGAACGTGAGCGAGGTGCTCCGCGCGTACGGCGAGCGCGGCCCGGGTGGCGACCTCGGCCTCACCGCCGGCGACGTCGCCGCCATGCGGGAGGCGGCGGCCCGGCTGCGCGAGGTCTTCGCCGCCGCCGACCTCGACGAGGCCGCCGGGCTGCTCAACCGGATCCTCGCCGAGTCCGCCCGGCCGCCCCGGCTGACCACCCACGACGGCACCGCCGACTGGCACCTGCACGCCGACGGCGAGGACGACGCCCCCTGGGCCGAGTGGTTCCTGGTCTCCTCCGCCATGGCCCTGGCCATGCTGCTCACCGAGCACCGGCGGATGCCCGGAGGCATCTGCGCCGCGCCGGGATGCGACCGCCCCTTCGCCGACTCCTCCCCGGGCAGCCCCCGGCGCTTCTGCTCCTCCCGCTGCGCCACCAGGGCCCGGGTCGCCGGGCACCGCACCCGCCGCGCCGTACCGCCGGCCTCCCCCGGCGGGCCGCACGGGGCGCAGGCCCGTCTGCCGGAGAGGCCGTCTAACGGCTGAGCGGGGAGGCGGCCCCCTGCGGTCACGGCGCCGGCTCAGGCCATTGCTCAGTCCGCGGCACCCGGCCTGAGCAGGCCGGTCTCGTACGCCGCCGCCACCGCCGCCGCCCGATCCTTCACCTCGAGTTTGGCGAAGACGTGCAGCAGATGCGTCTTCACCGTGGCCTCGGTGACGAACAGTCTCGAGGCGACCTCGCGGTTCGTCGCGCCACGGGCGACGAGCCCGAGCACCTCCAGCTCCCGGCGGCTCAGCGCCCGAGGTCCGGACGCCCGTGGCCCGGTCGCGTGCGGGCCGGACGCGCGCGCCCGGTCCGCCAGCACACCCGCCACGGTGGCCGACAGCACCGTCTCGCCCCGGGCCGCCGCCCGTACGGCGCGGCACAGTTCGGCGCGCGGGGTGTCCTTGAGCAGGTAGCCGGTGGCGCCCCGCTCGATGGCGGGCAGGACGTCGGTGTCGTCGTCGAAGGTGGTCAGGACCAGCACGTGGACGCCGGGAGCCTGTTCGCGGAGCCGCCGGATGACCTCCGCGCCGCTCATCTTCGGCATGCGCAGGTCCAGGAGCACGACGTCGGGGGCGGTCCGCAGGGCCACGACGAGTGCCTCCGGCCCGTCGGCCGCCTCACCGACGACCTTGAAGGCGTCGTCCCCGGCGAAGATCCCGCGCAGCCCGTCACGGACGACCGGGTGGTCGTCGACGATGACCAGACGGATCGGCATGTCTCACCGCGCCTTTCCGGAGCGGCCGGACGATTCCGGATCCGCGCCCGCGGGGATGGCCGGAACGGTGGCGGAGATCCCCGTCCCCTGGCCGGGGGCCGTCTCGACCTCGAAGGCGCCGGCCAGACGGATGATCCGCTGGCGCATCGCGATGAGGCCGAAGCCGCCCGCCTGCGAGGGGTCCGTCGCCCCGGGAACGAAGCCGGAGCCGTCGTCGCGCACGTCCAGCACCGCCACATCCTCCATGTAGGACAGGGTGAGGCCGACCCGGGTGGCCGAGGCGTGCTTGCCGACGTTGGTCAACGCCTCCTGCGCCACCCGCAGCAAGGTGATCTCCACTTCCGGATGCAGCGGCCGGGGGTCGCCGGTGACCGACACGGACACGGGAACGCCGGCGGCCCGTGACCATTTCCCGGCGACGTCGTGCAGGGCGGCGACGAGCTGGGCCTCGTCCAGCGGCGCGGGGCGCAACGCCTGAACCGAGCGCCGGGCGTCGTTCAGGCTCTCCCTGGCCAGGGTCCGCACCGTGTCCAGGCGCGCGCGGACGGCGGATGCGTCACCGATCACGGCGTCGGCGGCTTCGAGCTGGGTGATGACGGCGGCCAGCCCCTGGGCGACGGTGTCGTGGATCTCCCTGGCCATCCGCTGCCGCTCCGCGAGCACGCCGGCCTCACGGGCGCTGGTCAGCAACCGGGCCTGCAGGCTCGCGTTCTCCTCCGCGAGGGCGGTCAGTTCGGCCCCGGCCTCCCGCAACCTCGCGATCATCACCCTGCGGTTCTCGTTCTGCCGGCGGACGGCCTGGCCGACCAGGCCGATCGCGGAGGCGACCAGCAGCGCGGCGAGGAAGGCGAAGAGCATCTCGCCCGGGGTCCGTTCATGCCCCGGACGGGCGACGACCAGCACACCGGCCGTCGCGGCCACCCCCGCGTACGCCCACCACCCCGGGATCAGGGTGAAGGACTGGACGAACATCACCAGGGCCGTCACCGTGAACAGCGTGTCGATCCTGATCAGCATCCCGATGACGGCGAGCATCACGACGAAATAGACGATCACCGCCGCCGGCCGTCCGGTCCGGCCGGGGCGTGACGTGACCATGAACCAGTGCCAGGCCGCGACGAGCAGCACCAGGAACGGCACCTCCGGCCTCCAGCCCCGCGGCAGGGCGAAGACCGCCGGAAGCAGGATGAACAGGTACGGCAGGGCGATCCAGACGCGATCCCCCCGTGCGACGGTGGGATCGTCGGCCGCTACCACCGGAACGCCCGGAGGGCGACACCGCCGGCGACGATCGATATCGCGACCATGACGCCCAGGGTAACCGGGGAGGTCGCGCCACCGGCCCAGCCGTCACGGATCGCCCGCACGGCGGGGGCCATGGGGGTCAGGTCACCGATGGCACGCATCGAACCGGACATGGTCTCGCGGGGGATGACGGCGCCGGATACGAACCCCATCGGGAAGAAGAGGCTCAGTCCGATCACCGTCGCGGTGCGGCCGCCGGGGGCGAGCGCGCCGACGAGGAGGCCGATGGAGCCGAGGCTCAGTGCGCCGAGCGTCCACGCCAGCAGGACGCCCGCCGCGTTCGCGGGCGCAGCCAGTCCGTAGAAGGCCAGGCCGGCGACGACCAGCAGCGCCGTTCCGAGCGCGGCCAGCAGCATGTGGGCGGCCCACTGGGCGGCGAACAGCATGGTGGGCGAGGCGGGGGTGGCACGCAGCCTCTTCAGCACCCGGCGTTCCCGGTACCCGGCGAGGGTGGCGGGGAGGATGACCAGCGCGGCCAGGCCGATGACGAAGACGCTCAGCATCGGCACCGTGGCGTCGACGGCCGGCAGGCCGCCCGGCAGCGGCCGGCCGGTGCGCAGCTTGACCCACAACATGATCGCGGGGAAGGCCAGGGCGAAGAACGCCGACATCGGGTCACGCGCGATCAGCCTGAGCTCGACCGCGATGACGTGCCCGGCGCCCTTCACACGCCGTCCCCTCGGGTCAGCGCGAAGTACGCCTCGTCCAGCGAGCCGGATCGCCCCTGTGCGATCAGCTCGCACGGGGTGCCCGCGGCGATGACCCGCCCGTGGTCGATGACCGCGAGACGGTCGCACAGCGCCTCGGCCTCGTCCATGAAGTGGGTGACCAGCACGACGGTGACGCCGCGTTCGCGCATGGCGCGGATCAGGCCCCAGGTCGTACGGCGGGCGGCGGGGTCCAGGCCCGTGGTGAGCTCGTCGAGGAAGACGACCTCGGGGTCGCCGACCAGGGCCAGTGCGATGAACAGCCGCTGCTTCCAGCCGCCGGACAGGCTCGCGAAGCCGTGGCGTCTCTTCGCCGTCAGCCCCCACTCGTCCATGAGCGTCCGCCAGTCGGCGGGCTCGTCATAGAAGGAGGCGTACATCCGTAGCGCCTCATCGACCTTGATCGCGTCGGGCAGGGCCGCCTCCTGCAGCTGGGCTCCGACGCGTTGCAGCAGCTCACGGCGATCGGTCCGCGGATCCAGTCCCAGCACCCGCAGGGTGCCGCCGTCCCGGTCCCGCAGTCCCGACGCGCACTCCACGACCGTGGTCTTCCCCGCCCCGTTGGGGCCCGCGACGCCGAAGATCTCGCCGCGCTCCACCGTCAGTGAGACGTCCTCCACCGCCCTGACGGTCCGATAGCTCTTCCTCAGGCCCTCGATCTCGATGACTGTCATGCTCCGAGGGTCACCGAGGGACGGCGCCCCCGGAATCCACCGAACGGTTGATGGGGGAGACCTCCGGACCCGGGCCGGCGGAGCACTCGCCGGAGGCGGGACCGTGCGCCCGGAGGCGGTGCGCCTGCCGTGGGTGCTCCGCGGAGGTGCGGTCGCCGCGGTGTGCCCGTCCGCGGTGCGTCGCGGCTCCGGAAAACAGAAGACCCCAGGCCGCCGGCCTGGGGTCTCTCCTGGGTGGACGATACTGGGATTGAACCAGTGACCTCTTCCGTGTCAGGGAAGCGCTCTCCCGCTGAGCTAAT
Organism: Streptosporangium sp. NPDC053982; assembly: GCF_055585205.1. Taxonomy (NCBI): domain Bacteria; kingdom Bacillati; phylum Actinomycetota; class Actinomycetes; order Streptosporangiales; family Streptosporangiaceae; genus Streptosporangium; species Streptosporangium sp. NPDC053982. The sequence continues at coordinate 353,511 of NZ_JBVJKQ010000004.1, forward strand.
CGTCCTCGTCGAAGCCAGAGGTGGAGACGGGATTTGAACCCGTGTAGACGGCTTTGCAGGCCGTTGCCTCGCCTCTCGGCCACTCCACCGAGTGAGGGCCCGCAGGCCCCTTCCGAGCGGAAGACGGGATTCGAACCCGCGACCCTCACCTTGGCAAGGTGATGCTCTACCACTGAGCCACTTCCGCGTGCGACTTCCGGGCCGAGGCCCGGTCTCACGGGTAGAACTCTAGCGAATGGCGGCCGACTCCCCAAACCGGAGCGCGCCGGGGCCCCGGAAAGAGGGCCTTCCGGCTCCCTGAATGAGGCACTCCGGCGAGTGGTGGAAGACGGCGGACCGGGTGACGATGGCGGGGCGGCCACCTCCGCTTGTAAGGGTCTAACATCACATACACCAGTTACCATCCACCGCGAGAGAGTGACACCATGCGCGACAACGAGGTCGTGAACGTCGGGACCGAGCCGCTGAGCTTCGACGACGTCGTCAAAGTGGCCCGGCACGGGGCGACGGTGCACCTGACCGACGACGCCGTGGCGGCCGTGGCCGCGGCCCGTACCCGGGTGGACGAGCTGGCCGAGAGCCCCGTCCCGGCCTACGGGGTCTCCACCGGGTTCGGAGCCCTCGCCACCCGGCACATCGAGCCCTCGCTGCGCGCCAGGCTCCAGCGCTCCCTGATCCGCTCGCACGCCGCCGGGTCGGGGCCCGAGGTGGAGACCGAGGTCACCCGGGCGCTGATGCTGCTGCGCCTGCGCACCCTGGCGACCGGCCACACCGGCGTGCGCCCGAAGACCACCAAGGCGCTCCAGGGCCTCCTCAACGCCGGCATCACCCCCGTGGTCCACGAGTACGGCAGCCTCGGCTGCTCCGGAGACCTGGCCCCCCTCTCCCACGTGGCGCTCACGATCATGGGTGAGGGCGTCGTCCGTGACGCCTCCGGGCGGCTGACGGACGCCGCCGAGGCGCTGAAGCAGGCGGGCGTCGAGCCGGTGGAACTGGCCGCCAAGGAGGGCCTCGCCCTGGTCAACGGCACCGACGGCATGCTCGGCATGCTGATCCTGGCCATGGACGACCTCACCCGGCTGTTCCGCGTCGCCGACGTCGGCGCGGCCATGAGCATCGAGGCGCTGCTGGGCACCGACCGCGTCTTCGCCGCCGACCTGCAGGCCCTGCGCCCGCATCCCGGCCAGGCCGCCAGCGCCGCCAACCTCCGCGCGCTGCTGGCCGGATCGCAGATCATGGACTCCCACCGGGACGGCACCTGCACCCGTGTCCAGGACGCCTACTCCCTGCGCTGCGCCCCGCAGGTCGCCGGGGCCGCCCGCGACACCCTGGCACACGCCGCGTCGGTCGCCGCCCGGGAACTGGCCTCGGCGATCGACAACCCGGCGGTCCTGGCCGACGGCCGGGTGGAGTCCAACGGCAACTTCCACGGAGCCCCCGTCGGATACGTGCTGGACTTCCTGGCCATCGCCGCCGCGGACATGGCGAGCATCTCCGAGCGCCGCACCGACCGCATGCTGGACGTCGCCCGCAGCCACGGCCTGCCGGCCTTCCTGGCCGACGACCCCGGTGTGGACTCCGGCCACATGATCGCCCAGTACACCCAGGCGGCGATCGTCTCCGAGCTCAAGCGCCTGGCCGTGCCCGCGAGCGTGGACTCCATCCCCAGCTCCGCGATGCAGGAGGACCACGTCTCCATGGGCTGGTCGGCCGCCCGCAAGCTGCGCCGGTCGGTGGACGGGCTCACCCGGGTACTGGCGGTGGAGATCCTCACCGCGGCCCGCGCGCTGGACATGCGGGCGCCCCTGCGGCCCGCCCCCGCCACGGCCGCCGTGGTGGCCTGCCTGCGCCAGGCGGTCTCCGGCCCCGGACCCGACCGCTTCCTCGCGCCGGAGATCGAGTCGACGGTCCGGCTCGTGGCCGACGACTCGGTCGTCGCGGCGGCCGAGGCGGTCACCGGCCCCCTGGCCTGAGCCCCGCCGTCACCCCGGGACGGGCGGCGGCCGGCTCACCGGAGCCGTCAGGCGGCCGGGGCGCCCCGGTCCGCCGCCCCCGCGCGCGGCCGGAGGCGTCCGCCCGGCCTGCCGTACCCGGTGTGGCCCCGCGGACCGGTCACCGCTCCGCGGGCAGGGCGGCGATCACCTCCACCTCGATCATCAGCCCCGGCCGGAACAGCCGCGACACCTCCACGGTGGTGCTGGCCGGAGGCTCGCCGGTGATGTACCGGCCGCGGACCGCCGCGTACTCCAGCAGCCTCGACATGTCGGTCAGATGGGTCCGGATGTGGGTGACGTCGTCGAACGTGCAGCCCTGGTCGGCGAGGATCCGCGCCAGCAGTTCCATCACGTGCTCCGACTGGCGGGTCATGTCGTCCTCGCCGACGACCCGTCCCTCTCCGTCCAGCGCGACCTGCCCGGAGACGAACAGCAGGCCCGCCGCCTTCGTCGCGTGCGAGTAGCGGCCGTTGGTGGCCGGTACCGACGCCGGGTTCACCTTCGCCACGCCCCTGCTCGGCCTCACCCCTCCGGCGGCGGCATGATCGAGGATGTCCGCGCCGCCCGCCGTACGGTCCTCCGTACGGCGGGCCGCCCGCAGGTGGCCGAAGACCGCCGTCAGGTCGGCGCCGCCCAGCCCCGCCGCGGCCGCCTCCAGCAGCCTGTCCCTGGCCGCCGCCGTGATCGTCCCCGTCCCGGGGGACGCCAGCGTCAGGTCTTTGGCGGCCAGCCCGAGGGCGTAGCGGGTTTCGAAGGGGCCGTTCTCGGCCGCGGGCCGCACCCGCTCGACGAGCCCGCCCAGCGGGGTGCCGCCCAGCACGTCCAGCAGCACGCCGGGGTCCACACCGCCGGCCTCCGCGCGGGCCAGGGTCTCGGCCAGCAGCACCTGGGCGGGGACCAGCGCGCTCATCACCGCCACCTTGAGCGCGGCCCCCGCGCCCGGCCCACCGGCCTCCCGGACCCGGCCGAACACCTTCAGCACCTCACGGCAGCGCGCCAGGTCCTCCGGCGCGCCGCCGGCGAGCACGGTCAGTGTGCCGTCCCGCGCGGGCCCCACGCTGCCCAGCACCGGAGCGTCCACCAGGCCCACCCCCACGGGGAGCAACGCGCGGAGCCCGGCCACCGCCTCCGGCCCGATCGTGGACATCTCCGCCACCAGGGTCCCCGGGCGCAGGCCGGGGAGCGCCTCGGTGAGCACCCCGCGGACCGCCTCGGGATCACTGAGCATGGTGACCACCAGCTCCGCCTCCGCCACCGCCGCGGCGGGGGAGCCGGCGACGGCCGCCCCCTCCAGCGTGCGGGGGGTGCGGTTCCACACCGTGACCTTGTGCCCGGCCGCGATGAGGCGGCCGGCCATGGGGGCGCCCATGCGCCCCAGACCGAGGAAAGCAATCATGGGTGTCACCGTACGGACGCGCGTGCCATTCCACCAGCGACTACATTTCATGTCATCCATGCGTAGGAGGAATGTGTTCGACACCGACGCGCTGCGCCTGCTGGACGCCGTGGCCGCCACCGGCTCGTTCACCGCGGCCGCGGCCCGGCTCAACTACACCCAGTCGGCCGTCTCCCGGCGTATCGCCGCCCTGGAGACGCAGGCGGGCGGCCCGCTGTTCGACCGCCTCGCCCGGGGCGTCCGGCTCACCCCGGCCGGGCAGGCGCTGCACCACCACGCCCGGGTGGTGCTGAACCGGCTGGCCCGCGCCGAGGAGGAACTGGCCGGCATCCACGGCGGGCACCGGGGCACGCTGCGCGTCGGCGCGTTCGCCACCGCCAACGTCGCACTGGTCCCCGGCGCGCTGCGCGCCTTCGCCGACCGCTTCCCCGACGTGGCCCTCACCCCCGTCGAGGGCCCCAGCGGCGGCCTGCTGCGCCGGATGCGCGAGGGGGAGCTGGACGTCGCGGTGGTCAGCGACTACCCGGCCGGACTGCCCTACGACGAGGACGTGGAGCTCACCGGGCTGGTGGAGGAGGAACTGCTGGTCGCGCTGCCCCGCGGGCACCGGCTGGCCGGGCTGGAGGTCGTCGACCTGCGCGAGCTGCGCGAGGAGACCTGGATCGAGGCGCCGCCGCCCGGCGGGACGACCCTGCTCGCCCAGGCGTGCGCCCGCGCCGGCTTCGCCCCCCGCGCCACCGTCAGGATCGCCGAGTGGACCGGCAAGTTCGGGTACGTCGCGGCGGGGCTCGGCGTCACCCTGGTGCCGGCCCTGGCCGCGCCCGCCGTACCGGCCGGCCTGGTGCTGCGCTCCCTCGGCGGGTCCGCCCCGCGCCGGACGGTCTCCACCGCCCTGCCCCGCACGCCCCTGCCCGCGGCCCGCGCGCTGGTGGGGCTGCTCACGGAGACGGTGGAGACGGTGGGACGGCAGCCGCACGCATCAGCGGGACAATAGCCGCATGCACGACTCGTTCGCCCACGCCGGGGGGTTCCTGGCCACCCGGCTCCGCGACGTCACCACCGACGTGTCCGCGCTCGACGGCGAGGGCTGGTGGGCCGTCGTGCTCGACTACGAGGGCAAGGTTACCTGCGCGCGGTTCGACGACGTCCGCCGCGCGCCGCTGCCCGCGCCCCGCCGCCCCTGGCGCGGCCCCGCCCCCTCGGCGTGGCGCAGCTCCCTCGACCGGGCCGCCTACGAGGAGGGGGTGCGCCGCATCCGCGCCCGCATCGAGCGCGGCGACGTCTACCAGGCCAACCTGTGCCGGGTGCTGACCGCGCCGCTGCCCGGGGACGCGGACCCGCTGGCGCTGGCCGTACGGCTGGCCGAGGGCAACCCCGCCCCGTACGCCGCCACGGTGTGCCTGCCCGGCCGCAGCGTGGTGTCGGCCTCCCCGGAGCTCTACCTGTCGCGGGACGGAGACACGGTCGAGTCCAGGCCGATCAAGGGGACCGGCGCCACCGCGGACGACCTGCTGGAGAAGGACCGCGCCGAGAACGTGATGATCGTCGACCTGGTCCGCAACGACCTGGGCCGGGTCGCCGAGGTCGGCTCGGTCACCGTGCCGGCCCTGTGCGAGGTCGAGGAGCACCCCGGCCTGGTGCACCTGGTCTCCACGGTCCGGGCCCGGCTCGCCCCCGGATACGGCTGGCCGGAGCTGCTGACGGCGACGTTCCCGCCCGGTTCGGTGACCGGCGCGCCCAAATCCACCGCGCTCGGTGTCATCGATGAACTCGAACCCGAACCGCGGGGGCCCTACTGTGGTGCTGTGGGCTGGGTCGACGCCGACCGGGACCGGGCGTCGCTGGCCGTGGGCATCCGCACCTTCTGGATCTCCTCCGGCGAGATCCGCTTCGGCACCGGCGCGGGCATCACCTGGGGCAGCGATCCACGACGCGAATGGCACGAGACCGAGTTGAAGGCCGCGCGGCTGGTCGCGCTCGCCTCCACATCCGGTTCGGCAGGTTCAGGAGGAAACTGATGAACACCCCCGTATGGGTCAACGGGAAACTCGTTCCGGCGGACAGCGCCACGGTGTCGGTCTTCGACCACGGGCTGATGGTCGGCGACGGCGTGTTCGAGACGATCAAATGCGTGAACGGCGTCTCCTTCGCGCTCACCCGCCATCTCGACCGGCTCCGGCTCTCCGCGCGGCGCATGGACCTGCCCGAGCCCGACACCGAGGCGATCGCCGAGGGCGTGCGGGCCTGCCTCGCCGAGGCCCCCGCCTGGCCGCTCGGCCGGATCCGCGTCACCTACACCAGCGGCCCCGGGCCGCTCGGCTCCGATCGCGGCGACCAGGGCTGCACCGCCGTGGTGATCGTCGGCGAGCAGAAGCCCTTCCCGGCCGCCGCCGACGTCACCGTCGTGCCCTGGCCGCGCAACGAGCGCGGCGCGCTCGCCGGGGTGAAGAGCACCTCCTACGGCGACAACGCCAAGGCCCTCTCCTACGCCAAGGCGCGGGGCGGCGGCGAGGCGATCTTCGCCAACCTCGCCGGGAACCTCTGCGAGGGCACCGGGAGCAACGTCTTCATCGTCCGCGACGGACGGCTGATCACCCCCACCCTGGCCTCCGGCTGCCTGGCCGGGGTCACCCGGGCGCTCACCCTGGAGTGGTGCGGCGGCACCGAGGAGGACGTCCCGCTGTCGGCCCTCCACGAGGCCGAGGAGGCGTTCCTGACCTCCACCACCCGCGACATCCAGCCCATCCGCGCGGTCGACCAGACCGTTCTGCCGGCCGCGCCGGGCCCGATCACCTCCAAGGCGATGCGGGTCTTCGCCGAGCGGGGCGCCGCCGACCTCGACCCGTGATCCGCCGCCGGGCCGCTTCCTGCGGCCCGGCCGCGACGCGTCCGGTCCCCGGGGGCGCCCGCGGGCGGGGGGGGCCCCGGGGGCCGGCGGTGAGTGCGGGTTGGACACCAGGGTGTGGGCGTTGAGCACCACCACCCAGAACATGATAGCCCGGGCGGGGAGCGGGTGATAGA
>NZ_JBVJKQ010000004.1:359931-460476 GCF_055585205.1 Streptosporangium sp. NPDC053982
GGTTTTCCCCGGGGGGGGGGCCCGCCCCCCGCCCCCGGTCACCCGCCGCGGGCCCGCTCCGGGGGCCCGGCCCGCCCCGCGCCGGCCCCCGGGGGGCCCCCCCGGCGGGGGGCCCCCCCGGGGCCGTCCGGTCAGTCCGCGTAGGACACCTGGGTCTGGGCGTTCAGCTCCTCCAGCCTGACCTTCTTCGCCGGGTCGGTCAGCGGGTCATCGACACGGAGCACGTCCAGGCCCCGGGTCATGTCGCTGGAGTAGATGTGGCCGTTGTAGTAGTAGGCCGACCACGAGCCGCCCGCCCGGCCGTCTTCGAGGGGGCCGCGCTCGAAGAAGCCGATCTCCTTCGGACGCGCCGCGTCGGTGAAGTCCCAGATCGACACCCCGCCCTGGTACCACGACTGGACCATGACGTCCCGGCCGGGGACCGGCAGCAGCGACCCGTTGTGCGCGACGCAGTTCTCCCCGGGCCGCTGCTCGCGGGGGATCTTGAAGTAGGAGCGCAGCCGGAGGGTCCGGCCGCCGACGACGTCGTACACCGCGCTCGCCCCGCGGTTCGCCGGGGTGCCGGCGTCGCAGGTGGCGACGGTGCCGCCGCCCAACTCGTCGCCGAAGACCACCTTCCGGGCGTCGCCGGAGAAGGTGGCCGAGTGCCACAGCGCGAAGTGCTTCTCGTCGCGCACCCGCTGGAGCACCTTGGGACGGACGCGGTCGGAGATGTCCAGCAGGAATCCGTCGCCGAAGCAGGCAGCCGCCGCCAGGTCCTTCTCCGGGTAGACCGTGATGTCGTGGCAGCCCGCGGGGTGATCGACGTCCTCGGTGCCGGAGATCCGGGGCCGCGCGACCACCCTGGCCGCCGCCGGCTTCCCGACCGGGACCTTCACCACCGAGAACCTGTCGTGCGGCGCGGGACAGGTCCGGGAGTCCGGCTCGGGGCCGGGGGAGGAGACGTAGAGGTACACGGTCCGCGGGTCGTCGCCGGGCACGAGGGTGTGGGTGTGGGAGCCGCAGTCGGTGCGGACCGCCGAGACGAAGACGGGACGGGTCCTGTCGGTGATGTCGAAGATCCGGATGCCCTCCCACCCCTCGGAGAGACGGGCCGCGCCCCGGTCGGTGTCGCACCGCGACCCGCGACGGGGGGAGTCGACCGACAGGAACAGCAGGTTCCCGTGCACCGACACGTCGTTCTGCGCGCCGGGGCACAGCACCCGGCTGAGCACCGCGGGCTTCCCGGGGTCCGTGATGTCGTACACGGTGAAGCCGTCGTAGTTGCCGACGAACGCGTGGTTCCCCTCGAAGGCCAGGTCGGTCCCCCAGGAGTCGGGGCCGTCGAACGGCGCCGCGGGCGGGACGTTGGCCACGTGGGTGACGTTGGGGCTGTGCGAGACGTCCTCGGACGCCGGTCCGCCGGTCCGCGCCGACGGAGCGGCCCGGGATCCCCCGGTGTCCGCGGTCCCCGTGCGCCCCGCGGGATCGGGGCCGGCGGCGCATCCCGCGGCGAGCAGCAGGGTGATCAGGACTGGCACCACGGTCGATCGCACGGGGTTCCCATCACGTCGGCGGCCTTTGCCCCATTATGGAAGCCGCTCGCCGTACGTGGGGACGGGAATCGGAGGCGCTCGCCGTACGCGGGACCCGGGTCGGAGACGCTCGCCGTACACGAAGACCGGGATCGAGGGCGCTCGCCGTACGCGGGACCCGGGTCGAAACCGTGCGCCGTACGCGGGGACCCGGATCCACGCCGTGTTCCGTACACGGGCCCGGGCGCGCCCGCCGTCGTCGCGGCGGGCGCGGGGTTGCGCCGGATGAGGAGGCTCAGGAGCTCCAGAGCATGTTGCTGAGCTCTGCGTCGAGGTCCATGAAGTCGGTCTCCCGTCCGGCCGGCACGAGTTCGTAGGTGCGGTGCAGGAACTCCGTCAGCGGAGCCAGCGGCACCTCGAACAGGGCCTGCCCGAACGGGGACGTGAGGCTGATGTGCAGGGTGCGCTCGCCGTCGGCGCGCGCGGGCCACACCTGGACGTCGCCGTCGCCGACGCGCCGTACGATGCCCACGGTCAGCAACTCGCGGGCGAAGATCCACTCGACCGGTTCGTCGTTTCCCACATGGAATGCCATTCTGATCGCGTACGGGTCATCGGCCGTGTAGCTGAGACCGGCGAGCAGGGGGACGGTGGTACGGTCGGGGACCACAAGCCGAAGGCCAAGCTCGGCGGAGACGGTGGAGCTGTTCATCGTCAGCCAAACCTTTTTCGTCGTAGGTCCCCTCTGCGGGGCTTTCACTGCTCTGGCGGACTGTGTCCCGAGCTATGACGCGGAACAAAGAAACCTGTAGGAAAGATTCCGCCTCCAGGCCCTTCTGTAACACACATCACAGCGCGACATTTGGGCCTCTACCTGGCTAAACATCTCCAACAGGGCCATATTTACAAGGGTTTTGCGTATCGTTTTGGTCACCGTCGACTCCCCGGGCAGGGCGTCTCGGGCATAGGGGGTCAGCCTGGGCTGGTTCAGTGCTTGTTCGGACTAGGTCGATGCTATGACACCGTAGCCCTCCGGTGGACGCATCCTCCGATCTTTGGGCCGTCATCGTGTCGCCCTCGCGGGCGTCCGGCGGCCCGGGGCGCGCTTCGCCAGAACGCCGGGAGTGCTGTATGGTTTTCCACGTCGGCACCGCAAGGCGCCGGACAGGGCGGGCGATTAGCTCAGCGGGAGAGCGCTTCGTTCACACCGAAGAGGTCACTGGTTCGATCCCAGTATCGCCCACCGCATCAGAGGCCATCCGTGATCACACGGATGGCCTCTTCTGGTCTCACGGGCCACCGTGGCCCCCGGGCGGGGACGGATCGCCCCCGCCCCCGCCCCCGCCCCCGCCCCTCCGCCCGTTGTTCCCGGGGCGGGGATCACCGGCCGGCGCGGGACGTCCTCCGGCCCCGGCCGGCTCGTGGAAGACGGTCGTTCACAGCCGGCCCGGCGCCTCCCGGATCTGGCGCAGTACGCCGCGGGCGCCCTCGGTCTCGGCGATCGAGCCGGCCTCGTCGAGCAGTCCCAGAGCCTCGTCGCGGCGGCCTTCCGCGGCGTTGACGTAGGCCAGTCCGACCAGGTTGGCGGCGACGCCGGAAAGGAACCCGATCTCGCGGCGGAGCCGGGTCGACTCCTCCAGGCGTTCCCGCGCCGCCTTCGGGCGGCCCGCCATCTGATCCGCGATGCCCAGGTGCCGGAGGGCGTAGGACGCGGTCAGAGCGTCATCGGCGCGCACCGCTTCCCGGTGCGACCGCTCCAGCAGGGGGACCGCCGCGGCGTCGTCGTCCCGTACGACCTGATGGAAGCACCCCATCCAGAACAGGGCCTCCGCCTCGCCGCGTACGTCTCCGAGGTCCCGGTAGAGGTCGTCGGCGCGCTCGAACAGCCTCAGCTCCTGAGGATCCTCGCGTCCGTCGCCGAGGAACCGCGCGTGCGCGACACGGCCCCGGGCGAGGGCGAGGTCCGCCTCCACCGCGTCCAGTTCCCGATCGGCCGCCGCCACGGCATCGGTGTCGTCCCCGAAGACCGCTCGCTCGTACAGCGTCCTGGCCCGCTCGATCCGGCCGTCCGTACTCATCGCGCCCCCACCGTTTCCGTCTGGTTCGCCGAACCCTAGAAGACCGGGACGGTGCACGCGTCCGAACGCCGTCTCCCGGCATGCCCGGGGCAGGACGATATCCGGCAGGGGCGGCCGTTGCGAGCCGCGCCGGGTCGCGGAGGACGAGACCCGCACGGTGATCGTGCCGCTGCATGGAACCCTGGCCGTCGGCACGCTCGCCTCCATCGTGCGGCAGGCGGGTCTCGCTCCCGGGCGTCTGCGCGATCCGCTCTGATCACCGTCGCGCGGTCTTCCGCCGATGACGCTCGCCGGTCGGGCCCGGGTGAAATTTTCACCGGTCCGGGCCGTCCGGGTGTCGCCGTCGTCTCGTGAAGAGCCAGGCCGGAGGGGCGGAGGGCGGGGGTGGCCGGTACGGGGCGGGCGGGGTTTGTTGACGCGTCCCGGCCCTTCGGATGTACTCCGCGACACCGCCGCGTTTCCCGCGGTGGTTGTATGGCCCGGGAGGTCGTCACTTGTTAGCGCTAACAAGCGATAGCGGCACCGCCGCCTCCTTCGCGGGCCGCGACCCCGCCCGTGACGCGAAGCGCCGCGGAATCCCGCCCGGGGCCGGCTGGGAGACCGTCCCGGGCGCGCCGGCCGTGGGGAGCCCGGGTGGGACTCCCCACGGCCACCGCGCGCGCCGGAGCCTGACGTGCCGTCCCCGCCGTGGCCGCCGGGCCTGCCCACCTGGGCGGATCCCGCCTGCCGGACGCCGGACGCGCGCGCCGGGACGTGGGCGGGCCCGTCCACGTCCGGGGCACGCCGGCGGACCGGCGACGGACGCGCCGCGACCCGATCACCTCAAGATCAATCCGATTTCTCCAGATCGATGTCCGACGAAGGGACAGCCATGCTCGAAAACACCGTTCCCGGCCCCGGCCGCCGACGGACCCCAGGCGGCTTCGGCCGGTTGACCGCCGTCACCGCCGCCGGTGTGCTGGGAGCCGGCCTCATGCTGGCGCTGCCGACCTCGGCGTCCGGCGCGGCCACCACGCTGGGCGCGGCGGCCGCGCAGAGCGGCCGCTTCTTCGGCGCCGCGGTGGCGGGTGGGAAGCTCGGCGACTCCACCTACGTGAGCATCCTGAACCGGGAGTTCAACTCGGTGGTCGCCGAGAACGAGATGAAGTGGGACGCGACCGAGCCCAACCAGAACCAGTTCAACTACAGCGGCGGCGACCGGCTCGTCAACCACGCGATGGGCCAGGGGATGAAGGTCCGGGGCCACACCCTACTGTGGCACAACCAGCAGCCCCGCTGGGCGCAGAACCTGTCGGGCTCGGCGCTGCGCAACGCCGCGATCAACCACGTCACCCAGGTCGCCACCCACTTCCGCGGCAAGATCAACTCGTGGGACGTGGTGAACGAGGCGTTCGCCGACGGCGGCTCCGGCGGCCGGCGCGACTCCAACCTGCAGCGCACCGGCAACGACTGGATCGAGGCCGCGTTCCGGGCGGCGCGGGCCGCCGACCCGGGGGCCAAGCTCTGCTACAACGACTACAACACCGACGGGATCAACGCCAAGAGCACCGGCATCTACAACATGGTGCGCGACTTCAAGGCCCGCGGCGTGCCGATCGACTGCGTGGGCTTCCAGTCCCACCTGGGCACCACGATACCGGGCGACTACCAGGCCAACCTGCAGCGCTTCGCCGACCTCGGGGTGGACGTGCAGATCACCGAGCTGGACGTGGCCCAGGGCTCCAACCAGGCCAACGTGTACGCCGCGGTGACGCGCGCCTGCCTGGCGGTCTCCCGGTGCACCGGCATCACGGTGTGGGGCATCCGCGACAGCGACTCCTGGCGCACGGGGGAGAACCCCCTGCTGTTCGACGCGAGCGGTAACAAGAAGCCCGCCTACACCTCCGTGCTCAACGCCCTCAACAACGCCGGCTCGACGGCGACCCCCACCGCCACCCCCACCGTGACGCCCACGTCGACGCCGACCTCGACGCCGACCACCGGCACCGGCGCGTGCCGGGTGAGCTACACGATGAACTCCTGGGGTAACGGTTTCACCGCCGGCATCAGCATCACCAACACCGGTTCGTCGACGCTCAACGGCTGGTCGCTGGAGTTCACCCTGCCCTCCGGCCAGACCATCACCTCGGGCTGGAACGCCACCTACTCGCCCTCCAGCGGCCGGGTGACCGCGCGCAACGTCGACTACAACGGCACGCTCGCCCCCGGGGCGACGACCGACATCGGCTTCCAGGCCGGCCACACCGGCAACACCTCGAAGCCGGACTCCTTCACCCTCAACGGCGCCTCCTGCACCGTCGCCTGACCCTCCGTCCGGCGGCGACCGACGCCACACCGGCCGGGCCGTCTCAGGGGGCGGCCCGGCCGGAAGATCGATCGGAGGTTTCACCCCCCTACCCACGGGTAAGGCCGCTGACCTGGTCTTACATACTCCGTGGAGGAATTCGCCGGATGGATGCGAGCAAGCCCGCCAAGGCGGTCAAAGACGTGGTGAAGAACGCCGCCGAGAAGGTGGCCGACGCTCTGACCCCGGATGTCCCCGGTTCGCCGGGGAGTGCCCCGCCGACCGTCGAGGAGCCGACCACGCCGCGCGACCCGCTGCCGCCGAAGAGGGAGCAGGGCGCTCCGGCGACCGTCACGCCGACCGGGGCGGAGACCGGCGTGCCCGCCACCGCCAAGGGCCAGCAGGGCGCCTACCTCACCACCGCGCAGGGGGCGCGGCTGCGCGACACCGACCACTCGCTGAAGGCGGGAGAGCGCGGCCCGACCCTGCTGCAGGACCACCACCTGCGCGAGAAGATCACGCACTTCGACCACGAGCGCATCCCCGAGCGTGTCGTCCACGCCCGGGGCGCCGGCGCCCACGGCGTGTTCGAGGCCTACGGCACCGCCGAGGCGGTGACCAGGGCCGGGTTCCTCAAGAAGGGGCGGAAGACCGACGTCTTCGTGCGGTTCTCCACCGTCCTCGGCTCGCGCGGCTCGGCCGACACGGTCCGCGACACCCGCGGCTTCGCGACGAAGTTCTACACCGACGAGGGCACCTTCGACCTCGTCGCCAACAACATCCCGGTCTTCTTCATCCAGGACGGCATCAAGTTCCCCGACGTCATCCACGCCGGCAAGCCGCACCCCGACCGGGAGATCCCGCAGGCGCAGAGCGCGCACGACACGTTCTGGGACTTCGTCTCCCTGCACACCGAGGCGCAGCACCACACGATGTGGAACATGTCCGACCGCGGGATCCCGCGCTCCTTCCGGATGATGGAGGGTTTCGGCGTCCACACCTTCCGGCTGGTCGACGACGCCGGGGAGACGGTGCTGGTCAAGTTCCACTGGAAGCCCAAGCTCGGCGTGCACTCCCTGACCTGGGAGGAGGCGCAGATGCTCGGCGGCATGGACCCCGACTTCCACCGCCGCGACCTCTACGACGCGATCGAGGCCGGCGCCCATCCCGAGTGGGAGCTCGGCATCCAGGTGTTCCCCGACACCCCCGACGAGACCTTCGAGGGCATCGACCTGCTCGACCCGACCAAGATCGTGCCCGAGGAGCTCGCGCCGGTGCAGCCGATCGGGAAGATGACGCTCAACCGGACGCCCACGAACTTCTTCGCCGAGGTCGAGCAGGTCGCCTTCCACGTCGGCCACCTGCCGCCGGGCATCGACGTCACCAACGACCCGCTGCTGCAGACGCGGCTGTTCTCCTACCTCGACACGCAGATCACGCGGCTGGGCGGCCCGAACTTCGCGCAGATCCCGGTCAACCGCCCCCACTGCCCGGTCAACGACATGCTGCGGGACGGCTTCCACCAGCACGCCGTACACGCCGGGGTCGCGCCGTACCGGCCGAACTCCCTCGACGGCGGCAACCCGTTCGTCGCCGGTGACGCCGAGAACGCGTTCGTCGACGCGCCGGTCGAGGTCGCCCGGGCGCGCAAGGTCCGCGCCAACCCCGTGTCCTTCGACGACCACTACAGCCAGACGCGCCTGTTCTGGCGGAGCATGTCTCCGGTGGAGAAGGAGCACATCATCCGCGCCTACACCTTCGAGCTGGGCAAGTGCTACGAGCAGGCGATCAAGGAGCGCCAGCTCCAGTGCCTGGCGAACATCGACCCGGTCCTCTGCCAGGAGGTCGCCACCGGGCTGGGACTGCCCGCGCCGGAGCCGGCGCTGCCGCTCGTCGACACGGCGCCCAGCCCCGCGCTCTCGCAGGTGGGCGGTGAGTGGCCGGCCGACGGCCGCATCGTCGGCGTCGTCGTCGACGATGACGCCGACCTCGACGGTGTGCGCGAGCTGCGTGCGGCCGTGTTCGCCGCCGGCATGGTGCCGCTGCTGATCGCCCCGCACGGCGGCATGGTGGGGGACATGCCCGTGCAGCGGACCTTCGCCACCGCGCGGTCGATCGAGTTCGACGCGCTGCTGCTGGCCGCCGCGCCGGCGCCCGCGCCCGACGCCGTGCCCGCACGCGACGCCAAGGCGGGCGCCGCCGATTCCGCCGTGGTGGACCCGCGCGTGACGCTCCTGATCGACGAGTGCTGGCGGCACGCCAAGGCGATCGGCGCCTGGGGCACCGGCGTGGCCGTGCTGGAGCGCGCCGGGATCATCGGCGCGCCGGGCGTCGTCCGAGGCGACTCCGCCACGGAGGTCCTCGCCGGCGTGCGCGGGCTGATGGCCGCCCACCGCGTCTGGGAACGGTTCCCCGCCTCGGTCTCCTGAGGCCCCGGCGTCCGGCGGCGCCGAGGTGAGGTCCCGGCATCCGGGATGCCGACGTGAGGTCCCGGGCCCGGCGGCGTCGACGCCGCCTGGCCGGATCCCCGTGAGCGATCTGCTCGCCCGCGGGGATCCGGCCAGGGGGCGTCCCGGTCGTGCGGGCGGGACGCGGCGGTCCGGGCCCGGCGACGGATTCCTCCGTACGGCGCCGCGGACCCCGCGGTTCACAATGACCTGACTGAAACCTTGACGTAACACGCGGGCACGTTTCATAGTGGGCCGGTCGGCCTAATACGCATCGAAACTACGGAGGACTTGCCACCCGCATTTATGTTAACGCTAACAAAATAAACGTCTTTCTCTTTTCTGTCACGATTCCGCAGGTCAGCGGGCATCTTGCCATGCGATTGATCACGTGGCTATCACCCATGTCTTTCGGTCGGTGAATCATGCCCGAAACCCCCGGAATCCATGGCACACCCCCTGGAAGGCAGATGTTCATGATGTCCGTCCGATCCCGGTCACGGCACTTCAAAAAGGCATTGCTGTCCGCGGGCGCGACCATCGCGCTCGCCGCCGGTCTGCTGTCCGGCGTCTCCGCTCCGTCGCAGGCCGCGACATCGCAGCCGTGTGACATCTATGCCGCGGGCGGCACGCCCTGCGTGGCGGCGCACAGCACGACCCGCGCGCTGTACGGCGCCTACAACGGGCCGCTGTACCAGGTGCGCCGCTCCTCCGACAACGCCACCCGCGACATCGGCGTGCTGAGTGCGGGCGGAGTCGCCGACGCCGCCGCGCAGGACTCCTTCTGCGCCGCAGCCACCTGCCTGATCACGGTCATCTACGACCAGTCGGGACGCAACAACCGCCTCACCCAGGCCCCTCCCGGCGGGTTCTCCGGACCGGCCCCGGGCGGATACGACAACCTGGCGGACGCGACGCTGGCGCCGATCATGGTCGGCGGGCACAAGGCGTACGGCGTCTACGTGGCTCCGGGCACCGGGTACCGCAACAACGCCACCAACGGCGTCGCCAGGGGCGACCAGCCCGAGGGCATGTACGCCATCTTCGACGGCACCCACTACAACGGCGGCTGCTGCTTCGACTACGGCAACGCCGAGACCAACAGCCGCGACAACGGCAACGGCACCATGGAGGCCATCTACTTCGGCAACAACAAGGTCTGGGGCTACGGCGCCGGCAACGGCCCCTGGATCATGGCCGACCTGGAGAACGGCCTGTTCTCCGGCGTCAACCAGAAGTACAACGCGGGCGACCCCAGCATCAGCCACCGGTTCCTGACCGCCGTCGTCAAGGGCGAGCCCAACCACTGGGCCATCCGGGGCGGCAACGCCCAGTCCGGCGGCCTTTCGACCTTCTACAACGGGGTGCGGCCCAACGTGCCGGGCTACAACCCGATGAAGAAGGAGGGCGCCATCATCCTCGGCATCGGCGGCGACAACAGCATCGGCGCCCGAGGCACCTTCTACGAGGGCGTGATGACCTCCGGCTACCCGTCGGACGCCACCGAGAACGCGGTGCAGGCCAACATCGTCGCCGCCGGGTACGCGACGGGCGGCGGTACGGGCGGGACGCTCACCCCCGGCTCGTCGGTATCGCTGCGTGCGACGACGGCCTGCTGCACCGGCCGCTACATCCGGCACCAGAACGACAACGCCGTCACCTCGGTGATCACCTCGTCCAGCTCCGCCACCGACAAGAACGACGCCACCTGGATCGTGCGCGCCGGCCTGGCCGGCGGCTCGTGCGTGTCGTTCGAGTCGAGGAACTACCCCGGCAGCTTCCTTCGGCACTACAACTACCGGCTGTACCGGCAGGCGAACGACGGCAGCTCGCTGTTCGCCGCCGACGCGACGTTCTGCCCGCAGTCGGGGAAGAACGGCCAGGGCGTCTCACTGGCCTCGTACAACTATCCGGACCGGTTCGTCCGCCACTACTACGACACCGTCTACATCGCCGCCAACGGCGGCTCGAACGCCTTCGACAGCCCCACCTCGTGGAGTGACGACGTGAGCTGGATCGTCGCCCCTCCGTGGGCGTAGCCGCCGGCGAACAGAGCGGAGCCGTCCCCATCCGATGGGGACGGCTCCCGTCGTCCTCGCCCCTCCGCTGCTCATCCGGGTGGGACCGCGGCCCGGAAGCGGATGGGCGGGGTCAGCTCGTGCAGGACGCCTTGGCCGAGACGTAGACGCGGACGGCGCCTCCGTTGGCGGCCGTCACCGTGAGCCTGTCACGGCTGAAGGCGTCGGAGTCGGTGTCCAGGCTCGTCGTGACCGACACCCCGGCGCCGGCGGTGACGCTGATCGTGTCGGTCAGCATCGTGGGCGCGTACGAGGGGCACATGACGAGGAACGATCTGGTGGCGCCGGGCTCGACCCAGACCGCGTTGCCCGCGGAGCCGGTCTGCGCGGAGGCCGGGGCCGCGACGGCCGCCCCGCCCGCCACGACGGCGGCCGCCAGCACGACTCCGGTCACGAGGTTCTTGATCATGGTGATGTCCTTTCGCATGGGTTTCGCTGGGTTCTCCGGTCCCTTCCGGGACCGCCTCATCAGGGGAGGTGAGGTACGGTGCCCGGCCCCGAAGGGCCGTGAAGGCGCCGTTCTCCCGCCCTGCCGGGCCGGGAGGACGACACGCCGGCCCGACGGGGCCGGAAGCGGGCGGCCCGCCGGGGCGGGTCCGCAGGGAGGGGGTCGCAGGGCCGGGGCCTTCAGCGGCCGGCTGGGATCCCCTCCCGGGCGGCGGCCCGGGGACCGGCCGGGACGCCGCCCGGCCGCGGCAGGAGCACCCGGGCCACGACGCCCGGCGACAGCAGCCGCCGCGGCGGCTCCTGCAGGTTGGCGACGCTCAGGAAGGCGTTCCCGACCACCGGGTCCGCCTCGGCGGCCACGTGGAGACGGGCGAGGTAGCCGTTCAGCAGCCGCAGGCGCGCGGTGCGCCGGCCCTCGACGGACGGGAACCGCAGGTCCCCGCCGGCCGACATGTCCCACGGCACGTCGATGATCCGCGCGGCGCGCCGGAAGAAGCGGCGGGCCAGGCCGCCCGGCCCTCCGTCCGCCAGGCAGTCGCGCAGCGCGGCGGCCTCGCAGGCCGCCACCGTCATGCCCTGCCCGTAGGTGGGGTTGAACTGGCACAGGGCGTCGCCGAACACCACGTAGCCCTCGGGGAAGCGGTCCAGCCGCTCGTACCGGCGGCGGACGCTCACCGGGATGCGCATCGGCCGCGGCTCCCCGAGCGGTTCGAGCCGCCGCAGGAGGTCGTGCAGAGCGGGGACCGGGAGCCGGGCGGCGAACCGGTGGTACCCCTCGGGGTCGGCGGGCGGGACGTCGTCGCCCATGCCGTACAGGGTGACCAGCCAGCGGTCGCCCTCCGCGCTGAGCGCGACCCCGCCCCTGGGGACGGCCGCGCTGTGCCCCACGATGAGGGCGACGGCGTCGCAGTCGCCCGGCCGGCGCCGGTACTCGCGCGAGACGTACATCAGCCGGGACTCGACGCGTTCCTCCGGCACCGGCCCGTACCCCAGCAGGCGCAGCCACTCGGCGCCCCGGTTGCCCCGGCCGGTGGCGTTCACCACGAGATCGGCCGCCATGTCCCGCGGCCGGTCACCGGGGTGCAGCAGCCGCACTCCGGTGACCGCGCCGCCGGCGCCGGTGATCGGCTCGACCACCTCGCAGCCGTCGAGGATCGTCACGCCCGGAAGGGCCTCCACCCGGGACCGCAGGGAGCGTTCGAGCCGCGGCCGGCTCACCGACAGTCCGCGCAGCCGCGAGGGCGCGGGGCGCAGCAGCCTGCCGTCGTTGTACCAGCGGACGTCGCCCTGGAGGTCGCAGGCGACGGCGCCCGTCGCGACGAGGTCCGCGGTGAGTCCGGGGAACAGCTCCTCCAGCACCTCGCAGCCCCGCGACAGCATCCCGTGCGCGTGACGGCCCTGCGGCACGCCCCGCCGCGGGACGCCCTCGACGGGCAGCGCGTCGCGGTCGACCACCGTGACCCGGCCGAACGTCTCGCTCAGCACCCGGGCCGCCAGCAGGCCGCCCATCCCCGCCCCGGCGACGACGGCGTGCCCCGGGTGTCCGGGCCGCTCACCGCGACCGTCGCGGCCGGGAGACTCCGAGTGCCCGGCATATACGGCATATCCAGAATGTCTGTTGTCCCCGCCGTCCCCGGATGGCCGGTGGCCGGTGTCCTCCATGGCGTCCTCACCCTCGTCGTCCGGCCGCCCCGCGGGGCGGCGCCGTGCTCACGACATGAGGATGTGCGCGGCCGCTGGGAGGCCGCCGGGAGACGGCTTCCCCAGCGGTCACCCGGCGGTCGCCCGGTGACCGCCCAGCGACCTCCCAGCGTTCTCCCAGTGACCGCGGCCCCGGCCGTCAGAGGGAGCGGCGGCCGGTCAGGTCGGCGATCAGGGTGGTGAGCAGGGCGCTCACCTCCTGCCGGGACAGCGCGCCGCCGCGGGCGGCATGCCGTTCGTACTCCTCCGGCGGCAGCGCCTCGCGGACCGCGGCGGCCTCGCGCGGCCCGTCCAGCGGGTCCATCAGTTCCGGGGAGACACCGGCCCGGGATCCGATGGCCCGCACCGCGCCCATCAGCACGGCCGCCTCCTCGGCCCGCCCGGCCAGCACCAGCGCGCGGGCCGCGCTGTGCACGGTCACCAGCCAGAAGGAGGTGTCCCCGTAGCGGTCCATCGCGGCCAGCACGTCCCCCGCGACGGCCAGGGCCCGGAGGCCGTCCCCGCGGTCGCAGGCGGTCTTCAGGTCGCACCAGGCGACACCGTCCGCGACCCAGTCGTGGCCGCTGGCGCGGGCGGCGGCGAGGGCCTCCCGGAAGGCCGTGCCGGCACCCGGCAGGTCTCCCAGGATCCGCAGCACCATGCCCTGGATCATGAGCGTCTCGGCTTCCAGCCAGACCTGGGCGGTGCCCCGGGCCATCTCGACGGCCGCGCGGGCCGACGACGCGGCGTCGAGCGGAACCCCGGTCAGCAGGCCCAGATATGCCACGTAGGCGGCGGCGCCCGCCTCCGTCACCGGGTCACCGGCCTCGCGGGCCTCCTCCACGGCCCTGCTCGCCCTCTCGTACCCCGCCTCCGGATACCCGGCCAGGTAGTTCAGCGCCGCGTCGGCGAGCCGGGCCGGCGCCCGGAGGCCCGCGCTCGCCCAGGGGGCCCAGACGAACCCGTCCAGCAGCCAGGCCGTCCCCTCCGCGACATGGCCCCGGCGGAACCAGAACCAGAAGAGCGCGCTGCCCAGTCGCAGTGCGTATTCGCCCTCGCCTTCCACCAGCGCCGACGTGAACGCCGCCCGGAACTCCGGCTGGTCGAGGCTCAGCCCGTCGAGCAGCTCCGCCCCCTGCGGGCCGCGGAGGTGGCGTTCGGCGTTCTCGGCCCGGGCCAGGACCCAGGCGCGGTGGCGCTCCTCGGCGTTGTTCAGCTCGACGGGTGAGAGCGCGCCCGTGGCGTACCGGCGCAGCGTCTCCAGCATCCGGTAGCGCCGCGGCGCCGTGCCGGGCACGGCGATGACCAGTGACTTGCGGACCAGAGCCGACAGCGGCCCCAGGACGGGGGAGACCTCCCCGACGGCGGCGGCCCCGTCGAGGTCGAAGCCGGAGGCGAACACGCCGAGCCGGTAGAACAGCCGGCGCTCGTCCGGCTCCAGCAGCTGGTCGCTCCAGGCGACCGTGTCCAGCAGCGTCCGGTGGCGGTCCGGGCGGTCGGCCGAGCCGCCCACCAGCAGGGTGAAGCGGTCCTCCAGGGCGTCGGCGATCTGGCCGACGGACAGCATCCGGCACTGCGCGGCGGCGAGCTCGACGGCCAGCGGGATGCCGTCGAGATCCTCGCACAGGGCGGCGATCCGCTCCAGGTCGCCCGGCTCGGGCGTCCAGCCGGGCTGGGCGGCGGCCGCGCGGTGCAGGAACAGCTCCACGGCCTCCGTGGCGGCGGGCAGGGGCGGCACCTCGTAGATCGCCTCACCGGTGATGCCCAGCGGCTCGCGGCCGGTGCACAGGATCCGCAGGGATCCGCAGCGGGTCAGCAGGGTGTGGACCAGCTCCGCGGCGGGGGCCAGCAGGTGCTCGCAGTTGTCCAGGACGATCAGCGTGTCGCGCTCGACGAGCATCGTGGCGAGCCGGTCGGGGGAGGGGACGGTGGGCAGGCCCAGGGCGTCGGCGACGGTCGCGGCCAGCAGCTGGGTCGCGGTCAGCGGCTCGGGCACGTGCCGCTCTCCCAGCTCGACGAGCCAGGGTCCGTCGGCGTCGGCTCGGGCGCGGGCGACCTCCAGGGCCAGCCGGGTCTTGCCGACGCCGCCCGGACCGGTGAGCGTGACGAGCCGGTGCCCGTCCAGCAGGCCGGCGACGGCCGTGAGGTCGCCGCCGCGGCCGACGAAGCTGGACAGGGCGAACGGCAGGTTGCCCGGGGGCGGCGCCGGGACCGCGGTCCGGGTGGAGGGGACGCGGCCGGGCCGCTCGGGCGCGGGGGCCGGCCGCGGGTTCCGCCGCCCGGGAGCCGGGGCCAGCCGCGGGTCCTGGGCGAGCACCGCCGCCTCCAGGTCACGCAGGCCGGGGCCGGGGTCGATGCCCAGCTCGTCGGCCAGCCGTCTGCGAACCCTGCGCAGCGCGGTGAGGGCGTCGGCCTGCCGCCCCGACCGGTACAGGGCGAGGGCCAGCAGCTCCCAGCCGCGCTCCCGCAGCGGCTGTTCGGCGACCAGCGCCTCCAGCTCGC
Organism: Streptosporangium sp. NPDC053982; assembly: GCF_055585205.1. Classification (NCBI taxonomy): domain Bacteria; kingdom Bacillati; phylum Actinomycetota; class Actinomycetes; order Streptosporangiales; family Streptosporangiaceae; genus Streptosporangium; species Streptosporangium sp. NPDC053982. The sequence continues at coordinate 374,962 of NZ_JBVJKQ010000004.1, forward strand.
CCACGGCGGAGGCGTGCCGCCCCGCCGCGATGACGGCGGCGAGCCGGTCCTCACGCACCGTGGCCCGCAGCTCCTCCAGCCGGGTCGCGTCCGGCGTCGCGAACGCCGCCCCGTCGAAGTCGGCGTAGGCCGGGCCCCGCCAGAGCGCGAGCGCCCGCCCCAGGAGGTCGGCGGCCTCCTCAGGTTCGCCGTCCTCCAGCGCGTGCCGGCCGCGGGCGGCCAGCTCCGTGAAGCGCTCGGCGTCGATCGCGTCCGGGGCGGCGCGCAGGGCGTATCCCGGCCCCTCGCGCACCAGCAGCCGGGCCGGGGCGCCGGGGACCCGTTCGGGTTCCAGCGTCCTGCGCAGGTCGGCGACGTATCCGTGGAGCGTCGTCACGGAGGGCGCCCTGGAGCCCTCCCAGACCTCGGACAGGATCCGCTCCGCCGGGACGCTCCTGCCCCGCGCGATCAGCAGCCGCGCCAGCACGGCCCGCTGGCGGGACCCGCCCAGCGCCGCCGGGCGATCGCCCACCTCGGCCCGGAGCGACCCGAGCACCCCGAACCGCACGTCCCCGGCGAGTCTCACCGGCGGTCCTCCCTCGATCCGCCGGCCGTACGGAGGTCCGGCCGTCCGGGTCCCCGGTCGGCACGGTCGGCGCGGTCGGCGCGGGAGACGGAGGGGGCTGGGCGGGGGGCGGGGGAGCGGACGCCTGGACGCACCGGTTCGGCCATGCGGCAATGATGCTCCCGTTTCCGGCCGGGCGCAGCGGTCTCCTCGCCGCCTTCCGGAGAGAATCCCGTGCCCCGCGGGAACCCGGCTTCTCCGGGCGCCCATCTCTCGCGGAACGTTCCATCCCGGCCGAATTACGGATGGACATCACCGAACGTTTCGGTCGTGATAGTAAAGACCCTCAAAGTTTTCCGTACACGGGGGCGAAAGTGACGACCATCAGCCGGCGACGGCTCCTCCAGGCGGGCGCGGGGGTCGTGCCCGCGCTCGCGCTCGGTGCCCGGCCCGCCGAGGCCGCGACCATCACCACGGGCGTCGTGCCGAGCGCGCTCGCCGGGTTCGACAGCGCGATGAAGACCTACATCGCGGAACGCGGCATCGGGTGCGCCCAGCTCGCGGTCGCCCGCAAGGGGAAGATCCTCCTCGCCCGCGGCTACGGCGTCTACAGCCGGTCGGCGACCCTGCGGAAGGTGCAGCCGACGTCCCTCTTCCGGGTCGCCAGCCTCAGCAAGAACATCACGGGAGCCGCGATCGCCCGGCTGGCCCAGGACGGCAAGCTGAGCCTCGGGGCGTCGGTGGCGTCCCTGCTGGGGCTGTCCACCACGACCGACCCGCGCCTGGCGAAGGTCACCGTCTGGCGGCTGCTGCAGCACACCGGCGGCTGGGACCGCGGCGCGTCGCCGGACCCGCTCTGGGCGGACCACGCGATCTCCGCGTCGCTCGACGCGCCGCTGCCGGTCGACCACGCCGACATCATGAGGTGGACGACCGCCAGGAAGCTCGACTTCGATCCCGGCACCAGGCACGTCTACAGCAACTACGGCTACATGCTGCTCGGCCGGATCATCGAGAAGGTCTCCGGCATGAGCTATGAGTCGTACGTCAGGCAGAAGCTCCTGGCGCCCCTCGGGATCACCAGGCCGGTTCTGGGCGGCAGCCTCGCGTCGGAGGCCGCATCCATCGAGGTGCCCTACGCCTCGAAGTACACGAACAAGACCGTCCTCGACGACTCGGGCACGGTCGTGCCGTACCCCTACGGCGGCTTCAACATGCCGAACCAGGACGCCAACGGCGGCTGGCTCGCCTCGGCCGTCGACCTGGTCAAGTGGGGCTTCGCCTTCGACGCCGCCGGGCCGGTGCTCAACTCGACGTCGCTCTCCCGGGTGTTCGCCAAGCCCGAGACGGGCGTCACCTCCGGCGGCTCGTGGTACGGCTTCGGCTGGTACGTCCGCAACAACAACGAGGGCGGGCTCAACACCTGGCACAACGGTTCCATGCCCGGCACGTTCGCGTTCCTGGCGAGGATCCAGAACGGCGTCAGCTACTGCGCGATCTTCAACCGCAGGGAGGAGGAGGGCACCCCGGACTTCGACTCGATCGACCCGATCCTGGGCAAGGCCGCCTCAGGTGTGAAGACCTGGCCGACGACGGACCTCGCGCCGAACTACTTCTGACCCGCGCCCCGCCTCCGACCCGCCCCCGCCGGTCCGGCGGGGGCTCAGCGCGTCGACTCGCGGACCACGAGCTCGAAGGGGGCGACGTGCTCCCCGGCCGGGCGGAGGGGGCCGCGGACGCGCTGTACCGCCAGCTCGACGGCCTTCTCCGCCATCCACCGGTGGTCCGGCGCCACCGAGGACAGCGAGGGGACGAGGAAACGCGACTCGGGAACGTCGTCGAAGCCGATGAGGCGGACGTCGCCGGGAACCCGCAGCCCGCGATCGGCCAGACCCCGCAGGACGCCGAGGGCGACGGTGTCGGTGACCGCCACCACCCCGTCGACCTCCAGGCCGGAGTCGACCATGCGGTGGGCGGCGTCCCGGCCGGCCTCCATGGTCATGCCGTCCAGGGGGAAGAGCAGGGGCGGATCGGCGGGCAGGCCGCGTTCGGCGAGCCCGTCGAGGTAGCCGCGGTAGCGGCGCGTCACCACGTTCACGCCCTCGCGGGGGACGCCGGAGACGATGCCGATCCTCCGGCACCCCCGGTCGGCCAGGTGGACGGTCGCCGCCTTCATGCCCTCCTCGTTGGGCATGGCGACGTGGTCGAAGCGGCCGCCGAAGTCCCGCTCGCCGAGCATGACGACGGGGAAGCCGGCGCCGGTCAGCCGCTCGTCCAGCCCGTCGAGGGCGACGGCGCTGAGGATCAGGGCGTCGAACTGCAGGACGCGGGAACGGGTGAGCGCGCCGGCCTCCCCGGCCTCCGCCGCGCCGGTCCGCTCGATCGCGACGTGGTAGCCCCGGCGCCCGGCCGCGTCGATGACGAGGCCGGCGAGATGGCCGAAGTAGGGGACCTCCACCTCGGGGACGGCCAGGCCGATGACGCCGGTCCGCCCGGACCTCAGGGAACGGGCGGAGACGTTGAGGCGGTAGCCCGACTGCCGGATGGCCTCCAGCACCCGCCGGCGGACCAGGTCGCTGACCCCCTCGCGGTCGTTGACGACGTTGGAGACGGTCATCTTCGACACTCCGGCGAGCCGGGCGACGTCCTCCATGGTCACCATGCCGCGCCCCGTGTTTCGCCGTCCGGTCCGGATCCGGCCCGGACGTCTTCGGCCGGGCCGCCATCGGTGGCGAGTTTATCGCCCGGGAGATCCCGCGGACCCGGTCACCGCGACGACGGGACGGTGAGGGACCCTGTGCGGCCGCGGCGCGTCCGGGGCCGCACGGGATCCCGTCACGCGAGACGCCCCTCCACGGTGACGAAGGAGTGGGCGGGCAGGCGCACGCGCAGCCCGGAGCCCGTGGCGGAGACCTCGTACGGGCGGGGGGCGACGACGCCGGGCGCGGCGGGGGTGTTGTGGTCCTGCAGCCTGCCGGAGGTGAGGACGCGGGCACGGACGTCGGCCACGGCGCCGCCGCGCAGGTCCAGATCGACGTCGACGGCCTCGCCGGCGTCGAGGTTGGACAGCGAGACGAGCACCCGGCCTTCCTTACGGCTGGCCGACAGCGAGACGGTCGTCAGGCTCGCCTGTCCCACCTCGCGGGAGGGCAGGCCGGCGGGGAGGTCGACGCGCAGCGACGCGGCGTCCTGGTGGCCCTTGTTCATCTCGAACACGTGGTAGGTGGGGGTCAGCACGAGGGCCCCGGAGTCGGGGTCGGTGAGGATCATGGCCTGCAGCACGTTCACGGTCTGGGCGATGTTGGCCATGACGAGCCGGTCGGCGTGGCGGTGGAAGACGTCGAAGTGCAGGGCGGCGACCAGCGCGTCGCGCAGGGTGTTCTGCTGGTACAGGAAACCGGGGTTCGTGCCCGGTTCGACGTTCCACCAGGTGCCCCACTCGTCCAGCACCAGGCCGACGTTCCTGCCCGGGTCGTAGCAGTCCATGACGTTGGAGTGGCCGGTGATGAGCTCGTCGACGCGGGCGGCCGCGACCATCGTGCGGTAGTGGTCGTCGGTGTCGAAGACGGTGGCGTCGCCCTTGTCCTCCCAGGCGCCCGGGACCGTGTAGTGGTGGAACGACAGCGCCTGCATGAACGGCGCGGGCCGGTAGGCGCACCCCAGGTCGCCGAGCTGCTTCATCAGCGTCTCGGTCCAGGCGTAGTCGTCGCCGTTCGCGCCGGCGGCGACGCGGTAGAGCCTGTTGCCGCCGTGGTCGCGGCAGTAGGTGCCGAACCGGCGGGCCTCGGCGGCGTACTGCTCGGCGCGCATGTGGCCGCCGCAGCCCCACGCCTCGTTGCCCAGCCCCCAGAACCGCACCCGCCACGGCTCCTCGCGGCCGTTGGCCCTGCGCAGGCGCACCATGGGCGAGTCGCCGTCCCGGGTGAGGTACTCGACCCAGTCGCTCATCTCCCTGACCGTGCCGGATCCGACGTTGCCGCTGATGTACGGCTCGGCGCCGAGCAGCTCGCACAGGGCCATGAACTCGTGCGTGCCGAAGTGGTTGTTCTCCTCGACGTTCCCCCAGTGGGTGTTGACCATCACCGGACGCCGGTCCCTGGGCCCGATGCCGTCCATCCAGTGGTACTCGTCGGCGAAGCAGCCGCCCGGCCAGCGCAGGTTCGGGATGTCCAGCGCGCGCAGCGCCTCCACCACGTCCAGCCGGATGCCGCCCGCGTTCGGCAGGTCGCTGTCCTCTCCCACGTAGAAGCCGCCGTAGACGCAGCGGCCCAGATGCTCGGCGAAGTGGCCGTACAGGTGCCGGCTGATCACCGGGCCGGGGACGTCGAGGTTGATGACGGCGGGTACGACGAGGTCGGTCATCGGGGTGAACCCTGCCTTCGGTGGAGGGAGCGAGTCGAGGGGACGACCGGCGATGGGGGGCGAAGCGCCTTACTTTATCGATATATGTATCGATAAAGTAAGGCGACTTTACCGATACGGCCCCTCGTGTCAAGCCCCCGGTGCGAGGCGCGGACGGCCCGGGTGCCGGAGCGCGTCATCCGGGAGGGTGGAGGGGAGGCGGCACGGCGCCCGAGTGCCGGGCCCGGGGGCGGGATCGAAACCGGGATCGAAACCGGGAGCGGGATCGGGGCGGGGGCGAGGGCTGGGACGAACATCGTTCTAGACTGACCGCACCCACTAGAACGGAGTTCGGTAACGATGCGAGTCGGACTGTTCATCACCGAGCCCAAGGGGCCGGACGCGCTGGGCAAGCTGCGGGACCGGATCGCCCGCGGCGCCGACGACGGCTTCTCCTCGGCCTGGATCTCCAACATCTTCGGCCTCGACGCGCTGACCGCCCTGGCCGTCACCGGAAGTCAGGTCCCCGGCATCGAACTCGGCACCGCGGTCGTGCCCAGCTACCCCCGTCACCCCGCGGCCCTCGCGCAGCAGGCGCTCACCGTCAACGCCGCCCTGGACGGGCGGCTCGCGCTCGGCATCGGGCTGTCGCACCGGATCGTGATCGAGGACATGTACGGCTACGGCTTCGAGCGGCCCGCCCGTCACATGCGCGAGTACCTGTCGGTCCTGCTGCCCCTCGTCCGGGGGGAGAGGGCCGACTTCGACGGCGAGACGCTCAGGGCGCACGTGCAGCTGTCCACCCCGGGCACGGGCGACATGCCGGTGCTCATCGCCGCGCTGGCGCCCCGCATGCTCAAGCTCGCCGGGGAGAAGGCCGACGGCACCGTGCTGTGGATGACCGGTCCCAAGACCGTCGCCGGGCACGTCGCGCCCGCCGTGACCGAGGCCGCGCGCGCCGCCGGACGGCCCGCGCCGAGGATCGTGTGCGCCCTGCCGGTCTGCGTCACCGACGACGCCGACGCCGCCAGGGCCCGCGCGGGGGAGGTGTTCGCCGGCTACGGCGACCTGCCCTCCTACCGGGCGATGCTCGACCGCGAGGGGGCCGCGGGCCCGGCCGACGTGGCGATCACCGGGAACGAGGACGAGGTCGCGGCGCAGCTCACCGCGCTCGCCGAGGCGGGGGTCACCGACTTCGTGGCCGCCGAGTACGTCCGGGACGACGACCGGACCCGCCGCTTCCTCAAAACGCTCCTGTCAACGACCCAGGGCTGAAGCTCTGGGCTTGCGCCTCTCGCGCCTGCCTGGACGGCAGGCGCGAGAGGCACTGACCCCGCTTTCCACGGCGGGGTCGTTGGGCGCGTTGACGAACGCCCACGCCGTCCCGGCCCGTCGTGCGACGTTGAGGGCGGCGATGTGATCGGCGGGCCCAGCGAACCCGCACGACCGACACGAGAAAAGGTCCCGGCCCGGCTTCACCTCGCCCGGACGGACGCGCCCGTCAGACGCCGAAGGCGCTCAGCGTCGGCCAGGCCGAGCCCACCCCCGCCAGGACCCCGGCGGCGACCTGCGCCGGCGTGTGGTGGGCCAGCCGTACCCGCGCCCAGCAGACCGTCGCGGTGACCAGCGCGCCGGCCGCGAGCGTCGGCGCGGCGGGCAGCACGTGGGCCAGCACCACCACGGTGCCCGCCGACACGGCCGCGTGGAAGGAGATCTTCCACCGCAGCGTGACCGGGACCGTCACCGCCAGCGCGGCCAGCATCGCGGTCACCGTGGCCACCAGCAGCCGGGGCGCGCCCAGGACCGCCAGCAGCACCAGCGCCGCCAGCACCGCGGCGACCGCCACCAGCAGCGGCCCCGTACGGCGCGTCCGGTCGACCAGGTGGTGGGAGTCCAGCCGCCCCGACCGGACCCCCGCGTAGATCACCCCCGCCGGGACGCCCCCGCACAGCGCCGAGGCGACCAGCCCCCAGGCGGCGGCGGGCGGGCCGCCGGCGAGCAGCCCGACGACCGGCGGGAGCGTGATGACCAGCACCTGGGGCGCGAACAGCCCGGTGATCCACCGCGCCGCCACAGTGGCCCTGGCGGCCCTGTCCGGCGTCACCGCCGTCAGTCGTTGGCGTGCAGCGCGCTGTTGAGCTCGATGCCGGTGCCCCGCCGGGGGACGACCTCGACGGCGCCGGAGGTGGAGTTGCGGCGGAACAGCAGCCCGGACCCGCCCGACAGCTCGGCGGCCTTGACCACCCGGCCGTCCGGGAGGGTGACCTTGGTCCCGGCGGTGACGTACAGGCCGGCCTCCACGACGCAGTCGTCGCCGAGGGAGACGCCGATGCCGGCGTTGGCGCCGAGCAGGCAGCGCCGCCCGACGGAGATGACCTCCTTGCCGCCGCCGGAGAGGGTCCCCATGATCGAGGCGCCGCCGCCGACGTCGGAGCCGTCGCCCACGACCACGCCCGCCGAGATGCGGCCCTCGACCATGGAGGCGCCGAGCGTGCCGGCGTTGTAGTTGACGAAGCCCTCGTGCATCACGGTCGTGCCGGACGCCAGGTGCGCGCCGAGGCGGACGCGGTCGGCGTCGGCGATCCGGACCCCGGCGGGGACGACGTAGTCGACCATCCGCGGGAACTTGTCGACGCCGTACACGGTCACCGGGCCGCGGGCGCGCAGCCGCAGCCGCGTCCGCTCGAAGCCCTCCACCGCGCACGGGCCCTGATTCGTCCACACCACGTTGCCCAGCAGGCCGAACACACCGTCGAGGCTCAGGCCGTGCGGCGCGACGAGGCGGGACGACAGCAGGTGCAGGCGCAGGTAGACGTCGTGGGTGTCGGCCGGGGCCTCCGACAGCTTGGCGATGCCGGTCCGGACCGCGACCACCTCCACGCCGCGGGCCTCGTCGGGCCCGAGCAGTGCGGCGACGTCCGGGCCGAGCGCCTCGGCGGCCTCCTCCGCCGTCAGCCGCTCGGTGCCGGAGAGGGGCGGCTCGCCCAGCTCGGGGGAGGGGAACCAGGTGTCGAGGACGGTTCCGCCGGCGGTGATGGTCGCGATGCCGGCGCCGTACGCGCCGGAGGTCTGGGCTGCTGCGTTCACCCTTCCAAGGGTAGTCAGGGTCGCCGCCGCGGCGTGCCCGGGTCGATCTTGGCGCGCCGGGCCGCCTCCGGGATGCCGCCGGACCCCGGGGCACCGGCGCGGTGAGGCGCGGTCGCCGCGCCCCGAGGGCGTGATGCCCGGGATATCGCCCGTCCGGCACCGGTAGCATCGGTTGGACAGACCAGAATGTCGTCGTCTCCCAGGGAGCAACCGTGTCCGCCGTGCCAGAACTTCGTGTCACCCTCGCCGGAGCCGAGCGCGTGGTGGCGGAGGGCACGACGTACGGCGACGTGCTCGGGGCCGACGGCCGCTCGGTGGTCGCCGCCCGCGCGAACGGCGAGCTGAAGGACCTCGCCGCCCGCGTCGCCGACGGCGACGTGATCGAGCCGGTGGAGGTCGGCAGCCCCGACGGCCGGGCGATCGTGCGCCACTCCACCGCCCACGTCATGGCCCAGGCCGTTCAGGAGATCTTCCCCGAGGCGAAGCTCGGCATCGGCCCGCCCGTCGAGAACGGCTTCTACTACGACTTCGACGTCGCCGACGCGTTCACCCCCGACGACCTCAAGCGCGTCGAGAAGCGCATGCGCGAGATCGTCAAGCAGGGCCAGACCTTCTCCCGCCGGGCCGTCTCCGACGACGACGCCCGCGAGGAGCTGGCCGCCGAGCCGTACAAGCTGGAGCTGATCGGCCTGAAGGGCGGCGCCTCCGCCGAGGACGGCGCGAACGTCGAGGTCGGCGCCGGCGAGCTGACGATCTACGACAACCACGACCCCAAGACCGGGAAGCTGTGCTGGAAGGACCTGTGCCGCGGCCCGCACGTGCCGACCACCCGGTCCATCCCGGCGTTCAAGCTGATGCGCTCCGGCGGCGCCTACTGGCGGGGCAGCGAGAAGAACCCGCAGCTCCAGCGGATCTACGGCACCGCCTGGGAGTCGCGCGAGAAGCAGGACGAATACCTCCACCTGCTGGAGGAGGCCGAGAAGCGCGACCACCGCAAGCTGGGCGCCGAGCTCGACCTGTTCTCCTTCCCCGACGAGCTGGGCTCGGGCCTGCCGGTCTTCCACCCCAAGGGCGGCGTGATCCGCCGCGTCATGGAGGACTACTCCCGGCGCAGGCACGAGGAGGCGGGTTACTCCTTCGTCAACACCCCGCACATCACCAAGGGCCACCTGTACGAGGTCTCCGGCCACCTCGACTGGTACCGCGACGGCATGTTCCCGCCCATGGAGCTGGAGGGCGCGGAGTACTACCTCAAGCCGATGAACTGCCCGATGCACAACCTGATCTTCGGGGCGCGCGGACGGTCCTACCGCGAGCTGCCGCTGCGGCTGTTCGAGTTCGGCTCGGTCTACCGCTACGAGAAGTCCGGCGTCATCCACGGCCTGACCCGGGTGCGCGGCATGACGCAGGACGACGCGCACATCTACTGCACCCGCGAGCAGATGCGCGACGAGCTGACCTCGCTGCTGCGGTTCGTGCTCGACCTGCTGCGCGACTACGGCCTGGAGGACTTCTACCTGGAGCTGTCCACCAAGGACCCGGAGAAGTTCGTCGGCTCCGACGAGGTGTGGGAGGAGGCGACCGCGACGCTGCGCGAGGTCGCCGAGGCCGAGAAGCTGGAGCTGGTCCTCGACCCGGGCGGCGCCGCCTTCTACGGTCCCAAGATCTCCGTGCAGGCGCGCGACGCGATCGGCCGCTCCTGGCAGATGTCGACGATCCAGCTCGACTTCAACCTGCCCGAGCGGTTCGGGCTCGAATACCAGGCGGCCGACGGCACCCGCAAGCGGCCCGTCATGATCCACCGGGCGCTGTTCGGCTCGATCGAGCGGTTCTTCGGCGTCCTGGTCGAGCACTACGCCGGCGCCTTCCCCGCCTGGCTCGCCCCGGTGCAGGTCGTCGGCATCCCGATCGCCGAGGCCCACGCGCCCTACCTGCAGGACGTCGCCAAGAAGGCCCGCGAGCGGGGTGTCCGCATCGAGGTGGACGCCTCCGACGACCGGATGCAGAAGAAGATCCGCAACGCCCAGAAGTCGAAGGTGCCGTTCATGCTGCTGGCCGGCGACGACGACATCGCGGCCGGCGCGGTCTCCTTCCGGTTCCGCAACGGCGAGCAGAAGAACGGCGTCCCGGTCGACCAGGCGATCGACGAGATCGTCGACGCGATCGAGCGCCGCGTCCAGGTCTGACGCTCCAGGTCCGACACCCCGGAGCCGGTCCCCCGATCGGCCCGTTCCCGGCCGCGGCGGACCCCCGCCGCGGCCGGCGCCCCTCCCCACGGTGTACGGCCCGCCCGCCGGACGTCCGGCGGACGCGTGCCGGCCCCGCCTCCTGGGCCGCCGCGGCCGGGAGGCACCGGGCCGCGGGAGGTCGCGGGGCAATATGCTGAACGCCATGAGCGAAGAGCCGCAGGCGCAGCACGGGGCGGGCACACCGGACGCCTTCGAGAGGCTGTGGACTCCGCACCGGATGGCCTACATCAAGGGCGCGAACAAGCCGACCGGCACCGGCCCCGACGACGGCTGCCCATTCTGCGACATCCCCCGGATGAGCGACGAGGACGGGCTGGTCGTCGCCCGCGGCACGTCGGTCTTCGCTGTGCTCAACCTCTACCCGTACAACTCCGGGCACCTGATGGTCTGCCCCTACCGCCACGTGTCCGACTACGCCGACCTCGACGCCGGGGAGACCGCCGAGCTCGCCGACTTCACCAAGCGGGCGCTGGCCGCCCTGCGCAAGGCCAGCGGCGCGCAGGGCTTCAACGTCGGCATGAACCTCGGCGCGGTGGCCGGCGCGGGCATCGCCGCGCACCTGCACCAGCACGTGGTGCCCCGCTGGGGCGGCGACACCAACTTCATGCCGGTGGTCGGCCACACCAAGGTGCTGCCTCAGCTCCTGCGCGACACCCGCGACCTCCTCGCGGGCTGCTGGCCCGCCTCCGCGTAGACGGGGGCTCCGTCCCGCAGCGCCTGGACGCCCGCCGACAGCACCAGCGGCAGCCCCAGGGCGAGCGCCATGGACAGCACGGCCGCACCGGAGTCGTTGACCAGCATGCCCACCACCCCGCTGACGAGGGTGCCGATCAGGCCGGCCTTCAGCGCGGGGGAGTGGGTGAAGGCCGCCGGCAGCACCCCCGCGCTCGCCGTCCCCGGCCGCAGCAGCCCGTAGACCAGGAACGCCGCCGCGGCCAGCACGATCGGCATCAGGTTGGGGCTGAGCAGGGTGTTCAGCATCGCGCCGAGCTTGCGGCCGATCACCTCCAGCGCCTCGCCGGTGATCACCTGACCGACGAACCGCCCCAGGTGCGTCTGCGACCCGGGCGGACGCAGGTGGTCGAGGAAGGCGATGACCATCACCGTGACGCCGCCGGCCACGCAGAACGAGCCCAGCCTGACGACCGACACCTTCCGGCCGGCCAGCAGCAGGGAGGCCACCGCGATGCCCGGCACGAAGGCGATCACCCCGCCGAAGTCGCTGCCCACCCCCGGCCAGCCGCCCAGGATCATCGCCGCGCAGCCCGGGACCGCCACGGCGGTGACCGCTGCCGTCCGCCGCCCGCGCGCGGCGAGCCGGTGGGCGAGCACGGCGGCCAGCAGCAGCACCGAGGTGGCGAAGAGCGCGAACGGGATGTTGCCCAGGCCGTAGTAGCGGGCGCCGACCACCGCGGTGTAGCCCATCACGCTGTTCAGCTGCAGCGGGGTGCCGGTGAGAAGGTCGCCGGCGAGCACCACGGCGGTGACCCCGGCGACGACGGCCAGCGGTCCGAGCGGGTCGCGCCGCCACGGGCCGGCCAGCGCCACCGCGGCCAGCGCCGCCGCGATCGCGACGATCCCGCCGGTCAGCGCGAGCACCGGTGCTCCGGCGTGCCGCCAGGGCAGCAGGTTGACCAGGTACGTCGACACCGGCAGCGCGGCCAGCGCCAGGGCGGCCACCCGGATCGCCCCCGTCCCGCGTCTGCGCCGCATCAGCAGGAACGCCACCAGGTAGAAGCCCACCTGGAGCACGGCGACGGAGGTGAAGAACACCCCGCTCATGTTCCTGATCGCCTGACCGGCCCGGTCGGCGCCGACCAGCTCGTCCCGCGCCGCCCCGGCCCCGCCGGTACGGCCTCCGGCCCGCCAGGGCACGCCGATGACCGTGTCCGGGACGGGTACGCCCGCCGTGGTGAGGATCGTGGCGGTGAGGTCGGGGAGGATCGTGACGTCCTCGCGGTGCGTGGAGGCCGCTCCGAGGAAGCGTCCCGCGACGTCCGCTCCGCGCATCATGGCCACCCGCAGGTGCGGGGTGTCCCCGTGGTCGGACAGACCGGCCAGCAGCACCCTGGTGTCCGGCGGCACCGCGGCCAGCACCGCGCCGACGGCGGTGTCGGCGTCCCGCAGCGCCCGCGCCCGCCGGTCCGGGCCGAGCGCGTCCTCGGCGCCGGGCAGCCGGTCTCCGGCCAGGTAGGGGCGGATCAGGCCGTCCACGTCCACGGCGGCCACCGGGCACCGGGTGAAGGCGTCCGGCGGCAGGTCCGGCAGGTGCGCGGGGGAGGGGGCGTAGACGTCGACCGCGCCCCGCCGGTCGGCCAGGGCCAGCGCCGCGCCCGGCCCGACGGCGAGCGTGCACCCGCCCGCGGCGTGGACGGCCTCGCCGAGCGATCCGGCGTTCCGCTGCCGGGCGACCCGGAACAGGTAGTCGTAGTCGGGGACGACCGCGCCGGCGCCAGACGGCTCGGGCGTGGGCGGCAGCCCGCAGCCGTAGCCGACCGCCGAGCGGACGCCGGCCGACACGGTCAGCCATCCGTCGTAGGGGCAGGTCACCTTGCCGACGGTGCGGACCGACAGCGAACCGGTGGCGCTCTGGCCGGCCAGCCGCCACAGGTTCGGGGTGGCGCCGGGACCGAGGTCGCTCCACTGCAGGCCGGGGACGCCGATCAGGACGACCCGCCCGGCGGGCGGCGCCGCGTGCGCCGTTCCCGGCCACAGCGCGCTCACCAACATCGCAAACGCGACGAGCGTCCGCTTCACCGACGACCTCCCCTACGGCGGGCAACGCTGGAACCGTAGGGGAAGATCATGGTGCCGGTCCACCCACCGGCGTGACGGCGGGTCGCGGCCCGGCGGATCGGGGCGCGGCGACCCGGGCGGGGGGAAGCCCGCCTCCCGAGGTCCGGGCCGGGGCGGCGGGCGGATCCCCGCGGGGTCAGGGCGCGGTGACCTGGGCGGGGTCGCTCTCGTGGCCGAGGCGGTCCACGGCGGTGACGAGGTAGGCGCCGCCGCCTGGCGCGGTGAACGCCTGGCGCGGGCCGCCGCCGGCCGGCACGACCGCGACCAGGTGGCGGGCGTCGGCGGTGGCGCACTCGCCGACCTTGCCGGACGGGATCCGGTAGACGGCGTAGGCGCGGGCCCCGGCCGAGGAGTTCCAGCTCAGCGCCCTTCCCTGGATCCCCAGGCCGGCGGGCCGGGCGGGGGCCCGGCCGCCGAGGTCCTTCATCAGGGGGAGCAGAGCCGGGCGGTCGTAGTAGCTCTTCGAGATCCGGTTCAGCGCGCCCAGCGGGTTGCTGAGAAGCTGCTTGGCGCTGAAGTACACCTCGCCGCGGATCTGGTCCTGCTTACGGTTGACGCCCAGCTGCGACGCCAGCTCGCCGGGGCTCCGCCAGGCGCCGCCGGTGCCGACCTGGTAGAGCGCCATGCCGATGTACAGGTGCACCCCGGTGCCCTTGACCTCGTTCGCCCACCACGGCGCCAGCGCGTCGTAGTCGGCGGCCTGGAAGCCGCGCGGCCAGTACAGCTGCGGGATGACGTAGTCGACCGTGCCCTTGCGGATCCAGTGGCGGGCGTCGGCGTAGATCGAGTCGTAGGCGGACATGCCGGAGGTGGCCGACCCGGTGCGGTCCTGGGCCTTGTTGCGCCAGATCCCGAACGGGCTGACGCCGAACTTCACGTAGCTCTTCGTCTCGTGGACGGTCCTGTCGACCTGCGCGATCAGTTTGTCGACGTTGGCGCGGCGCCAGTCGGCGAGCTTCTGGCCCTTGCCGTACTTCCGGTAGGACGCCTGGTCGCCGAAGCGCCCGCCCGCGCCGGGGTAGGGGTAGAAGTAGTCGTCGAAGTGGACCCCGTCCACGTCGTAGCGCGACACCACGTCCTTGACGACGGCGGTGACGTGGTCGCGCACCTGGGGCAGCCCCGGGTCGTAGTACAGGCGGCCCTCGTAGGGGATGGTCCAGCCGGGGTGGAGCCGGGCCGGGTGGTTCGGCGGCAGCCGGTCCGCCCCGCCCTCGAAGGAGGCGCGGTAGGGGTTGAGCCAGGCGTGGAACTCCAGCCCCCGGCGGTGGGCCTCGGCGGTCAGGAAGGTGAGCGGGTCCCAGCCGGGGTCCTTGCCGGCCTTGCCGGTGAGGTATCGCGACCAGGGCTCCAGAGCGGACTTGTAGAGGGCGTCGGAGGCGGGCCGGATCTGGACGAACACCGCGTTGAACCGGCGCTTGACGGCCTCGTCGAGGATCCTGGTGTACTCCGCCTGCTGCCGGGCCACGGGCAGGCCGGCCCTCGACGGCCAGTCGAGGTTGTCCACCGTGGCGATCCACACGCCGCGCAGCTCCCGCTTGGGGTGCTCCGGGTCGGGGGTGCAGGCCGCCGTGGAGCCTCCGGCGCCGCTGTTCCCCGCGGTCTCGGCGTCGTTCCCGGAGCCGGTCCCGGAGGTGGCCTTCCCGCTGTCGGCGCCCCGCTTCAGGGCGGGAGGCTTGGCGGCCGGAGCGTCGGGGCCGAATGCGTAGGCGGCGCCGTTGGCGGCGACGGCGAGGGCGGCTGCGGCGAGCAAAGGACGTCCGGTTCGCATGGTTCCTCAGTCTGGCACCGCGAACGATCTGCTTTGGCCCGAAAAAAGAAATCGTTTTGTGATGCTGGTGTGACGCTTGCCCGATTCTTGGGGGAGGCATGGGCATGCGCGCCCGCGCCTCCCCCGATCGGCGGCCCGCGGGTCCGGGTCCGGCCCGCGCTTCCGGGACCGCTTCCGGCCGGTTTTTCGGCCCCGGCCCGTGGTCAGCCGGCGACCTTCTCCACCAGGTGCGACGGAAGCGGCTCGTAGCGCAGGAACGACCGCTGGAACGTCCCGGTGCCGTGGGACATCGACCGCAGGTCGATGGCGTAGCGGGTGATCTCCAGTTCGGGGATCTCCGCGCGGACCAGCGTGCGGCCGACGCCGACCGGCTCGGTGCCCAGCACCCGGCCCCGGCGCGACGACAGGTCGGACATCACCGCGCCGACGTGGTCGTCGGCGACCAGCACCGCCACCTCGTCGACCGGCTCCAGCAGCAGGGTCGGCACCTTGGCCGCCGCCTCCTTCAGCGCGAGCGCTCCGGCGATCTGGAACGCCATGTCGGAGGAGTCGACCGGGTGAGCCTTGCCGTCGTAGAGCGTCACCCGCACGTCCACCATGGGGTAGCCGGCCACCACGCCGCGCTGCATCTGCGTGCGCACCCCCTTCTCCACCGAGGGGATGAACTGGCGTGGCACCACACCGCCGACGATCTTGTCGACGAACTCGAACCCGCCGCCGGAGGGCAGCGGCTCGACCTCCAGGTGGCAGATGGCGAACTGCCCGTGGCCGCCGGTCTGCTTGACGTTGCGGCCCATCGCCTGGCACCGGCCGCCGAAGGTCTCCCGCAGCGGCACCCGCAGATCCACCTTCTCCACCTCGACGCCGTGCCGCCGGCTCAGCCGGTCCAGCAGCACGTCGGCGTGGGCCTCGCCCATGCACCACAGCACGAGCTGGCGGGTCTCGGCGTTGTTCTCCAGCCGGAGCGTCGGGTCCTCGGCGACCAGTCGCTGCAGCGCCTGGCCGAGCTTGTCGTCGTCGGCCTTGGATTTCGGCTGGATCGCCACCGGCAGCAGCGGCTCGGGCATCGCCCAGGACCGCATCAGCAGCGGCCGTTCCTTGTCCGAGAGGGTGTCGCCGGTCTCGGCGCGCGACAGCTTGGCCACCGCGACGATGTCGCCGGCCACGCACCTGCCCACCGTGCGCTGCTGCTTGCCCAGCGAGGACGACAGCGCGCCGATCCGCTCGTCCACGTCGTGGTCCTCGTGCCCCCGGTCGCTCAGGCCGTGCCCGGAGACGTGCACGGTCATGTCGGGCCGCAGGGTCCCGGAGAACACCCGCACCAGGCTGATCCGGCCCACGTAGGGGTCGCTGGTCGTCTTGACGACCTCGGCCACGAGCGGCCCGTCGGGGTCGCAGGCGAGGCCGGCGACGGGCCCGCCGTCGACCGAGGTGATCTCCGGCAGCGGGTGCTCCAGCGGGGAGGGGAACCCCTGGACGATGCCGTCGAGGACCTCCCTGGCGCCCACGCCGCCGCCGGTGGCCAGCACGGGGTAGAAGCCGCCGCGGGCGACCGCCTTCTCCAGGTCCTCGATGAGGACCTTGGTGTCGATCTCCTCGCCGGAGAGGTAGCGGTCCATCAGGGACTCGTCCTCGCTCTCCTGGATGATCCCCTCGATCAGCGCGCCGCGGTACCGATCGATCCGGTTCTGGTACTCGGGGCCGGGTTCGTTCTCCGTCCGCGACCCGGTCGCGTAGTTGTGGAACTTCTGGGTCAGCAGGCCGATCAGGCCGTTCAGGCGGCCGTTGGTGACCACCGGGAGGTACAGCGGCGCCACACCCTCGCCGAACGCCTCCTGGCAGGTGGCGAGGACCTCCTCGAAGTCGGCCCGCTGGTGGTCGTTCTTCGTGATCACCACGGCCCGGGGCATGCCGACGGCGGCGCACTCGTCCCAGATCATGCGGGTCAGGCCGTCCACGCTCTCCGTCGCCGAGACCACGAACAGCGCCGCGTCGGCGGCGCGCAGCCCGGCGCGCAGGTCGCCGACGAAGTCGGCGTAGCCGGGGGTGTCCAGCAGGTTGATCTTGATGCCGTTGTGCACCAGCGGCGCCACGGAGAGGTTCACCGAGCGCTGCTGGCGGACCTCGACCTCGTCGAAGTCGCTGACCGTGGTGCCGTCCTCGACCCGCCCGGCCCGCTGCACGGTGCCGGTCGCCGCGAGCAGCGCCTCCACCAGGGTCGTCTTGCCCGATCCGGAATGGCCGACCAGCGCGACATTGCGCACCATGTCGGGGCGGTCGGCCTCGGGTGCCCTGCCCGCGGCTCCCGTTGCTCCGCCTCCAGCCTTGTCTGCCACGTCGCCTCCCGCGTCGTTGCCGAAGGAGCGCGGCCAGGCGCGGCCACACCCCGTCCGCCGCCGCGTCCGTACACCGCAAGGACGCGGTGTGTTCACCAAATACCCATGTGGCGAATATCACAAGAGGTCCACGCCGATCCGCTTGCGGAGCGTTGGCTGCGCGCTCTCAGACGGCGTGGCCTACGATCGGACCGCGATGCTGAAACTTCTGCGCCCTGCCGTGACCCGCGTGCTGACCCCCCTGGGCAGAGCCCTCATCCGCCACGGGATCAGCCCCGACATGGTCACCGCCGCCGGCACGCTCGGCACGGTCGCCGCAGCACTCTTCTTCTATCCCCGAGGGGAGTTGTTCCCCGGCTCGGTCGTGATCACGTTTTTCGTCCTGGCGGATCTCCTCGACGGGGTCATGGCCCGGATGACGGGCACGGGGAGCGTCTGGGGCGCCTTCCTCGACTCCACCCTCGACCGCGTGGGCGACGCCGGGATCTTCTCCGGGCTGGTGATGTGGTTCGTGGTGAGCGGTCAGCGGACGCTGGCCGGGGTCGCCCTGTTCTGCCTCGTCGCCGGGGCCGTCGTGTCCTACGTCAAGGCCCGGGCCGAGGGCCTGGGCCTGTCGTGCGACGTCGGGCTCGCCGAACGGCCCGAGCGCCTGGTCGTGGTCCTGGTCTCGGCCGGGCTCGGCGGCCTCGGCGTGCCGTACATCCTGGCGGCGGGGCTGTGGCTGCTCGCCGCCGCCAGCGCGTTCACCGTCGGCCAGCGGCTGCTCCACGTGCGCCGCCAGGCCGTCTCCACCCCTCCACGCTCCCTCCGCTGAGGACAACGATGAACGACAAGCCGTCACTGCAGGAACGTCTCGTGGCGGCCGGCTTCGGCGCCGGCTGGGCGGTCGTGCCCCGCCTGCCCGAGCCCCTGACCGCCTGGGCCTTCCGGACGGCCGCCGACCGGCTGTGGAAGCGCCGCGGCGGGCAGGTGCTCCGGCTGGAGGCCAACCTCGCCAGGGTCAGGGGCACCTCCCCGGACGACCCGGCGATCCGTGAGCTGAGCCGCGCGGGCATGCGCTCCTACTTCCGCTACTTCCACGAGGTGTTCCGGCTGCCCTCGATGCGTCCCGAGGAGATCCTGTCGCGCACCCGCGCCCACAACGCCGAGCTGGTCCAGGAGATCCTCGGCGCGGGCCGGGGCGTGGTGTTCGCCCTGCCGCACATGGGCAACTGGGACCAGGCGGGCGCCTGGTTCGTGCAGATCGGCCACCCGTTCACCACCGTCGCCGAGCGGCTGCGGCCCGAGTCGCTGTTCCACCGCTACACCGCCTTCCGCGAGGGGCTGGGCATGGAGGTGCTGCCGCTCACCGGAGGGGACAACCAGATCTTCGCCGTGCTGTCGCAGCGGCTGCGGGCGGGCCGGCCGGTCGCGCTGCCCGCCGACAGGGACCTGACCGCACGGGGGATCGAGGTGAAGTTCTTCGGGGCGGCCACCCGCATGCCCGCCGGGCCCGCCATGCTCGCCCTGCACACCGGGGCCGCGCTGATCCCGGCCATCCTGTCCTTCCAGGGCCGCGACTGGGTGGTGCGGTTCTGCGACGAGCTCCCCGTGCCCGCCGAGGGCACCCGCCAGGAGAAGGTCGCGGCCCTCACCCAGGACCTCGCCACCGTCTTCGAGAAGGGCATCGCCGAGCACCCCGAGGACTGGCACATGCTGCAGCGGCTGTGGCTCGAGGACCTGGAGCCCCGCGGATGACCGCGGGCTGCGCGCCGGGCGCGCGGGACACGGCGGGCACGGCCCGCGCCGGGGAGAAGCGGGAAGCGGTGGAGCGATGAGGATCGGCATCGTCTGCCCCTACATGTGGGACGTGCCGGGCGGGGTCCAGGTGCACATCCGCGACCTCGCCGAGGCGCTCATGGACGACGGCCACGAGGTCCAGGTGATCGCCCCGGCGGGTGACGACGCGGCGCTGCCCCCTTACGTGACCTCGGTGGGCCGGGCGGTCCCGGTCCCGTTCAACGGCTCGGTCGCCCGGCTGTCGTTCGGGTTCCTGTCGGCGGGGCGGGTGCGCCGCTGGCTGCGCGAGGGCCGCTTCGACGTTCTGCACGTGCACGAGCCGTTCATCCCCTCGGTCGGCCTGCTGGCCTGCTGGGTGGCCAGGGGGCCGATCGTGGGCACCTTCCACGCCTCCTACGGCCGCTCGCGGGCCTTCTCGGTGGCCTCGCCGGTGATCATGAGCGTGCTGGAGAAGATCACCGCGCGGATCGCGGTGTCCGACGCGGCCCGCAAGACCCTGGTCGAGTTCATCGGCGGCGACGCGGTGCTCATCCCCAACGGGGTGACCGTCGGCCGCTACGCCCACGCCGAGCCGCTGCCCGGCTGGGACGACGGCGAGGTGATCGGCTTCCTCGGCCGGATGGACGAGCCCCGCAAGGGCCTGCCGGTGCTGCTGGAGGCGTTCTGCCTGCTCGCCGCCGAACGGCCGCGGCTGCGCCTGCTCGTCGCCGGGCCCGGCGACGCCGGCGAGGTGCTCGGCAGGGTCCCGGCCCGCTTCCACGACCGGATCGGCCTGCTCGGCATGGTCAGCGAGGAGGACAAGGTCCGCGCCTACCACTCGGTGGACGTCTTCTGCGCCCCCAACCTCGGCGGGGAGAGCTTCGGCATCGTGCTCACCGAGGCGATGTCGGCCGGGGCGGCGATCCTCGCCAGCGACATCCCGGCCTTCCGCAAGGTGCTCGACGACGGCGAGGCCGGCGCGCTGTTCACCGTCGGCGACGCGGCCTCCCTCGCCCGCGAGGCCGCCGCCCTGCTCGACGACCCCGGGCGCCGGGCCGCCCTGTCGGAGGAGGCGCGCCGCGCCGTCCGCAAGTACGACTGGTCCACGGTCGCCCGCGACGTGCTGCGCGTCTACGAGACCGTGGCGATCCCCGCCGGGGTGAAGGAGGACGAGGCGTCGTGAGCGCCACACTGGTCGCCGTGGCCGGCGCGGTCGTCGTGCTGGTCGCCGTCTACGTCTCCTGGCGGGCCGGCCGACTGGACCGGCTCCACATCCGCCTGGAGCTGGCCCGCGAGTCCCTGGACGCCGCGCTGGTACGGCGGGCCGCCGTCTGCCTGGAGCTCGCGGCCTCGCGCGTGCTGGACCCGGCGACGAGCCTGGTGCTGGCCGCCGCCGCCCACGAGGCCCGTACGGCCGGCGCGGAGGAGCGCGAGCACGCCGAGAGCGACCTGTCGCGCACGCTGCGCGCGGTGGCCGACCAGGACCGCTTCCGCGACCGGCTGTCCGCCGACCCGGCCGGCCGCGAGCTGCTGTCCGAGCTCGACACCGCGGTGGCGAAGGTGGTCTACTCCCGGCGCTTCTACAACAACGCGGTCGGCGTGACCCGCGCCGCCCAGCGCCGCTGGCTGGCCCGCACGCTGCGCCTGGCCGGGCACACCGATTACCCCGGCTTCTTCGAGATCGACGACGACGCCCCGAAGGCCCTCGCCGCCGAATGACCGCCGGGTGATCCCGGCCGTCTCCGCACGCGCTCACCGGCGTGCCCCGGGGCCGTCCACCCGGCGTCGGCGGCGGTTCCCGGACGTCCCGATGCCGAACCGCCGGTGAACCGCCGCCCGACCATCGAGCCGCTGCCGAGCCGCCGCCGGCCCGTTACTGAACAAGACTCGCGAAAGCGGGATAACCGGCAACTGGGACACCGGTAAGCTCGTGCTCGTTTTCTGGCCCGACTTGGAGGAGATGAGCCGTGCGGGTGTCCCGGAAGATCGCCGTCACACTGGCGGGGGCGGCCGTCCTCGCCCAGGCCGCGGCCTGTTCCTCCGACGAGCCCGCGGCGGGCAAGGAACCGCAGGCGGCGGCGGAGGACACGACGCCCGCCGAGACCCCGTCCCCGGAGCCGGCGCACCCCTTCACCGGCCTGCCCGGCGCCGCGCGCAGGCCGGTGCTCGCGGCGAAGATCGAGAACACCTCGGCCGGCAAGCCCCAGCTCGGCCTGAAGAGCGCCGACATCGTCTACGTCGAGCAGGTCGAGGCCGGCCTGACCCGCCTCATGGCGATCTTCTCCTCGAAGCTCCCGCCCAAGATCGGACCGGTGCGCAGCGCCCGCATCTCCGACCTGCACATCCTGCCGCAGTTCGGCAAGCCCGCCCTGGCCTACTCCGGCGTGCAGACCAAGATGATCCCCAAGGTCCAGGAGGCGTCCCTCGTCGACGTCTCCGACAGCAGGGCCCCGGGCGCCTACTTCCGCCAGCCCGGCCGCTACGCGCCCTACAACCTGTTCGCCGAGCCCAGGAAGCTCCTGGCCAAGGCGTCCGGGACGAGCAAGGCCAAGGACATCGGCTTCACCTTCGGCGACGCCCCCGAGGACGGGACGCCGAAGAAGTCGTTCAGCGTGCGGTACCCGGCGGCCCGCTTCACCTTCACCTGGTCGGACGCCGCCAAGAAGTGGCTGGTCTGGCAGGACGGCAAGAAGGACATGGCCGCCGAGGGCGGTCAGCTCGGCGCCCCGACCATCGTCGTGCAGTACGCCAAGACCGAGCGTTCGGAATACCACGACCTCAACCAGAGCTACACCCCCCTGGTGCACTCCACCGGCACGGGCAGGGCGGTCGTGCTCCGGGACGGGCAGGCGTTCAAGGCCAAGTGGTCGCGCGAGTCGGAGCGGGACGGCACCGTCTTCACCACCGAGACCGGGGACCCGATGAACTTCGCCCCCGGGCAGGTGTGGGTCGTCCTGGCCGCTCCCAAGCCCGTGATCCCCTGACGGGGGCGGCCGTACAGGAGCCGGCGACCCCCTGACGGGGGCGGCCGGCCGTACAGGATGGCCAAGAAGATCCCCCGAAGGCGACGGATCGGCGTGTGAGGGCACACACCGATCACCGCCTACCATGAAGAAGTGGCGGCCGTCCCCGTGAAAGGGGCGCCCGTGATCCGCAACCAGCCGTCGTGAGGTAGAGCCCCGTGTCCAGCAGCACGCCCGAAGTCACCGAGTCCGCCGTCACCGGAACCGCCCGGGTCAAGCGCGGCATGGCAGAGATGCTCAAGGGCGGCGTCATCATGGACGTCGTCACCCCGGAGCAGGCCAAGATCGCCGAGGACGCCGGCGCGGTCGCCGTCATGGCCCTCGAGCGGGTCCCCGCCGACATCCGCGCCCAGGGCGGCGTGTCCCGGATGAGCGACCCCGACATGATCGACGGCATCATCTCCGCCGTCTCGATCCCCGTCATGGCCAAGGCCCGCATCGGCCACTTCGTCGAGGCCCAGCTCCTGCAGTCGCTCGGCGTCGACTACGTCGACGAGTCCGAGGTGCTGACCCCCGCCGACTACGCCAACCACATCGACAAGTGGCGCTTCACCGTGCCCTTCGTCTGCGGCGCCACCAACCTCGGCGAGGCGCTGCGCCGCATCACCGAGGGCGCGGCCATGATCCGCTCCAAGGGCGAGGCCGGCACCGGCGACGTCTCCAACGCCGTCACCCACATGCGCACGATCCGGGGCGAGATCAAGCGCCTCACCTCGCTGCCGGAGGACGAGCTGTACGTCGCGGCCAAGGAGCTGCAGGCGCCGTACGAGCTGGTCGCCGAGGTCGCCAGGGCCGGCAAGCTGCCCGTGGTGCTCTTCACCGCCGGCGGCATCGCCACCCCGGCCGACGCCGCGATGATGATGCAGCTCGGCGCGGAGGGCGTGTTCGTCGGCTCGGGCATCTTCAAGTCCGGCAACCCGGCGCAGCGCGCCGCCGCGATCGTCAAGGCCACCACCTTCTACGACGACCCGGACGTCGTCGCCAAGGTCTCCCGGGGCCTGGGCGAGGCCATGGTCGGCATCAACGTCGACGACATCCCGGTCCCGCACCGCCTCGCCGAGCGCGGCTGGTAGGAGATTTCAGGGAAGGCGGCATCTGTGAAGGATGCCGCCTTTCCGCTTTCCCGAACTGTTCCTCCACCGTTGTGAACTGATCTCCTCGCAGCGGATCGGTATCGGACCAGTGAGTGCCTCGACGTCGATATCTGGTGATGAACACCAAATGCGCGTCGAAGTGGGAGACGACATGGCGGCGGTGCGTACTTCGAGGTTCGGTTTCCATCTCGGTGAGGTGAGCCGAACGCTACGATCCGGGCGTGGAGACGGTGAAGCAGGCCCGGGCGCACGTGGCCCGCCTGGAGTTGAGCAACGCTCAGGCGGCGGTGCTGGACGGTCAGGCGCACGCCGCCCGGGCCCTGTGGAATCTGCTCCACGAATACTTCACCTTCCGCCAAGGCCGCTTCGCCACGCTGAAAGACTGTGACGCGGCGATCCGCCAAGCCCGCCGTGAGATCGACTGGCTCGGGCAGCTGCCTGCCCAGGCGGCTCAGGCGGTGTTGAAGACGTATCGGCAGGCGTGGGTGAACTTCTTCAACCCTGACCACCCCGCCGACCGCCCGACGTTCAAGACCCGCCACCGCTCCCGCCCGGCCGTCGACGTGCCTCAGGCCAGCGCTCTGCGGATCGCGCGGATCAATCGGCGCTGGGGTGCGGTCAGCCTGCCCAAGATCGGCCGGGTGCGCTTCCGGTGGACCAGGGACCTGCCCGGCGTCACCCGGGGCGGCCCGGTCGGGCGGATCACCGGAGCGCGGTTGGTCAAGGACGCCTTCGGCTGGCAGATCGTCTTCCGCACCGAGACCATGACCGCCGTGATCTCCGACCCTCATCCCGACCCGATGGTGGGGATCGACCGGGGCATCACCGTCGCCCTGGCGTTGTCGGACGGCACCACGCGTGAGCACGGGCCTTGGCTCACCACGGGCGAGAAGGAACGTCTGCGTCGCCTGGAGCGGAAGTCCGCCCGCCAGCGCCGCGCCCGTGGCTCCGGGCAGCCCACCTCCAAACGACTGACCCGCACCTATGCCCAGATCGCCCGGCTCCGCGCGACAGCCAAGCGCCGAGCCGTGGACTGGCAGCACCAGACCACCACCGAACTCGCTCGCGCCTTCAGCGTGATCGCGGTGGAGGACCTGGAGATCACGGCCATGCTTCGCTCCGCCAAGGGCACGCTTGAGCGCCCTGGCCCCAATGTGGCGCAGAAGGCCGGGCTGAACCGCGCCATCGCCGGGGAGGCGTGGGGCCGCACGGTCACCTTCCTGGAGTACAAGATCCGTGATCGCGGCGGCCAGGTCGTGAAGGTCCCGGCAGGGGGGACATCGCAGACCTGCCACCGGTGCGGGCATCGCGACCCGGCGGCCCGCAACGGGATCAGGTACGCCTGCGCCAATCATGCGTGCGGCTGGGTCGGGCACGCCGATACCAATGCCGCAATCAACATTTACAACGCCGCGGGGACCGCGGTGTCAGGACGTGGAGACCTCGGGGCTGCCCGGTCCGCGAAGCGTCAACCCCCGTGCGCCGCATGACCACGACGCGACGGGAGAAGCTCCGGCCTTCAGGCCGGGGAGGGGTTCAAAACAACCAGCGCGGTTACGTGCTGACCCGGATCGAGCCGGGCGCGCTCACCGCCGACTTCAAGGTGGTGCCCAGGGTGACCGAGGCCGGGGCCGGCGCGTACACCAGGGCGACCTTCGTCGTGGAGGACCGGGTCCCGGGCGTCCAGCAGACCTACCTGCGCCCGCTGGACCCGTCCGTGGCGAGGCGGGCCGAGCCGTCGGACGCCGAGCGGATCCAGGAGGTGGTGGACGCCGAGACCAGGCGTCCCTGACCGTCTGGTCCCCGCCGCGGCGGGGGGACGGCGGGGGAGGGCGGCGTCCCGGCGGGGCGCCGCCCTCCCTTCGGAATAATGCTTAGTCTGGCTAAGTTAGACTGGCTAACCATGACGACGGACGAACTCGCCGAGAGCCTCTCCAAAGAGCTGCGCCACCTGGTGCTGCTCCTGCGCCGCGTGGCGGCGGGACAGCCGGTCACCAGCCAGCAGTACGCCGTGATGGGATCGCTGGAGGGCGGTCCGCGCCGGATGACCGAGCTGGCCGAGGAGCACGGGGTCCAGCTCCCCACCATGACGGTGCAGATCAACAGGCTGGAGGAACCCGGCCTGGTGGCCCGCTCCGCCGACCCCTCCGACGCCCGGGTCCGCACGGTCGAGCTGACCGGGGAGGGTCGCGCCCGCCTGGCGGCCGTACGCCGGGCCCGCGTCTCCTACCTCGTCACCCAGCTCGGCCTGCTCACCCCCGAGGAGCGCGACGCCGTCGCCGCCGCCCTGCCCGCGCTGGCCAAGCTGGGCCGCGCGTGACCCGCGAGGTCCCGTGCCCGGTCGCGCGTGACCCGCGTGACCCGCGAGATACCGCGCGGCCCGCGGGCCGCCCCGAACCGGCCGATCCGCGGGCCCCGTGGGATCCCGCGCGGTCCCGCAGGCGATCCCACGTCCCCGACCGGCCGTGACCCGGCCGGCCTCCTTCCCTCAAGTTCCCCTCAAGGAGCCACTCCCATGTCCTCGCAGAGTCCGGGTGGAATCCTCCGCCAGCCGATGTCGGTGTGGGCCACCGCCTTCGCCGCGGTGGTCGCGTTCATGGGCATCGGCCTGGTCGACCCGATCCTGCCCTCCATCGCCGAGAACCTGAACGCCGGCCCCAGCCAGGTCTCCCTGCTGTTCACCAGCTACTTCCTGGTCACCGCCGTGGCGATGCTCGTCACCGGCTGGGTCTCCAGCCGGATCGGCGGCAAGCGCACCCTGCTGCTCGGCCTGTTCCTGGTCGTCGTCTTCGCCGGCCTGTCCGGCACCTCGGACAGCGTCGGCGCGCTCATCGGCTTCCGCGCCGGCTGGGGGCTGGGCAACGCCCTGTTCGTCGCCACCGCCCTCGCGGTCATCGTCGGCGCGGCCAGCGGCGGCGCCGAGGCCGCGATCATCCTGTACGAGGCCGCCCTCGGCCTGGGCATCTCGATGGGCCCGCTGGCCGGCGCCCTCCTCGGCGACTGGAACTGGCGCGGTCCCTTCTTCGGCACCGCGACCCTGATGGCCGTCGGGTTCGTCTTCATCGCGACCCTGCTGAGGGACACGCCCCGGCCCGCGGTGAAGACCCGCCTCAGCGACCCGCTGCGCGCCCTGGCCCACGGCGGACTGTCCACCACCGCCTTCACCGCGTTCTTCTACAACTTCGCCTTCTTCACCATCCTGGCCTTCACCCCGTTCATCCTCGGCATGTCGGCCTACGGCATCGGCGCGGTGTTCTTCGGCTGGGGCGTCCTCGTGGCGCTCGCCTCGGTCTTCGCCGCCCCGGCCATGAGCCGCAGGATCGGCTCGGTGCGGGTGCTGTACCTGTCCCTGGGGACGCTCGCCGTCCTGCAGGCGGGCATCGCCCTGTTCAGCGCGACCGGCCTGCGCGCGGGCGTCGTCGTCTGCGTCGTGCTGTGCGGCATCCCGGCCGGGCTGAACAACACCGTGTTCACCGAGGCCGCCATGGAGGTGTCCGACGCGCCCCGGCCCGTCGCCTCGGCCGGCTACAACTTCGTCCGCTGGATGGGCGGGGCCATCGCGCCCTACATCGTGACCAAGCTGGGCGAGGAGATCGGCGCGCCCGTGCCGTACTGCCTGGGCGCGGTCTGCTGCCTGGTCGGCGTGGCCTTCCTGTACGGCAGGCGCCACCATCTGGCGAGCCTCACGCGGATGGACGCCGGTCACGCCGGTCACGCCGCCCGCGACCTGTCGGCCGCCTGACCCCGGCGCGGCCGGAAACGGAACCGGGGCCCGGCCGTACGGCGTGGGCACGGCGGGGCACGGCGGGCCCCGCGCCCGCCCCGCCCCGCCCGGCCCGCGGATCGGCCGGTTTGGGGCGGTCCGCGGGGTGGCCATACGCTTGAACCGCATCACGAGCCCCTCGAAAGGACCATCGGTGACCATCGCCCCGACGATCGGTGTCTTCGCCCTGCAGGGAGACGTCCGCGAGCACGCGCGCTGCCTGGAGCAGGCGGGCGCCAGGGCCGTGGCCGTACGGCGCCCCGAGGAACTGGAGGCGGTCGACGCGCTGGTCGTCCCGGGAGGGGAGTCCACCACGATGTGGAAGCTCGCCGACACCTTCGAGCTGCTGGAGCCGCTCCGGGCGAGGATCAAGGACGGCATGCCCGCCTACGGCTCCTGCGCCGGCATGATCATGCTGGCCGACCGGATCGAGGGCGGCATCGAGGGCCAGCAGACCATCGGCGGCATCGACATGGTGGTCCGGCGCAACGCCTTCGGCCGCCAGGTCGACTCCTTCGAGTCCGACATCGACTTCGCGGGCATGGGCCCGCTGCGGGCGGTCTTCATCCGCGCCCCCTGGGTGGAATCGGTCGGTTCCGATGTCGACGTGCTGGCCCGGGCCGAAGCTGGGGATAGGATCGTCGCGGTCCGTCAGGGGCCTCTGCTGGCCACGTCCTTCCACCCGGAGCTCACCGGGGGCTGCGATGTGCATTCATACTTCGTTGAGATGGTGAGGGAGCTCTAGTCGATGTCCGGCCACTCCAAATGGGCGACGACCAAGCACAAGAAGGCCGCGCTCGACTCCAAGCGCGGCAAGCTGTTCGCCAAGCTCATCAAGAACATCGAGGTCGCGGCCCGGACCGGTGGTCCCGACCCGGACGGCAACCCGACGCTGTACGACGCCATCACCAAGGCGCGCAAGAGCTCGGTCCCGCTGGACAACATCGAGCGCGCCCGCAAGCGCGGCGGCGGTCTGGAGGCCGGCGGCGCCGACTGGCAGACCATCATGTACGAGGGCTACGCCCCCGGCGGCGTCGCCGTGCTGATCGAGTGCCTGACCGACAACCGCAACCGCGCCGCCTCCGAGGTCCGCGTGGCGCTGACCCGCAACGGCGGCTCCCTGGCCGACCCCGGCTCGGTGTCCTACATGTTCAACCGCAAGGGCGTCGTGCTCGTCCCCAAGGGCTCGCTGACCGAGGACGACGTGCTGGTCGCGGTCCTCGACGCGGGCGCCGAGGAGGTCAACGACCTGGGTGACCAGTTCGAGGTCGTCTCCGAGGCCGGCGACCTCGTCCCGGTCCGCAAGGCCCTGCAGGACGCCGGGATCGACTACGACTCGGCCGAGTCGAGCTTCCTGCCGACGATGAACGTCCCGCTCGACGAGGACGGCGCGCGCAAGGTCTTCCGGCTGATCGACGCCCTGGAGGACAGCGACGACGTGCAGAACGTCTGGGCCAACTTCGACGTCTCCGACGACGTCATGGAGAAGCTGGACGCCTGACCGGCCGCCCGCCGCCTTCGCCGTACGCCCGTCCCGCCGTACCGCGGAGGCGGGCGTACGGCCGCCCGGGGCCCCTCCCGCGCGCTCCCGTGTCCGGGGCGGCGCCCGCCCGGACGCGTGGCCGTACACGGGTGGATCCATGGGCTTCCCATGAGGTTCCCCGGAAAAGCGCGGCCTTCGGTTTACCTAAATAAATGAGGGCATATGCCGCCCTACGATGCCGAACCCTGACCTCATCTTCGCCGTGGCGGGCGTCGCCGCCCTGTTCGCGGCGATCCTGCCGCGCCTGCTCAACCGGCGTGCCTTCTCGCTGCCGCTGGCCTGCCTGATCGGCGGCGCGCTGCTCTACCTCCTGCCCCTGGACCTGCCCGAGCCCGACCCGGTGGCACACCGGGCGCTGCTGGAGCACGCCACCGAGATCTGCGTCCTCATCTCGCTGATGGGCGCCGGGCTGGCGATCAACCGGCCCTTCGAGCCGCGCCGCTGGACCTCCACCTGGCGGCTGCTGGGCTGGACGCTCCCGCTGACCGTCGGCGCCGTCACGCTGGCCGTCCACGGCCTGCTGGGCTGGCCGTGGGCCGCCGCGCTGCTGCTGGGCGCGGTGCTCGCGCCGACCGACCCGGTGCTCGCCTCCGACGTGCAGGTCGGCGAGCCCGTCGACTCCGAGACCGACGACGACGAGGTCCGCTTCACCCTCACCTCCGAGGCCGGGCTCAACGACGGCCTGGCCTTCCCCCTGGTGTTCGCCGCGATCGCGCTGGCGGCGGCGGGCGGCGGCCTGGAATGGACCGGGGAGTGGGTGCTGGTGGACCTGCTCTACCGGTGCGGGGCGGGCGTCGTGGGCGGCCTGCTGGCCGGCAAGGCGCTGGGCCGGCTGTTCTTCCGCGCCCAGGTCTCCGACCTGCGGCTCGCCGAGCATCGCGACGGCTTCGTGGCGCTGGCCGCGACCTTCCTCGCCTACGGCCTGACCGAGCTGGTGCACGGCTACGGCTTCATCGCGGTGTTCGTGACCGCCTGCACGATCAGGGCCGCCGAGCGCACGCACGGCTACAACGCCGTCCTGCACGGCTTCATCGAGCAGATCGAGCGGCTGTTCACCGCCTGGCTGATCCTGCTGCTCGGCGGGTTCGTGGCCACCGGCGGCCTGGCCGCGCTCACCTGGCGGGGCGCGGCGGTCGGCCTGCTCCTGCTGCTGGTGATCCGCCCGCTGACCGGGTGGCTCGCCACGCTCGGCGGCCGGCCGGGGCCGCGCGAGCGCGGCGTGATGGCCTTCTTCGGCATCCGGGGCATCGGCTCGCTGTTCTACCTCGCCTACGCCCTCGGCCAGGCCGACTTCGGCGTGCCCGCGGAGGAGCTGTGGGCGGTGGTGGCCTTCACCGTGCTGGCCTCCCTGGTGCTGCACGGCGTCACGGCGACCCCGGTGATGACGCGCCTGGACCGCCTGCGCGGCCACCAGGAGCCGGACGGGGCCGATGAGCGCTCCCCGGAGCGCACGGCCTAGGTTGGGGGACCGTGGAAATACGTGAGCTGACCGCCGGCGATCTCGACGCGGCGCTGGACAACCGTGTCCGGGCCTTCGGGCCCGTCCCGGAGGGCGAGGCGGAGCCCTGGCGGCGCGGCGTCCTGCCCGCCGTGGAGGAGGGCAGATACCTCGGCGCCTTCGACGGCGCCCGCCTCGTCGCCACGACCCGCATCGAGGACTTCACCCAGTGGTGGCACGGCAGGCCGCTGCCCATGGGCGGCATCGCCTCGGTCACCGTCGCCCCCGAGGACCGGGGCCGCGGCGTCGGACGGATGATCATGCGGGCCGCCCTGGACCGCTGCGCCGCGCTGAGGCTGCCGGTCTCGGCACTGTACCCCGCCACCACCCGCATCTACCGCTCGCTCGGCTGGGAGCACGCCGGAGCCCTGCACCGGGCCGTGCTGCCCACCGAGGGGCTGCGCTCGATCCGCACGACCGGCGACGTCCCGCTCCGCCGTACCGGCCCCGGGGACGCCCGCGCGCTGGGCGAGGTCATCGGGCGCGTCCACGCCGCCACCCGCGCCTCCGGGCCGGTCCGCCGGAGCGAGGCGGACGTGCGCCGGTGGCTGGAGAGCACCCGCGACTTCGTCTACCTGGCCGAGGACGGCTTCGTGGCCTACGGCTGGGACGGCCCCGACATCGCGGTCACCGGCCTGGTCGCCGGCTCGGAGGCCACGGCCAGGGCGCTGTGGGCGCTGGTCGGCTCCTCGTCCTCCGTCGCCAAGAAGGTCCGCGCGGTCGTCGCCCCCGACGACCCGGTGTTCTGGCTGCTCGGCGAGCGGGCGAACGACGAGGTCGCGCAGAGCCGCTGGATGTTCCGCGTGGTGGACCCGGCGGCGGCCGTCGCCGGGCGCGGGTTCCCGGCGGGCGTCACCCTCGACGTCGTGGTCCACGTCGACGACCCCGAGCGGCCCGCCTCCTCCGGGCCCTGGCATCTGGCGGTCTCCGGCGGCTCCGGTACGGCCCAGCCCGCCGGGACCATCCCGGGGACGGCCCCCGCCCTCACCGCCGGGGGCCTCTCCGCGCTGTTCGCGGGCGTGCCGGCCGCCACCCTGCGCCGCGCGGGCCTCCTCACCGGGCCGGCGGACGCCGACGACGCCCTCGACGCGGCCTTCCACGCCCGGCCGTACATGACCGACTCGTTCTGAGCGCGCCGGCCACGGGACAGGGTGGGACGGTGACGGCGGCGAGGGCGGTTCGATGGCCGTGCGCGCCCTGTCCGCAGACGGTAGAGTCGGGCACCGAACAGGTGTTCGGCGAGCGGAAGGCGTGCCGGTGCGGTTGCCCGAACTGCGGGTGATGGGGGTCGATCCGGGGCTGACCCGGTGCGGGCTCGGAGCGGTCGAGGGGCGCCCCGGGGCGCCGCTCCGCCTGGTCAAGGTCGGGGTGGTGCGCACCCCCGCCGACGACGAGATCGGCGCCCGGCTGGTGGCGATCGAGGCCGGCATCGAGCGCTGGCTCGACGAGATCGAGCCGGACGCCGTGGCCGTGGAGCGCGTCTTCGCCCAGCACAACCTGCGCACCGTCATGGGCACCGCCCAGGCGTCGGCGGTGGCGATCCTGTGCGCCTCCCGCCGTGGGCTGCCGGTGGCGCTGCACACCCCGTCGGAGGTCAAGGCCGCGATCACCGGCAGCGGCACGGCCGACAAACGCCAGGTCGGCACCATGGTGACCAGGCTGCTGCGGCTCGACGCCATGCCCAAGCCCGCCGACGCCGCCGACGCGCTCGCCCTGGCCATCTGCCACGTCTGGCGGGGCGGCGCCCAGAACAGACTGGCCGAGGCGGCCGCGCGGGCCACCGGCGCGGGCGGCGGGGTCACCGCCGCCGCGTACTTCCGCGGGCGGGGCAGGCCCGCCGGATACTCGAGAGGAACGACGAAGTGATCGCCTCGGTGCGAGGACGGGTGGCCGCGATCGCCCCCGACGGAGCGGTGGTCGAGGTCGGCGGCGTCGGCGTGCTGGTGCACTGCACGCCCGGCACACTGGCGGCGCTGCGCGTGGGGGAGGAGGCCCGGCTGGCCACCTCGCTGGTGGTGCGCGAGGAGTCCCTCACGCTGTACGGCTTCGCCGACGACGACGAGCGGAGGATCTTCGAGCTGCTCCAGGCGGCCAGCGGGGTCGGCCCGAAGGTCGCGCTGGCGATGCTCGCCGTGCACACGCCCAACGCGCTGCGGATGGCCGTGGCCGCCGCCGACGTCAAGGCGCTGACCCGGGTCCCCGGGGTGGGCCCCAAGGGCGCCCAGCGGATCATCGTCGACCTCAAGGACAAGCTCGGCACACCCGAGGAGGCCGTCAGCGCCGCCCTCAACGGCGGCCCGGCCGTCCCCGCCTGGCGCGAGCAGGTCCACTCCGGCCTGGTCGGGCTGGGATACTCGGCCAAGGACGCCGACGAGGCCGTCGCGCTCGTCGCGCCCCAGGCCGACGC
Source organism: Streptosporangium sp. NPDC053982 (assembly GCF_055585205.1). NCBI lineage: Bacteria > Bacillati > Actinomycetota > Actinomycetes > Streptosporangiales > Streptosporangiaceae > Streptosporangium > Streptosporangium sp. NPDC053982. Next base: position 407,169 of record NZ_JBVJKQ010000004.1, read on the forward strand.
CGAGACGGCCCAGGGCCGCGCGCCCCAGGTGGCGGCGCTGCTCAAGGCCGCGCTGCGCGTGCTGAGCGTGCGGTGAGGGGGGAGACGCCGTGAGCTTCGAGCGGGAACTCGTCTCGGCCGACGCCGAGGGCGACGAGCGGCTGGTCGAGGCCGCGCTGCGGCCCAAGCGGCTGGAGGAGTTCATCGGCCAGGCGCGGGTGCGCGAGCAGCTGTCGCTGGTGCTGCAGAGCGCGCTGCGGCGCAACCGGCCGCCCGACCACGTGCTGATGAGCGGCGGCCCCGGTCTCGGAAAGACCACCCTCGCCATGATCATCGCCACCGAGCTGTCGGCCCCCATCCGGATCACCTCCGGGCCGGCGCTGGAGCGGGCCGGTGACCTCGCGGCCATCCTCTCCACATTGTCGGAGGGCGAGGTGCTGTTCATCGACGAGATCCACCGGATGGCCCGCCCCGCCGAGGAGATGCTCTACCTCGCGATGGAGGACTTCCGGGTGGACATCGTGGTGGGCAAGGGGCCCGGGGCCACCGCGATCCCGCTGGAGGTCGCCCCGTTCACCCTGGTCGGCGCCACCACCCGGGCCGGCCTGCTGCCCGCGCCGCTGCGCGACCGGTTCGGGTTCGTCGCCCACATGGACTTCTACGACGCCGGTGAGCTGGAGCTGGTGCTGCACCGCTCGGCGGCGCTGCTCGGCCTGGAGCTGCCCGGCGACGCCGCCCGCGAGATCGCCGGGCGCTCCCGCGGCACGCCCCGCATCGCCAACCGCCTGCTGCGCCGGGTCCGCGACTTCGCGGAGGTGCGGTCCGACGGCGTCGTCACCCGCGACGTCGCCGCGGCGGCGCTGAACCTCTACGAGGTCGACGCCGAGGGGCTCGACCGGCTCGACCGGGCGGTCCTCACCGCGCTGCTGGGCAAGTTCGGCGGCGGCCCGGTCGGCCTGTCCACCCTCGCGGTCGCGGTCGGCGAGGAGCCCGAGACGGTCGAGGTGGTGGCCGAGCCGTTCCTGGTGCGCCAGGGGCTGCTGGCCCGCACCCCCCGCGGCCGGGTGGCGACCGCCGCGGCATGGCTCCACCTGGGGCTCGTCCCGCCGCCGGACGCCTTCGGCGCCCCGCCGGCGTCCGCTGATCTCGGGGATGACCCGGGCTCGATGTGACGTTGGGATTGCAGAGGGAAACTCCGCGGGGTCAATCACAGATCGATGACAACGATATCGAAATGGGAACTTCCTTCGGAGCCCGTTCGTGGGTTCGTTGCCGCGCTCCTAACAGCTCGCCTAAACTCCGTGGCTTGGCTGGCTGTGTAGGCTGACGTGCTGAGCGGCGTGCCCGTTATACGACGTCCGGCGCCACGCCGGTCATTTCTGAGCGTAAGGAGCGGCCCCATGGGCGGCAGCAGCGGTTACTCAAGCCTCATCATGATCGCGTTGATGGTCGTGGTGTTCTACTTCCTGCTCATCCGGCCGCAGCGCAAGCGGCAGCAGGAGCAGGCCCAGATGCAGAACTCCCTGGCCCCGGGAGCCCGCGTCATGACGACGACCGGCCTGTTCGCGACCGTCACGGCCATCGACGCCGACGACGTGATCCTGGAGGTCGCCCCCGGCGTCGAGACCCGGTGGGTCAAGGCCGCGATCGGCCGCGTCCTGACCCCGGTCGACGACACCGCCTCCGATGACGTCGAGTCCGCGGGCGTCGTGGAGGACAATGAGGTGGAGACCGTTCAGCCGAAGAGCGACAACCAGGACTCGCAGCAGAAGTGAGCAGGCTCGCCATCCATCCCCTATAGCCGAAAGAACTGACGACCAGTGGCCCGACCGACCAGCGGCCAGAGCAAGCCGGGGCGCATGCTCCTGGCACTTCTGGCACTCATTCTCGCCATGGGCGGGGTGATGGCCCTCAACAAGGCGTTCACCCCCGAGTATGGCCTCGACCTCGCAGGCGGCACCACGGTGACGCTGACGCCCGTCACGCCCAACGGCGGGGCTCCCTCCCAGGAGAGCCTCGACCTGGCCGTGAACATCATCCGTGACCGGGTGAACGGCAACGGCATCTCCGACGCCGAGGTCGTCAAGTCCGGTGACAACATCGTCATCTCCGTCCCCGGAGCCGGCCAGGAGGAAGTCGTCAAGCTGGTCGGCACCACCGCGGAGCTGCGTTTCCGCCAGGTGCTGGCGGTGGGGGAGGGCTCGCCCGCGCCCCCGGGGCAGATGCCCACCCAGGCGCCGACGCCGTCCACCGCCCCGTCGGACGGCAAGGCCACCGACGGTGGCACGGGCTCGACGCCGGCCCCGACGAGCACCGCCCAGTCCAGCCCGAGCGCCTCGCCCACCGGCCGGGCCCTGTCGTCGGCGCTGACCGCTCCGGACCCGTCGGCGACCCCCTCCGCCGAGGCGGGGGCGAAGAAGGCCGCGCGCGACGGTGACAAGGCGAAGAACGCGGACAAGGCCGAGGACGGCGACAAGGCCGCCGACCGGGCCGCGCGCCGGGCGGCCAGGAACGCCGCGGCCCCGTCCGCCACCCCGAGCCCCAGCGCGACCCCGCCCGCGGCGAACGACCCGCTGGCCGGCGTCGACACCACCGGCGTCGACCCCAAGGCCCTCGAACGGTTCAAGACGCTCGACTGCGCCAAGGACAAGGGCCAGGGCGCCCAGGACGCGCCGGACCAGCAGTACGTCGGCTGCAGCCAGGACGGCTCGGCCAAGTACATCCTCGACAAGGCCGCCGTCACCGGCACCTCGATCGACAAGGCCACCTCCGGCGTCGACCAGACCACCGGCGAGTGGCTCGTCCAGCTCTCCTTCAAGGGCCAGGGCCCGCAGCAGTGGTCGAAGGTCACCACCACCGCCTTCAACTCCCAGCCGCCGCGCAACCAGGTCGCGATGGTGCTGGACGGCGTGGTGATCTCCGCGCCGGTCATCCAGGAGCCCATCACCGGCGGCCGGGCCCAGATCTCCGGCAACTTCACCCAGGTGACCGCCGACGAGCTGGCCAACCAGCTCAAGTACGGCGCGCTGCCGCTGAAGTTCAAGACGGACTCCATCGAGGAGGTCTCCTCGACCCTGGGCGCCGACCAGCTGCGCGGCGGCCTGATCGCCGGCGCGATCGGCCTCGGGCTCGTGCTGGTCTACTCGCTGCTCTACTACCGCGGCCTGGGCATCGTCTCGGTGCTGAGCCTCGTGGTCGCCACGATCCTGACCTACGAGTCGGTGGTCGTCCTCGGCGCCACCGCGGGCTTCCGCCTGTCGCTGCCGCACATCATCGGCCTCATCGTCTCGATCGGCATCACTGCGGACTCGTTCATCGTCTACTTCGAACGCATCCGCGACGAGATGAAGGAGGGCCGCCGCTCGCTGCGGGCCGCCGTCGAGGTCGCGTGGGCCCGAGCCCGGCGCACGATCCTGATCGCCGACGCGGTCATGTTCATCGCCGCCGTGGTGCTGTACTTCCTGGCCGTCGGCGGTGTGGCCGGCTTCGCGTTCGCGATGGGCCTGACCACGCTCATCGACATCGTGGTGGTGTTCATGTTCACCAAGCCGTTCGTCGCGCTCCTCGCCAGGAGGAAGTTCTTCGCCAAGGGCCACAAGCTCTCCGGCCTCGACGCCGAGCGCATGAGCCAGAGCCCCGCCGCCCCGACCGTTCCGCAGGAGGCCTGATGTCCGGCATCGCGCGCCGGCTGTACCGCGGCGAGGTCAACGTCGACTTCGTCGGCCGCAGAAAGCTCTGGTACGGCCTGTCGGCCCTCCTCCTGGCCATCTCCATCGTCGGCCTGATCGTCAACGGCCTGAACCTCGGCGTGGAGTTCAAGGGCGGCTCGGTCTTCTCCTTCAAGGCCCCCTCGGCGACCATCGAGCAGGTGCGCGGCACCTTCGAGGACGCCGGGGCGCACCAGGTCATCGTCCAGGAGACCAACAACGGCTGGAGGGTCACCACCGAGAGCCTGCCGGCCCAGGAGGTCACCAAGACCCAAAAGGCCGCGGCGGACGACTACGGCCTGGGGCAGAACGACGTCACCGTCCAGGTCATCGGCGGCTCGTGGGGCGGCCAGGTGGCCAACAAGGCCGTCATCGGCCTGATCGTCTTCATGCTGGCGATCATCCTGTACCTGACGGTGGCCTTCGAGTGGAAGATGGCGCTGTCGGCCATCGTGGCGCTCTTCCACGACCTTGTCATCACCGCCGGCGTGTACGCCTGGTCCGGCTTCGAGGTCACCCCGGCGACCCTGCTGGGCTTCCTGACCATCCTCGGATACTCGCTGTACGACGCGGTCGTCGTCTTCGACATGATCAAGGAGGTCACCGCCAAGCTCGGCACGACCTCCAAGATGACCTACACCGAGGCGGCCAACAACGCGCTGAACCACACGCTGATCCGGTCGCTGAACACCACCCTGGTGGCGATCCTGCCGGTCGCGGCGATCCTGTTCATCGGCACCACGCTGTTCGGCGCGGGCACGCTGAAGGACCTGTCGCTGGCCCTGTTCGTCGGCATGATCGTCGGTACCTACTCCTCGCTGTGCGTGGCGACGCCGCTGCTGGTGACGCTGAAGGAGCGCGAGCCGCGCTACCAGGCGATCGCCCGCCGGGTCGCGAGCCGCGGCACCGGGACCGCCCCCGTCAAGGGCGCCCGCCAGCCGGTCGCGGCGGCGGCGGCCAACGGCTCCGGCTCGGCCGGCTCCGTGGCCGACGGCGACAAGCGCAAGAAGAAGTAAACCCACCCAGATGGCGCCTCCGCTCCCGTCCCCCGGGAGCGGAGGCGTTTTCATAAGGAAGTGACATGAGCGACCTGCGCACCCTCATCCTCGGCCGGATCCGCGACGTGCCCGACTATCCCCAGCCGGGCGTGGTCTTCAAGGACATCACCCCCCTGCTCGCCGACCCCGAGGCGTTCGCCGCCGTGGTGGACGAGCTGGCCTGCGCGTACCGGGTGGACAAGATCGTCGGTATCGAGGCCCGCGGGTTCATCCTGGCCGCCCCGGTGGCGCACAAGGCGGCCGCGGGGTTCGTCCCGGTACGCAAGAAAGGCAAACTTCCTGCGGAAACGCTTGAGGAGTCCTACGATCTGGAGTACGGCTCCGCTGTCATCGAGGTGCACCGGGACGCCTTCGCCCCCGGCGAGCGGGTCCTGATCGTCGACGACGTGCTCGCCACCGGCGGCACGGCGCGTGCGGCGGTGGAGCTGGTCCGCAGGGCGGGCGCCGAGGTCGTCGCCATCGCCGTGCTCATGGAACTGGCCTTCCTCAACGGGCGGGAACGACTCGACGACGTCGAAGTCCGTTCCCTGGTGATCGTCTGATCCGACCCCGGTGGGGCAGGGTTCCTGACATGTCTGGATACACTGGAGGATCTGGACTCGAACGTGAGGAGTCTGAGTGCCCCGTGATGTGGTCGTTCCCGACGTGACCGCCGATGGAGGCGGGCCCGAGGAGGCCGCCCCGGCAGGCGGTGCCGGTTCCCCCATGTCCGGAGCCACCGAGGAGAAGCCTGCCGTACGACGCAGGATCGCACGCTTTGGGGGGCAATGGAGTGGCGCCATGAATCCGGTGCTGGAGCCGTTGTTCCGCACGGTCCGCGCGACGCATCCGAAGGCGGACCTGCGGCTCCTTGAGCGTGCCTACGACGTGGCGGCCTACCACCACCGTGATCAGAAGCGCAAGAGCGGGGACCCGTACATCACCCACCCCCTGGCGGTGGCGACGATCCTGGCCGAGCTGGGCACCGACGACGAGACCCTGTGCGCCGCGCTGCTGCACGACACCGTCGAGGACACCGCCTACGGCCTGGACGAGCTGCGGGCCGACTTCGGCGACAACATCGCGCTGCTGGTCGACGGCGTCACCAAGCTCGACAAGGTCAAGTTCGGTGACGCCGCCCAGGCCGAGACCGTCCGCAAGATGGTCGTGGCGATGTCGCGGGACATCCGGGTCCTGGTGATCAAGCTCGCCGACCGGCTGCACAACATGCGGACCATGCGCTACCTGCCCGAGCACAAGCGGCAGCAGAAGTCCCGCGAGACCCTGGAGATCTTCGCTCCGCTCGCGCACCGGCTGGGCATGAACACGATCAAGTGGGAGCTGGAGGACCTCGCGTTCGCCATGCTCTACCCCAAGCGCTACGACGAGATCGCCCGCATGGTGTCGGAGCGGGCCCCGCGCCGTGACCTGTTCCTGCAGGAGGTCATCGAGAGCGTCTCCAAGGACCTGCGCGAGGCCAAGATCCGCGCGGTGGTCAAGGGCCGGCCCAAGCACTACTACTCGGTCTACCAGAAGATGATCGCGCGCGACGTCGCCTTCGACGACATCTACGACCTGGTGGGCATCCGGGTGCTGGTCGACACGGTCCGCGACTGCTACGCCGCCCTCGGAACGATCCACGCGCGATGGAACCCGGTGCCCGGCCGGTTCAAGGACTACATCGCGATGCCCAAGTTCAACATGTACCAGTCGCTGCACACCACGGTCATCGGCCCCGAGGGCAAGCCGGTGGAACTGCAGATCCGCACCCACTCCATGCACCACCGGGCCGAGTACGGCGTGGCCGCGCACTGGAAGTACAAGGAGGACATGACGGCCTCCGGCGCCCCGGGGACGAAGCTGAAGCCCGCCAGCGACATGGCCTGGCTGCGCCAGCTCCTCGACTGGCAGAAGGAGACCGCCGACCCCGGCGAGTTCCTGGAGTCGCTCAGGTTCGACCTGTCGGTCTCGGAGGTGTACGTCTTCACCCCGCGGGGCCAGGTGATCGCCCTGCCCGAGGGGGCGACGCCGGTCGACTTCGCCTACGCCGTGCACACCGAGGTCGGTCACCGCTGTATCGGCGCCCGGGTCAACGGCCGCCTGGTGCCGCTGGAGTCGCGGCTGGGCAACGGCGACACGGTGGAGATCTTCACCTCCAAGTCGCCGGACGCCGGTCCCTCGCGTGACTGGCTGAAGTTCGTCAAGTCGGGCCGGGCCCGCAACAAGATCCGGCAGTGGTTCTCCAAGGAGCGCCGCGAGACCGCGATCGAGGCGGGCAAGGAGGCCATCGGCCGGGCCATGCGCAAGCAGGGGCTGCCGCTGCAGCGCCTGATGTCGGGGGAGTCGCTGCTGACCCTCGCCAGGGACCTGCGTTACCCCGACGTCTCCGCCCTGTACGCGGCCGTCGGCGAGGGCCACATCGCCGCCCAGGCGGTCGTGCAGAAGCTCGTGCACTCCGTCGGGGGAGTGGACGGCGCCGAGGAGGACATCGCCGAGGTCTCGGTGCCGACGAAGCTGCGGGGCCGTCCCCGCGGCGGCAGCGGCGGCGCGGGCGTGGTGGTCGCGGGCGACTCCGACGTGTGGGTGCGCCTGTCGCGCTGCTGCACCCCGGTGCCCGGCGACGACATCCTCGGTTTCGTCACCCGCGGGCACGGAGTGTCGGTGCACCGCACCAACTGCCCCAACGGGGATCAGCTGAAGACCCAGCCGGACCGGCTGGTGGAGGTGTCCTGGGCGTCGGGGAGCGACTCGGTGTTCCTGGTGGCGCTCCAGGTCGAGGCGCTCGACCGGCCGCGGCTGCTGTCGGACGTCACCCGCACCCTGTCGGACCAGCACGTGAACATCCTGTCGGCGTCGGTCACGACGTCCCGCGACCGGGTGGCGATCAGCAAGTTCACCTTCGAGATGGCCGACCCCAAGCACCTCGGGCACGTCCTGAAGGCGGTGCGCAACATCCCCGGCGTCTACGACGTCTACCGGGTGAGCGGCGCCGGCTCCTGACCGCCGCCCCGGGGCGTGTCCGTCCCGGGCGCGGAGAGGGAGCCGGCCCCGGGCCGTCGCACGGGCACGAGCCGACCTGACGGGCCCGCTCGGGCTCTGTCACGCGGACGGGGGCCCGTACAGCCGAACCGGGCGCCCCGCGCGGGGACACCCGGTCACGTGCCGTGCGGGAGGTCAGGAGAACTCGGCGAGCGTGCGCTCGGCCTCCTCCAGCCAGGAACGACGGGCTTCCAGGGCCTCCTCGGCGTCCTTGACGTCCTTGTCCCGGCCCGCAGCCCTGGCCTTGGCCAGGCGGGCCTCAAGCTGCTCGATCGACCGGTGGAGCTGGTCGACCGTGTTCTGGGCGCGGGCGCGGGCCTCGGGGTTGGAGCGCTTCCACTCCGCCTCCTCGGCCTTGCGGACCGCCTCGTCGATGCGGCGCAGACCGCCCTCCAGGCGGTCGCGCTGCTCCCGGGGGACCGGACCGGCGGCCTCCCAGCGCTCCAGGAGGCCCCGCAGGGTCGCCCTGGCCGACCGGGCGTCGGAGACCGGCAGGATCTTCTCCGCCTCGGCCAGGAGCTGCTCCTTGACCTCGGCGTTGGCCGCGAGCGAGGCGTCGCGCTCGGCGAAGACCGCCGAGCGGGCCTGGAAGAACTGGTCCTGGGCGGCCTTGAACCGGCCCCACAGCTCGTCCTCGACCTCGCGGGAGGCCCGGCCCGCGGCCTTCCACTGCCGCATCAGCTCGCGGTAGGCGGCGGCCGTCCCGCCCCAGTCGTCGGAGGAGGCCAGCGCCTCCGCCTCGGTGACGATCTGCTCCTTGGTGGAGCGCACGCCCTCCCGCTGCTCGTCCAGCCCGGCGAAGTACGCCTTGCGCCGCTTGGCGAAGGCCGTCCGGGCGGCCGACAGCCGCTTCCAGAGCGCGGCCTCGGTCACCCGGTCGATGCGCTCGGCGGTCTTCCACTCCTCGATGAGCTGTCGCAGCCGTTCGCCGCCGCTCTTCCAGTGCGTGGTGTCCTCGGCGATCCGCTCGGCCTCGCCGACGATGCGCTCCTTGACCGCCCTGGCCTCGGCTCGGGCCACGTCGCGCGCGGCCTTGACCTCCTCGCGGCGCTGGGCGACCGTCTCCGTGAGGGCGTTCAGGCGGCCCAGCAGCGCGTCGAGGTCGCCGACGGCGTGCGCGCCGGTGATCGCCTCACGCAGCTTGACGATCGTCGCCTCCGCCTGGGCCGGTGGCAGGTCGGTGCCGCGGACCCGCTGCTCCAGCAGCATGACCTGCCCGGCCAGCTCGTCGAACTTGCGATGGAAGTAGGCGAGTGCCTCTTCCGGCTCGCCGGCCTGCCAGGACCCGACGGCCCGTTCTCCCTCAGCCGTACGCACGTAGACGGTGCCGTCGTCGTCTACCCGGCCCCACGGGTCGGTGCTCACCGTGTCCTCCCGCACTTTCATCAGCCTTTCGAGGCTAACCGCATCTTGGTTGTATTACGTCAGCTCTTGCCGGACATTGTCACGTTTTTGATTTCGACGGTTTCCTTCGGAGCCCCGGTGCCGTCGGGTCCCGGCGTGATGACGCCTCCCTTGTTCACCTCGTCGATGATCTCCATTCCCTTCGTGACCGTACCGAACGGCGTGTAGTTCGGGGGGAGCTGGGTGTCGCCGTACACGATGAAGAACTGGCTGCCGTTGGTGTCGGCGCCGCTGTTGGCCATGGCCACGACGCCGCGGGTGTACTTGGCGCCGTCGAGGTTCTCGTTGACGAAACGGTACCCCGGCCCGCCCTGGCCGTCGGTCTGGCTCTTGCCGTCGGCCTTGGCGAGGGGGTCGCCGCACTGCAGCACCGGGAACTGCTCGGAGCCCAGCCGGTGGCACTTGGAACCGTTGAAGTAGTCCTTCTTCGCCAGGAAGGCGAAGGAGTTGACCGTGCACGGGGTCTTGTCGGCCGACACCTGGATCACGATGTCGCCACGGTTCGTCTTCAGCGTCATCGCCTTGGGCGAGGTGTCCACCTTGGCCGGCGGCATGCCGACGTTCTTCGCCGCCCCCTCGGTGTCGGGGACGTAGCCGCAGGTGCCGGTCGCCGGGTCGAAGGCGGCGGGCTTGGGGCCCTCGCTCGCGCTCGTGGCGGGGCTGGGGCTCCCCGACGCCGACGCGGCGGAGGTGGCGTCCGAGTCACCGCCCCCGATCAGGGCGATCGCGGCGACCACACCGCCCACCACCAGCACGACCCCGGCGGTGGTGCCGATGACCGCGACGCGCTTCGCCCTGGTCTCACGCTCGGTGCGCCGCTTCATCTGCCGCTCGTAGTGCTCGCGTGCCAGCTGCTTCTGGCGGTCCTTGCCGCTCACCGCTTCGCCCTCCCGAGTGCCGGAGTGTTACTTATTGAGGTGGGCGAATCGTATCGGCCAAAGGGTGATGGTTCGCAGCCCGGCGACCCGCACCGGTACCCTTCGGTTACATTCCCATCCGTATTCTTGACGAGATCGGCTGAGGCAGATGCTCATCGCCGGCTTTCCCGCCGGGTCGTTCCAGACCAACTGCTACGTCGTGGCTCCCGCCGCCGGCGAGGAGTGCGTGGTCGTCGATCCCGGGCAGAACGCGGTCGCCGACCTCGACGACGTGCTGCGCGAGCACCGGCTGCGGCCGGTCGCGGTGCTGCTCACCCACGGGCACGTCGACCACATGTGGTCGGTCGCCCCCGTCTGCGGCGCCCGCGACGTCCCCGCGTGGATCCACCCCGAGGACCGCGACCTGCTGTCCGACCCCGGCAAGGGGCTGCCGCTCGCGGCCAGGCAGCAGTTCTTCGGCGGGCTGACCTTCACCGAGCCCGACGACGTCCGCGAGCTGGCCGACGGTCAGGCGCTGGAGCTGGCGGGCATGGAGATCACGGTCGACCACGCCCCCGGCCATACCAGGGGGTCGGTGACCTTCAGGCTGCCCGCCTCCGGGGAGATCCCGGACGTGATGTTCTCGGGCGACCTGCTGTTCGCCGGCTCCATCGGCCGCACCGACCTCCCGGGCGGCGACCACCCGACGATCCTGCGCAGCCTGGCGGCCAAGTGCCTGCCGCTGCCGGACGACACGGTGGTCCTGCCGGGCCACGGACCACAGACCACGATCGGCCGCGAACGCGCCACCAACCCGTATCTGGCGGAGCTCGCCGGGCGGGCCGGGACGGCGCCGGGAGCGGGACCCACCAGGGGACTATAAGAGATGACTCTGCAGGCGCCGAAGGGCACCTTTGACTGGCTTCCACCCCGTTCGGAGGTGGCGCTCGCCGTACGTGAGGCGCTGACCGCCCCGGTCCGCCGCGCCGGCTACGGCTACGTCGAGACCCCCGTCTTCGAGGACACCGCGCTGTTCGTCCGCGGGGTGGGCGAGTCCACCGACATCGTCTCCAAGGAGATGTACACCTTCGCCGACAAGGGCGGCCGCTCCCTCACGCTGCGGCCGGAGGGCACCGCCTCGGTCGTGCGGGCGGTCCTCCAGCACGGCCTGCACAACGGCCAGCTGCCGGTGAAGCTCTGGTACTCCGGCAGCCAGTTCCGCTACGAGCGGGCCCAGAAGGGCCGCTACCGCCACTTCTGGCAGGTCGGCGCCGAGGCGCTGGGCGCGGAGGACCCGGCGCTCGACGCGGAGCTGATCGTGATGGCCGCCGACGGCTACGCCGGCCTGGGGCTGACGGGCGTGCGGCTGCTGCTGAACACGCTGGGCTGCCGGGAGTGCCGTCCCGCCTACCGCGCGGCGCTGCAGGACTTCCTGCGCGCGCTCGACCTCGACGAGGCCACCAGGCAGCGCGTCGAGATCAACCCGCTGCGCGTGCTCGACGACAAGCGGCCCGAGGTGCAGGCGCAGCTCGCCGGCGCCCCCCTGGTCGTCGACCACCTGTGCGAGGCCTGCAAGACCTACCACGAGGAGGTCCGCGCGCTGCTGACCGCCTCCGGCGTGACCTACGCCGACGACCCGAGGCTGGTCCGCGGGCTCGACTACTACACGCGCACCACCTTCGAGTTCGTCCACGACGGGCTGGGCTCGCAGTCGGCGGTGGGCGGCGGCGGCCGCTACGACGGCCTGAGCGAGATGCTCGGCGGCCCGGCCCTGCCGAGCGTCGGCTGGGCGCTGGGCGTCGACCGCACCGTCCTGGCCATGGAGGCCGAGGGGCTGCTCGGAGCCGGGGAGGCCGCCTCCCGCGTGCAGGTGTACGGTGTGCCGCTGGGTGAGGAGGCGCGCCGCCGGATGTTCCTGCTCATCACCGAGCTGCGCCGCGCGGGCCTCGACGCCGACATGTCGTTCGGGGGCAAGGGCCTCAAGGGCGCGATGAAGGGCGCCGACCGGTCGGGCGCGGGCTACGCCGTGATCCTCGGCGAGCGTGATCTCGCGGCCGGGTCCGCCCAGGTCAAGGACATGGCCAGCGGTGACCAGACCGCCGTGCCGCTCGCTGAGATCGTCGAGACTCTGAAGGAGAGACTGAGGAAATGATCCGCACGCACGAAGCGGGATCACTGCGCAAGGAGCACGCGGGCGAGCAGGTGACGCTGGCCGGGTGGGTGGCGCGCCGCCGCGACCACGGAGGCGTGGTCTTCATCGACCTGCGCGACGCCTCCGGCTCCTCCCAGGTGGTCTTCCGCGAGGAGGACGACGCGCACGGCCTGCGCGCCGAGTACTGCGTCAAGGTCGTCGGCGAGGTGCGGGTCCGTCCCGAGGGCAACGAGAACCCCGACCTGCCGACCGGCGGGATCGAGGTCGTCGCCTCCCGGGTCGAGGTGCTCAGCGAGGCCGCGCCGCTGCCGTTCCCGGTCGAGGGCGCCGCGGGCGTCTCGGAGGAGGCCCGGCTCAAGCACCGCTACCTCGACATCCGCCGCCCGCAGGTCGCGCAGGCCCTGCGGGTCCGCTCCCGGGCCACCTACCTCGCCCACGAGGTGATGCACGAGCACGGGTTCAACTACATCGAGACCCCGACGCTCACCCGCTCCACGCCCGAGGGCGCCCGCGACTTCCTGGTCCCGGTCCGCCTGCAGCCGGGCAGCTGGTACGCCCTGCCGCAGTCGCCGCAGCTGTTCAAGCAGCTCCTCATGGTCGCCGGCATGGAGCGCTACTACCAGCTCGCCCGCTGCTTCCGTGACGAGGACCTGCGCGCCGACCGCCAGCCGGAGTTCACCCAGATCGACGTCGAGATGTCCTTCGTGGACCAGGACGACGTCATCGCGCTGGGCGAGGCGCTGATCGGCCGCGTCTGGAAGGAGATCGCCGGCTACGAGCTGCCGACGCCGCTGCCCCGGATGACCTACGCCGAGGCCATGTCGCGCTACGGCTCCGACAAGCCGGACCTGCGCTTCGGCCAGGAGCTCGTCGAGATGACGGAGTACTTCTCCGCCACCTCCTTCCGGGTCTTCCAGGCCCCGTACGTCGGCGCCGTGGTCATGCCGGGCGGCGGCTCCCAGACCCGCCGGGAGCTCGACGCCTGGCAGGAGTGGGCCCGGTCGCGCGGCGCCAAGGGCCTCGCCTACGTCCTCGTCGGCGAGGACGGCACGCTCGGCGGCCCGGTCGCCAAGAACCTCTCGGAGAGCGAGAGCGCCGGCCTGGCCGGGAAGGTCGGCGCCGCCCCCGGCGACGCCGTCTTCTTCGCGGCCGGGAAGCCCTCGGAGGCCCGCGACCTGCTCGGCGCGGCCCGGCTGGAGATCGGCCGCCGCTGCGGGCTGATCGACGAGTCGCAGTGGAGCTTCCTGTGGGTCGTCGACGCCCCGATGTTCGAGGAGGACGGCGAGGGCGGCTGGACCGCGGTGCACCACCCGTTCACCGGTCCCAAGCCCGAGTGGGCCGACAACTTCCAGGACCATCCGGCCGAGGCGCTGGCCTACGCCTACGACATGGTCTGCAACGGCATGGAGATCGGCGGCGGCTCCATCCGGATCCACCGCGCCGAGATGCAGCAGCGCGTCTTCGACGTGCTGGGCATCTCCAAGGAGGAGGCCGAGGGCAAGTTCGGCTTCCTGCTGGAGGCGTTCAAGTACGGCCCGCCGCCGCACGGCGGCATCGCCTACGGCTGGGACCGCATCTGCATGCTGCTGTCCGGCGGCGACTCCATCCGCGACGTCATCGCCTTCCCGAAGACGGCCTCCGGGTTCGACCCGCTGACCGGCGCGCCCACCCCGATCACGGGTGCGCAGCGCAAGGAGGCCGGGGTGGACGCCAAGCCCAAGGGCGAGGCGTAACCTCCGCGCGGCACACGGCAGGGCCCCGGACGGATCACCCGTCCGGGGCCCTGCTCGTGCGCGGGGCCGTACGGGCCCTCCGGCGGGATCTCCCCGGGCCGTTCCTCCCGCGTCGCGACGCCGGGCCCGTACGGCCTCCGAGGGCTCTCACGACGACGGCGGCCGCCCCGCGCGGGGCGGCCGCCGGCCCTCCGATCCCGCTAGGAGACCTTCACGTTCTTGATGATCACCGGGAGCTTGGGCGCGGTGGAGCCGCCGTCACCGGTGATGTCGTCGGGGTTGGTGATCCAGCCGCCCTGGGAGATCTTCTCCAGGACCTCCATGCCCTTGGAGACCGTGCCGAACGGCGTGTACGCCTTCTCCAGCTGGGTGTTCTCGTCGCCCAGCGAGAACCAGAACTGGCTGCCGTTCTGGTTGGAGGCGTCCGCCGGCTGGGCCAGCGAGACCACGCCCTTGGCGTACGGCATGCCGAGGTTCTCGTCGTCGAAGACGTAACCCGAGCTGCCCTGGCCGTCGGTGGGGTTCTTGCCGTCGCCCTTGGCCTGCGGGTCGCCGCACTGCAGCAGGGCCACGCCGGAGTTCTCCGGGGTGGCCAGGCGGTGGCACCTGGTGCCGTCGTAGAAGTTCTTCTCGGCCAGGAACGCCAGGGAGTTCACGGCGCAGGGGGCCTGCTGCGTCATCAGGTCGATCACGATGTCACCCTGGTTGGTGGCGATCGTCATGGTCTTGAGCTTGAGGTCGGGCTTGCTCGGCGGCATGCCCACCTTCTTGGCGGGCACGCCGCTGGTGTCCTTGCGATAGGTGCAGGTCACCTTGCCGGGGGCGGCGGCCGGGATGGTCGGCGTCGCCTGGGGCGCCGCGGTCGAGGGGGCCGGGGAGGAGGCGGCCGCGGGCTCGGGATCGTCTCCTCCCGTGAAGGCCGCGACGCCGACCACACCCGCGGCGACGACGGCCACGGCGACACCGGCGCCGATGAAGGTGTTCCGCTTCGCCTTGGCCGTCGCCTGCTCGGCACGTTGAGCCTGCCGCTCCTTGTGCTCCCGCGCCAGCTGGCTCTGGCGGTCCTCGCCGCTCACCGCTATGTCCTCCAGGTTTGCCGTCTCATTACCTCTGACTGGCCGAAAGCGTACCGGCCCCCGGGTGTGCTGGACGTAAGTGACGAGGGTTAACGATGGTGATAAGTGGGAAATCAGGTGCTTTGTCCTGCTGTGTTGCGCAGCTTCCCCACGATAGATTCCGATCTCCGACGCCGGCGTCCGGCCTCGGACAGAGCGGCGACCCCCACGACCGGAGCACCACATGTTCGACGAGATCCTCGGCCTGCCAGCCCACCCCCTGCTCGTCCACGCCGCCGTGATCGCGGTCCCGGTCCTGGCGGTCCTGGCGGTCGTCTACGGGCTGGCGCCCCGTACGCGCACCGCGCTCGGCTGGGCGGTGGCGGCGCTGGCGGTGATCGCCCCGGCCGCAGCCTTCGTCGCCAAGGAGAGCGGCGAGTCGCTGGAGCACCGGCGCTTCGCCTCGGCGACAGGACCGCTGGCCCAGCGCATCGCCGAGCACGAGGAGTTCGCCGACCCCCTGCTGATCGCCGCCTTCGCGCTGGGTGCGCTCTCGCTCGTCCTCCTCTACCTCGTGCGCCGCGGCGGGAACGCCGGTGACGGCGGCCATCGCAACGGCGACGGCGACGGAAACGGCGACGGAAACGGCGACGGCGGCCACCGTGTCGGCGGCCGCGCGGTGACGACGTCCGTCGCGGTGCTCACCGCGGTCGTGGCCGTCGTGGCGGGCTACTACGCGGTGCGGGCCGGCCACAGCGGCGCCGTCGCCGTCTGGGGGGACTGAGCGGGGCTCCGCCCCGGGCCCGCGGCTTCGGCGACCGTACCCCCGGCACCTCCCGATGCTCCCCGGTCCCGGGGCTCCCCGGCCGCCGGCCGCGCGCCCTGACGGTACTGTCGAGGCGTGGACAGCCTGTTCGACTCGGTGGCGGAGGAAGCCCATCGGGGCCACGAGCCCCTGGCGGTGCGGATGCGCCCGCGCGGCCTGGACGAGGTGATCGGCCAGCGCCACCTGCTGGGCCCCGGCACGCCGCTGCGCCGGCTCGTCGAGTCCGAGGCCCCGATGTCGCTGTTCCTGTGGGGCCCGCCCGGCACGGGCAAGACCACCCTCGCCTACGTCGTC
The DNA here is from genome assembly GCF_055585205.1 of Streptosporangium sp. NPDC053982. Lineage (NCBI taxonomy): Bacteria > Bacillati > Actinomycetota > Actinomycetes > Streptosporangiales > Streptosporangiaceae > Streptosporangium > Streptosporangium sp. NPDC053982. The sequence continues at coordinate 423,252 of NZ_JBVJKQ010000004.1, forward strand.
GCCGGCGCCACCGAGCGCCGGTTCGTCGAGGTCTCCGCGGTGTCGGCGGGCGTCAAGGAGGTCCGCGCGGCCATCGAGTCGGCCCGCCGGGAACTGGGCATGTCGGGCCGGCAGACGGTCCTGTTCGTGGACGAGGTGCACCGCTTCAACAAGGCACAGCAGGACGCCCTGCTGCCCGCGGTGGAGAACCGCTGGGTCACCTTCATCGGGGCGACCACCGAGAACCCGTTCTTCTCCGTCATCTCGCCGCTGCTGTCACGCTCGCTGCTGCTGACGCTCGAACCCCTGTCCGACGACGACGTCGAAAAGGTGCTGGAGCGCGCCGTCGCCGACCCGCGCGGCCTGGACGGGAAGGTGACGCTGGCGCCGGAGGCGGCCGGCCACCTCGTACGGCTGGCCGGCGGCGACGCCCGCCGCTCCCTCACCTACCTGGAGGCGGCCGCGCTGATCGCCGACGGCGAGATCACCGTCGAGACGGTGGAGCGCGCGGTGGACAAGGCCGCCGTGCGCTACGACCGCCAGGGCGACCAGCACTACGACGTGATCAGCGGCTTCATCAAGAGCATGCGGGGCTCCGACGCCGACGCCGCCCTGCACTACCTCGCCCGCATGGTCGAGGCGGGCGAGGACCCCCGGTTCATCGCCCGCAGGATCGTCATCTTCGCCTCCGAGGACGTCGGCATGGCCGATCCCACCTGCCTGCAGGTCGCGGTGGCCGCGGCCCAGGCGGTGGAGTTCGTCGGCCTCCCCGAGGGGCGGCTCAACCTCGCCCAGGCCGTGATCCACTGCGCGCTGGCCCCCAAGTCCAACGCCGTGATCACCGCCGTCGACGCCGCCGCCGCGGACGTGCGGCGCGGCGACATCGGCCAGGTCCCCGCCCACCTGCGCGACTCCCACTACGCGGGCGCGGGGAAACTCGGCCACGGCGAGGGCTACAAGTACCCCCACGACTTCGAGCACGGCCTGGTCCGCCAGGACTACGCCCCCGCCGAGATCCGCGACCGCCGCTACTACCGGCCCACCCGGCACGGCGCCGAGGCCGGCTTCGCCGACCGCTGGGCGCGGATCCGGTCCTTCCTGCGCGGACGGTAGCGCACCGCCCGCCGTACGGCCGCCCTGCCACGGCCCGCTCCGCCACGGTCCGCCGGTCCCGCTGCGGCCCGCCATGCGCCCTGCCCGTCCCGGAACGGCCCGCACGGCGGGCGGGCCGGGCAGGCGGTCAGCCGGGGGCGGGCGGCGTACGGCGGCGCGGCAGCCGCACCGTCAGCAGCCTGGCGCGCGGGGCGACCCTGCCGACCAGGTCGAACAGCGCCTCGGTGCGGGAGCGGTCGGCGTCGAGATGGGTGAAGACGTTGACGCCGAGATAGAAGGTGATCGCCGCGTAGGCGAGGTCGCGGGGCGGCATGAGGCGGGCGAGCGGTGAACCGCCGATGACCCGCTCCAGGGTCTCCTCGACGAAGCCGATCCACGGCTCGGCACGCTTGGTGATCTCCGCGCGGAGCTCGGGCCTGGCGAGGCCCGCCCCGACGAGCTCGGAGAAGAGCGTGATGTGCCCGCCCTCCAGATCGGCGCGGTAGATGGCGTTGGCCACCTCCACCAGCTCCTCCAGCGTGCGGGCCCCCGCCACGGCCTCCCGGTAGGCGGCCATGCGCTGCTCGGAGGAGCGGTCCAGGGCGGTCAGCAGCAGCTGGTCCACGCCGCCGAAGTGGTAGAAGACCAGGGCCGAGTTGACCTCCGCCTCCTTGGCGATGGCGCGGGCGCTGGTTCCGGCGTACCCCTCGGCCCGCAGCACCCGCGAGGCCGCCTCGACCAGCCGCTCGCGGGTCTCCGCCCCTGCCTGCCTGCTCACTCCGAGCCTCCCTTGCTCCGGCGATCTCCTCATCGTACGGTTTAATCAAGTGATTAAACCAACCGATGAAGAGGCCCCGTGAACGACTCACCCCCATCCCCCGAGCCGAAACCCGAACCGTTCCCCGAGCCGGAACGCGAGCCGGCCTCCGGGCCGCCTCCGGCACCGGAACCGGCGCCCGGACCCTCCCGGGAGCCGGACCCCGCGCACCGGAACCGGGCGCGCCGGACCCTCGCGGCGCTGGTGATCGCCCTGTTCGCCGCGCTGCTGCTCTACCGGGTGCTGCACGCCGGCCACCTGGAGCAGACGGCCCTCTTCTACCTGGGACTGCCGGCCGTCATCGCCGTCACCGTCATCCTCACCGCCCGGCCGCGCACCGTCACCGGGCTGATCATGGCGGCCATCACCGTCGGGCTCGCCCTGGCCGGTCCGCTGCTCGGCGAGGGGATCGTCTGCCTCGTCTTCGCGGCCCCGCTGTTCTACTTCATCGGCCTGATCTTCGGACTCGTCGCCGACGGCCATCGCAGACGGGGGACGAACGCGATCGCCGTCCCGCTGGTGCTGCTGACGCTGGCCGCCGGGGGAGCCGAGCTGGCCGCCCCGTCCCGCGACGGCGAGGTGACCGTGTCCGTCCAGACCTCCGGAAGGGACGTCGAGCGGGCGCTGGCCGCCGCGCCGCGGTTCGGCGCCTTCGACTCGCCGCTGCTCCGGCTGGGCTTCCCCCGGCCGGTGCGGTCGGCGGGGGAGGGGCTGCGGATCGGGGACCGGCGGGAGATCGTCTTCACCCCGCGCCGCTCCCTGGGCATCGGCGCCGCCCCCGAGCCCCGGTCGATGACCCTCGGGGTGAAGGAGCGTGCGCCGGGCCGGGTGACGTTCTCGGTGCTCGGCGACACCACCCTGGCCCGCTGGCTCGACCTGAGGGAGGCGGAGTTCGCCTGGGGCGGCGGGCGGGTCACCGTGACCCTGCGCTACCGCCGCACCTTCGACCCCGGCTGGTACTTCGGCCCGCTCCAGCGGTACGCGCTCGGCGAGGCCGCCGCCTACCTCGCCCGGACGTTCGGATGACCGGCGCCCCGGGAGCCCCGGCGGCGAGCGGCGCCGCGATGGTCCCGGCGGCGGCCGGCGGCGCGGGAGCCCGGCGATGACCGTCGCCGTGGGAGCCCCGGCGGCGGCCGCCGGTCCTGTCCCGGACCCCGCCGGTCTGAGCGCGGCCCTCGCCGGCATGACCGCGGACCCGGCGCTGGTCCGCGGCCTGGCGCTCATGGTCCCCGTGGCCGCCGTGCTCGCCGCCGCCGCGGCCCGCCGTCACCCGGAGCGGGACATCGCGGCGGCGATCCTCGCCACGGCCTGGAACCTGACGGTCCTCGCCGCCGTGAACGTCCTGGCCATCGGCGCGGGCTGGTGGCGCTTCACCGCCGAGGGGGCGGTCTGGCACGGCGTCCCCGCGGACCTGCTGCTCGGCTGGGCGCTGCTGTGGGGGGCGCTGCCCGCCCTGGCCGCCCGGCGGGCGCCCCTGCCGCTCGTCGTGGCGGCCCTGGCGTGGTTCGACCTGGCGGTCATGCCGCTCGGCCGGCCCGTCGTCGTGCTCGGCGACGGCTGGCTCACGGGCGAGACGCTGGCGGTCGCCGCCGCCCTGGTCCCCGGCCTGCTCCTCTCGCGGTGGACGTCCGCCGGGCGCCGCCTGCGCGCCCGGGTCGCGATGCAGGCGCTGCTCGCGGGCGGCCTCGGCCTGGCCCTGCCGATCGCCGCCACGCAGGCGTGGCGGCAGCCGTCGTGGGCGCTGGGCCTGCTCGTCCAGGCGCTCGCCGTGCCGCTGCTGCTCGGCCTGGCCGCGGTGCGGGAGTTCGCCGAGGAGGGCCGGGGCACGCCGCTGCCGTACGACCCGCCGGAGCGGCTGGTGCGGACCGGCCCCTACGCCTACGTGCGCAACCCGATGCAGGTCTCGATGACGGCGGCCTACCTGCTCCTCGCGACCCTCGACCGGGTCTTCCTGGCCGCCGCGGCGGTCGCCCTGGCCTACGGCGCCGGGCTGGCGGCCTGGCACGAGGGCGAACGGCTCGGCGAACGGCACGGCGCGGCCTGGGAGGAGTACCGGCGAGCGGTGCGTCCCTGGGTGCCGCGCCTGCGGCCCGCCGTACCGGAGGGTGTGCCCGGCGCCACGCTCCACGTCTCCCGCGTCTGCGGCCAGTGCGCGGGGGTCGGCGCCTGGTTCGCCCGCCGCCGGCCCGCCGGGCTGCGGATCCTGGCGGCCGAGGACCACCCGGCCGGCCTGCGCCGGATCACCTACACCGGTCCCGGCGGGGGCACGGCCCAGGGGGCCGCCGCCGTCGCCCGCGCCCTCGTCCACGTGCACCTCGGCTGGGCGCTGCTGGGCTGGGCGCTTCTCCTGCCCGGGGTGACCTGGTTCGCGCAGCTGTGCGTGGACGCCTTCGGCGGCGGCCCGCGGACGGAGGCGCGGTTCGCGGGACGTGTGCCGGGAAGGGTCGGTCAGACGCGATAGGGTCTTGCCGTTCCAGCCGGGTGAAGTAGGGAGATCGGCGCATGCTCACCGCCGGAGAGGTCGCGGGCCTGATGGTCGCCATGTTCTGGGCGATCCTGGTCTGCTTTCTTGCCGTGGTCCTGGTCAGGCTGGCACGCCTGCTGACCCAGACGTCCAAGATGGTCTCCGAGCTCGGCGACCGCGTCGTGCCGCTGCTGGAGGACATGACGGCCACCGTCGGCGAGGCCAACCGCCGGCTCGTCGCCGTCGAGGCCATCGCCGAGGACGTCAAGCAGGTCAGCGGTCACGTCGCCAAGGTCAGCGACGTCACGCAGACCCTCATCACAGGGCCGCTGATCAAGGTGGCGGCGCTGGGTCACGGCGTCCGGCGGGCCCTGGGCGCCCGCCGCGCCCGCGGCCGGTCCGCCCCCCGGGTGCTGGAGGGGCGCAGGTCATGATCCGCCGGTTGTTCTACATGTCCCTCGGCGCGTTCTGCGCGGTGTGGACGATGCGTAAGCTTCAGGCACTGCATCCGAACCACGTGGCCCGGCGCGCCCTTCACGGCGCCTCCGGGATGCTGGAGCAGGCACGGGAGTTCGCGGGCGACGCCCTGGACGGCGCCGCCCGGCGGGAAACCGAGTTGCGTTCCCGGTTCGGGCTGGACAGTGTTGACGACACCAACCACTACGACGTAAAGGACGGCCGCTGAAATGGAGTCGGCAGAGATCGCGCGCCGCTTCCTGCGCTTCTTCGAGGAGCGTGGGCACACCGTCGTGCCCTCGGCCAGCCTGATCGCCGAGGACCCGACGCTGCTGCTGGTGCCCGCGGGCATGGTGCCCTTCAAGCCCTACTTCCTCGGGCAGCAGAAACCCCCGTTCAAGCGGGCCACCAGCGTCCAGAAGTGCGTGCGCACCCCCGACATCGACGAGGTCGGCAAGACCACCAGGCACGCCACGTTCTTCCAGATGCTCGGCAACTTCTCGTTCGGTGACTACTTCAAGGACCAGGCGATCCCGCTCGCCTGGGAGCTGCTGACCAAGCCCGAGTCCGAGGGCGGCTTCGGCTTCCCCGCCGAGCGCCTCTGGGTCACCGTCTACCACGACGACGACGAGGCCTACCGCCTCTGGCACGAGAAGGTCGGCGTCCCGGCCGAGCGCATCCAGCGCCGCGGCCTGGAGGACAACTACTGGCACATGGGCGTGCCCGGTCCGGGCGGCCCCTGCACCGAGATCTACTACGACCGCGGCCCCGAGTACGGCAAGGACGGTGGCCCCGTCGCCGACGAGAACCGCTATCTCGAGGTCTGGAACAACGTCTTCATGCAGTTCCAGCTCGGCGCGGTCCGCAGCAAGACCGACTTCGACGTCATCGGCGAGCTGCCCGCCCGCAGCGTCGACACCGGCATGGGCCTGGAGCGCATGGCGGCGATCCTGCAGGGCGTCGACAACATCTACGAGATCGACACCACCTACAAGATCCTCGACCGGGCCGCCGAGCTGACCAGGACGCGCTACGGCCGTGACGAGCGCGCCGACGTCTCGCTGCGGGTCGTCGCCGACCACGTGCGCACCAGCGTGATGCTGGTGGCCGACGGCGTGCTGCCCTCCAACGAGGGCCGCGGCTACGTGCTGCGGCGCATCCTGCGCCGCGCCGTCCGCAACCTGCGCCTGCTGGGCGCGGGCGAGGAGCGCTACATGCACGACCTCACCGCGGTGACCATCGCCGTGATGGGCGATCTGTACCCCGAGCTCAAGGCCGACGCCCCGCAGATCCACGCGGTGATCGACGCCGAGGAGGCGTCCTTCCTGGGCACCCTCCGCACCGGCACCGCGATCTTCGACGCGGCGGTGGAGGAGAACAAGCGCAAGGGCCGGGGCACCCTCGGCGGGGACCAGGCCTTCCAGCTCCACGACACCTACGGCTTCCCGATCGACCTGACCCTGGAGATGGCCTCCGAGCAGGGCCTCAAGGTCGACGAGGAGGGCTTCCGCCGGCTGATGAAGGAGCAGCGCGACCGCGCCAAGGCCGACGCCGCCGCCAAGAAGACCGGCAACGCCGACATCTCGGTGTTCGGCCGGATCCTGGAGAAGACCGGCAAGGTCGACTTCCTGGGCTACGACCAGGTGACGGCGGAGGCGCAGGTCATCGGCCTGCTGGTGGACGGCGCGCCGGTCCCCGCGGCCGGCGCCGGCACCACGGCCGAGGTCGTGCTGAGCCGTACCCCCTTCTACGCCGAGGGCGGCGGCCAGCTCGCCGACCAGGGCGTCATCCGCACCGGCGGCGCCGAGGTCGAGATCGTGGACGTGCAGTCCCCGGTCGCGGGCGTCATCGTGCACCGCGGCAAGGTCCGCGCCGGGGAGATCCGGGTGGGCGACCAGGCCCAGGCCGAGATCGACGTCGAGCGGCGCCGCGCCATCTCCCGCAGCCACACCGCCACCCACCTGGTGCACCGCGGCTTCCGCAACGCGCTGGGGGAGACGGCGGCGCAGGCCGGCTCGGAGAACTCGCCCGGCCGCTTCCGCTTCGACTTCACCGCCGCCGGCGCCGTGCCGCCCAGCGTGCTGCGCGACGTCGAGGACGAGGTCAACGCCGTTCTGATCAACGACCTCACGGTCAACGCCTTCCACACCTCCCAGTCCGAGGCCCGGGCGATGGGCGCGCTGGCCCTGTTCGGCGAGAAGTACGGCGAGACCGTCCGCATCGTCGAGGTGGGCGACTACTCCAGGGAGCTGTGCGGCGGCACCCACGTCGCCAGCTCCGGCCAGCTCGGCCTGGTCAAGGTGCTGGGCGAGTCCTCGATCGGCGCCGGCGTGCGCCGCGTCGAGGCCCTGGTCGGCCTGGACGCCTTCCGGTTCCTGGCCCGCGAGAGCGTGCTGGTGGCCCAGCTGTCCGAGCAGCTCAAGGCCCGCCGCGAGGAGCTTCCCGAGCGGATCGAGGGCATCGTCACCCGGCTGCGCACCGCGGAGAAGGAGCTGGAGCGGCTCCGCTCGGCTCAGGTGCTGGCCGTGGCCGGCGAGCTCGCCGCCGCCGCCCGCGACCTGGACGGCGTCTCGGTCGTGACGCACCGGGCGCCCGACGGCACCTCCCCGGACGACCTGCGCAAGCTGGCGCTCGACGTGCGGGGCCGGTTCCCCGCCGACCGCGCCGCCGTGGTCGTCGTCGCCGGCGTGCCCGGTGACCGGCCCGTCGTCGTCGCGGCCGTCAACGACGCCGGGCGCGCCCGGGGCCTGAAGGCCGGCCGGCTCGTCGGTGTCGCGGCCAAGGCGCTCGGCGGCGGCGGCGGAGGCAAGGACGACGTCGCGCAGGGCGGCGGGGCCCGTCCCGAGGCGATCGGTGACGCGCTCGGCGCCGTGCAGCAGGCGATCGCGCAGGCCGCCTCCTGACACCGGGCGTCCGGGGGTCTGACGAGGCCCGGAGGCGGGGACGATGACCACATGAGAAACGGCATTCGCCTGGGCGTCGACGTCGGCTCGGTCCGCATCGGCGTGGCCCGCAGCGACCCCTCGGGGCTGCTGGCCACGCCGGTGGAGACCGTACGGCGCGGCAGAGGAGACCTGGAACGGCTCGCGGAGATCGCGACCGAGTACGACGTCGTCGAGATCGTGGTCGGTCTGCCGACCTCGTTGTCGGGCCGGGAGGGGCAGGCGGCGGGGCTCGCCCGCGACTTCGCGGCCCGGATCGCCCATCGGCTGGCGCCCGTCCCGGTGCGGCTGTTCGACGAGCGGCTGACCACGGTCACCGCCCAGCAGGGCCTCCGGGCCAGCGGGGTCAAGGCGAAGAACCAGCGCGGCGTGGTGGACCAGGCGGCGGCCATCGTGCTGCTGCAGGCGGCCCTGGACGCCGAGCGCGCCACCGGGAGGCCGCCGGGCAGTGCTCTGGGTGCCTCGGGGCCGCCGGGCGGGCCGCCCGGCACGGGATCGGGTGACGGGACACCGCGGTGATCCCCCGGCCCGCGTGGCTGCTGGCGGGCGGGGCCGCCGCGGTCGTCCTCGCGGCGGCCGCCGGGAGTTACGTGGTGGTCGGGCCGCGGCTGATGCCCGACGACTTCGCCGGGCAGGGCTCGGGCTCGGTCGTCGTGCGGATCCCCTCGGGCGCGAGCGCCGGGGAGATCGCCGAGACGCTCGCCGACGCGGGCGTCGTCGCGAGCGCCGGGGCGTTCGTCAAGGCGGCCGAGGAACGGGCCAAGACCGGCAGTCTGCGGCCCGGCCACTACCGCCTGCGGAAGGGCATGGCCGCCGACTCCGCCCTCGACCTGCTGCTCGCCCCGGGGTCGCGGGTGGTGCGCCGGGTCACGGTCCCCGAGGGGTTGCGCCTGACCGAGCTGTTCGACAGGCTGGCGGCCAAGACCGGTATGCCCAGGGACGCCTTCGTCCGGGCCTCCGAGGACCGTGAGGAGCTGGAGCTGCCGTCCTACGCCAAGGGACCCGAGGGCTTCATGTTCCCGGCGACCTACGAGGTCGAGCCGGACATGACCCCCGCCGACGTGCTCGGCCTCATGGTGGAACGGTACAAGAGAGCCGCGGCCAAGCTGGAGCTGGAGAACCGCGCGGCCGAGCGCGGCCTGACGCCACTGGAGGCGGTCACGGTGGCCAGCCTCGTCCAGGCGGAGGGCGGGCGCGACTCCGACTATCCGAAGATCGCTAGAGTGATCTACAACCGGATCAAGGCGGGCACGCCGCTGCAGATCGACAGTACGGTGCTCTACGCGCAGAACCGCCGGACGCTCAGGGTGACGGAGAAGGACACGAAGGTGAAGTCGCCCTACAACACCTACGCTCATCCCGGGCTGCCTCCGGGACCGATCGCGAATCCGGGGGAGAAGGCGATCACCGCGGCTCTCCGTCCAGATCGGGGTGATTGGTTCTGGTTTGTCACGATCGATCCGAAGCGTAGAATCACGAAATTCACTGACAAAGAGAGTGAGTTTGTGAGATACCGGGAAGAGCTGAACAGATACCTCGGGACGCATTGATGTCCGGCGGAACATCCCCGGTTCCGCCGCAAGCGGCGATGCCCACTGCGCGGCCGAGGCGCGGATCCCGGGACACCGGGCCGCTCGACCCCGTGTCCCCCCTCGGTTTGGCATGCCCGCTTGACGCCAGGCCGTCCCACCCGGGAGATTGGCCAGCGGACCTATGAACGATCTCGATATGGACTTCCTGGTCGGCGAGGACGACCCCTCACGTCGTCCTCGCCGGACCGGCCGTGGGCGCCGCAGACGACGGCGCCGCAACCGCGGCGGGTTCCTCGCCCCGATGCTCGCGGTCATCATCCTGGTCGGCGGCCTCGGCGCCGGCGGCTACTACGGCTACCTGTGGGTGCGCGACGCGATGACCGTCGAGGACTACAAGGGCCAGGGCAGCGGCGAGGTCGTCGTGGAGATCAAGGAGGGGCAGACCGCCTCCCAGATCGCCCTGACCCTCCGGGAGAAGGACGTCGTCAAGAGCTCCGAGGCGTTCACCGACGCCATCACCGACGCCGGCAAGAGCTCCTCCCTGCAGCCCGGCGAGTACCGGATGCGCAAGCAGATGGCCGCCGCCGAGGCCGTGAAGCTGCTCGACCCGGCCAAGCGGCTGCACGAGCGGGTGACCATCAAGGAGGGCCTGCGCCTGACGGCCATGCTGCAGGAGCTCGCCAAGCAGACCGGCAAGCCGCTGAAGGAGTTCCAGCAGGCCGCCAAGAACGGCAAGGCGCTGGGCCTGCCCTCCTACGCCAGGGGCAATCCGGAGGGCTACGTCTTCCCGGCGACCTACGAGATCACCCCCAAGATGACGGCCTCCGACATCCTGACCGCGATGGTCGACCGCTTCAAGGAGACCGCCGAGAAGGAGAACCTGGCCAGGGAGGCCAAGGCCCTGGGCTACACCCCGCACCAGATCGTGACGATCGCCAGCATCGTCCAGGCCGAGGCCGGCAACCTCGACGACATGGCCAAGATGTCCCGCGTCATCTACAACCGGCTCCACTCCGAGCCGCCGATGAAGCTCGGGATGGACAGCACGGTCATGTACGCGCTCGGCAAGTACGGCATCGAGGCCAGCCACGCCGATCTGGAGAGCGCCTCGCCCTACAACACCTACAAGCGTCTCGGCCTGCCGCCGGGGCCGATCTCCAACCCGGGCGACGACGCCATCCAGGCGGCGCTCAACCCGGCCAAGGGCGACTGGAAGTTCTTCGTCACCGTCGACCCCAAGCGCCGCATCACCAAGTTCGCCACCAACGAGACCGACTTCTTCAAGCTCAAGGCGGAGTACGAGCAGAACAAGGCGGGCGGATGACCGGGGCCGCCGGCACCGTCAGGGCCGCGGTCCTCGGGTCGCCCATCGCCCACTCGCTGTCGCCGGTCCTGCACCGCGCCGCCCACGCGGCCATGGGCCTGGACGGGTGGCACTACGAGGCGATCGAGTGCGACGAGGCCGCCCTGCCCGGCCTCGTCGCCGGGCTCGGTCCCGAGTGGGCCGGTCTGTCGCTGACCATGCCGCTCAAGCGCGCGGTGCTGCCGCTGCTGGGCACGGTCTCCGATCTCGCCGTGCGGGTGGGCGGGGCCAACACCGTGGTCTTCGACGGCGGCGCCCGTCACGGCCACAACACCGACGTCCACGGCATCGTCCGGGCGCTCACCGAGGCGGGGGTGGCGCCGCCCCGGTCGGCGACGATCCTCGGCGGCGGGGCCACGGCGGCCTCGGCGCTGGCCGCGCTGCGCGAGCTGGGCCTGGCCGAGGCGACCCTGGTGGTGCGCGACCCGGAGCGGGCCCGGACGACCGCCGGGGCCGCCGAGCGGCTGGAGACGGCCCTGCAGGTGCTGACCTTCGACAAGGTCGGCACGGCCCTGGAGACGGACCTGGTGGTCTCGACGCTGCCCGCGGGCGCCGCCGACGGCCTGGCGGACCTGGTGGCCGGGGTGCCCGCGCTCTTCGACGTCGTCTACGCCCCCTGGCCCACCCGCCTGGCCGCGGCCGTGGCCGCCCGCGGCGGCACGGTGGTCGGCGGCTTCCCCATGCTGCTGCACCAGGCGGCCCGGCAGGTCGAGCTGATGACCGGCCGGACCGACGTGCCGGTGGAGGCGATGCGCGCGGCGGGCGAGGCGGAGATCGCCCGGCGGGCCGCCACGGGCTGACCGGCCCCGCGGCCGTGGACCGGCCGGTCCCGCCGCTCCCGGGAAGGTTCGAGGGGCCTTCGGTGTTGTGATAGAGTGACTACTCGATCGGTCCGGCATGCCTGCCGGACGCGCAAGCGGAGGTTCACCTCCCACCTGGTCGGCCGAAAAGCCGGCAGGTCAAGGATCACACCGGTTGACCCCGGAAAGAGCCCGCGGCGGCGAAGCCGATGAGCTCATGTGGCCCCGCATGCGCGACGTGCGGGGCATTTCGCATTCCGGGCCCTCGGGGCCTCGGGGGTGACTTCCCGGCACGATCGAGTATGTGGCAGACGCCGCCGGGCAAGCCGGCGGTGGATCCGACCTAGGAGGCCCCATCAGCGCCGAGCCCCGCATCAACGACCGTATTCGTGTCCCCGAGGTCCGCCTCGTCGGCCCGAACGGCGAGCAGGTCGGCATCGTCTCCATCGGCGATGCCCTGAAGCTGGCTCAGGAGTCCGACCTCGACCTCGTGGAGGTCGCGGCTACGGCTCGCCCGCCCGTGTGCAAGCTCATGGACTACGGCAAGTTCAAGTACGAGTCCGCGATGAAGGCACGCGAGGCGCGGCGCAACCAGGCGTACACGATCATCAAGGAGATCAAGCTCCGTCCGAAGATCGACCCGCACGACTACGAGACCAAGAAGGGTCACGTGGTGCGGTTCCTCAAGGCCGGGGACAAGGTCAAGGTCACGATCATGTTCCGCGGACGGGAGCAGTCCCGGCCCGAGCTGGGTTTCCGGCTCCTGCAGCGGCTGGCGGAGGACGTCTCGGAGCTCGGCTTCGTGGAGTCCCAGCCCAAGCAGGACGGCCGAAACATGATCATGGTGATCGGCCCGCACAAGAAGAAGGCCGAGGCCAAGGCCGAGAAGGCGGCGGCCAAGGCGCGACGTGACGAGACCTCCGAAGAGGCTCCGGCGCTCGTTGACGACGGCGTGTCCGTCGACGACGGCGCGGCCGTCCCGCAGGAGTGACTCGCACGGCCCGGACCACCGGGCAGTCGCGGGATTAAGCCGAGACCGGGTCCGGTCTCACAGTCAGGCATGCCCTTGACTCGGGTTACCGGCCCGGGACATCGGCACGATCGAGGGAGAGACGGCTGAGATGCCGAAGATGAAGACGCACAGCGGTGCGAAGAAGCGGTTCCGGCTGACCGGCACCGGCAAGATCAAGCGGCGCCGCGCCAACCGCGCGCACTACAACGAGTGGAAGTCCTCCACTCTCACGCGTCGTCTCAAGCCCGAGGTCGTGCTGTCCGACGCCGACACCAAGAAGATCAAAAAGCTGCTCGCCAAGTAACGACCCCCGGGGAGATAGATAGACATGGCACGCGTGAAGCGGGCGATCAACGCCAAGAAGAAGCGCAGGGTCGTTCTCGAGCGGGCGAGCGGCTACCGGGGCCAGCGGTCGCGTCTGTACCGCAAGGCCAAGGAGCAGATGCTCCACTCGATGACCTACGCCTACCGCGACCGCAAGGACCGCAAGGGCACCTTCCGCCGTCTCTGGATCCAGCGCATCAACGCCGCTGCCCGCCAGAACGGCATCACCTACAACCGGCTCATCCAGGGTCTGCGCCTGGCCTCCATCGAGGTCGACCGCAAGATCCTCGCCGACCTCGCGGTCAACGACGCCGCCACGTTCGCGACGCTGGTCGAGGCCGCCAAGAAGGCGCTCCCGGCCGACGTGAACGCGCCGGTCGCCGGCTGAGCAACACGCCCGCCGGGCCGCGGCCCGGCACCGGCGAGGGCGCGGCCCACAGCGATCACGCTGTGGGCCGCGTCCGCATTCCTGGGGGATTCGAACATGGCGGAATCTGAGCTCACCAACATCAAGTCGCCGCGGGTCAAGGCCGTGCGGCGGCTGACCAAGCGCGCCTTCCGGGACCGGGACCGGTCCTTCATCGCCGAGGGGCCGCAGGCCGTACGCGAGGCTCTGGCGCTGGACGGCGTCGTGACGCAGCTGTTCGCCACCGCCGAGGCCGAGGTCCGGCACGCCGACCTCGTCGCCGCCGCCGCGGCGGCCGGCGTGCCGGCGCAGCGCGCCAGCGGCGAGGTCATGGCCGAGCTCGCCCAGACCGTCACCCCGCAGGGCCTGCTGGCCGTCTGCCGGTTCGTGCACGTCCCCCTGGACGACGCCGTCACGGCCGACGCCCGGCTGGTGGCCGTCCTGGCGCACGTCCGCGACCCGGGGAACGCCGGCACCGTGCTGCGCACCGCCGACGCCGCCGGCGCCGACGCGGTCGTCTTCACCGACGCCTCGGTCGACCCCTACAACGGCAAGTGCGTCCGGGCCAGCGCCGGCAGCCTGTTCCACCTCCCGGTGGTCACGGGCACCCCCGTGGCACGGGCCGTCGGGCGGCTGAAGGAGCAGGGCCTGCGGGTGCTCGCGGCAGACGGCGCGGGGGAGCGCACCCTCGACGACGTCGACCTGTCCGGGCCGGTCGCCTGGGTCTTCGGCAACGAGGCGTGGGGGCTGCCCGAGGAGATCCTGAAGCTGGCCGACGAGGTCGTCCGCGTCCCGATCTACGGCGGGGCCGAGAGCCTCAACCTCGCGACCGCCGCCGCGGTCTGTCTGTACGCATCTGCCCGGTCTCAGCGGACCGGTTCCCCGGGCAGCGCCGCGAGGCTGCCGTAGGACGCGGGAAACCCGCTATTGTCGGCGTTGTAGCGTCGAGGAGGCGGGGTCGTGCACGGCGAACACACCGACGAACGGAGCGCTGACTCCGCCTGTGTGATCGACGTGGACGACCTCCCCGACGGCCTCGTCGTGACCGACCGGGACGGCCACGTGCTGGCCGTCAACCGCGCCGCCGTCCGCCTCACCGGCGTCGCCCGCGACCGGGCTCTCGGACGGCACCTGCGGGACGCGTTCTCCTTCCGCGACCACGACGGGCGCGACTGGTGGAAGTGGTTCGACCCCTACGGGGGCCTGCCCGGCCGGGCCCGCCAGCCGGAGCTGCCGCTGCGCACTCCGGGCGGGCAGGAGATGCTCGTGGCCGCCCGCCTGGTGCGCCGGCCCGAGCGGGGCGGCCCGGTCGTCCGGGTGGTGATCACCCTGCGCGACGCGGGCGCCCGCGCCCGGCTGGAGCGCAGCCGCGCCGACCTGGTCTCCACGGTCGCCCACGAGCTGCGCTCCCCGCTGACCAGCGTCAAGGGCTTCACCGCGACGCTGCTGGCCAAGTGGACCCGTTTCACCGACGACCAGAAGCTCGTCATGCTGGAGACGGTCAACGCCGACGCCGACCGGGTGACCCGGCTGATCACCGAGCTGCTGGACGTCTCCCGCATCGAGTCGGGCCGCCTGGAGATCCACCGCCAGGTGGTCGACATCCCGGCCAGGGCCCGGAAGGTCATCGCCGGGCGGGTGGCGGCGGGAGAGCCGGAGGACCGCTTCCGGCTGGAGGTCCGCGGCGAGCTCCCCGAGACCTGGCTCGATCAGGACAAGATCGACCAGGTCCTGGCCAACCTGCTGGAAAACGCGGTGCGCCACGGTCGCGGTACGGTGACAATAGCCATAGAGCCGAACGACTGGGGAGTCGCCGTGTCCGTCCGCGACCAGGGAGAGGGCATCCCGCCCGAGCTGGTCACGCGCGTGTTCCGGCAGTTCTGGCGGGGCAACGCCCGTCGCCGGGGAGGCACCGGGCTCGGCCTGTTCATCGTCAAGGGCCTGATCGAGGCGCACGGCGGCACGATCTCCGTGCGGCGGGGCCCCGAGGGCGGCGCCGAGTTCCGATTTACCGTGCCCACCGGCACCCCTGACTTCGCCTGAGCACTTCGCCTGAGCGTCGATGCGGGCCCGGTGGGCTCTCCCGACTAGACTCATGGCCGCCTAAGCCCTGGATTCGGAGCTCCCTTGTCTAACTACGACCCGGTCGAGGTGACACCGCTGCACGCCGACGAGCTGGCGCGCATGCGGGACGACGCGCTCGACGCCATCAAGGCGGCGCGCGACCTCGACGAACTCAAGCAGGTACGGCTCGCGCACGCCGGAGACCGCTCGCCCATAGCCCTGGCCAACCGCGAGATCGGCGCACTGCCGCCGGCGGCCCGCGCCGACGCCGGCAAGCGGATCGGCGGAGCGCGCAAGGCCGTCGCCGAGGCCCTCGCCGAACGCCAGGCCCAGCTGGAGGCCGAGCGCGACGAACGGGTCCTCGTCGAGGAGACCGTCGACGTCACCCTGCCCTGGGACCGCGCCCCGCGCGGCGCCCGGCACCCGCTGACCACGCTGCAGGAGCGCGTCGCCGACGCCTTCGTCGCGATGGGCTACGAGGTGGCCGAGGGGCCGGAGCTGGAAGGCGAGTGGTTCAACTTCGACGCGCTGAACATCTCGCCCGACCACCCGGCGCGCTCGGAGCACGACACGTTCTTCGTCGAGTCCGTCGACTCCGGCAAGGTGCTGCGCACCCAGACCTCGCCGGTGCAGATCCGGGCGCTGCTCGGCCGGAGCCTGCCTGTCTACGTGGTCTCGCCCGGCAAGGTGTTCCGCACCGACGAGCTCGACGCGACCCACACCCCGGTCTTCCACCAGGTCGAGGGCCTGGCGATCGACGAGGGCCTGACCATGGCCCACCTGAAGGGCACCCTCGACCGGTTCGCCGAGGTCATGTTCGGCGAGGGCATCACCACCCGGTTCCGGCCCAACTACTTCCCGTTCACCGAGCCGTCCGCCGAGATGGACCTCAAGTGCTTCGTCTGCCGCGGCGCCTCGGCGACGCCCGGCAACCCGCCCTGCCGCACCTGCAGGTCGGAGGGCTGGATCGAGTGGGGCGGCTGCGGCATGGTCAACCCGCGGGTCCTCGTCGCCTGCGGCGTCGACCCGGCCCGCTACAGCGGTTTCGCTTTCGGCATGGGCATCGAGCGCACGCTGATGTTCCGCCACAACGTCGAGGACATGCGCGACATGGTCGAGGGAGACACCCGCTTCACGCTCCCGTTCGGGATGGAGGTCTGATGAAGGTCCCGCTTTCATGGCTGCGGGAGTACGTCGATCTCCCCGCCGTCACCGCCCACGGAGTCGCCGACGCGCTCACCCGCGCCGGCCTCAAGCTGGAGGCGATCACCTCCTACGGCCACGACATCAAGAACATCGTGGTCGGCGAGGTGCTCGCCATCGAGGAGCTCACCGGCTTCAAGAAGCCCATCCGGCACTGCCAGGTCGAGGTGGGGGAGGCCGCGCCGCGCGAGATCGTGTGCGGCGCGACCAACTTCCAGGCCGGCGACCGCGTCCCGGTCGCGCTGCCCGGCGCGGTGCTGCCCGGCGGCTTCGAGATCGCCTCCCGCAAGACCTACGGCCGCGTCTCCGACGGCATGATCTGCTCGGAGGCCGAGCTCGGCGTGGCCGAGTCCTCGCCCGGCATCCTCGTGCTGTCGCCCGGCACCCCGATCGGCGTCGACGTGGTCGAGTTGCTCGGCCTGCGCGACGACGTGATCGAGCTGGAGATCACCCCCGACATCGGCTACGCGCTGTCCATCCGGGGCGTGGCGCGGGAGGCCGCGACCGCCTTCGGCGTGCCGTTCCGGGACCCGGCCGACATCACCCCGCCCGACGGTTCCGGCGCCGCCCACCCGGCCTCCATCGCCGACCCGGCCGCCTGCGACCGCTTCGTGCTGCGCGAGGTCCACGGCTTCGACCCGGCGGCGGAGAGCCCGCTGTGGCTGCGGGTGCGCCTGGCCCGCGCCGGCGTGCGCCCGGTCTCGCTGGCCGTCGACGTCACCAACTACGTGATGCTGGAGCTCGGCCAGCCGCTGCACGCCTTCGACGCGGCGACGCTGACCGGCGAGATCGTGGTGCGCCGGGCCGAGCCGGGGGAGACCCTGGAGACCCTCGACCACGTCGTCCGCCCGCTCCACCCCGAGGACGTCCTGATCACCGACGGCTCGGGGGCGATCTCCATGGCCGGGACGATGGGCGGCCTGAAGACCGAGATCTCCGATCAGACCACCGACATCGTGATCGAGGCCGCGCACTTCTCGCCCAGCGGCGTCGCGCGGATGTCGCGCCGCCACAACCTCGTCAGCGAGGCGTCCAAGCGCTTCGAGCGGGGCGTCGACCGCGAGCTGCCGCTGTACGCCTCCTGGAAGGCGGCGCGGCTGCTGGCCGAGCTGGGCGGCGGCACCATCCAGCCGGGCGTCACCCATGCCGAGGCCGAGGTCGAGCCGGTCCGCGTCTCCATGCCGAGCGGCCACCCCGGCCGGGTCGCCGGGGTCCCCTACGACCGCGAGACGGTGGTCCGCCGCCTGGAGCAGGTGGGCTGCACGGTCCAGGCCGGCGGCGCCGCCCCGGCAGGCGGGATCGCCGCCAGACTCGCCGTCACCGGCGACGACATGCTGACGGTCACCCCGCCCTCCTGGCGGCCCGACCTGACCGACCCCAACGACCTCGCCGAGGAGGTCATCCGGCTGGAGGGCTACGAGAAGCTGCCCTCGGTCCTGCCGGCCGCCCCGGCGGGCGCCGGGCTCACCGAGGGCCAGCGGCTGCGCCGCAGGGTCGGCCGGTCGCTGGCCGGCGCGGGATACGTCGAGGTCCTCGCCTACCCCTTCATGGGGGAGCGCGACCTGGACGCCCTGCAGCTGCCCGCGGGTGACGAGCGCCGCCTGGCCGTACGGCTGGCCAACCCGCTCAGCGAGGACGAGCCGCTGATGCGGACCACCCTGCTGCCGGGACTGCTCAGAACGCTGGTCCGCAATGTGGGCCGGGGCTTCGCCGACCTCGCGCTGTTCGAGACGGGCCTGGTCTACCGGCCGGACCGGGAGGCCCCGGCGACCGCGCCGGTCCTCGGCGTGGACCGCAGGCCCACCGCCGAGGAGCTCGACTCGATCGAGTCCGCGCTGCCCGCCCAGCCGGTCCGCGTCGCCGTCGTGCTGGCCGGGGAGTTCGAGCGGTCCGGCTGGTGGGGCGGAGGGCGCGCCGCGAGCTGGGCCGACGCCGTCGAGGCGGCCCGCACGGTGGCCCACGAGGCCGGAGTCGAGCTCCGGGTCCGCGCCGACCGGCACGAGCCCTGGCATCCGGGCCGCTGCGCCGCCCTGTACGCCGGGGACGTCCTCGTCGGCCACGCCGGGGAGCTGCACCCGCGCGTCATCGAGGCGTACGGCCTGCCGCCGCGCACCGCCGCGATGGAGCTGGAGCTCACCCGGCTGGAGCCGCTGTCGGCCGGTCCGGTCCAGGTGTCGTCGATCTCCGCCTATCCGGTCGCCACCCAGGACGTCGCGCTCATCGTCGCCGCCGCCACCCCGGTGGCCGAGGTGGAGGCGGCGCTGCGCGAGGGCGCGGGCGACCTGCTGGAGTCGATCCGCCTGTTCGACGTCTACACCGGGGCCCAGGCCGGTGAGGGCAACAAGTCCCTCGCCTACACCCTGCGGTTCCGGGCGCCGGACCGGACGCTGACCGCCGAGGAGACCACCGCCGCCCGCGACGCCGCCGTGGCGCTGGCGGCCGAGCGCACCGGGGCACGGCTCCGCGGCGCCTGATCCGCGTGTCCGGGGTCCCGGCGGAGCCTTCCGCCGGGACCCTTCGGTTCCGGATCCCGATTCGGGAGGGACGATGAGGCACCTGCTGGTGTTCGCCGGCCGCGACGACGCCGAGGCGGTCGCGGAGCTCGTCGAGGAGGAGCTGCCGCGGGCGGGCGCGCCCGCCGTCGTGCGGGAGGCCCTGGCCGGCGAGGACGACGCCGAGGACGCCCAGTGGCTCGTGGTCGTGGAGAACGCCGACGGCCTGACCGCGGACGACCTGGCCCGCCTGGACGAGCTCGCCGAGGAGCACGACGGCTGGCGCGAGACGGACTGAACGACCCCGGACGACCGCGTCCGGCCGGAGCCCCGCGGGACCGGCGCCCGCCGGTCCAGCTCAGTCCAGGCGTCCCGGGGGGACGGCTTCCCGCAGAGCCAGCGCCAGCCACAGCTTCAGCCGGTGGGAGGGGTCCAAGAAGGAACGCCCCGACAACCGCTCGGCGGTGCGGAGCCGGGTCCTCAGGGTGTTGCGGTGCACACCCAGCCGCCGGGCCGCCGCCTCCAGGTTCTCCCCGCACTCCAGGAACACGTGCACCGAGGCCAGGAGCGCGGTGCCGTGCCGTACGTCGTGCTCACGGAGCGGGCGCAGCACGGTGTCGGCGAACAGGGCCGTCACCGCCGGGTCCACGGCATCGCGCAGCAGGGTCCACGGCTCCAGCTCGTCGACGTGGGCGTAACCGGCGCCGCCCCGCGCGGCCAGTCCGGTGGCGTGCCGCACCGCGACCGGGATCTCACCGAGGTCGCGGGCCCGGCAGCCTCCGGCGACGACCTCGCGGCCGGACAGGGCGGTCAGCCGGTCGGTCAGCGCGCCGCCGATCGGCGGGCCGCCCGCGGCGGATCCGCCCTCGGGGACCACGAGGACGAGCCCCTCGGGGCGGGGGCAGACGAACGCCAGCTCCTCGGTGGCCGGGTCGCCGAGCACGTCGGCCACCGCGTCCAGCGCCGGGTCGACCAGGGCGGAGGCGTCGCAGCCGGCCGCCCGCGCCACCATGACCTCGTACGGCGGAGGCGCGGTGGAGCAGATCTCGGCCAGCCGGACGGCGAACGCCGGTTCGCCGGACAACACGCCGGACAGCACGGCCGCGCGCTGCCGGTGCGCGTGCGTCCGGGTCCGGCGCACCCCGTCCAGTTCGATCGCCAGCAGGCACGCCGCCTGGTTGGCCAGCACGCGCACGTGCCAGTCGGTGGGGCCGGTCGTCCACAGGGCCAGCCAGCCGCGGGGCGGGCCGGTGAAGCCGAGGCTCTGCATCTGCAGGACGCGGTCGCCGTGGTCGACGGCGATCGCGGTGTGCCGCGCTCCGGCCTCACCGGCCGCCTCGACCGCCTCTCCGGCCACCCCGACGGCCTCGGCGTGCCAGGGCCGGGTCGTGTCGGGGGCGGCGGCGCGGGGGCGGCCGCCGGGGTCGAGCAGGAGCGTCTCCCCTTCGGTGTGCTCGGCCAGGGCACGCAGGATGCCCGCGGGGCCGGAGCGCAGCGCGGCGCGCGCCATGGCCTCCTGACCGAAGACGGTCCGCCGCTCGCCGCGGACGCGCTCGTCGGAGTGCCATCGGGCCACCGCCTCGGCCACGGCGATGAACGGCGTCCTGCCGGTGATCTCCAGGACGGGCAGGTCCAGCCGCGCGGCGGTCTCCAGCACCTCGGGCGGCACCTCGGTGATCTGTTCGTGCAGCGCGAACGCCAGGCCGGCGCAGCCCGCCGCGGCCAGCCGTCCGACGTAGGCGCGGCACCCCTCGGCGTCACCCGGTAGCCCGAGACCGACCGTCATGACCAGCTCTCCGCCCCGCAGCCACGGCACCGGGTCGGGCAGTTCCGTCACGTGCGCCCACCGGACCGGGCGGGTCAGGCCGCCGGCTCCGGCGAGCAGCCGGATCTCCAGCGAGGGCAGGGTGAGGACGTCGGCCACGGTTAGGGGCATGTGAAGCTCCTACAGCAGGGCATATACCAGCCTAAATAGCGATATGCACCTTTCCGAAAGGTGTGCGTTCCGCACTATAGCCACTCTCCGACGGTGCGAATCGTCCACAGGCAGCGTCGTTGAGCCGCGCATATCGTCGCTGGAACGACGCACCCCCCGGAGGGCCCCATGGACGGACAACCGCCTCGCCGCACCGGCGAACCGCGCCGCGCAGGCGAACCGCGCCGCGCCGCCTTCGCCGCGTTCATCGGCACCACGATCGAGTGGTACGACTTCTACGTCTACGCGACCGCCGCCGCACTGGTCTTCGGCGACCTGTTCTTCCCCACCTCGACCGACCCCTTCGCCGGCGTCATGGCCTCCTTCGCCACCTACGCCGTCGGCTTCCTGGCCCGCCCGCTCGGCGGCATCGTGTTCGGCCACTTCGGGGACCGGGTGGGCCGCAAGTCCGCGCTCGTGGTCACCCTCCTCATGATGGGCCTGGCCACCTTCCTCGTCGGGGTGCTGCCCACCTACGCGTCGGCCGGCATGCTCGCCCCGGCGCTGCTGGTGCTGCTGCGGATCGTCCAGGGGCTGGCGGTCGGCGGCGAATGGGGCGGCGCGGCGCTGATGGCCGTGGAACACGCTCCGGAGGGCAAGAAGACCTTTTACGGGTCGTTCGCGCAGCTCGGCAACTCCGCGGGCGCGCTGCTGGCCACCGGCGCCTTCAGCCTGCTCAACGTCCTGGGCGGCGACGCGCTGCGGGACTGGGCCTGGCGGCTTCCCTTCCTCGCGTCGGCGGTGCTGGTCCTGGTCGGGCTCCTCATCAGGCTGAAGGTCGAGGAGTCGCCGGTCTTCGAGGAGACGCGCCGGAACGCGCCGGCCGGCCTGCCGATCAAGGAGGTCCTCCGGACGTCCTGGCGCACGGTGCTGCTCGGCATCGGCGCGCTGCCGGTGGCCATCGGCGGCTACTACATCACCACCACGTTCCTGCTGGCCTACGCGACCGGCCCCGGCGTCGGCGTGGAGGAGCAGGTGGTCCTCAACGCGCTGAGCTTCGCGGCCTTCCTGGAGCTGGTCGCCACGCTCGGCGTCTCGTGGCTCGGCGACCGGGTGGGCGCCCGGCGGGTGGTCATCGCCGGGCTCGTCGGCGTGGCCGTTCTGGCGGTGCCGCAGTTCACCCTGATGAGCACCCGGGACACCCTGCTGATCTTCGTGATCCTCGGCCTGATGCGGCTCGCCATGTCGGCGACGTACGGCCCGATGGCCACGATCCTCGCCCAGATGTTCCGGCCCGACGTCCGCTACACCGGCATGTCCCTGGCCTACCAGGTCGCCGGCGCCGTCTTCGGCGGCCTCTCGCCGCTGGCCGCGACCGCGCTGGTCGCCGCGTACGGCGGCGGCCCGGCTCCGGCCATCGTCCTGCTCATCGGGATGTGCCTGCTCAGCATCGGCTGCGTGGCGTTCGTCCGGATGCACCGGGACCCGGCTCCCCGGCCCGTTCCCGCGGCCCCCGGCTCCTGACCCCGGCGGCCCCGGCCGTCCGGGAGCCGGAGACGGTCCCGTCCGGCTCCCCGGCGGCTCGTCGGCCCGCCGGCCCGTCCCGTCCCCGGCGGCCTCCGCCCCTCCGGCGGGCCGTCTCCTTCGTGACCGCAGATCTCGTGACCGCAGAGTGAAGAGTGAGAGGAAGACCTCTTGTCCCCGATCGTCATCACCAACGCCAGGGTCCTCACCATGGACCCCGCCCGTCCCGCCGCGGAGGCCGTGGCCGTACGGGACGGACGGATCCTCGCCGTCGGCCGGGCGCCGGAGGTTCTCGGAGCGGCCGGGCCGGACGCGGAGACCGTCGACGCCGCAGGCAGGACCGTCCTGCCGGGGTTCATCGACCCGCACAACCACCTGCTGTCCACCGCCGAGTCCCTCGTCTCCGTGGACGCCCGCTACCCGCGGGTCGGCAGCGTCGCCGACCTGGTGGCGGCGATCGCGGCGGAGGCCGCGCGCACCCCGCCGGGCCGGTGGATCCGCGCCTTCGGCATGGACGACGCGAAGTTCCCCGAGGGCCGGCCGGACCGGCGCAGCCTCGACGAGGCCACGACCGACCACCCGGTGATCATCTACCACGTGTCGGGGCACCAGGCGGCGGTGAACTCCGCCGCGCTCGCCTGGCGCGGTCTCGACGACCAGGTGACCGACCCGGCGGGCGGCGCTTTCCTGCGCGACGAGGGCGGGCGGCTGACGGGCATGGTCATCGACTCCGCCATGGAACTGCTGCTGCCGCTCGCGGTGGACATCGGCTGCCACGGTCCCAACTTCCACACCGACCTGCCCGCCGAACAGTTGGTGTCCTGGCTTGAGGCGGCCGGGGAGACCTACCTGTCGGCCGGTGTCACCACCGTGTGCGACCCCCAGGTCTCGGCGCGGGAGATGCGGATCTACCGGGCCGCCCACGCCGCCGGCACGCTGCCGGTCCGTACGGTGTGCATGCCGCTGTCCCACCTGCTCGACGACCTGGTCAGGGTGGGGCTGACCGGGCCGTTCGGGGACGACCGGCTTCGCTTCGGCGCCATGAAGTTCTACTGCGACGGCACGCTCCTCGGCGGCACCGCCATGTTCGACGAGCCGTACGGTGAGCGCGGCCAGTTCGCCGGATCGCTGTACCACGCGCCCGACCGGCTCACCGACCTGGTACGGCGGGCCGCGCAGGCCGGATGGCAGGTGGGCGTGCACACCCAGGGCGACCGGGCGATGGGCTTCACCCTGGACGCGCTCCGCGCGGCGGCGGCGGTGTCCGGGGACGACGCCAGGCCGCGCATCGAGCACTGCGGCCACCCGACCCCGGCGCAGGTGAGGGAGTTCGCCGCGCTGGGCGTCATCCCGGTCAACCAGCCCAACTTCCTGTACGACAGCGGCACGGACTTCATCCGCCGGCTCGGCGCGCGGCGGGCGCACCGGCTCCAGCCGATGAGGGAGGAGATCGACGCGGGTCTGCGCCCGGTGCTGTCCAGCGACTCCTTCGTCTCCTCCCTGCGCCCGATGGAGACGGTCGCCAACGCGGTGCGCAGGCGGACCCGCGAGGGCGGGCCGATCGGGGAGGAGCAGGCGGTCTCCCTGCACGAGGCCCTACGGGCGCACACGATCGACGCCGCCCACGCGTTGCGGATGGAGGACCGTATCGGCTCACTCAGCCCCGGGAAGCTCGCCGACGTGGTGGTGCTGGACGCCGACGTAGAGGCGCTGCCCGCCGGCGAGCTGGCGGGGGTCGGTGCGTGGCTGACCCTGCTGGACGGCCGCGTCGCCCACTCGGCTCGCCGCTGAGGCCCGCCCCGCCGGCGGTCCCTGTCGCCTCAGAGGGCGTCGATCTCCGTCAGGTCCACGTCGATCTCGAAGGGCGACGACACCTTGAGCCGATCGTGGTAGACGCCGGTGACGACGTACGTGCCGGTGACGTGGTCGAGCTCGTAGGTGTTGACGACGGGCCGGCCCGCGTCCTCCTCCACGATCCAGAAGTGCCGGATCCCGGCTTCGGCGTACAGCGACGGCTTGCGCTTGCGGTCGCGCTCCTTGGACTCGGGTGAGACCACCTCGGCCACCAGCACCACGTCCTCGGCCCGGTAGGAGGTCTGCCCGGGACTCTGCTCCGCGGCGGCGTGGATGACGCTGAGGTCGGGCTCCGGCCGCTGCTTCGGGCCCAGGACGACGCTCATCTCACGTCGCACGCGGAATTTCCGGGGGGCGTGCTGACGCAGGGCTGACTCGAGAAGAGTGACAGCCCGCATATGGAAGGAAGCCTGAGGACTCACGAACACCAGACTTCCATCAATCAACTCTGTGTGTTCGGGCAATTGCGGAATGCGATCGAGGTCTTCGGCGGTGAACCCTTCCGGGGGAGGGAACGCCCAGTCGGGCAGCGACGAATCCGTCATCCTGGCACTTCCCGTCTCAGGGATTCGAACGTCGACCGTCATGTTCCCACCGTAGCAGCGGGACTCCACTCGGTGAGGGGATCGGCGAGGATACCCGCCCGCCACCATGACACCGGGTCCCGCCGGGGGCCGGGCGGCGGACCGGAGGTCATGCCGGGACGGCGTTCCAGCCGGCCGCCCGGGATCCCGTTCCCGTCACCGGGCTCCGTGGCGGCCGCGTCCGGGGAATCGTTTTCCCGGACGCGGGTCACCGCCGGGGGCGTCAGGAGCCCAGGACCTCCTGGCGCAGGCGGGTCTTGAGGATCTTGCCGCCGGGGTTGCGGGGCAGCTCGCCCTCGCGGATCCAGAACCGGACGGGCACCTTGAACGCCGCGATCCGCCCGAGCAGGAACTCCCGCAGCTCCTCGGCGCTCACCGGGGCGGCCGGCCGTACCACCGCGCCGACCTCCTCGCCCAGTTCCTCGTGGGGGATGCCGATCACCGCGACGTCGTCCACCGCGGGGTGCTCGAACAGCGCGGCCTCGACCTCGGCGCAGTAGACGTTCTCGCCGCCGCGGATCACCATGTCCTTGGCCCGGTCCACGATGTAGACGAACCCCTCGTCGTCCACCCGGGCGAGGTCGCCGGTGTGCAGCCAGCCGTCGAGGAAGGTCTCGGCGGTGGCCTCGGGACGGTTCCAGTAGCCGAGGATGACGTTGGGGCCGCGCAGGCACAGCTCCCCGACCTCGCCGGCCGGCAGCTCCCGGCCCAGCGGGTCGGTGATCCTCACCTCGACCACGGGCACCGGCAGGCCGATGCTGTCGGGCCTGGCGAGGTAGTCGGGGCCGCTGTTGTAGATCGCCAGCGCGGTGGTCTCGGTCATGCCGTACCCGTTGGAGGGGGCGCGGCCGGGGAGCATTCCGGTGATGCGCTCCAGCAGCCTGGGCGGCGCGGGGGCGCCGCCGTAGCCCAGCGAGGTGAGGCTGGAGACGTCGCGCCTGTCCAGGTCGGGGTGGGACAGCAGCTGCCACACGTTGGTGGGCACCCCGCTGAGCGTGGTGATCCGCTCGCGCTCGATCAGCTCCAGGGCCCGTCCGGCGTCCCACCTGTACATCAGCACGAGCCCGCCGCCGGTGAACATGGTGGTGGTCATGACCGCGAAGCAGCCGGTGACGTGGAAGAGCGGCACGGTCAGCAGGGTGACGCGGCGTTTCCCGGCGGCCTCGGCGGGGTCCTTGCCGGCCCTGGCCAGGCTGCGCACCATGCCGTAGGCAACCGTCATCGGCGACTGGCCGAGGTTGCGGTGGCTGCCGAGGGCGCCCTTGGGGCGGCCGGTCGTGCCGGAGGTGTAGAAGATGGTGGCCGGGTCCTCCGGGGCCACCTCCACCTCGGGCAGCGTCACGTCCGCCGTGACCTCGCCCAGGACCTCCTCGAACGGGCGCGCCCCCTCGGGTGCCTCGCCGCGGACCACGATCAGCTGTGCGCGGCCGGTGAGCAGGGCGGCGCGCTCGGCGTCGGCGATCACCACCTTCGCGCCGGAGTCCGACACGCCGAACTCCAGTTCCTGGGCGGTCCACCAGGCGTTGAGCGGTACGGCGACCGCCCCGGCGGCCAGTACCGCGGAGAAGGAGACGATCCACTCGGGGTAGTTGCGCATGGCGATGGCCACCCGGTCGCCCTTGGCCACGCCGTACTCCGCGATCAGGCGGTGCGCCAGCGTGGCGGCCCGGCGGAAGTGCTCCTCGTAGGTGAGGCTCTCGTCCTCGTAGGTGAGGAAGACCTGCTCGCCGTGGCCCCTGCTGCCCTCCAGCAGCGCGCGGAAGTGCGCGGGCGCGTGCTTCCAGGTCCTGACGGCGCCGCCGTGGCCGGGGACCTCCACCGTCTCGAACAGCTGTCCCGGGCCGGTGAGCCGGGCCTGGACCTCGTCGTGGGCGACCGTCATGCGTTCACATCTCCCGGGGCGAAGGGAACCGGACACGCCACGATACCGACCGGTAGGTACGTGCAACAGTGCCGAAACACGGCGCGTATGTCCATGCGCCGGGGGAGTCGTGTTCCTCCTGGTCGGAGGGTCCTTGGGCGACGCGCCTGCCTGGCCCGCTTGCATGACGATTACGGAGGATGCATAATTCTTCTAGTAAATCCATGAGATAGAGTGCATGAACATGCAGAGAGCGGGGGGCGGATGAGAGCGGCCATCGCCGGTGCGAGCGGCTACGCCGGAGGCGAGATCCTGCGTCTGCTGCTGTCGCACCCGGACATCGAGATCGGCGCGCTCACCGCCGCCTCCAGTGCGGGTACCCCGCTGGGCGCCCACCACCCCCACCTGGCCCCGCTGGCCGACCGGGTCCTCCTCGACACCACCCCCGGCACCCTCGCCGGCCACGACGTGGTCTTCCTGGCCCTGCCGCACGGCCAGTCCGCCGCCGTCGCCGCCGGGCTCGGCGACGGCACGCTCGTCGTCGACTGCGGCGCCGACTTCCGCCTCGCCGACCCCGCCGCCTGGGAGCACTTCTACGGCGGCGCCCACGCCGGCACCTGGCCCTACGGCCTGCCCGAGCTTCCGGGCCACCGCGACCCGCTCCGCACGGCCACCAGGATCGCCGTCCCCGGCTGCTACCCGACCGCCGTCACCCTGGCGATGTTCCCCGCCTTCGCCGCCGGCCTCGCCGAACCCGACCTCGTCGTGGTGGCCGCCAGCGGCACCAGCGGCGCGGGCCGGTCGCCCAAGCCCGCCCTCCTGGGCAGCGAGGTGATGGGCTCGGCCGCCGCCTACGCCGCCGGAGGCGTCCACCGGCACACCCCCGAGATGGAACAGAACCTCTCGCCGCTGGCCGGCGCGCCGGTGCGGGTCTCCTTCACCCCCGTGCTCGCCCCGATGAGCCGCGGAATCCTCGCCACCTGCACGGCGCCCGCGAAGCCCGGCGTCACCCCGCGGACGCTGCGCGAGGCCTACGAGGCGGCCGTCAAGGACGAGCCGTTCCTGCGCCTGCTGCCCGAGGGGCAGTGGCCCGCCACCTCGATGACCCTGGGCGCCAACACCGCCGCCCTCCAGGTCGCCCTGGACGAGCGAGCCGGGCGCGTCGTCGCCGTCATCGCCATCGACAACCTCACCAAGGGCACCGCGGGCGGTGCGATCCAGAGCGCCAACCTCGCCCTCGGCCTGCCCGAAGAGACCGGCCTTCCTCTCAACGGAGTCGCCCCATGAGCGTGACCGCACCCCTCGGCTTCCGCGCCGCCGGCGTCGCCGCCGGCATCAAGTCCGGCGGCGCCCGCGACCTGGCGCTGATCGTCAACGACGGCCCCTCCCGCGCCGCGGCGGGCGTCTTCACCGCCAACCGCGTCCAGGCCGCGCCGGTGTTGTGGTCCCGGCAGGTGCTGACCGCCGGCCGGGTCCACGCCGTCGTCCTCAACTCCGGAGGCGCCAACGCCTGCACCGGCCCGCTCGGATTCCAGGACACCCACGCCACCGCCGAGAAGGTCGCCGCCGCGCTCGGCGACTCCGCCGGCGAGGTCGCCGTCTGCTCCACCGGCCTGATCGGCGAGCGGCTGCCGATGGACGCCCTGCTGGCCGGGGTCGACCTCGCCGTCTCCCAGGTCAGCAGGGACGGCGGCCTGGCCGCCGCCGACGCCATCCGCACCACCGACACCGTCTCGAAGATCTCCTTCAAGCGGGGCGAGGGCGGCTACATGGTCGGCGGCATGGCCAAGGGCGCCGGCATGCTCGCCCCGGGCCTGGCCACCATGCTCTGCGTGATCACCACCGACGCCGACCTGACCGCCGGGCAGCTCGACGAGACGCTCCGCGAGGCGACCAGGCTCACCTTCGACCGGCTCGACACCGACGGCTGCATGTCCACCAACGACACCGTCCTGCTGCTGGCCAGCGGAGCCTCGGGCGTGACCCCCGACCCCGCCGAGTTCGGCCGCCTGGTCCAGGGCGTCTGCGCCGACCTCGCCCGCCAGCTCCTCATCGACGCCGAGGGCGCCAGCAAAGCGATCGCCGTCGAGGTCGTCGGCGCCGCCTCCGAGGACGACGCGCTCGCCGTCGCCCGCGCCGTCTGCCGTTCCAACCTGCTCAAGTGCGCCATCCACGGCGAGGACCCCAACTGGGGCCGCGTGCTGTCGGCCGTCGGCACCACCGACGCCGTCTTCGAGCCCGACCGGGTCAACGTCGCCATCAACGGCGTCTGGATCTGCCGGGGCGGCGCGGCCGGCGACGACCGCGCCAAGGTGGACCTGCGCCCCCGCGACGTGACGATCACCATCGACCTGTCGGCGGGCCCGAACTCGGCCACGGTCCACACCACCGACCTCACCGCCGCCTACGTCCACGAGAACTCGGCGTACTCCTCATGACGGCCGGCGACGCGCCGGCCAAGGCGCACACCCTGATCGAGGCACTGCCGTGGCTGGCCCGCTTCCACGGAGCGACCGTCGTCGTGAAGTACGGCGGCAACGCCATGACCGAGGAGCACCTGCGGGAGAAGTTCGCCGCCGACGTGGTCTTCCTGCGCTACGCCGGCCTGCGGCCGGTCGTCGTGCACGGCGGCGGCCCGCAGATCAACGCCCACCTCGACCTGCTCGGCATCGAGTCCACCTTCACCGCCGGGCTCCGCGTCACCAGCCCCGAGGCCATGCGGGTCGTCCGGATGGTCCTGGTCGGCCAGGTCAACCGCGACGTCGTCGGCCTGGTCAACCGGCACGGGCCGTTCGCCGTCGGCATGTCCGGCGAGGACGCCCACCTGTTCACCGCTGAGCGCAAGCACGCCGTCGTCGACGGGACCCCGGTGGACATCGGCCAGGTCGGCGACATCGTCGCCGTCGAACCCGGCGCCGTGCGGGCCCTGCTGGACGACGGGCGCATCCCGGTGATCTCCTCCGTCGCGCGCGGCGAGGACGGCACCGTCTACAACGTCAACGCCGACACCGCCGCCGCGGCCCTGGCCGTGGCACTCGGCGCCGCCAAGCTGATCGTCCTCACCGACGTCGAGGGCCTCTACCGGGACTGGGACCCCGAGACCCGCAGCGGAAAGGTCATCGACCGGCTGTCGGCCTCGGAGCTGCGCGAGATGCTGCCCGGCCTGTCCAGCGGCATGGCGCCCAAGATGGAGGCGTGCCTGACCGCCGTCGACGGAGGCGTCCCCCAGGCGCACGTCCTCGACGGCAGGGTGCCGCACGCCGTACTGCTGGAGATCTTCACCGACGAGGGGGTCGGCACCATGGTGCTGCCCGACGCCGCGCCGGCCGTGCCCGACGCCGCGCGGCCCGCCGTCACGAGCCTGAACGGGAGCGAGCAGTGAGCATCGACGGCCGGCCCGCGGGGGACGACCTCGCCAAGCGCTTCGAGACCGCCTTCATGCCCACCTACGGCGTGCCGCCGGTCGCGCTGGCCCGCGGCGAGGGCGCCCGGGTCTGGGACGCCGACGGCGGCGAGTACCTCGACCTGATCGGCGGCATCGCGGTCAGCTCCCTCGGCCACGCCCACCCGGCCCTGGTGGAGGCGGTGTCCCGCCAGGTCGCCGTCCTCGCCCACACCAGCAACCTGTTCATCAACGAACCCGAGGTGCTGCTCGCCGAACGGCTGATCGGCCTGCTCGGCGCGCCCGCCAGGGTCTTCCTCACCAACTCCGGCACCGAGGCCAACGAGGCCGCCCTCAAGATGGCCCTCAAGTACGGCGGGAGCACCGGCCGCACCTACGTGGTGGCCGCCGAGAACGCCTTCCACGGCCGGACCCTCGGCGCGCTGTCGCTGACCGGCAAACGCGCCATCCGCGACCAGTTCGGCCCGTTCCCGACGGACGTCAGGTTCGTCCCGTACGGCGACGCCGACGCGCTGCGCGACGCCGTCACCGCCGAGTGCGCCGCCGTCTTCCTGGAGCCCACCCAGGGCGAGGCCGGCGTCGTCCCCCCGCCCGCCGGCTACTTCAGGGCCGCCCGGCGCGTCTGCGACGCGACCGGCGCGCTCCTGGTAGCCGACGAGATCCAGTCGGCGATCGGCCGCACCGGCCACTGGTTCGCCCACCAGCACGAGGGCATCCTGCCCGACGTGCTCACCCTGGCCAAGGGCCTCGGCGGCGGCATGCCGATCGGCGCCTGCGTCGGCGTCGGCCCCGCCGGGACGATCTTCGCCAAGGGCGACCACGGCTCCACCTTCGGCGGCAACCCCGTCTCGGCCGCCGCCGCGCTCGCCGTACTCGACACCATCGACGCGGACGGCCTGCTGGAACACGTCCAGACCGTCGGCGCCCAGCTCGCCGGCGGCATCGCCGCGATCGGCCACCCCCTGCTCGCGGGCGTCCGCGGCCGGGGCCTGTGGCTGGCGATCGTGCTGACCGCCGACCGCGCGGCGCAGGTCCAGGCCGCGGCCCAGCGGGCCGGCTTCCTGGTCAACGCCGTCCAGCCCGGCGCCGTACGGCTCGCGCCCCCGCTGGTGATCACTCCCGGGCAGGCCGCCGCCTTCGTGGCCGCCCTTCCCGCCATCCTTGACGAGGCAGCAGAATGACCAGGCACTTCCTTCGCGACGACGACCTGACGCCCGCCGAGCAGACCGAGGTGCTCAGGCTCGCCGAGGCCATGAAGAAGGACCGCTACGGCTACCGTCCCCTCGCCGGTCCGAAGACCGTCGCCGTGCTGTTCGACAAGCCCTCCACCCGGACCCGGCTCTCCTTCGCCGTCGGCGTCGGCGAGCTGGGCGGCCTGCCCCTGGTCATCGACGCCGCCGCCTCCCAGCTGGGCCGGGGCGAGCCCGTCGAGGACACCGCCCGGGTCCTGGAACGCCAAGTCGCCGCCATCGTGTGGCGCACCGGCGGACAGGAGCGGGTCGAGACGATGGCCACCTGGTC
Organism: Streptosporangium sp. NPDC053982; assembly: GCF_055585205.1. Taxonomy (NCBI): domain Bacteria; kingdom Bacillati; phylum Actinomycetota; class Actinomycetes; order Streptosporangiales; family Streptosporangiaceae; genus Streptosporangium; species Streptosporangium sp. NPDC053982. The sequence goes on from NZ_JBVJKQ010000004.1 coordinate 454,860, forward strand.
GTCGGTGCCGGTGGTCAACGCCCTCACCGACGAGTTCCACCCCTGCCAGATCCTCGCCGACCTGCAGACCGTCCGGGAGCGCTTCGGCGCCACCGCCGGCCTCACCCTCGCCTACCTCGGCGACGGCGCGAACAACATGGCCCACTCCTACCTCCTGGGCGGCGCCGTCGCCGGGATGCACGTGCGGATCGGCGCCCCGGCCGGCTACCACCCCGACCCGGAGATCCTGCGCCGCGCCCAGGAGATCGCCGCCGCCACCGGCGGGTCGGCCACCGTGCTCACCGACCCCGCCGCCGCCGCGACGGGCGCCGACGTCGTCACCACCGACACCTGGGTCTCCATGGGACAGGACGGCAAGGAGCAGCGGGTCGCCGACCTGATGCCCTTCCAGGTCGACGGCCGCCTGATGGACCTGGCCGCCCCGAGCGCGATCTTCCTGCACTGCCTGCCCGCCTACCGTGGGCTGGAGGTGACCGCCGACGTCATCGACGGCCCCCGCAGCCTGGTGTGGGACCAGGCCGAGAACCGGCTGCACGCCCAGAAGGCCCTGCTGCACTGGCTGCTCACCGCCGGCGGGAACGGCGGGAACGGCGGGAACGGCGGGAACACCGATGGGAACGGCGGAGCCGCCACCGGCGGGATCGGCGGGGACACCGGCGCCCCCGCTACGATCCGGGCGGAGGAGGTCACGTGAAGATCCCCATGACGAAGGTCGCCCGCCAGGCGCGGATCACCGAGCTGCTGCAGCGCCGGCCGATCCGCTCGCAGCCCGAGCTGGCCAAACTGCTGCTGGAGAGCGGAGTCGAGGTCACCCAGGCCACGCTCTCCAGAGACCTCGACGAGCTGGGCGCGCTCAAGCTGCGCGCCGAGGACGGCTCCCTGGTCTACGCCCTGCCCGGCGAGGGCGGCGGCCGGATCCCGCTGGCCCGGGTCGGGACGGGCGAGACCCCGGCCGCCCGGCTAAGCCGGATCGCCGAGGAACTGCTCGTCTCCGCCGACGCGTCCGCCAACCTGGTGATCGTCCGCACGCCGCCGGGCGCCGCGCAGTTCCTCGCCTCGGCCATCGACCACGCCGACTGGGAGTCCATCCTCGGCACGGTCGCCGGAGACGACACCATCCTCGTCATCAGCCGCGACCCGACGGGCGGCGCCGCGGTCGCCGAGGCGCTGCTCCGCCACGCCGACCGTCGTGGCGGGTGATCGCGGCACACGGGAAGACCCATGACACGGGTCCCGGGTGCGGGGTGACCCGCACCCGGGAGACCATGGAGAACACTTGATCACGCCTGACCGGGTCGTGCCCGCCTTCTCCGGCGATCCCGGCGCCTCCGCCGCCACGTCGCTCCCCGCCGGGAGCCCCGGCGCCGGGGCCGCCGCCGGGCCGCGGGGACTTCCCCGGAGGGCCGCCGCGGCCCGGAACATCCGAACGCCCAGGTTGGGCTAAGGTCGCGGAGTGGAAGGGGAGGAGAACAACGGTGACTGATGGTGGCAAGCCGATGCGGCTGTGGGGCGGCAGGTTCGAGGGAGGCCCGGCCGACGCGCTGACCAGGCTCTCGGTGAGCGTGCACTTCGACTGGCGGCTGGTGCCGTACGACCTGATGGCCTCCCGGGCGCACGCCCGGGTGCTGCACCGCGCCGGGCTGCTGACGGCCGAGGAACTGGAGCGCATGATCGGCGCGCTGGACGACCTCGAACGCGCCTGCAAGGCCGGCGAGTTCCGGCCCACCGTGGCCGACGAGGACGTCCACACCGCGCTGGAGCGCGGCCTGCTGGAACGCCTCGGCACGCTCGGCGGCAAGCTGCGCGCCGGACGCAGCCGCAACGACCAGATCGCCACCGACCTGCGGCTCTACCTCCGTGACCACGTCAGGAACATCGTGTCCCGCCTGGTCGAGCTGGAGACCGCGCTGATGAGTCAGGCCGAGGAGCACGCCGAGACGGCCGCCCCCGGCATGACCCACCTGCAGCACGCCCAGCCCGTCTCCTTCGGCCACCAGCTCCTGGCCCACGTGCACGCCTTCGCCCGCGACATCGACCGGCTGCGCGACTGGGACCGCCGCGCGGCCGTCTCGCCCCTGGGCTCGGGCGCGCTGGCCGGCTCGTCGCTGCCGCTCGACCCGCAGGCGGTGGCCCGGGAGCTCGGCTTCGACTCCGCCGCGCCCAACTCGATGGACGCCGTCGCCGACCGCGACTTCGCCGCCGAGTTCCTGTTCGACGCGGCGATGATCGGCGTGCACCTGTCGCGGCTGGGCGAGGAGATCGTCCTGTGGGCCTCCCAGGAGTTCCGCTGGATCGAGATGGACGACGCCTACTCCACCGGCTCGTCGATCATGCCGCAGAAGAAGAACCCCGACGTCGCCGAGCTCGCCCGCGGCAAGAGCGGCCGGCTCATCGGCAACCTCACCGCCATGCTGGCCACGCTCAAGGGCCTGCCGCTGACCTACAACCGCGACCTGCAGGAGGACAAGGAGCCGGTCTTCGACTCCGTCGACACCCTCATGCTGGTCCTGCCCGCCATGGCCGGCCTGGTCTCCACCATGCGCGTCAACACCGCCAAGCTGGAGTCCTCGGCCCCCGACGGGTTCGCCCTGGCGACCGACCTGGCCGAGCTGCTGGTCCGCAGGGGGGTGCCGTTCCGCGAGGCGCACGAGGCGGTCGGCCACCTGGTGGTCTGGTGCCAGGTCAACGACAAGGACCTCGGGGACCTCAGCGACGAGGAACTCGCCAAGGTCTCACCCCACCTGACGCCCGACACCCGCGAGGTCCTCTCGGTGCCCGGCGCGCTGGCCGCCCGCAAGGCGCACGGCGGCACCGCGCCCGACCGGGTCCGCGACCAGCTCGTCGCGCTGCGCGAGACCGTCGACGACCAGGCGGCCTGGGCGAGCGGCGCCTGATGCCCGCGGGAGCCTCCGTCCCGGCCGGGTCGGCCCCGCTGACCCGGGACTTCTTCGACCGGCCCGGCCCCGAGGTCGCTCCCGACCTGCTGGGAAGGGTGATCACGCACGGGCCGGTCTCGGTGCGCATCACCGAGGTCGAGGCGTACGGCGTGCCCGGCGAGGACCCCGCGTCCCACACCTACCGGGGCCGTACGGCGCGCAACGCGGTGATGTTCGGGCCGCCGGGACACCTGTACGTCTACTTCACCTACGGCATGCACTTCTGCGCCAACCTCGTCTGCCTCCCCGAGGGGATCGGCGCGGGCGTGCTCCTGCGCGCCGGGGAGGTGGTCGTCGGCGCGGAGGTCGCCACGGCCCGCCGTACGGCGGGCACGAGCCGGGCCGTCGCCCCGCGCGATCTGGCGCGGGGACCCGCCCGGCTGGCGGTCGCGCTGGGCTTCACCCGGGAGCACGACGGGGTGGACGCCTGTCCGCCCGGTCCGGTCAGCGTCCTTTCGGGAGATCCCCCGGTGTCCGGGGCCGTCCGCTCCGGGCCGCGCACCGGGGTGTCGGCGGCCAAGGACGTCCCCTGGAGGTTCTGGATCGACGGGGAGCGGACGGTCTCGCCGTACCGGCCACACGTTCCGCGCCGGCGCGCTTCCTGAGGGCGGGCGCCGGCGTCGGACCCTAGGGTCCTGAGAAGAGACGCCGCTACGGAGATCCTCCGGTCCTGAGGGGAGATACCCGCGTGGAGATCTTCTGATTCGTTCCTGTTCGATGCCTTTCGCGTTGCCCGCCCCAGTTCAGGCCGGTCACGGGGGAGGTTTCAAGTGGCGAAGCGGGGCCGTGATCGGGCAGTCTGTACGGAAGTGACAGGTGTCCCTTCGAACATTGGAAAGCCAGGATCGTGACCGACATCCTCGATGAGCTCGAATGGCGCGGCCTGATCGCGCAGTCCACCGACATCGACGCCCTGCGCGCGGCGATGGCCGGGGGTCCGATCACGGTCTATTGCGGCTTCGATCCGACCGCGCCCTCGCTCCATGTCGGCAACCTGGTTCCCATGCTGACCCTCACCCGCATTCAGCGGGCGGGCCATCGAGCGATCGGTCTGGTCGGTGGCGCTACCGGCCTGATCGGTGATCCCAGCGGTCGCAGCACCGAGCGTTCGCTCAACTCCTCGGAAGTCGTCGCCGAGTGGGTCGCACGGATCCGGGCCCAGGTGGAGAGGTTCCTCGACTTCTCCGACGAGTCACGCGGGATCATGGTCAGCAACCTCGACTGGACCGAGGGCCTGTCGGCGATCGACTTCCTGCGTGACGTGGGCAAGCACTTTCCCGTCAACCGCATGCTGGCGCGCGAGTCGGTCTCCGCCCGTCTCGGTGGCGAAGGACTCAGCTACACCGAGTTCAGCTACCAGATCCTGCAGGCCAACGACTATCTGGAGCTCAACAAGCGGTACGGATGCACGTTGCAGGTCGGCGGCAGTGATCAGTGGGGCAACATCACCGCGGGAACCGACCTGATCCGCCGGGTGACCGGCGAGCACGTACACGCGCTGACCGTGCCGCTGATCACGAAGGCTGACGGGACGAAGTTCGGCAAGTCGGCCGGTGGCGCGGTGTGGCTCAACCCGGAGATGACCTCTCCGTACGCCTTCTACCAGTTCTGGCTGAACGCGGACGACCGTGACGTGGTGAGGTTCCTCAAGATCTTCAGCTTCAGGTCCCGAGAGGAGATCGAGGAGCTGGAGAAGGTGGCCGCCGAACGGCCGGCCGCCCGTGAGGCTCAGCGTGCGCTCGCGACGGAGTTCACCACGCTGCTGCACGGCGCGGAGGAGTGCGCCGCGGTGGTCGCGGCCTCTTCGGCCTTGTTCGGACAGGGCTCACTGGAAGATCTGCCGGCCAGGACGCTGGGAGAGGCCCTTGCCGAGGTTCCGCGTGCCGAGGTCCCCGCGCTGGGAGCCTCGTTCGTTGACCTGCTCGCCCAGAGCGGCCTGGTCAAGTCCAAGTCCGAGGCCCGTCGCGCGGTGAACGAGGGCGGTGCCTACCTCAACAACGTCAAGGTCTCCGACGACTCCTACGTGCCCACGGCGGACGATCTCCTTCACGGTCGTTTCCTGGTGCTGCGGCGCGGCAAGCGGTCCATCGGCGGCGTCGAGGTCGTCGCCGGCTGACGTCAGCCGGCGACGGCGTCGTCGAACGCCCCGGTCCCGGCCGGGGCGTTCGCTGTTTCCAGAGGCCGATGTCCCGGTACGTGCCGCCTTGATCTCTCCGGAGCTCAGCCGGGGGAGGGGACGGCGGCGGGGCCTCCGCTCCCGACGGCTTCCACGGGTTAATTGATTTGACGGCGTCGGATGGGCGGCATAATCTTCTGCAGTGCCCGGGAGCGAGCCGGACGCCTGAGAGGCGGACGGGCCCCGAGGTGAATCCCACCAGAACGAACCTCAGCGTTCGATCCTTGTCAAGATCATTCGGATCATCCGAGCTGCTTGACGCGGTCCGAATGTCAGGGTATGTTTGGAGGGTTGCTCTCAAAAGAGAGTAAGCAAAATCCTAGCTCGACCAGGTTTTCCAGGACAAATCGTTCGAGAAAAACGATTTGACAGGGAAATTCGAGAAAAGCTAAGATGGAAATACGAAATGGAACGCCCCGGAGAGACGGGCCTGAGGGTCCGGTTCGACGGTGAACGCGTCCGTTTCTTGAGAACTCAACAGTGTGCTAAAAGCCAGTGCATGATG
>NZ_JBVJKQ010000005.1:0-384502 GCF_055585205.1 Streptosporangium sp. NPDC053982
TTCGCACTCGAAGGATCACGCGATGGCCGTTCTCATTTCACGGCGCCACGCCTGCTAGCTGGGGAAACTCATACACCACCTCCGTGGACGCAACCCCGCCCCGCCCCGCGACGCCCGGCCGGTGCGCGCAGGGCGTGTCCGGTTTCGTGCCGAAGACATGCGCCCCCGACGAACTGATCCGGGCGGTCCGCGCCGCCCACGCCGGACACGCCTACCTGTCACCGCCCGTGGCCCGTCAGGTCCTCGACACGGCGGTGCCGGGCGACGACGTGCGCCGGCCGCCCTCACCGCGCGCGAAGCCGACATCCTCGCCCCGGTGGCGCAGGGGCTGTCCAGCGCCCAGGTGGCTCGGCGCGTCCACATGACCGAGGCCGGCGTCAAGACCTACGTCAGCCGCATCCTCACCAGACTGGACTGCGCGAACCGGGTGCAGGCGGCCTTGCTGCTGCACGACGCGCCGCTCCCGTCCTGATACGGGGAAACCGCCGGGTCGTCGGTTCTCCGGATGAAGACCCGGCACATGACCCGGTGCGGACGCCTCCCCGTTTGCTCCATCAAGCCGAGGAATCCCCTGATCGTGAAGGCGGCCTCCCGGATCGGGAGACCGCCTTCACGTGGTGGCCGGTCAGTCGGTGCCGGACTCCATCGCGGCCTGGTCGAGCAGCACCTCGTCGGCGGGGGCCTCGCCGCGGGAGGCGATCGCCTCGGCGCCGCCCTCGGACATCGCGCCGATCAGCCCGGTCGAGGCGGCCTGCGCGGCGCCGATCAGCTGCGGGTGGCCGCTGCCGACCATGCCGAGCCGGGCGTACTGCTCCAGCTTGGCGCGGGAGTCGGCGATGTCGAGGTTGCGCATGGTCAGCTGGCCGATGCGGTCGACCGGGCCGAAGGCGGAGTCCGCGGTCCGCTCCATCGACAGCTTGTCCGGGTGGTAGCTGAACGCCGGTCCGGAGGTGTCGAGGATCGAGTAGTCGTCGCCGCGGCGCAGCCGCAGGGTCACCTCGCCGGTGATCGCCGTGCCGACCCAGCGCTGCAGCGACTCCCGCAGCATCAGCGCCTGCGGGTCCAGCCAGCGGCCCTCGTACATCAGCCTGCCCAGCCGCCGACCCTCGTTGTGGTAGCTGGCGAGGGTGTCCTCGTTGTGGATCGCGTTGACCAGCCGCTCGTAGGCGGCGAACAGCAGCGCCATCCCCGGCGCCTCGTAGACGCCCCGGCTCTTGGCCTCGATGACCCGGTTCTCGATCTGGTCGGACATGCCCATGCCGTGCCGGCCGCCGATGGCGTTGGCCTCCAGCACCAGGTCGACGGGGGAGGCGAACTCCTTGCCGTTGATCGTCACCGGGCGGCCCTGCTCGAAACCGATCGTGACGTCCTCGACGGGGATCTCGACGGACAGGTCCCAGAACCGGACGCCCATGATCGGGTCGACGATCTCGATGCCCGCGTCGAGGTGTTCCAGCGCCTTGGCCTCGTGGGTCGCGCCCCAGATGTTGGCGTCGGTGGAGTACGCCTTCTCGGTGCTGTCGCGGTAGGGCAGGTCGTGGGCGAGCAGCCACTCCGACATCTCCTTGCGGCCGCCGAGCTCGGTGACGAAGTCGGCGTCCAGCCACGGCTTGTAGATCCGCAGGGAAGGGTTGGCCAGCAGGCCGTAGCGGTAGAACCGCTCGATGTCGTTGCCCTTGAAGGTGGAGCCGTCGCCCCAGATCTGCACGCCGTCCTCGAGCATGGCGCGCACCAGCAGGGTGCCGGTGACGGCCCGGCCGAGCGGGGTGGTGTTGAAGTAGACGCGGCCGCCGGAGCGGATGTGGAACGCCCCGCAGGCCAGGGCCGCGAGGCCCTCCTCCACGAGGGCGGCCCGGCAGTCGACCAGCCGGGCGATCTCCGCGCCGTACGCGGTGGCGCGCCCGGGCACCGAGGCGATGTCGGGTTCGTCGTACTGGCCGATCTCAGCGGTGTAGGTGCATGGCACCGCACCCTTCTCGCGCATCCACGCGACCGCAACAGAGGTGTCGAGGCCGCCGGAGAAGGCGATCCCGACCCGTTCACCGACAGGCAGAGAAGTGAGCACCTTGGACACGAGTAGAAGTATATACATAGCACTGCATGACTATGCAAGCGGAGGAGGCGGGCGCGTGTCCGGCGTCCCCGCCGGGGACGTACGCCACGCCCCGGCGCCCCGGCCGGCACGCTCTCCGTCCCGCGGGAAGATCATCCGGGCGCCCTGCGGCTGAGGTGCTCCCAGGCGCGGTACTTCGCCGCCCGGTCCTGGAGGTCCTGCTGCACCATGTCGTAGGACGCGGCGCCGACGATGAGACGACCCCGCCCTGACCGCCCTCTACCTCGAGAAGCTGGCCGGTCCGGTGGACGAGGCCAAGAAGGCCCGGCTGCGCGGTGCGCAGCGCGCCGGGCAGCTCGCCGCCGACGCCGACCCCGACCTGGCGCTCGAACTGCTGTACGCCCCCCTCTACCAGCGCTGGCTGCTGCGTTCCGGCCCGCTCACGGCGCAGTACGCCGACACCCTCGTCGACGCCTTCCTCAAGGCCATGGGGCCGGACACCGACCGCGGCACCGCCGCCCCCCGCGGCTGAACCGCTGCGGAACGGGCCCTCCCGGGCACCGGAGGCGGGCCCTGCCCCAGGAGGACCGCCGGAGCGGATCTCATGCCGGGGGACTCCGGGAGGACAATGATCCTCATGCATCCCGTCACGTACGCCGAACCGGCCGAGTCCCAGCCCGAGATACCCCTGGTCGGCGGGGACGTCACCGAGGGGGTGGTGCGCGTCGGCGACACGGTCCGACGCCCGGTCGGGCCCAACGCCCCGCTCGTCCACGCGCTGCTGCGCCACCTGGAGGAGGTCGGGTTCGCGGGCGCCCCGCGGTTCCTCGGCATCGACGCGGCCGGGCGCGAGGTGCTGACCTTCGTCCCCGGTGAGGTCGCCGGACGCCCCAGGCCGGAGTGGGTCGCCGACGAGGAGCGGCTGGTCTCCGTCGGGCGCCTGGTGCGCGCCTACGACGAGGCCGTCGCGGGCTTCTCCGTCCCCGAGGGGGTGCGTCCGGGCGCCGGGATCTCGGAGGCGCCGGGCATGCCGCCCGCGCCGCCCTACCCGGCCGAGCTGGTCGGGCACATGGACTACACGCCGGACAACATCGTCTTCCGGGACGGCCGGGCGGCCGCACTGATCGACTTCGACCTGGCCAAACCGGTCGCCCGGGTGGAGGAGCCGCTGAACGCGATGCTGTACTGGGCTCCGCTGGGCGATCCCGCCGACGCCGGCCCGCCGCTGCGCGGGGTGGACGTGCCGCGCCGCTGCCGGATCCTCGCCGACGCCTACGGGATGTCGGAGACCGACCGCTCCCGCCTCGTCGAGGTGGCCGTGCTGCGCGCGCGGCGGTCGTGGTTCTCGATGAAGAGACTCGCCGAGGAACGGGGCGGCGGCTGGGCGAGGATGTGGGACGAAGGCGTCGGCGACCAGATCAAACGCCGGGAGGCCTGGCTGGAACGCAACGGCGCGGCCCTCGAAGCGGCGTTGACCGCGCCCTGACCTCGCCTCCGGCTCCGGCCGGGCGTGGAGGAGCCGGAACGGCTCGGGCGTCGGGCCGGGAGCGGGCAGGCCGGGATCAGACGGATCCGGAAGCCGGCAGGCCGCGGTCAGGCGGGGCAGAGATCAGGACGGGCCAGGTTCGGACAGGGCCGGGTTCAGGCCGGGCCGGGATCAGGCGGGGCGGATGAGGCCGCGCCTGGTGGCCGCGGCCACCGCGGCGGTGCGCGAGTCGACGCCGAGCTTGGCGTAGACGCGCACCAGGTGCGTCTTGACCGTGGTCTCGCTGAGGAACAGCCGCCTGCTGATCTCCCGGTTCGACAGGCCCTCGGCGACCCGGGTGAGCACCTCCAGCTCGCGGGGGCTCAGGGTGGTGTCCGGGGTGCGCATCCGGCCCAGCAGACGGGAGGCGACGCTGGGCGCCAGGGCGCTGCCGCCGGCGGCGGCCGAGCGGATCGCCGCGTGCAGCTCGTGCCGGGGAGCGTCCTTGAGGAGGTAGCCGGTCGCGCCGGCGTCGACGGCGGCCAGGATGTCGGCGTCGGTGTCGAAGGTGGTCAGCACCAGCACGCGCGGGCCGCCCGCCGCGACGATGCGGCGGGTGGCCTCGCTGCCGTGCATGCCGGGCCCGAGCCGCAGGTCCATCAGCACCACGTCCGGGGACAGGCGGCGGGCCATCTCGACGGCCTCCTCCCCGGTGGCGGCCTGGCCCGCCAGCTCGAAGTCGTCCTGGCCGGTCAGCATGGCGCACAGCCCGGAGCGGACCACCGGGTGGTCGTCCACCAGCAGGATCCGGATCACCGCCGTCATGGCGCGCTCCCGGACGGCAGCGGCAGTGCCGCCGCGATCGCGGTTCCCTCGCCGGGGACGGACTCCACGGTCAGGGCGCCGCCCAGCGCGGTGACGCGGTCGCGCATCGCGCGCAGACCGAAGCCGGTCCCGCGGCCGGTTCCGCGGCCGGCGCCATCATCACCGGTTCCGTCCTCGCGGGCGCCGTCCTCATGGAAACGGGCGGGCGGGCCGGGGGCGAAGCCGCGGCCGTCGTCGACGACGTCGAGCACGACCGTGTCGTCGAGGTAGGTGAGGGTGACCGCGGCGTGCCGGGCGGCGGCGTGCCGGCTGACGTTGCCGAGAGCGCCCTGGGCGATGCGCAGCAGCACCTGGTCGTAGTCGGCCGGCAGCGGCAGCGGGACGCCCGACACCTCGAAGCGCACCTCGGTGCCGGTGCCGGCCACCGCCGCGTCGCTGATGCGGCGCAGCGCCGCGGTGAGCGAGGAGTGCTGCAGGGCGGGCGGCGCCAGGGCCCGCACGAAGTTGCGCGCCTCCTCCAGGTTGTCCTGGGCGGCGCGTTCGGCCTCGTCGACGCGCGTCCCGGCCAGTTCCGGGTCGCGGGCCAGGTCGGCGCGGGCGGCGCGCAGCAGCAGGATGATGCTGGACATCCCCTGGGCCAGGGTGTCGTGGATCTCCCGGGCCAGGCGTTCCCGTTCGGCCAGGCGGGCGCCTTCGCGTTCGGCCTCGACGAGCCTGTCCCGGGTGCGCACCAGGTCGTCGATCAGCCTGCGCCGCTGCTCGCTCTCGGCGTGCAGGGCCTTGTAGACCAGGCCCATCAGCGTGGCGACGGCCGCGCCGACGACCGGGCCGACCACCTGGGCCCCGGTCAGGCCCCCGGTGTGCCAGCCGGTCGCGGCGACGGCGGCGGCGGTCAGCACGGCCACGCCGGGCAGGGCGACCGGCGGCGGCAGCAGGTGCAGGTGGGCGAAGAACAGCGGGAAGGCCAGCCAGACGTACTGCGGGGCCGCCAGCGCCAGCCCGGCCCAGCCGAGGGTGATCGCCACGAGCCAGATCCGGCCCAGCAGCAGGTGCGCGCGGCCGCCGAAGCGCGGCAGCCGTCCCTCGATGACGATCCCCGCCGCGTACAGCACGCCCAGCGGTACGCCGGCCGCGGCCAGGGGTGCGTGGCCGCGGCGGAGCAGGCCGATCAGCGCGACGGCCAGCAGGGCCGCGAAGGTGCCGTGGACGGTCCACCGCAGCAGCCGCAGCGCCGGAGGAAACGGATAGTTCATCATTTCTCGCTCAGAGTAGGCGAAAAATTCCATCCGTCGCGTCGTCCGAAAGGTGTACCCCGGGTCACCGTACGGGCGATCCCGGGCGGGCCGCGGGCACGACGCGCCGGGCGGGCCGGATCCCGGACGCTGGGAGAAGCCCCGGTGCCCGGCCTTCGGACACCGGGAAGAGCCCGGACTCCGGGCGCCGGGAGAAGCCCGGACCATCGACAACCGACCGGGGGGATGCGCCGTGTTCGTGGCGCTCAGAGACCTGCGTTTCGCCAAGGGGCGGTTCGCCCTCATGGGGACCGTCGTCGTACTCATCACGCTGCTGGTGACCATGCTGTCCGGACTGACCGCCGGCCTGGCCCGCGAGAACGTCTCCGCGATCGAGGACCTGCCGGCCGACCACATCGTCTTCGCCGGCGGCGGCGACCCCTCCTTCGCCGACAGCCGGATCGGCGAGGGCGCCTGGCGCGGCTGGCGGGACCTCGACGGTGTCCGGGCCGAACGCCTGGGCGTGTCCATGGCCCGCCTGACCCGCGGCGACCGGGGCGACCGCGGCGCCGCCGCGGCCGTCTTCGCCGTACAGCCCGGGGGGAGCCTCGCCCCCCGATCACTGCGCCCCGGCACGGTGGTGCTGTCGGAGGCCCTGGCCGGCGAGGGCGACCCGTCCATGGGGGAGGCGGGGGACACGGTGCGGCTGCTCGGGAAGGACCTCACCGTCGCCGGAACCACCGGTCCGGTCTCCTACAGCCACGCCCCGGTCGCCTGGATCGCCATCGAGGACTGGACCGCCGGGGTGCGGGGCCAGACCGGCCCCGACACCGCGGCGACCGTCCTGGCCCTGCGCACCGGCGGCCGGGCCGATCTCGCCGCGGCCGACGCCCGGCTCGGCACCGTCACCGTCCCGCTGGCCGACGCACCGGCCGCGATCGGCTCGTACACCTCGGAGAACGGCTCGCTGCAGTTGATGCGCGGCCTGCTGTTCGCCATCTCCGCCCTGGTCATCGGCGCCTTCTTCACCGTGTGGACCATCCAGCGGCGCGGTGACGTCGCCGTGCTCAAGGCGCTGGGCGCCGGCACCGGTTACCTGCTGCGTGACGCGCTCGCCCAGGCCGTCATCGTGCTGCTGCTCGGCGCCGGTCTCGGCGGCCTGCTCGGCGCCGCCCTCGGCGCGCTGGCCGCGGGCACCGTGCCCTTCGTGCTGTCCGCCGCCACCACGGTCGTCCCCGTGGCCGTGATGGTCCTCCTCGGCGCCGCCGGCGCGGCCCTGGCCATCCGCAAGATCACCTCCGTCGACCCGCTGACCGCCCTGGGAGCCTCCCGATGACCCTCAAGCTCACCGACGTCGTCCTGACCTACCCCGACGGCGACCGTGTCCTCACCGCCCTGGACCACGTCGACCTGGCGGTCGCACCCGGCGAGTTCACCGCGGTCGTCGGCCCGTCCGGTTCGGGGAAGTCCAGCCTGCTGGCCGTCGCCGCCACGCTCATCCGTCCCGCCTCCGGCACCGTGTCGGTGGCCGGGACGGACGTCACCGACGCCGGCCAGGCCGCCAGGACCCGGATCCGCCGCGACCACGTCGGGATCGTCTTCCAGCAGCCCAACCTGCTTCCAGCGCTGACCGCGCTCGACCAGCTCCTGGTCATGGCCCACCTCACGGGCGCCAGGCCCGCCGCCGCGGTCCCGCGGGCCCGCGAGCTCCTGCACGCCGTCGGCCTGGACGGCAAGGAGGGCAGGCGGCCCCACCAGCTGTCCGGCGGCGAGCGCCAGCGGGTCAACATCGCCCGCGCCCTGATGAACGCCCCCGGCGTCCTGCTGGTGGACGAGCCCACCAGCGCCCTCGACCACCAGCGCGGCGAGCGGATCGTCACCCTGCTGGCCGGGCTCACCAGGGACAACGGCCTGGCGACCGTGATGGTCACCCACGACGCCTCGGCCCTGTCCCTGGTCGACACCGTCCTGACCATGACCGACGGCAGGCTCACCGGCGGCCGGTGACCGCGCCGGCGCCGGTCTACGCCGTGGCCTTGGCGGCCTCGCCCGCCGCGGTCCGCCCCCGCGTGACGGGGCGGCGCCGGCCCGGCAGCCCGAACGTCGGGTTGGCGACCGCCCAGGCGGCCCCCTTGCAGACCAGCTCCTTGTAGACGGCGGCGAGCCGTCCGGTCAGCGCCGCCCGCACGGCGCGGTCGTCGGCGGTGACGTACTGGATCAGGCCGTCCCCGCGGCCCAGCGAGATGCACTGGTTGAAGTAGCGGATCGGCACGTCCGGGAGCTTCCCGGCGGTCAGGCGCGCCGCGATCGCGTCGGCGGCCTGCAACGCGGCCGGAGCGCCCGAGGCGCACGACATCCGCAACGGCTTGTCCCCCGGGCCCATCGCCATGGCCGCGTCGCCGACGGCGTACACGTCCGGGTGCGAGACCGAGCGCATGGTCGCGTCGACCACGATCTGACCGGTGCCGGTGACCTCCAGGGTGGTGGCCTTCGCGATCGGGTGGACCGCGAAGCCGGTGGTCCACACGGTGACCGCGGCCGGGATGGTCCCGCCGCCGGCGGTGACGACGCGGCCGGCCTCGACGCGGGCGACGTCGGTGTGCTCGTGCACGGTGATCCCGAGCCTGCCGAAGACCTTCCGCAGGTGCTCGCGCCCCTTGGGGGAGAGCCAGTCGCCGAGGCCGTCGCGGGCGGCGAGGGCCACCTCGAGGTCCGGGCGGGCCTCCGCGATCTCGGTGGCGGCCTCCAGGCCGGTGAGGCCGCCGCCGACGACGAGCACGGTCCGCCCGGCGGCGAGACGGGCCAGGCGCTCGCGCAGCCGGAGCGCCCCGGGACGGCCGGCGATCTCGTGGGCGTGCTCGGCGACCCCGGGGACGCCCTGGGCGTTCCAGGCGCTGCCGAGGGCGTAGACGAGCGTGTCGTAGGCGAGTTCGGCGGCGCCGTCGGTGCCGGTGACGGAGACGGTCCGGCGGTCGGCGTCGACGCCGGTGACCTTCGCGATCCTCAGCTCGACGCCGGTGCCCGCGAACATCTCGCCGAGCGGCCTGGGGGTGAGGTCCTGGCCGGCCGCCAGCTGGTGCATGCGGACGCGTTCCACGAAGTCGGGCTCGGCGTTGACGAGGGTGATGGCGACGTCCTCGCGGCGCAGCCGCCTGGCGAGGCGGCCGGCGGCGATGGCTCCGCTGTATCCGGCTCCGAGGACGAGGATGCGGTGCTGCATTTCCTTCTCCTGTCGTGTACGGCTTCCGCCGGCGTACGGTTTCGCCCCTTGAACCGGGCGGCCCGCCGTTTCCTGACAGGGACGCGGTGTGAAGCACCTCACACCGCGTTCAGCGGCGGATCAGAAGACGTGGAACAGGGGCTCTCCGTGGTCGGCGGCCGCCCAGCGCGCGGTCGCGCGTTCGAGCTTGTCGGGGTTGACCTGGTTGCGGACCGCGACGACGCCCCCGGCGGTGACCTCCAGGCACATGACGCCGACGACCCGGCCGTCCACGACGGCCACGGCGGCGGGCTCGCCGTTGGCGGTCCAGGCGTAGACCCCGGGCGAGCCGCCGGCCAGGGCGCGCTTGGCCCCGCCGGGTTTGAACAGGCCCCGCAGGAACCTCGCGACCGCGGTGACGCCCTCGAACGCTCCGGCGCGGGCCGGGATCTTGCCGCCGCCGTCGCCGATCGCGATGACGTCCCCGGTGAGCAGGCGCACGAGCGGCTCGGTCCGGCCGCTGGCGGCGGCCGCGAGGAACTCCTCGACGATCCGCCGGGTGGCGGCCTCGTCGATCTCGGTGCGGGCCCTGCCGTCGGCGACGTGCTTCTTGGCGCGGTGGAGGATCTGCTGGCTGGCGGCCTCGGTGACGCCGAGGATCTCGGCGATCTCCCGGTGCGGGTAGCCGAACGCCTCCCGCAGCACGTACACCGCCCGCTCGGCGGGGGAGAGGCGCTCCATGAGGACGAGGACCGCGTAGGAGACCGACTCGCGCTGCTCGGCGGTCTCGGCCGGGCCGAGCATCGGGTCCCCGTCGAGCAGAGGCTCGGGCAGCCACTGGCCCACGTAGGTCTCGCGGCGCGCCCGCGCTGAGGAGAGCTGGTTGAGGCACAGGTTGGTGAGGACCTTCGTCAGCCACGCCTCGGGGACCTCGACGCGGTCGACGTCGGCGGCCTGCCAGCGCAGGAACGTCTCCTGCACGACGTCCTCGGCCTCCGCGGCGGAGCCGAGGAGGCGGTAGGCGATGGCCTCCAGGCGCGGCCTGGACGTCTCGAACCGGTCGACGTCGTTCGCGGTCAGGGGCATGACCCGATCCTAGAGCGGTCGCGCGCGGACCGGACTCGGTCGGGGCGGCTCAGGCGCGCCCGGTCTCCCGGTCGGTGGCGATGCGGCCGCGGAGCATCTCCTCCATCACGTCCATGAACCGCTGCGCCCTGGAACGGCCGATGACGAACGGGTTCTCCGGGTCCGCGGACCCGGCGCGGAGCCGCTCCATGCGCACCAGGCCCTGGTCGCAGGCCCCGTGGTTGTTCAGCTCGACGTCCACTCCCGCTCGCCTCATGTGGGAGGCGAACCTCCGCACCGAGGACAGCAGGGCACGCTTTCCCGTCGTGTCTGCGGGAGGGTTGGTCCCGCCCCACAGCATCGCGGTGTGCCGCCTCCCCCTCCACCGCACGGGGAAGATCGCCGAGACGGTCCCGGGGGTGTGGCCGGGGGTGCGGTGGAACACCACCGTCGTGCCGCCGAGGGTCAGCCGCTGTCCGTCGGAGATGTCCAGGTAACTCCCGTGGGCGGGGGAGGATGCGGCGGCGATCTTCCAGTCGGCCCGGTTCATCATGACCCTGGCCCCGTACCGTTCGGCGAGGTGGCGGGCGCCGCCGAAATGGTCGTCGTGGCCGTGGGCGGCCACCACGTACCGGATCTCCGCCGGGTCCACGCCCACCGCGCGCAGCCCGGGGACGAGGACCTTCTCGGCCTCCTCCGGCGACCCGAGCGCGTCGATCAGGATCACGCCTTCGGACGTCAGGATCGCCGTGACCGAGACGAAGCCGGTCGTCACCACCGCCACGTCGTCGAAGATCCTGAGCGGTTCGACGGGGTCCGGGGACGGCGGCACGGCGCCCGGGGAGAGCGCTCTGACGATGTTCCGCAGGATCGGGTCGTCACCCGCCAGCCTGGCCGCGCGGTCGTAGTGGGACCGCGCGCTCTCCGGCGCGGCGGCGGACGCCCGGGCCTCCGGGCCCGCCAGCGGCACGATGGCCGTGGCGGCCAGCACGGCGCGGCGGGACAGGCCGGAAGGAGGTTCGAAGGACATTCGGTGGCACCTGCTCTCACTCTCCCCGCGGTCGTACGGGACCATCGGGGCCGGACGTCGGCGCCGTCCAGCAGACCAGAGCCGATCTTGGGATGTCCAATATCGATCTTGCCCGCGCATCGATAGGGGAGCCGATATCGATGCGGGCCGGACGGTACGCGCGTGTCCTTCCCGGCCCCCGCGACGGCTCCCGCCGTACTGTCGGTGGCGGGCCGTACGATTTCCGGTGTGACCGGCAGATCCTCCGCGGTGCAGCGACTGCGCGACCTCGCGCGGCTGCGGCGCGTCCGCGACCGGATCGACCGGGAGTACGCGCAGCCGCTGGACGTCGAGGCGCTCGCCCGCGGCGCGAGCATGTCGGCCGGGCACCTCAGCCGCGAGTTCAAGCTCGCCTACGGCGAGTCCCCGTACAGTTACCTGATGACGCGGCGCATCGAGCGCGCCATGACGCTGCTGCGCCGCGGCGACCTCAGCGTCACCGAGGTCTGCTTCGCCGTCGGCTGCTCCTCGCTCGGCACCTTCAGCACCCGCTTCACCGAACTGGTCGGCATCTCGCCCGGCGCCTACCGCCGCCACGCGGCGGACGCGACCGCGGGGATGCCGTCATGCGTGGCCAAACAGGTGACCAGACCGGTCAGGAATCGAGAAGTGCCGGTCGCGGAGCCGCGGATAGGGTGACCGGCATGGACATCGCCATCCACACGGTCTTCCTGCCGCACGACGATCCGGACGCCTCCCTGGCCTTCTACCGTGACGTCCTCGGCTTCGAGGTCCGCGACGACGTCGGCTACGGCGGGATGCGCTGGATCACGGTCGTTCCCCCCGGGCGGCCCGGAACGTCCATCGTCCTGTACCCGCCGGCCGCCGACCCCGGCGTCACCGCGGACGAGCGCCGCGTCATCGCCGAGATGATGGCCAAGGGCACCTACGCCACCATCGTCCTGTCCACCGAGGACCTCGACGGAGTCTTCGAGCGGCTCCGGGCCGGTGACGCCGAGGTCGTCCAGGAACCGGCCGAGCAGCCGTACGGTGTCCGCGACTGCGCCTTCCGCGACCCCGCGGGCAACCTGGTCCGCATCAACGAGACGCGCTGAACGCCCGGCCGGGAAGCCGCGCGCCACCGGAAGGAGA
Source organism: Streptosporangium sp. NPDC053982 (assembly GCF_055585205.1). Taxonomy (NCBI): domain Bacteria; kingdom Bacillati; phylum Actinomycetota; class Actinomycetes; order Streptosporangiales; family Streptosporangiaceae; genus Streptosporangium; species Streptosporangium sp. NPDC053982. The sequence continues at coordinate 12,001 of NZ_JBVJKQ010000005.1, forward strand.
CCGGAAATGTCGCCCGCACCTGGTTGGATCATCCAGGGCGACGCCGGCGCAGGCCGAAGGCGGGCCCGACCATCCCCCGCAACGAACGGAGACACCGCATGGCCCCGAGGACGAACCCGCAGTCGCCCTCGTCGCACCTCGCCGACAGCCACGACCTGATCCGCGTCCAGGGCGCACGGGAGAACAACCTCAAGGACGTCAGCGTCGAGATCCCCAAGCGCAGGCTCACGGTGTTCACCGGCGTCTCCGGCTCGGGCAAGAGCTCGCTGGTGTTCGGCACGATCGCCGCAGAGTCGCAGCGGCTGATCAACGAGACCTACAGCGCCTTCGTGCAGGGCTTCATGCCGACGCTGGCGCGGCCGGAGGTCGACGTGCTGGAGGGGCTGACCACGGCGATCATCGTCGACCAGGAGCGGATGGGCGCCAACTCCCGCTCCACCGTCGGCACCGCCACCGACGCCAACGCGATGCTGCGGATCCTCTTCAGCCGGCTCGGCGAGCCGAGCGCCGGGCCGTCGTTCCACTACAGCTTCAACGAGCCCGCCGGAGCCTGCCCCCGCTGTGAGGGCATGGGCAGGATCAACGACATCGACCTGACCCAGCTCTACGACGACGGCAAGTCGCTCAACGAGGGCGCGCTCACGATCCCCGGCTACAGCATGGACGGCTGGTACGGCCGCATCTTCGCCGGCTGCGGCTTCTTCGACCCCGACAAGCCGATCCGCGAGTTCACCGAGACCGAGCTCCACGACCTGCTCCACCGGGAACCGACCAAGATCAAGGTCGAGGGCATCAACCTGACCTACGAGGGTCTGATCCCGCGTATCCGCAAGTCGTTCCTGTCCAAGGACAAGGAGGCGCTGCAGCCGCACATCCGGGCGTTCGTGGAGCGGGCGGTCACCTTCACCGCCTGCCCCGAGTGCGGCGGCAGCCGGCTCAACGAGGCCGCCCGCTCCTCACGGATCAAGGGCGTCAACATCGCCGACGCCTGCGCGATGCAGATCAGCGACCTGGCCGGATGGATCCGCGGCCTCGACGCGCCGTCGGTGGCGCCGCTGCTGGCCACGTTGCAGCAGACCCTCGACTCGTTCGTGGAGATCGGGCTGGGCTACCTCTCGCTCGACCGGCCGTCGGGCACCCTGTCGGGCGGCGAGGCGCAGCGCACCAAGATGATCCGCCACCTCGGCTCCTCCCTCACCGACGTCACCTACGTCTTCGACGAGCCCACCACGGGCCTGCACCCCCACGACATCCAGCGGATGAACGACCTGCTGCTGCGGCTGCGCGACAAGGGCAACACGGTGCTCGTCGTGGAGCACAAGCCGGAGACGATCGCGATCGCCGACCACGTCGTCGACCTCGGCCCCGGCGCCGGTACGGCGGGCGGCGCCGTCTGCTTCGAGGGCACCGTCGAGGGGCTGCGGGCCGGCGGCACCCTCACCGGCCGCCACTTCGACGACCGGGCCGCCCTCAAGGAGACGGTGCGGACGCCGACCGGGAAGCTGGAGATCCGCGGCGCGACGGCGCACAACCTGCGGGACGTCGACGTCGACGTCCCGCTCGGGGTGCTCGTCGTCGTCACGGGCGTCGCCGGCTCCGGCAAGAGCTCGCTCGTGCACGGGTCGATCCCGGCCGGCGCGGGCGTCGTGTCGGTCGACCAGGGCGCGATCCGCGGGTCGCGGCGGAGCAACCCGGCGACCTACACCGGGCTGCTCGACCCGATCCGCAAGGCGTTCGCGAAGGCCAACGGTGTGAAGCCGGCGTTGTTCAGCGCCAACTCCGAGGGCGCCTGCCCCAACTGCAACGGCGCCGGCGTCATCTACACCGACCTGGCGATGATGGCCGGCGTCGCCACCGTCTGCGAGGAGTGCGGGGGCAAGCGGTTCCAGGCGTCGGTGCTGGAGTACCGCTTCGGCGGCCGTGACATCAGCGAGGTGCTCGCGATGCCGGTGACCGAGGCCGAGGAGTTCTTCCGCGCCGGCGAGGCGCGCACGCCGGCCGCGCACGCCATCCTCGCCCGGCTCGCCGACGTCGGGCTCGGCTACCTCAGCCTCGGCCAGCCGCTCACCACCCTGTCCGGCGGCGAGCGGCAGCGGCTCAAGCTGGCCACCCACATGGCCGAGAAGGGCGGCGTGAGTTCGCCGACTGCGTCGGCTTCGACACACTCAATCGGCTCGGGAGCACGAGCAAGCTCGCGCTCCTCTCGCCTCAATCGCGTGTACGTCCTCGACGAGCCGACCACCGGCCTGCACCTCGCCGACGTCGAGCAGCTGCTCGGCCTGCTGGACCGGCTCGTCGACTCCGGCAAGTCGGTCATCGTCATCGAGCACCACCAGGCGGTCATGGCGCACGCCGACTGGATCATCGACCTCGGTCCCGGCGCCGGCCACGACGGCGGCCGGATCGTCTTCGAGGGCACGCCCGCCGACCTCGTCGCCGCCCGCTCCACCCTCACCGGCGAGCACCTCGCGGCCTACGTCGGCGCCTGACCGGAGCCGCCGGGGCCACCAGAGTCGCCGGGGCCGCCGGGCCCGTGGAGGCCCTGGGGCCCGTTTCCGGAGGTTCCGCGGCGGAGATCCGTACCGTGCCCGCCGGTGTGACCCACCGCCTCCCCGGAGGCGCCGGGTCGCACCGGACGGGCGGGCGGTCCGGTTCCCCGCCGACCCTCTGACGGGGGTGCGGCAAACTATGACGGTGGTTGCAGGAGCGGACATCTCACCTCGGGAGGCCGAGGTGCTGGAACTGGTCGGGGCCCATCTCAGCAACGCCGAGATCGGGGCACGGCTGTACATCTCAGTGCGCACCGTGGAAAGCCATGTCTCCTCGCTGCTGCGCAAGCTGGAGGCTCCGGATCGGCGCGCGCTCGCCCGGCGCGCACCCGAGCCGTCCGGCGCCGGCCCGTCCCACCCGGCACCGGTTCTGCCGACCTCGCTGACCTCGTTCGTCGGCCGGGAGAGCGAGCGGGCCGAACTGACCGAGCTGATCAAGGCGCACCGGCAGGTGACCGCGACCGGTCCCGGCGGCGTGGGCAAGACCCGGCTCGCGCTGGCGGTGGCCGCGGAGGCGGCCGGCGAGTACGCCGACGGGGTGTGGTTCGTCGACCTGGTCCCGGTCACCGACCCGGGAATGATCGCCACCGCGGTCGCCGGGGCACTCGGCCTCGGAGAGCAGCCCGGCCGCGACATGACCGCATCCGTGGTCGGCGCGCTGGCCGACCGTCAGGCGCTGCTGGTGCTGGACAACTGCGAGCACGTGGTGGACGGGGTGGCGCTGTTCCTCGGGCGGCTGCTGGCGGCGTGCCCCCGGGTGACGGTGCTGGCGACCAGCCGGGCCCGGCTGATGGTGCCGTTCGAACGGGTGTATCCGGTCCCGCCGCTGTCGCTGGCCGCCGACGGAGGGTCGGACGCGGTCGCGTTGTTCATGGAGCGGGCGGCGGCGGCCGGCCGGCCGGCGGATCTCCTGCGGCGCGATCGGATCGCCTCCGTCTGCGAGCGGCTCGACGGGATGGCGCTGGCGATCGAGCTGGCCGCCGCCCGGTATCCCACGCTCGGGCTGGACGGCATCACCGCCGCGCTGTCCCATCCGCTGCGGATGCTCACCGGCGGTTCCCGCGCCGACGAACGGCACCGTTCGGTACGGGCGGCGCTGGACTGGAGCCATGCCCTGCTGGAGCCGGCCGACCGGGCGCTGCTGCGCCGGGTGTCGGTGTTCGCGGCGTCGTTCACCGCCGCCGCGGCGGCGGAGGTGACCGGGGCGGAGGAGGGCATGGTCGCCGACGTCCTGGCCCGGCTCGCCGAACAGAGCCTGCTGGTGGTGACGGCCACTCCGGACGGTACGGAGTACCGGGCGCTGGAGACCATCCGCCAGTACGGCACGGAGCGGCTCGCCGAGGCGGGCGAGCTGGCCGGCGCCCGGTCCCGGCACCTCCGCTGGTGCCTGGAGCGGGCCGCCGGCCTGGCAGTGGCAGGACCGGACTGGCGGGCCCGGTTCGACCTGGTGGCGGACGACCTCCGCGCGGCCCTGGTGTGGGCGGCCGACCGGCCGGAGCGGCGCGCGGACGCCTGCGAACTCGCCCGGCACCTGGCGGAACTGTCCTTCACCCGCAACCTGGTCGGGGAGTCGCAGCGGCACTTCGAGCAGGCGGCCGAGCTCGCGACCGACCCCGCCGTCACCGCGTCGATGCTCCGGCAGGCCGCGGCCGTGGCCGGCTGCCGGACGGCCGGGGATGACATGTACCGCCTTCATCTCGCGGCCGCGGACGCCGCCCGCAGGTCCGGCGACTCGGTCGGCGCCGCCGCCGACCTGGCGACCGCCGCCACCGTCGCGTTCCGGTTCTCGACCACGTTCGTGCGCCTCCCGTCCGGGGAGGAGGCGCTCGAGCTGGTCGCCGAGGCGCGGGAGCGGGCCGGCGACGACCCGGTCGCACAGGCCGCGGTCGCCCTGGCCGAGGCCGCGGTGCTCGCCGACGCGTTCGGCGCCGCCCAGGGCCCGCCCGGCAACGCCGTACCGGAGACGACGGCGTACGCCGAGCGGGCGGTCGAGCTCGCCCGCCGGACCGGTGACCCGCTCGCGGAGTCGGCCGCGCTCGACGCGCTCACCGGCGCTCAGAGCTGGGCCGGTGACACGTTCGCCACCGCGGCCACGGCCCGGCGCCGGATCACGATCCTGTCGTCCATGCCGATCTCACCGGCCGGAACCCACGAACTGATCGACGCGCTCGGCATAGCCACCGAGGCCGCCCTCGGCGCGGGGGATGTGCGGGACGCCCGCCGATGGGCACGCCGGCTGGCCGGCCATCCGTCACTGGCGGAGGTCGGTCACCGCGCCACATGCCGGCTGCTGATGGTCGACGCGCTGGTGGGCGACGTCGACGAGGTGCTCACCGGCGGCGTCCGGTTCCTCGACGCGTGGCAGCGGGCGGGCAGCCCGTCCCGGTCGCTTCTCCGCCCGGCGGCGGCCGCTGTCGCGATGATCCACGATCTCCGTGACGACCACGCCGCCCGACGCGAATGGCGAGAAGTCCTGGATCGGCTCGGCGCGACACCGGAGCACACCTTCGGCTACGGTGCGGTCTTCGACTCGATGGTCCTCCTGCACCGCGGGCGGGCGTCGGAGGCTCTGCTGCGGATGGCCCCCGAGCCTGAGCAGGTGTGGAAGTGGGTCACCTGGATCTGGCACCACTGGTATGTCGCGCTGCGTGCCGAGGCCGCCGTGCTCGCCGGGAGTCCCGGCGCGTGCGACCGCCTGGCCGAGGCCCGGACCATCGTGGCCGGCAACCCGGTCGCCGGTGCCATCGTCGAGCGGGCACGGGCGCTGTTCGACGATGACCGGGAGCGGTTGCTCGCCACGGTGGACGCGTTCGACGCCGCCGGCTGCCGCTACCAGTCCGCACGGACGCTGGTGCTCGCCGGCGGCGACCACGCCGCCCGCGGCGCGGCCGTACTGGCCGGCCTCGGCTTCGCCCCGATGGCCCCGCCCGTCCGCCCGGCAGCGCCATGAGGCCCACGCTGCGGCATCACCACAGGTCAAAGCCATATCCGACCGAAACTTCGTGAGTGCCACCGAAAACCCTTCAGGCTCCTCCCGCAGCCCGGCCACCGGGGATCCGGCTCCGTTGACCCAAGGTCGTCCGTCCCTTTTCGCGCAGGACCAAAAGGCATTGCGGCCGGGATTCGGCTGGGGAAGCATTACCGCCACGGGCCGATGGGACGTCGTCTCATCCGTCTCACGAAGGACGGCGCACTGTCGACCCCCTGCCGGGCGCAATCATCTCTCAACGGCTCAGAAAGGGTGGTGACAGCCATCCGGCCCATGAGCGATTTATCTGCAGATAGCGGAAAGATCGGTCACCCCCGGCTGTCACCGACACCCGGACAGCACGATGCTCACGTTCTGTACTCCTGTGCTTGAGCACGCGTGCCGGCTTCCCCGAACCGTCCGGCACTCCACCCATTCCCTTGTGAAGGAGACCGTCATGCCCATCGCCGTCTCAGCCCAGCGCAAGCCGATACGGAAGACCAGGAACGTTCTGGCCGCGGCTCTGGCCGCGGGCGCGGTAGCGATGATCTTCTCTCCCCAGCCCGCGTCCGCGGACGGGGTGGTCCGGACCTACTGCGAGAGCGGCCGTGCGTGCGCCATCGACACGGGCCCATCCCCGGACAAGGTCTGGAACGCCCTTTGGTGCGGGTTCCACAACATGGGAGATGAGGGCTTCAACGACAAGACCGATAGATACCAGACGAGCGGCAACAGGATCCAGTTCGGTAACTACAAGGGGTCTGGCGACACCCACACCACGTCCAGCTTCGTCTGGGATTCGATTCTTCCCGCGAACAGCAGTGGATCCGTCCCTGCGAACAAGTACGACGCCATGTGGGTGTACTGCTGATCAGCGGGCCCGGGTGACGCCGAGCGGAGAGAGGCCACTCGTCGTCCGGGCCCGCTGACCAGCGCGGACGCCCTACTTTGCGTCTGGCGACACCGATCCGGGCGCCGGGCCTCTCAGCCGGTGTGAAGGACCCGGAAGTGATCCGGTCTCGCCGGGTCCCGATCGACGACCTGGATCGGCGCCCAGGCCCACTGCCGGACGCCGATGCCCGGCACGCGGGAGAACCGGATCGGCCCGCGGGTGCCTTCGACCTCGACGCGCGGCCAGGCTCCGGCGATGCGCGCCCGGTCCGTTCCGTGGGACCGCAGCACGTCGGCGAGGACGGCGACCGTGTCGTACCCCTCGAAGGCGACGAAGGAGGGCGCTTCGGCCAGCCGTTCACGCAGGGCCGCCTCGACCCGTGCGCCGAGCGGCCCGAGGCGCTCGGGCAGGTAGCGCAGGAACGGGATCGCGGCACCCTCGCCGCCCAGCGCCGTCGCCCATCCGGCGAACTCCGGCTGCCCGGCCGGAGCGCCGATCATGACCTCGGCGAGGCGCCGGTCACGGCGGACGGCCCTGACGATCGGCATCGCCGGCTCCGGGTGGCCCACCAGCAGGAGGAGGGCCGTCGCACCGTCGGCGGCGAGTCGGTCGCACACCTCCGCGGGGGTGAGCGCGCTCACGTCGAGTTCGGCGACGGCGCCGCCGTGGGGAGCGAGGTGGTCCCGCAGGATGCGGGTCCCGGAGGCCCAGTAGACGCTCGGCTGGGTCGCCACGGCGATCCGGCGGTGGCCCGCGCCGAGGAGGAAGTCCGCGTAGACCCGCCAGCCGCGCGACTGCGCCGGGGCGAGGCGCGCGACCCGTTCCGTCGGCTGTTCGGTGAGCGCGTCGAGAACCGCCGACGAGCAGAGGAACGGCAGGCCGAGGGCGTCGGCCCTGGCCGCGGCGGCGCGGGCGACGACGCTGTGGTACTCGCCCGCCAGGGCGGCCACGCCCAGGCGGGCCAGCTCGTCCACGGCCTCCGCGGCCCTCTGCGGATCGGCCGCGGTGTCCCGGACCACCAGGTCGAGGGGCCTTCCGGCGATCCCACCGGCGTCGTTGACCTCGTGGACGGCCAGTTCCAGTCCGGCGAGCAGATGCCGGCCCGCCTCGACCCAGCCGGGCCGGGTCAGCGGCACGAGGACGCCGATCCGTACGGATGACTCGTCGGTCCGCTTCGCTCCGGGCGATGACGGTCGCGGGTTCATGCGGCGTCCTCTCCCGTGTGACGGTTCCGCCGGCTCTGCGCCGGCAGGGTGAGGATCTCGGCTCCGTCGTCGGTGATGGCGATCGTGTGTTCGCTGTGGGCCGTCCGGCAGCCCGTCGCGCTCCGGAGCGTCCACCCGTCGGCGTCGGTGACGAGTTCGGCGGTGTCGGCCATGACCCACGGCTCCAGCGCGAGCAGCAGCCCGGGACGCAGCGTGTATCCGCGGCCGGGCCGTCCGGCGTTCGGGACGTGCGGGTCCTGGTGCATCGTCGATCCGATGCCGTGGCCGCCGAACTCGGTGTTGATCGGATATCCCGCCTCGCGGAGGACGGTGCCGATGGCGTGGGAGATGTCGCCGATGCGGGCCCCGGGCCCGGCGGCGGCGATCCCCGCGGCCAGCGCGCGTTCGGTCGCATTGATCATCGCGACGCTCTCCGGGGGCCGCGTGTCGCCCACGATGAAGCTGATGGCGGCGTCCGCGGCGACTCCGCCCCTGGAGACGGCGAGGTCGAGGCTCAGCAGATCGCCGTCGGCGAGCGTGTAGTCGTACGGCCGTCCGTGGAGCACGGCGTCGTTGACGGCCGTGCAGATGTGGTGGCCGAACGGGCCGCGCCCGAAGGACGGCGCGTAGTCGACGTAACAGGACAGCGCCCCCGCCTCGACGATCATGTCCTTGGTCCACCGGTCGATGTCCATGAGGTTCGTGCCCACCGCGCTGCGGCTCTTCAGCGTCTGCAGGATGTCGGCGACCAGGGCGCCCGTGTCCTTCGCGCGGGCCAGCAGGATGGGGCTCAGGATCTCGATCATGCGGCGTCCTTCTCACGTAACCAATAGCTATACCGGCCATACTATACCGGTATAAGAATCGGAGGCATGTCCGGGCCGCCGTCCGCTCCCGCGGAGGCCGAGCCCGGACGACGTCCCGGCGTCTCCCGCGCCGGACCGCGCCGGACCGCGCCGGACCGCGCCGGACCGCGCCGGACCGCGTCGGACCGCGTCGGACCGCGTCGGACCGTGGGGGACCGCTCGACGCCCGGCGCCGCGCGTGTCCCGCCGGAAGGCCGCCGGTCGCGGGTCGCGGGCACCCGCGAGCCCTTGCGCTCCGTTCCGCGCCTGGCGATCGGGGGCGGGAATTCATGCCATTTTTCTCCTCTTGTTTGAGGGCTATTGTTTCGCCATCTTACGGATCCACTGTCCGGATATTTCGTGACCCGGTGTTAATTCATTCCTATTGGAGGTGGCTTCCATCAGAGCCAGCAAGCGGTCCGCCGGGTTCACCCGGTGGGGGAAACGCTTCCCCGATCCGGTCCCCGTGTTCGAAGCGGGCAGATCCCGTCCGTCTCCCACCCCGGCGGACGGAAACGGGAAACCGTTCCCCGTAAGGAGAGGAAGGGGCGGGCACGCGGGGCTGCCCAGGATCGCCGGCGCGCTCATGCTCGCCATGACGGCCGTGCCGATCGTCACGGCGGCCCCGGCCGCCGCCCGCGCGGCGGACCCGCCGTCGGTGGTGATCGACTCCTCCGAGGCCGCCCCCGGCGTCGTACGGCTCGCCGGGCGCTTCACCGGGGCGTACGACGTGTCCGTCGTGGTGAACGGCGAGCGGATCGAGCGCGCCCGGGTGAGCGACCCGGACGCCGACGACAGCGGGACATGGTCGTACGACCTGGACACCGGCGCGATGGACGGTGAGATCGAGGTCTACGCCAAGGCGACGGCTGCGGAGACGCGGTACGGCACGTGGTCGGAGCCGCTCACCCTGCGGGTGGACGACCCGCGGGCCAGGGCGCCCGAGGTGTCGATCGCAGAGCCCGCCGACGGGGCGCGGCTCACCCGGCCCACGCCGGTGCGGGTCGACGTCGCCGGGGCGGACGTGCGTTCGGTGCGGGTCCGGGTCAACGGCGGCCCCTGGCGGCGTGCCGCCGGCGCCGGGGGACGGTACGTCGCGCTGGTCAAGCCGGCGGAGCACGGCGACGTCATGGCGAGCCTGGAGGCGGAGGCGGTCGACGCGCGCGGCCACGTCTCCAGGTCGGCCAGCAGGTACGTGGCGTTCGGCGCGGCGAAGAAGGAACGCCCGGTGCCGCACCGCCAGGACCGGGCGATGTGGATCTGGGAGAAGGCGTCCTACAACCTCGTGCTCAACCCCGGGTCGCGCCGCCTGCTGGAGACCGTTCTCCCGCCCGGCTCGACGATGTACCTGGGCGTGGACACGTACGCGGGACGCGACATGATCGAGGACGCGCGTCCCGGACTGCGCGATCTCGTGGCCTGGGCGCACCGCCGGAAGATGAAGGTGCACGCCACGGTGGCGGGCGGGACGCGCCCGCCCTACCTCGGCGCGCTCTCCCGATACCGCGACCGCGCCGTCGGGGAGATGGAACGGGTCCTCGACTACAACCTCTCCTCGAAGCCGGCCGAGCGGTTCGACGGGATCAACGTCGACATCGAGCCGTACAGCCTGCCCTGGTTCAACAGCGCCAAGCCCGACGTGCAGATCCAGTGGCTGGACACCCTCCGCGCGATGATCGCGCGCCGGGACGCCTCCGGGCAGCCCCTGCTGTTCGGCCCCGCCGTACCCCGCTGGCTGGACACCTCCGCCTGCTGCACGGACATCCCGTACGGCGGGACCGTCCGCGCCATGTCCGAGCACGTCCAGGACATCAGCGACTACATCGCGATCATGGACTACCGCGACCAGGCGGACGGCGGCGTCGGCATCATCGCGCAGGCCGCCGGTGAGATCGCCTACGCCGGGCGGATCGGCAAGCCGCTGTCCGTGGTGGTGGGGGTGGAGACGCTGGACATCGCGACCAGCGGCGACCCGTCCAGCATCACCTTCCGCGAGGAGGGCAGGGACGCGCTGGAGGCGGAACTGGCGAAGGTCTACCGGGCGTTCTCCGGCGACCCCGCCTTCGCCGGGGTGGCGCTGCACCACTACGACTCCTACCGGGAACTGCCCACGATCTGGGGCCCCTCGGCGCGATGGCCCGCGCCGCCCGCCGACTCCGGGCCGCCCACGGGCGTCGGGTCGCCGCCGAAGGCCGTCGCCTTCGACCACGCCACGGTCGACCTGACCTACGGGCGGGCGCGCGACGACACCGAGGTCGACTTCTACGAGGTGCACCGGTCGGCGGAGCCGGGTTTCACGCCCGGCCCCGGGACGCTCGCCGGCAGGGCGCGCGGCCTCACCCACACCGACACCGGGCTGCTGCCCGGCACCGCCTACCACTACCGGATCGTGCCCGTGGACGTGGCCGGACACCGCGGTCCCGCGTCCGACCCGGTCACCGTGACGACCGGCGCCACCGACCTGCGTCCCATGGTCGTGGAGTCGATGACCGTCACCCTGGAGGGCGGTGCGGCGCGGGTGAGACTGCGGGTCGTGGACGAGGAGACCGGGCGGCCGGTGGCCGCCACGGTGCGCGGGCGGTTCACCTTCTCCGCCGGGCGCTACGTGACGGTGACCGCGGACGCCGACGGCTGGGCCACCGCGACGTCGGAGGCGCTGAAGCAGCCGACCGGCGAGGTCGGCTTCGCCGGTCACCGGCTGACCGCCGCCGGCCACTACTGGGCCGGCGCCTACGACCGGGGCAGGGACGTCACCGCCCGCTGGTGACGCCCGCCCCGCCGAAGGGCCGTCTCCCGTCGGAGGCGGCCCTTTCGTCATCCCTAAAGGAATGAATTCATCCCCTTTTAGAGGTAAAAAAGGGGATGAATTAGCATTGACATTGCCCCTGTTTGACGAGAAGAATCCCGTTATGGAGCCACCTGATGGAATGAATTCCCTCCCCAGGGGAAGACGATTCCGCACCCTCGCGGCGCGCCTGCGGCAGGAGATCGTGCAGGGCCGCTGGCCCGTCGGCGGCAGACTGCCGACCGAGGCCGAGCTGGCGCAGACCTACGCGGTCGGGGTGAACACCGTGCGCCGCGCGGTCGACCTCCTGGTCGAGGAGGGGCTCGTCCGCCGCCGCCAGGGATCGGGCACATTCGTGGCGACCTCCGTCACCGCCGGGGCCAGGCCACGTCTCATCGGCGTGCTCGTCCCGTCGAACACCTACTACTTCCCCCAGGTCGTCCAGGGCATCGAGCGGGCGGCCAACGCCGCCGGAGTACGACTCGTGCTCGCGTGCTCCGACTACGACCCCGACGTCGAGCCGGCGCAGATCCAGCAGCTCATCGACGTCGGAGTCGCCGGTCTGCTGCTGGTGCCCAACCTGCACCTCGTGGCCGACCCCGACGCGCACCTGGCCCGTCTGCGCGAACTGCCGGTGCCGTACGTGCTGGTGGAGCGGCGGCCGTCCGACCCCCGCCCGGCCGACCCGACCTCGTACGTCTGCACCGACGTGCACGGCGGCGGCTACGCCGCGGTCCAGCACCTCAGCCGGCTCGGCCGGAGCCGGATCGGCTACCTCGGCCGGCTCGGCACCGCCAGCTCGGAGCAGGTCTTCGCGGGATACCGCCAGGCCGTCGCCGACCTGGGGCTTCCGGAGATCCCGGAGGCCGTGGCCAGGCAGCCCGTCTGGACGGGGACCGACATGCTCGCGTACGCCAACTCGCTGGTCACGGAGAAGGTCCGCGCGGTGGTGTGCCTCGGCGACCGCGAGGCGACCACGCTCCTGCCCTACCTGCGCCGGGTCGGCCTCACCGTTCCCGACGACATCGCCGTGGTCGCCTACGACGACGAGGTCGCCGATCTGTCCGAGGTGCCGCTCACCGCGGTGTCGCCTCCCAAGGCCGAGGTGGGCCGCATGGCGACCGAACTGCTGCTCCGCCGGATCGAACTCGGTCCCGTCGCCCCGGTCTGCCGGGTCGTCCTGCAACCCCGCCTGGCCGTACGGGCCTCCTGCGGAGCCGCCTCCGGGAGCCTCGTCGAGGTCCGCGTCCCGATGTGACGCGGCCGTCACCCTCACCCCCTTCCCCCCTTTGTTCCTGTTGGAGGTCCCAATGAGAGTGCGCACGCTCGCCGCCGCCGCGGCGGCCGTCCTCACCATGGCCGGCACGGCGTCATGCGGCGGCTCGGCAGACGACTCCGGAGCGGTCACCCTGAAGCTCGGCTTCTACGCCGCCGCCGGAGACAAGGCCGACACGACCATGCGGGAACTCGTCAAGGAGTTCACGGCCGCCAACCCGTCGATCAAGGTGCAGCTCGAGGTCGCCCCCTACGTCAAGTTCTTCGAGCGGCTCCGGACCCAGATCGCCGGCGGCCAGGCGCCGCAGGTGTGGCTGTCCGACGGCGTGCTCGTGCAGGAGTTCGCCGCGCGGGGCGCCCTCGCCGACCTGACCGACCGGGTCAAGACCGTCAACGCCGCCGACTACTCCGGCATCGAGCTGAACCAGGACGCTCAGGGCCGGATCCACGGTTTCCCCCAGGGCGCCCAGACCCCGGTGCTCTTCTACAACAAGAAACTGTTCGCCGAGGCCGAGGTCGCCGAGCCGACGGCCGAGTGGACCTACGACGACCTCGCCGCGGCGGCCAAGAAGCTCACCAAGGACACCAACGGCGACGGCAAACCCGACACCTACGGCTTCCGCGCGTACTCGCCGGGCTTCACCGAGAGCTGGTGGCCCGTCATCAAGGCGTTCGGCGGTGATATCGTCACCGACGGCAACCGCAAGGTGGTCGTCGACAGCCCGCAGTCCACGGCCGCGCTCGACTGGATGCTCGGCGCGATGGGCAAGGACGGCTTCGCCCCCGACTACGTGACCACCGAGGCCATGGGCAAGGGCGTCGTCCACACGTTGTTCGCCACCGGCCGGGTCGCCATGTCGTACGGGATCTACGCCCGCACCCTGCCCGCGGTGAGCGCGGGCGTCGACTTCGGGGTGGCGCCGCTGCCGAAGGGCCCGGCCGGCCGCGGCAACGTCGCGATCGTCAACTCCTGGGTGGTCAGCAAGGCGGCCTCGCAGGCGCAGGCCGACGCGGCGTGGAAGTGGATCACCTTCTTCTCCGGTGAGGGCCCGCAGCGCAAGTGGGCCGAGCTCGGCGAGGCGATCCCGATCAACAAGAAGGTCGCCACCACGGCCCTGCCCGCCGACCGCGGCAAGGTGTTCCTCGAATCGCTCGACGCGGCCACCGACCTCGGCACCAACGCCGTGTGGTCGGAGTACACCGAGGCCCTCGCCAAGCGGATGAACGAGGCGCTGTCGGGCACCACGCCCGTCGCCACCGCGCTCCAGACGGGGCAGAAGGAGTCCCAGGAGGTCATCGACCGCTTCTACGCGGGGCAGACCCAGTGACGGTGCTCACCAGAGGGACCGGGAAGGTGGCCGCCGAACAGCGGCCACCCGCCCGGCGACGGCACGCCGGCGAGCGGATCTGGGCGTTCGCCTTCGCCTCGCCCTACATCCTCCACCTGGTCGCGCTGGCCGCCTGGCCGCTGCTGGCCTCGCTGTTCTTCAGCATGACCGACTACGACCTGATGGCCCCGCCACGGTTCGCCGGGTTCGACAACTTCACCCGGCTCTTCGGCGACCCGGTCTTCTGGCGGACGCTCGGCAACACCGCGTACTTCGCCGTGCTGTTCGTGCCGACCCAGACGGCCCTGGCCCTGGCCCTGGCGATCGCGCTCAACCAGCGGCTGCGCGGCATGGCCCTGTTCCGCGCGGCCTACTTCGTCCCGGTCGTCTCCTCGTGGGTCGTCGTCGCGTACGTCGCCGACGCGGTCTTCAACCCGCAGACGGGCATCGCCAACCAGGTGCTCGGCCTGTTCGGGCTGCCCGCCGAGAACTGGCTGCAGGACCCCGCGCTGGTGATCCCCACGCTCGCGGCGGTCGCGGTGTGGAAGGGCGTCGGCTACATGACGGTGCTCTTCCTCGCGGGCCTGCAGGCCATCCCCGAGGACCGCTACGAGGCCGCGAAGATCGACGGTGCGTCGGCCTGGAACCGGTTCCGGTACATCACCCTGCCGGGCATCTCCGGCACCACGTTCCTGGTGCTGGTGCTCACCTCCATCGAGACCCTGCAGTCCTTCGAGCAGGTCTTCGTGATGACCGACGGCGGCCCGCACGGCGCGAGCGAGCTGACCGTGCTCTACCTCTACCGGCAGGGCTTCCAGTTCTTCCAGATGGGCTACGCCTCGGCCATCGCGTGGGTGCTGTTCGTGCTGGTGCTCGCGCTCACCATGGTGCAGTTCCGGCTCCAGCGCAGATGGGTTCACTATGCGTAAGACCGTTTCCTACGCGCTGGTGCTCGCGGGCGCCGCGGTCATGCTGCTGCCGTTCGTGGCGGCCCTCGGAAACTCGCTCAAGAGCTTCGCGCAGTACATCCAGGTCCCGCCGACGTGGATCCCCGACCCGTTCCAGTGGGACAACTACGCGGAGGTGTGGCGGCGTACCCCGTTCGGGCTCTACCTCGTCAACAGCCTCGTGATCGCGGTCCTCGCCGTCGCCGGCAACGTCCTCACCAGCGCCATGGTCGGGCACGCCCTGGCCAGGATGCGCCTGCCTGGCAAGCAGACGCTGCTCACCCTGGCCCTCGGGACCATGATGCTGCCGACCGTCATCACGATCGTCCCGAACTTCCTGCTGTTCCGCTCGCTGGGCTGGCTGGACACCCTGCTGCCGCTCATCGTGCCGTACTGGCTGGCCACGCCCATCGGGATCTTCCTGATGCGGCAGACGTTCCTCGGCATCCCCAAGGACTTCGAGGAGGCGGCGGGCCTCGACGGGGCCAACCCCTGGCAGGTGTTCTGGCGGGTCCACCTCCCGCTGGCCAAACCCGCCCTGGCCACGCTCGCGGTCTTCACCTTCACCACGTCGTGGAAGGCCGTGCTGGAACCCACCATCTACCTCACCTCGCCCGAGAACTACACGCTGCCGGTCGGCGTGCTGAGCCTCAAGGGGGAGTTCGTCGGGAACGACCAGCTCGTCACGGCCGCGGCGATGATGAGCCTGCTGCCGATGCTGGTCGTGTTCGTCCTGGCCCAGCGTTACTTCGTCCGCGGAACCATGTCCGCGGGACTCAAGGGCTGAAAACCCTCATCCGTTCGAGGAAGGAAATCGTGACCACAACATCCGGGCTGCGCCTGGGCGTCATCGGCGCGGGCACCATCGCGGAGTTCCACGTGGCCGCCGCCCGCCGGACCGCCGGGCAGGTGAAGATCGCCGCGGTGTGCGACGTGCGGGCCGAGGCGGCGGAGAAGCTGGCCGTGGAGGCCGGCTCCCGCGTCTTCACCGACCACCGGGCGATGATCGACGCGGGCGGCCTCGACGCCGTCGTGATCACCGTCCCGCACGCCCTGCACGCTCCGATCACCCTGGACGCCGCCGCGGCCGGGCTGCACGTGCTCGTGGAGAAGCCCATCGCCACCACGCGCGGGGACGCGGTCCGCATGATCGAGGCATGCCGTACGGCCGGCGTCGTGTGCGCGGTCGGACACGTCCTGCGCTTCGTTCCGACGCTGCGCACCGCCGCGGCCTTCCTCGCCTCGGGCGAGCTCGGTCACGTCGTGGTGGCCTCGGAACGGCGCACCGCCGACTACGCCGACCCGTCACGGCCCCGCTGGTTCCTCGACGCCGACATGGCCGGCGGCGGGATCGTGCTCAACGTCGGCACCCACAGCATCGACAAGCTCCAGATGCTCGTCGGTTCGCCGATCGTCGAGGTCACCGGCCACATCGCCGGGTCCGCCGGCGGATCGGTGGAAACGGAGGCGGTGGCCCTGGCCAGGCACGCCGACGGCGCCCGCTCGACGATCTCCGTCACCGGCACCGGCCTGCCGTTCACCGACGAGGCCGAGATCGTGTGCGGCGAGGGCGCGGTACGGATCAGCCGCGGCGAGGGCGTCTGGTCCTTCCGCGGCGGCGTCGCCACCCAGGTCGCCGCACCCGAACCCGGCGAGATGGCCAGGGCGTTCGCCGCGCAGCTCACCGACTTCGCGCGGGCCTGCGCCGCGGGGACCGCACCCGAGGTCACCCCGGAGTACGCGCTCTCCGTCCTGGACGTCGCCCTCGCCGTCTACGAATCCGCCCGTCACGGTTCCACCGTCACAGTGAAGGGACAGATGTGAACCCGCTCGCGTTCAGCACGCTCGGCATGCCGGGCGCCTCCGCCGACGAGGTGATCGCCACCGCCTCCCGGTACGGCTGCGCCGCCGTGGAACTGCGCTGCGCCGACGGTGAGATCGTCTCGCCGGAGACGTCCCCCGGCGACCTGCGCGCGGTCGCCCGCGCGTTCGCCGCCGCCGGGGTCGGGATCGTCGCCGTCTGCTCCTACACGCGCGTGGCCCGGCCCGACGGCGACCCGGTGGCCGAGGTCCTGCGCCACGTCGAGATCGCCGAGGCGCTCGGCTCGCCGTACGTGCGGGTCTTCGGCGGGGTCGAAGGGCAGGACGGTCCGGCGGCCGCCGCGACCCGCAGACTCGCGGAGGTGGCCGACCGACTGCCGGACAACGGCGTCGACGTGCTGCTGGAGACCCACGACGTCTTCCTCACCGGCGAGGCGATCGCCGGGGTCCTCGCCGGGGTCGGCTCGCCACGGATCGGGGCGCTGTGGGACGTGGTCAACCCGTGGCGCGCGGGGGAGACCGCCGCCGCCACCGCGGACACGCTGGCGCCGTACCTCAGGCACGTGCAGATCAAGGACGCGGCGACGCCCACCGAACTGGCGCCGGTGCTGCCCGGCCGGGGCGCGGTGGGGGTGCCCGGCGTGCTCGCCGAACTCGGCCGCATCGGCTACTCCGGCTACCTCGCGCTCGAATGGGAACGCGCCTGGTACCCCGACGCGCCGCCCATCGGAGAGGCGCTCACCGCCTTCCGTGAGGTGCTCGGGCGATGACCTCCCCGGTGAGCCCGCCCGCGACCCTGCAGGTGATCCCGCGGGTCGGCTCGTGGCATCCGGCGGAGGGGCGGTTCCCACTCGGCCGGGGCACACGGGTGCGCGGCCCGCACGCCGGGACGGCGCGGGACCTGCTCGGGCTGGACGCGGACGGCGACGGCCCCGGTGAGATCGTCCTCCGCCTCGTGACCGACCCCTCCCTCGGGGAGGAGGGCTACGTCCTCGCCGTCACCCCGGAGGAGGCCGTGATCGCCGCGGCGGGCGCCGCCGGGCTGCGCTGGGGCGCCCAGACGCTGCGCCAGCTGCACGGCCCCGGCGGCGTGCCCTGCGGCACCGTCCGCGACGTGCCCAGGTACGCGTGGCGCGGCGTCATGATCGACGTGGCCCGCTGGTGGCGCCCGATCTCCTTCCTGCGCGCGTACGTCGACCTGCTGGCGCTGCACAAGTTCAACGTCCTGCACCTGCACCTCACCGACGACCAGGGCTGGCGGTTCGAGGTGCACGGGCACCCGCGGCTCACGGGGATCGGCGCCCACCGCGCCGAGTCCCCGGCCGGGCACGCGCGGGAGGGCAGGTCCGACGGCACCCCGCACGGCGGCTTCTACACCCAGCGGGAGCTGCGCGACCTGGTCGACCACGCGGCGGCGCGCGGTGTGACCGTGCTCCCCGAGATCGAGTTCCCCGGACACTCCCAGGCCGCGATCGCCGCCTGCCCCTGGCTCGGCCACCCGTCCGCGAGGCCCGTCGAGGTGCGGACCTCGTGGGGCATCTCCTCGCACGTGCTCAACGTGGGCGACCGCGCCGCCGGGTTCGCCCGCGACGTGCTCGACGAGCTGAGCGACGTCTTCCCGTCCCGGTTCGTCCACATCGGCGGAGACGAGGTCCGAGGCGACGAGTGGGCCACCAGCCCCGAGGCCGCGCGGAAGGTTGCGGACGCCGGGCTCGCCGGCCCCGCGGCCCTGCACGGCTGGTGGGGCCGGCTCCTCGCCGATCACCTGCGCGGGCTCGGCCGCCGCGCGGTGGCCTGGGACGACATGCTCGACCACGACCCGCCCGAGGACATGGTGATCATGGCCTGGCGGGGCGCGGACCGGATCGAGGCGGCGTCGCGGGCGGGACACGAGGTGGTCGCCGCGCCCCACACGCACACCTATCTCGACTACGCCGAGTCGGACGCCCCCGGTGAGCCGGTCAGCATAGCCGGGCCGCTTCCGCTGGAGACCGTCTACGGATTCGACGCCGGCGAGGCCGTCCTCGGCACGCAGGCGCAGCTGTGGGGCGAGTACCTCCCCACGAGGGAACGCTTCGACTACAACGCCTTCCCCCGCCTCTGCGCCGTCGCCGAAGCCGCCTGGTCCTCCGGCCGGGACATCGGCGACTTCACCCGGCGGCTGACCGCCCACCTGCCGCTCCTCGACCGGCTGGGCGTGCGCTACCGGCGGCCGCACGACGAAGGAGCATGACATGTTCACATCCGAGCGGGAGCTTGAGGACCGGCTGGCCACCCCCTCGGCCGCGCTGGTCGCCGACGCCGCCGAACTGGACGGCGACCTCGTCGTGCTGGGCGCCGGAGGCAAGATGGGGCCGAGCCTGGTCCGGCTGGCCCGGCGCGCGCTGGACGCCGCGGGGCGGGACTCCGCCCGCGTGTACGCCGTGTCGCGCTGGTCGGACGACGAGGCGGCGCGGGCCCTGGCGGACGAGGGCGCCGACGTGGTCCGCCACGACCTGATGGGCGGCGACGACCTCGCCGCGCTGCCCGACGCGGCGAGCGTCGTCTTCATGGTCGGGGCCAAGTTCGGCACGTCGGCCGCGCCGTACCAGGCGTGGGCGGTCAACGCGGCGCTGCCCGCCGCCGTCGCCCGGCGCTACCGCGACTCGGCGATCACGGCGTTCTCCACCGGCAACGTGTACCCGCTGGTGGACGTGGCCTCCGGCGGCAGCGCTGAGGACGACCGGCCGGGACCGGTCGGCGAGTACGCGATGAGCTGCCTCGGCCGGGAGCGCATCTTCGAGCACGCCGCCGCCGTGTACGGCACCCGGGTCGCGATCCTGCGCCTCAACTACGCGGTGGACCTGCGTTACGGCGTGATCGCCGACATCGCGGCCACGGTGGCCGCGGGCGAGCCGGTCGACGTCACCACCGGGCACGTCAACGTCGTGTGGCAGGGGTACGCCAACGAGGTCGCGTTGCGCTCGCTGCGGCACGCGCGCGCCCCGGAGGCGTTCACGCTCAACCTGACCGGCCCGGAGACCGCCTCGGTGCGGCGCACGGCGACCCGCCTCGCCGCCGCGCTCGGCGTCGAGGCGGCCTTCGGCGGCGACGAGAGCGGCACCGCCCTGCTGAGCGACGCCTCCCGCTGCCACGGCCTGTTCGGCTATCCGGACGTGCCGCTGGACACGCTGATCGCGTGGCAGGCCGACTGGCTGGCGCGCGGGCTGCCCCTGTCCGGGAGACCGACGAAGTTCGCAGTCCGCGACGGGAGGTTCTGAGGTGTCGATCGACCTGCTCAGGGCGGGAACGGTCATCCCCGCCCATCCGCTGGCGCTGACCGGGGGGCGCACCCTCGACGAGCGCCGCCAGCGCGCGCTCACCCGCTACTACCTCGCCTCGGGAGCGGGCGGCGTGGCCGTGGCGGTGCACACGACGCAGTTCGAGATCCGCCAGGCGGGGCTGCTCCGGCCGGTGCTGGAGATCTCCGCCGACGTGGTGGCGAAGGAGGCGGAACGGCCCTTCGTCATGGTCGCCGGCGCGTGCGGCGACACCGCCCAGGCCGTCGCCGAGGCGGAGCTCGCGGCCTCCCTGGGCTACCACGCCGTACTGCTCTCGCCCAAGGTGCCCGGCGCCGGCGAGCCGGAGCTGCTGGAGCGTGCCAGGGCCGTGGGCGAGGTGCTGCCCGTCATCGGCTTCTACCTCCAGGAGGCGGTGGGCGGGCGCAGGCTCAGCCCGTCCTTCTGGAGCTCGCTGAGCGAGCAGGAGTCCCTGGCGGCGATCAAGATGGCGCCCTTCGACCGTTACCGTACGGTCGACGTGGTCCGGGCCGTGACGGCGTCGGGGCGCGGCGACGACATCGCGCTCTACACCGGCAACGACGACAACATCCTGGCCGATCTGCTCACCCCCGTCGCGGGGCGCCGAGTCGTCGGCGGGCTGCTCGGCCAGTGGGCGGTGTGGACCCGCGCGGCGGTGCTCATGTTCGAGGAGGTACGGCGGGCCTGGGCCGGCGACGACGAGGTCCTCCGCTCCCTGCTGGGCCGCGCCGGCGACCTCACCGACGCCAACGGAGCCGTCTTCGACGTGGCGGGAGGCTTCCGCGGCTGCATCGCCGGGGTCCATGAGGTGCTGCGCGGGCAGGGGCTCCTGGCCGGCACCTGGTGCCTCGACCCGTTGGAGGGGCTGTCCCCGGGGCAGGCCGGGGAGATCGCCCGGGTGCGCGCCGCCTACCCCTGGCTGTCGGACGACGACTTCGTCGCCGCCCGCCTGGACGACTGGCTGCGCTGAACACGTGTGAACGGCGGCCCGGGGCCGGGGGAGTGCGTCCTCCGGCCCCGGGCCGTGGTCGTGGTGCGGTGCGTGTGACGCGGTGCGCCGCCGGTCAGGCGCTCCAGTGCGCCGTGGAGAGGGCGCGGACCGCGTCCTCGTCCACCTCGACGCCGAGGCCCGGCCCGGTGGGCACCAGGGCCGTGCCGTCGACGACCTCCACCGTGCTCCCCCCGACGTACGCCGAGCGGACGAACTGCCGCCCGTTGAGATCGACCGGGGTGTCCACGCCGAACGCGGCGAACAGGTGCAGTGAGGCGGCGAACCCGAGATCGGTGTCGGTCAGTCCCGAGCCCATGACGCGCAGCCCCGCGTCCTCGGCGAGCTGGCACAGCCTGCGGGAGAGCGTGAGGCCGCCCGACCGCTGGACTTTCGCGATGGCGATGTCGATCGCGTCGAGCTTCACGAACGTGGCCAGGTCGGAGGGGTGGCGCAGGCTCTCGTCCAGCGCCACCGGCAGGGGGCTGTGGTCGCGCAGTCTGCGCAGCCCGGTGAGGTCGTTGGCGGGCAGCGGCTGCTCGAACGCCGACACGTCCAGGTCGGCGAGCCTGCGCGCCATGCGCAGCGCGCCGTCCACGGTGTACGCCTGGTTCGCGTCCACCCAGATGGGCGCGTCCGGGGCCGCCTCCCTGACCGCCGCCACGACGGAGACGTCCGTCGCCTCGTCGTGCAGGCCCACCTTGACCTTGTAGGCGTGGTAGCCCTGCGCCCGCCCCTCCTCGACCGCCTGCCGCACCTCGCCGGGGGTCTGGCCGGCCACGATCCAGCCGAGCGTGATCCGGTCGAGGCGGCGCTGGCCCCACAGCACGCCGACGGGGACCCCGAGGGCCCGGCCGAGCAGGTCGTGCAGCGCGATGTCGAGCGCGGACTTGGCGATGGGGGAGCCGATCGTCAGGCCGCGGTTGATCACCTTCTCGTAGGCCGCGCAGGCACCGTCCAGGTCCCACGCGGGTCGTCCGACCAGGGCGGGAGCGAGATAGCGGGCGATCGTCGTCGAGATCGACTCCACGGTCTCGTAGGTCCAGGCGGGCGTCGGCGTCGCCTCCCCCCAGCCGGTCCGCCCGCCGGCCGTCACCTTGACGAGAACCCGCTCGGCGGGCTTTCCCGCCGTGGTGACGCTTCCTCCGGAAATGCTGAACGACCGGATGGACGGCAATTCCACGACGAATACGTCGACCCGCTCTACGACCAGCGACTCCATGCTTCTCCAATGGGGAGGAATTCATACTGTTCAATGCATTCGGGCGCTCCGAACCTAGCACGACATAAATAGCAGACGAATTAAAGGAATGAATTCATGGCGGCCGCCGTTCGTGACGCCGGCTCGTCCTGTGCCGGCTGTGACCTGGGGCCGCCCCGGCGGCACAGCCGGGGCGGCCCGCCCGGGAGATCGTCCGCGGTTCACCTCACACGTGTGTCACGGCTTCTTCCCGCGTCCCTTTCTCCCTTCCAGGTCCCCTGCTCCGCGACCTCCCGGGTTCGCGGATTCCCTGTCTCCGGTTCACCTCAGGCCCGCGTCCACCGCGGCGGTCAGGACCCCGGGGTCGCCGGACATCTCCCAGATCATCACGCCGAGCAGGCCCTTGCTCCGCAGCCAGGCGGTCTTCTTCCCGATCGACCACGTGTCGTCGAAGGTCCACCACTGCCCGCCGTTGCCGGTGTGGCAGTAGGTCGCGACCGCCTGCTCGTCGTGCTTGACGGTGCACCCCGGCACACTCGCCAGCAGGTTGGCGTAGCCCCGGGTGCCCGCCTCCTCCTGGAACTGCCCGGGAGCGGCGCCGGTGGCCGGCTGCCACTCGCCGGATTTCCCGCCGTCGGCGACACCCTGCCAGCCGCGCCCGTAGTAGGCGAGGCCGATGGTGATCTTGCGGGGGTTCACCCCGGCCTTGAGGTAGACGTCGACCGCGTTCTCGACGCTGAAGTGGAACGGGTAGGGGTCGTCGGTGTCGGCGTACAGGTTGCCCTGGTGGCCGGTGCGGTTGGGCTCCCAGGAGTTGTCGCTCCCCGCGCCGTGGAAGTCGTAGCCCTGCACGTTGAAGATGTCCAGGGACTTGGCGACCTCGGGCAGGTCCCAGCCGGCGGCCACCTTCGCCGGGTCGGCCGGGGTGAACGCGGTCAGCTGGTAACGCTTGCCGGTCTCCTGGGTCAGGGCGTCGAGCTGCCTGCGGAACTCGGCGATCAGCAGCGTGTTGTTCGCCTTGTCGTCGGCGCCGATGTGGTTGCCGGCGTGGCCCTCCGCGCCCGGCCACTCCCAGTCCAGGTCGATGCCGTCGAAGATCCCGGCGGCGCTTCCCGGACCGCCCGCGGCGTTGTAGACCGGCAGGTTCCCCTTGATGTACATGTCGATGCAGGAGCTCACGAACTTCTTGCGGGAGGCGTCGGTGGCGGCCACGTCGGAGAAGTACTTGGAGTAGGTCCAGCCGCCGAGCGAGATCAGCACCTTGAGGTTCGGGTACTTCGCCTTGAGCTTGCGCAGCTGGTTGTAGTTGCCGCGCAGCTTCTCCCAGCCGGTGTCGGCCACGCCGTCCACCGACTGGGCCGCGCTCATCGGCCTGCCGTAGTCGGCGTCCGCGTCACCGGCGCCGTCACCCTGTTTCGGATCCTGGGGGTCGGCCGTGGTGCCCTTGGTGACGCCGTGCAGGCAGGTCAGGTTCACCGGGTCGATGTTGCCGAAGGCGTAGTTGAGGTGGGTCAGCCTGCCCGCGACGCCGGTCGTGTCGAGGTTGCGCACGAAGTACTGGCGGCCGTAGATGCCCCACTGCACGAAGTAGCCGACTCTGGCGTAGCCGCTGCCGACGATGTCGTCGGTGCTCACCTTCAGCGCGTCACTGGCGGCCGAGACGTTGTCGTACAGGTCACGGGCCCTGACGGTGAAGGTGTACTCGGTGGACGGCGACAGCCCGGTCACGGTGGCCGAGGTGCCGGTCACCGTCGCGGCCAGGGTCGTCCCGGTGTAGACCTCGTATCCGGCGACGCCCTTGTCGTCGGTGGAGGCGTTCCACGCGAGGGAGACGCTCGACGAGTTCTTGCCGGTGCTGCGCAGGCCGGTGGGCGCGGTGGGCGGCCGGGTGTCGTCGCCTGCGTTGTTGGTCGTCACCTTCAGCGCGGCACTGGCGGGGGAGAGGGTCCCCTTGCGGTCCTTGGTCCTGACGGTGAAGGTGTACTCGGTGTTCGAGGTCAGGCCGGTGAGGGTCGCCGCCGTCCCGGTGACGGTCGTGGCGAGGGCGGCGCCGTTGTAGACCTGGTAGCCGACGATGGGCAGGCTGCCCGGGGTCGCGGCGTCCCACTCCAGCGACACGGTCTTGGTGGTCTTGACCGGTGAGCGCAGGTTGCCCGGCGCGGCGGGCGGGGTGTCGGCCGAGCCGTCGCACCTCACGTCGTTGATCCGGCAGTTCGCCGGTTCGGCGGACGCGCTGAGCGTGAACGCGGGGCTGTAGGGCTCGGTGGACCCGTGCGCGGCCACCGACGTGTTGTAGTGGGCCGGGGTCAGGGTGACCTGGCGTCCGCTCTGGCTGAGCGAGCCGTTCTGGGCGTTGCCCGCGGTGACCCCGGCGGGCAGGTCGAAGGTGATCGTCCAGCCGTTGAGCGCGGCGTCGGTGTTGTTGTTGACCACGAACCTGCCCTGGGTCCCGTCGGCCGAGTAGGTCGCGGTGACGGGCGCGTCAGGAGGAGGCGGGTCACCGCTGCCGTCGCAGTTCGCGCCGTTGATCGTGCAGCTCGTGGGCCGGGCCGCGGCGCTGAGCGTGAACGTGGGGCTGTAGGGCTCGGTGTCGCCGCCGGCGCGCACCGTGTTGATGTAGAAGGCGGGGGTCAGCTTGACCCGCGTTCCCGTCTGGGAGGCGGTGGCGTTCTGGGCGCCGCTGACGGTGACCCCGGCGGGCAGGTCGAAGGTGATCGTCCAGCCGGTGACCGCGGCAGAGCCGGGGTTGCTCACCACGAACTTGCCCTGGGTCCCGGTCAGGGTGAAGGCGGCGGTGAGGCGGGCGGCGGCGCCGGCGGGTGCGGCGAGGGCCGCGAAAGCGATCGCCAGGACGGCGGCCAGTAGAACGGAGAGGCATCGGCGCATGTAGAAGCCCTTTCTTTTAGTAAAGTTTACTAACAATTAGGCGGATGCTAACTCCGCCCCGATGCTCCTACAAGGCCCAAAACAGCAGTGAGACGATCGGGAACGCAGGGCCGTACGGCCCTCAGGCGCCCGCCATCACCGCGGCGCCCAGCCCCAGCAGGACGACGCCGGTGGTCACGCTGAGCCCCCGCAGGACGGCCGGTCGCGACACCAGGGCCCGCCCCCGGCCGACGGCCCAGGTGAGCAACGTGTACCAGGAGGCGCTGACGAGCGCCCACAGGGCTCCCAGGGCGACGGTCGACAGGAACACCGGGCCTTCCGCGGTCACGAACTGGGGCAGCACCGAGACGGCGAACACGCCCGCCTTGGGATTGCCGAGGTTGGTGATCAGGCCGGTGAGATATCCGCCCGCGAAGCCGGTACGGCGCCCGTCCTCACGGGGCGGGCGGGCGGAGACGGTGGCGAGCGCGGTCCGGATCGTCTTCACCCCGAGGATCATCAGCACGACGCCGCCCGCGATCCGGAGCGCCGCGTACGCGGTGGGACTGGCAAGCAGGACGGCGGACAGCCCGGCCGCGGCGGCCGTGGACCACAGCAGGAAACCGGTTGCGTTGCCCGCGAGCGTGCCCCGGACCGTGCGTCGCCCGCCCTCCAGGACCTGCCGGACCATCAGGGCCTGGCTCGCGCCCGGCAGCATCGCCAGCAGCAAGGTGGTGAGGATGAAAACGGGCACATGTGTGGGCATGGGAAAAGAGCCCCTTCCAGGGATGGCGGCCGGTGGATGCACCACCAGGCTTCCTGTCTCGCGCCCGTAAGAGAAGTTAAAAGAGAAGGGTGCAGCGTTAAGATCGGTGAATGGTGGTGGATCCGGGACAGCTGCGGCTTCTCGCGTTGATCGAGCGGCACGGCTCCCTGACGGCGGCGGCCCACGCGCTCCGCCTCACGCCCGCGGCGGTCACCCAGCAGGTGGTCAAGGCCGAACGCGACTGGCAGGTGCCCCTGGTCATCCGTGGTCCTCGCGGAGCGAGGCTCACCGCGGCCGGCGCGCTGCTCGCCTCCCACGGCCGGACCGTGCAGGAGGCGTCGGACGGCGCCGAGGCGCAAATGGCCGCGCTGCTCGGCCACCTCTCGCTCCGCCTGCGGATCGGGGCGTTCCAGGCCGCCGCCCTGCACCTGCTGCCACCCGCCCTGACCGCCCTGCGGCACCGCCACCCGGACGCCGACGTCTCGGTCGTGGACGTGGTGTCCGGACGCGGAGCGGACGAGATCAGCGCGGGGCGCCTGGACCTCGCCGTCGTCGCGTCCTGGGGCGCGCCGCTCGCGCCGCCCCCGCACCTGCGGGCCCACCCGCTCCTGTCGGACCCGATGGTCGTGGTCCTGCCCGATGACCACCCACTGGCCACCGGGCGACCCGCCGGCACCGAACTCCGCCTGGAGCAACTGCGCGACGAATCGTGGGTCTCCATCCTGGCCGGCCACGCCGCCCGCGAACAGTTCCACGACGCCGCCCGCGAGGCCGGCTTCACCCCCGCCGTGCGGTTCGAGACCGAGTCCTACGACGTCGCCCAGGCCCTCGTCGGCACGGGCATCGCGGTGGCCCTGGTCTCACGCCTGGCCCTGACCCGTACGCCGGGCACCACCCATCGCGAACTGGCCCACCCCAGGCCCTACCGCCGGATCTACGCCGTGACCAGAGCCGACACCGGCCTCACCCCGCTCGCGGGCATGCTCATCGACCTCCTGCGTGATGTCGCCCGCGACATCACCGCCACCTGGGAGGCCCTCCCGCAGGGAGAACACCCCTCATCGGACCCACCCCCGGGAGCCTGAAAGGC
Organism: Streptosporangium sp. NPDC053982; assembly: GCF_055585205.1. NCBI lineage: Bacteria > Bacillati > Actinomycetota > Actinomycetes > Streptosporangiales > Streptosporangiaceae > Streptosporangium > Streptosporangium sp. NPDC053982. Next base: position 38,825 of record NZ_JBVJKQ010000005.1, read on the forward strand.
CCTCGGCTCCGAACCGGCACCGCCGGCCGTGGCTGTGCGGGCGCGGGGCCGGGACCCGCGGTGCGACGGGAACGGCCGGGGCGTTCACGAAGCCGGCGTTCCGGAATCCACGTGCCGCCGGGCCGCCGCGATCAGTCTCCTGCTCGCGGCGAACGCGGCCTCCTTCCTCTCCGCCAGCGTGTCCCCGGGTCCGCCCTGGCGCAGGACCACCCCGAGGATCAGCCGGTCGCGGTCCCCGGAGGCGGGACGGACGGCCCACAGCAGCGCTCCGCCCGCCGCCGTGCTGGTGCCGGTCTTCATGCCGACCACCCCGCGCAGCCCGAGCAGCCTGTTGCTGTTGACGATCTCACCCGCGACGCCCGGTACGGTCGTCCTGACGGTGGCGACGATGTCACGCAGCACCGGGTTCCTCATGGCCTGCCTGGCCAGCCTGAGCTGGTCCACCGCCGTGCTGACCGTGGTGGACTCGTATCCGCTCGCCCCGGTGTAGACGGTGTCCCTCATGCCCAGCTCGGCGGCGACCGCGTTCATCCTGCGGACGAAGGCCCGCTCCGAGCCCGCGTCCCAGCGGGCCAGCAGACGCGCGGCGTTGTTCCCCGAGGGGATCAGCATCAGCTCGAGAAGCTGCCGCTCGGTGAGGACCTGGCCCGCGGTGATCGGCACCGTCGACTCGTCCCGGTTCCCCGCCTCGATCGCCGCCTGCCGGTCGACCTCGATGGACGGCCCCGCGGCGTTCACGCCGAGCGGATGGTCGCGGAGGATCACCAGGGCGGTCATCACCTTGGTGAGGCTCGCGATCGGCACGGGCCGCTGCTCGCCGTGCACCCTGAGACCGTTCGCCCGCCCGGTGAACTCGACCGCCGCCTGCCCTGTCGACGGCCAGGGCAGCGCGGGCGGGCGGGACAGGGCCGGCGGCCGGGCCGCGGTGGCCGGCGCCGGCCTGGAGCTCGACGACGGTGACGGCCTGCCCCGCGCGCCGCCGTGGACCGTACAGCCCGTGGCGGCGAGGACGGCGGACACGGCCGCCGCCGGCAGCAGCACGGAGAACAGCCGGTCCCGTGACCGGGGGAGGATGCGTGGTTCGCTCATGCCGAACTACGATTGGCGCCTGATGTGCGCGCGTCGTCCGCCGTATGTCATGGTTCATCGACGGCGGCCACCGCCGGCGCGACCGTGACACGACCATGACACGGCGCGGACGAGGCGGGGACACGGCCGGCCGACAGTGGACGGAGTTGACCGGGGGCGAGTTACGGAGCGTGCTGTGGTGCTCGGCGGCGTGTCGCGGGTTTTGCTGATCGAGGACGATCCGGCCGTGCGGGAGGGCCTCGAGCTGGCCCTGGGCCGGCACGGGCACCGGGTGCGCGCGGTGGAGTCCGGCGAGCAGGGGATGGAGCGGCTGCGCGCGGACCTTCCCGACGTCGTCGTGCTCGATCTGATGCTGCCCGGCATGGACGGGTTCGAGGTCTGCCGCCGCATCCGGGCCATCGGTGAGACACCGATCATCATGCTGACCGCGCGCGGCGACGACATGGACGTGGTGGCCGGGCTGGAGGCGGGCGCCGACGACTACGTGGTCAAGCCGGTGCAGCCCAGGGTGCTGGAGGCGCGCATCCGCGCGGTGCTCCGGCGGATCGGCCGGGACCAGGCCGAGCTGGAGCGGCACGGGGACCTGACCATCGACCGGGCCGCGCTGACGGTCTCCCGCCGCGGCGTGCCGGTGGGCCTCGCCCCGACCGAGTTGCGCCTGCTGCTCGAACTGTCCGGCACGCCGGGCCGGGTGCACAGCCGCCAGCAGCTGCTGGAGTCGGTGTGGGAGCACGACTACTTCGGCGACTCGCGTCTGGTGGACGCGTGCGTGCAGCGGCTGCGCGCGAAGATCGAGGACGACTCGGCGGCGCCCGTCTACGTGCAGACGGTGCGTGGGTTCGGGTACCGGTTCGGGCCGGTGTGAGCCGCCGGTGACGCCTCGGCCGAGCCTGGGGCTGCGCGCCCGGCTGCTGTCCGCCTTCGCACTGCTGTGCGTGGTCACCGCGACGGCGGTGGCCGGCGGCGGCTACGTCCAGGCCCGCATCGCCATCCTGGAGCGGACCCAGGACGCCGCGGTGAAGGCGATGACCGGCCGCCTGCAGGCGCTCTACCCGTTGCGGAGCGCGGCGCCGGGCCCGGAGGAGCTCGGTGGGATCGCCGAGGCCGCGGCCGACCCCGACCAGGGCATGCGCGCGGTCGCCGTCTACCGCGGGACGCACTCGCCGTTGCCGCCGGGCCCGCCCCAGCCTCCGGGACGGGGGCGTCCGAGCCTGAGCCCGCCGGTCCTGGACCCCGGGGTGATCCCCAGAGGACTGCGGCGGGTGGTGGCCGGCGGCGACACCGCCTGGCAACGCGTGGTGTGGCGGGGCACCCCCTTCCTGATCATCGGCACGCCGTTGCTGATCACCGAGCGGGACGGGGCGGCGCGGATGTCCGGCATCGAGGTCTACGTCGCGCGCAGCCTGCTTCCCGAACAGCAGAGCATCGACGAGCTCGCCACACGCGCCTGGCTCATCGGCGGGGCGGCCCTGGCGTTCGCGGTCCTCCTGGCGTCGCTGGCCACCCGTGGCGTGCTGCGCCCGGTGCGCGAGCTCGGCCGGGCGGCGCGTCTGCTGGGCGAGGGCGAGCTGCGGACCAGGATCGCGGTCCGCGGCTCCGACGAGCTGGCGGAGGTGGCGCGCACGTTCAACGACACCGCCGCGGAGCTGGAACGGCACGTCAGGCAGCTGCGCGAGATGGAGGCCGAGGCCCGCCGGTTCGTGGCCGACGTGTCCCACGAGCTGCGCACCCCGCTGGCCGCGCTCACCGCGGTCGCCGACGTCCTGGACGAGGAGGCGGCCCGGCTGCCCGAGCCCGCCGGCCGGGCCGCCAGGCTCGTCAGCCAGGAGACGCTCAACCTCACCGTTCTGGTGAACGACCTCATCGAGATCAGCAGGTTCGACTCCGGCGTCGCGGCCCTCGCGCCGAACGAGGTCGACATGGCCGAGCTGGTGCGCGCGACCCTGCGCGTCCGGGGCTGGTCGCAGCGGGTGAGCACCGACCTTCCCACCGGGGTGACGGCGCGGCTGGACCCGCGCCGGGTGGACGTCGTCCTCGCCAACCTCGTCGGCAACGCCCTGCGGCACGGTGAGCCGCCGGTGTCGATACGGCTCCGCGCCGACCCGCACCGGATCTCCCTGGAGGTCCGCGACCACGGGCCGGGGCTGGACGAGGCGGTGCTGCCGCACGTGTTCGACCGGTTCTACAAGGCCAGCGCGGCACGGGCCAGGTCCGAGGGCAGCGGCCTCGGCCTGGCCATCGCGCGGGAGAACGCGCGCCTGCACCGAGGCGACCTCACCGTCGCCAACGCCCCGGACGGCGGCGCCGTCTTCACGCTGCACCTGCCGCGCCGGGCACACGAACCGGACGGAGGCCCCGAGTGAGAACCGGACCCGCCCGCCGCGCGCTCGCCGCGGGCCTCGTGTCGCTGGCCGCCGTGACCGGCTGCGGCGTGCAGCCCAGCGACGCCATCCCCGCCGGCGACCCTCCGAGCGGACCCGTCGCGCCGACCATCGCGCAGGCCACGAAGATCACCCTCTACCTGGTGAAGAACGGCCGGCTCCGCGCGGTGACGCGGACCGGTCTCCGGCTGTCCCAGGCGGACACGCTCGCGTTGCTGGCCGTCGGGCCCACCCCGACGGAACGGACGCGCGGGTTCACCACCGCCGTCCCGCCCGGAGCCGTCCCCTTCTCGGTGGCCATCGGGCCGGCCGGCCGCGTGGCGGTGAACCCGTCCGTCCCGGCCGGTGAGCTGTCCGCACCGGCCGTCGCGCAGATCGTGTGCACGGTCGCCGCCACGATGCCGGAAGGCCCCGCCCAGGTCACCGTCGTCGGCGCCGGGCGCGGCGCCGGCCCCCGCGAATGCCCTCTGGGTGACGGCGGCGACCCGTCCTCCGCTCCGGGCTGATCGCCGTGGCGCCGGAGAGACCGGGCGGAACGTACGGCAGGCGGCGGCGACCGCGGCGAGGGCGCGTCAGCGGGCCAGCGCGAAGCCGGCCGCCGCCTCCGCGTGCAGCCGGGCGCTCGGCAGCAGCGGCACGGTCGCGTCCTTCTCGGTGATCAGGAGCTCGATCTCCGTGCAGCCGAGGATGACGCCTTCGGCTCCGTCGGCTGCGAGATCGGCGACGACCTGGGCGTACGCGTCCCTGGACGACTCCCGGAGCACCCCGCGCACTAGCTCGTCGAAGATCACACGATGGACCAGCTCCCGCTGCTCACGCCGCGGGACGACCACGTCGAAGCCGTGGGCGGCCAGCCGGTCCCGGTAGAAGGGCTGCTCCATGGTGAAGCGGGTGCCCAGCAGACCGACCCTGCGCATCCCCCTGGCCCGGACCTCCGCGCCCACGGCGTCGGCGATGTGCAGCACGGGCACGCCCGCGGCCCGCGCCACGTCGTCGCTCACCCGGCTGAAGGTGTTGCTGCAGACGAGCAGGACCTCGGCGCCGAGATCCTCCAGCTTCCGGCCGGCGTCGGCCAGCAGGGTGCTCACCTCGTCCCAGCGGCCGGCGAAGACGAGATCCTCGACGGTCGTGTAGTCGACCGACCAGATGAGGCTGTTGGCGGAATGGCTGCCGCCGAGCCGTTCGCGTACCCGCCGGTTGATGACCTGGTAGTAGATCACCGTTGATTCCCAGCTCAATCCGCCGATGAGACCGATGGCGCGCATGGAACTCCGTTTCGCTGGTCTGCGCCGGCACACCGATCGGTGCCGGCCGTGGTGACGGTGCCGCCACCGGCCGGGCGGTGCGTCGGCAGGGACTTTCCGGACCCGCTCGGTCCTCGGGGACGCGCCGGCGGTCAGGCGCCGGCCAGCGCGCGGGCGCAGGCACCGAGCCCGACCTCGCTGGAGGCCTTGACGAACACCACGTCTCCCGGTTCGAGAAGCGCGGTGGCCAGCCTGAGTGCCTCGGCCACGTCCTCGGCGGCGTGGACGGTCACGCCCCGGTCCGCCGCCTCCGCCGCCTCGGCCATCGCGAGCGGATCCCCGGCTCCCACCGCGATCAGCACGTCGAAGCGAAGGTCGGCGACGAGACGGCCGATCTCCGCGTGCCGGGCGCGGGAGGCGTCCGCCTGCTGCCCCATCGCACCGAGTACGGCGACGGTACGGCGGGCGCCGGCCAGGGCCTTCACCGCCCGCAGCCCGGCCCGCATGGACTCGGGGTTGGCGTTGTAGGCGTCGTCGACGACGGTGACGCCGTCCGGCCGTTCCACGATCTCCAGCCGGCCCGCCGAGCGCCGCCGCGCGCAGCTCAGCCCGTCGGCGATTCCGGCGGCGTCCAGGCCGAGTGCGGTGGCGGCGGCGGCCGCGGCCAGGGCGTTGCCCACCTGGTGCCCGCCCATGAGGTCCAGCTCGACCGGGGCGCGGCCGGAGGGCGTCACCAGCTCGAACGCCGTCCGCGCCCCGTCGCGCATCCGCACGTCCTCGGCCCGCACCGGCGCCTCCGGCGACCTGCCGTACAGCAGGATCCGCGCCCTGGTGCGGCCCGCCATGCCCAGGACGTACGGGTCGTCGGCGTTGAGCAGGGCGAACCCGTCCGCCGGAAGCGCCTCGACCAGCTCGCCCTTGGCCTCGGCCACGTCGGCGATCCGGCCTCCCATCCGCTCCACGTGCGCGGTGCCGACGTTGAGCACCAGTCCGACCCGGGGCGGTGCGATCCCGGTCAGATACCGCAGATCGCCCTTCCGGCCCGCGCCCATCTCCAGCACGAGGTACCGGGTGGCGGCGTCGGCGCGCAGCACGGTGAGCGGCAGGCCGAGCTCGTTGTTGAACGACCTGTCGGTGGCGACCGTCGCGGCGTGCCGTTCGAGCACCTGGGCCAGCAGGTCCTTGGTGGTGGTCTTGCCCACGGAGCCCGTCAGGCCGATCACGGTCGGGCTGATGCGTCCGAGCAGGTGCCTGGCCAGCAGGCCGAGCGCGAACTGGACGTCCTCGACCACGAGGGCGGGCACGCCGACGGGCCTGGAGGCCAGTACGGCGACGGCGCCGCCCGCGACGGCGCCGGCCGCGTGGTCGTGGCCGTCGGCGCGGACGCCGACCGTCGCGGCGAACAGGCCGCCGGGCGCCACCTCGCGGGAGTCGACCACCGAGGGCGCGGTCACCGGCGTCTCCGGGTCGCGCACGTCGTGCATCGTCGCGCCGACGACCCGCGCGATCTCGTTCAGCGTCATGGGGATCACGAGCCGCTCCCCGTGGTGCTGACGGCGGCACTCCTGGCGGCGCTTCCGGTGGTGCTTCCGGCAGTGCTCCTGGCGGCGCTCCTGGCGAACGCGAGGTCGATGAGGCGGCGCAGCAGGTCCGGGTACGGGACGCCGCCGGCGGCCCAGGCCCTGGCGTAGACGGAACGGGAGGTGAAACCGGGCATGGTGTTGATCTCCAGTGCGTACAGCCGTCCCGTGTCCTCCTCGTAGAGGAAGTCGGCACGGGCCAGGCCGTAGCCGCCGATCGCCCGGAAGGCGCGCAGTGACAGCTCACGCACCTCCTCGGCCACCCGTTCCGGCAGAGCGGCGGGGATGACGGCGATCTCGGCCGAACTGAGGTACTTGGCCTCGTAGTCGAGCCAGTCACCGGGCGCGATGAGCTCGCCGGGCACCGAGGCCTCCGGCGCGTCATGGCCGCCGAGCACGCCGCAGATGATCTCGCGCGCGGTCACGCCCTGCTCGACGACGACCTCCCGGTCGTAGGTCAGGGCCAGTTCCACGCCCGCGCGCAGCTCGTCCACGGAGGTGACCCGTGAGACACCGATGGAGGAGCCCAGACCGGCCGGTTTGACGTACATCGGCCAGTCGAGCGGCTTCACAAGCCCCCGGTGGTCGGTGGTGGCGCGCCATTCGTGGTCGGTGAACCACACGTACGGGGTGACCGGAATGCCCTCAGCCAGGAACGCCCGGCGCATCGCGACCTTGTTCATGGCCACGGCCGACGCCAGGACGCCGCAGCCCACGTACGGGATGCCCAGCGTCTCCAGGTGTCCCTGGACGACGCCGTCCTCACCGAACGGCCCGTGCAGCGCGGGGAAGACCACGTCCGCCAGACCGCGTCGCAGTTCCACCGGCCATCTGCCCTGCCGGTCGATGATGACGGCGACGGGCTCGTACAGCTCCCTCGGCAGCGCGTCGAGCACGGCCTGCGCCGACTGCAGCGACACCTCGTGCTCGGCGGACGGCCCACCTGCCAGCACGGCCACGCGTACGCGTTCGGTCACGATCGATCAGCCTTTCTCGGTGACACGGAGCCGGCCGGACCCACCGCCGGAGAGCGGGCGCCGGTCGACTCCGTCCACCGTCTGCCGACCGTGTCCCCGCCCCGTCAGCGCCGTGTCATGGTCGTGTCACAGCCGCACCGGCCGCCGTCGTCACACCCGGCGGCCGGCGGCTGCCCGACCGGCCGGAGTCCGGGAAAGACCCGTGACGTCCTGGTCCGGGATGCCGGAACCATTCGAACCGAACGGCTGATCCTCCCCGGCTCGGCGAGAGAGGCCGTGCGTTCTCGCGTGTGCGGAGACGGCCCTGTTCCGGCCCGCGGAATCGAGGCGTCCTGGGGCGTGTCCGATGGTCCGGTGCGGCGGAGCCGGAACGGTGGGAAAGTGATGTCGGCACCCGTGAGGCATCACCTGGCCTCACCACCCGTGTCATTCATCGGACACGCCTCAGGCGGATGACGCCGGGTCGTCGAGGGAATCCCCGCCTCGCGCACGTCTTCCGCCGTCTGTGCGTCCACGAGGCGTTGTCCGAGATCTGCCGCGTACTGATCCGCCTGCGTCGTCTCAGCTCATCGCGTCATGAATCTCCTGGCCGGCCCTCCTAATGAGTGTTAGCGAGTCGCCATCCGGCAGACTCGGTGCCTGGTAGCCGCCGGCAAGTGAGCACTTGTTCCTCCTGGACCCCGAGTCCTGGTGAAAGATCGTGCCCTTGCCGGTCGGCCGGGAGAGTTGATCGCTGATGGGATGTCGTGCCCGCCCGCTGTCGGCGTGAGCACTGCTTCATTAGGTCGCTGATGGTTCTCCCGCAGGCTGCTGCCACCGCCCGCGGCTCGGGTGGCCCGGCTGTTCACGGTCCCCCTGCCGGGGACGAGCGGCATCGGCCGCGCGCTCGGTCCGCGGTCTGGTTCGCATCACGACGGTGTTGAGCAGGTGGGATCGGACGCCGATGAGAAATGGCGCCGACAGCCGTCTAAGTAGACGTCCGGTGAAAACGCGCTGCGCGCATCAAGGGAGAACAACGAGATGAGACCACTTCGATACTCGATCAACGTCACGCTCGACGGCTGCTGCCATCACGAGGCGGGGCTCGCCCCGGACGAGGAGTCGATGCGTTACTGGACCGCTGAGATGGAGCGAGCCGATGCCCTGCTGTTCGGCCGGGTGACCTACGAGATGATGGAGTCGGCGTGGCGGAAGCCGGCCACGGGCACGTGGCCTGACTGGATGGGTGAGTGGCAGATCCCGTTCGCCGAGACCATCGACCGGGCGAAGAAGTACGTCGTGTCGAGCACGCTGAGCGCGGTCGATTGGAATGCCGAGCTGGTGGGAGGCGACTTCGGGCAAGCGGTTCAGCGGCTCAAGCAGGAGCCGGGCGAGGGCCTGTGGGTGGGTGGCGTGACGCTCCCCCTGGCGTTGGCGGATCTGGGACTGATCGACGAGTACGAGTTCCTTGTGCAGCCGATCCTTGCCGGACACGGGCCGACGTTGCTCGCCGGTCTGCGCGAGCGCATCCAGCTCGAGCCCGTGGACCGCCGTGAGTTCCGGTCGGGGGCGGTCGCCCTGCGATACCGGCCCACGCGAGTTACGGCTTGACGTGATTCATCCCGGCACGTTGGCGGCTCCCTCGCGACGGAACGGCGGCTCGGATGTCGGCCTGGGTCTCCTGCGGATCGGCGGTGGGCGCCGTCATGTGCAGGGGCGGCGCATCGGCGCGGGCCGGGTGCTTGACCAACCCTATGATCGGGTTGGCGAGCATGGCCGGCAGGGCGGCGATCAGGTCGGCGGGCCCGGCCTCCCGGTAGGGGGTGCCACCGGGATACGGCAGAAGGTCTGGATTCGCGGGCGGGTACTGCCGGGCCGTGGGCACGGTCGGGACGCAGACCGGCGCCGTCAACGCTGCCGCGATGACCACCGGCGGGAACGGCACGAGTCGCGCCGCCCGGGTACGACGCCGACCGTCAACGCGGCGGCCGTGACGGTCGCGGCCGACAGTGCGGAGATTGCCGCCGGTCTCCTGGTCACCATCGTTCGGATGCCGATTCACGTCGTCTTCCTCTCGTGTCGTGCGGTGTGAGAGGAAGACGGGCCGGGCGTGCCGAGGAAACGTCGAGGATCCGTCAGAGCCGGTCAAGCACGTCGAGCGCTTCGCCCCTGCCTCGGTCGTCACCGACTCCGTCGAAGATCTTCAGTGCTTCCTCGGCCAGGTCGCGCGCTCGGCTCGCGGCGCCTTCCGCGAGGTTGACGCGCGCCAGCATCAGCAGCCCACCGGCGTCCAGCAGCCGATCGCCGAGGCGTACGGCGATGCCCCTCGCCTGCTGCGCCGCCTGCCTGGCGTCGGGAACCAGGCCCTGCGCCAGCCGTACCGCGGTCAGCTCCAGCAGCGCGTCCGCGTGCTGGTGGCGGTCGCCCAGACCGGCCAGGCGCGAGGCCGCGTCCGCAAGCCGCTCGGCCGCCTCCGCGAGGCGGCCCGCCCGGTGCGCTACCGAGCCCAGAGCGCAGATCGTCTCCGCCGTGTCCTTCGCGTTCTCGGCCACGGCCAGGCACTTGAGGAGGTTACGCTCCGCCTCGTCAAGTCTGCCCTGCTCCAGGTAGACCCGGCCTAGTCTGTGCCGGGTGCGAGCCACATCCCGCACGGCGCCCTCGCGCAGGAAGGCGCTCAGCGCAAGCCTGAGCCGGTCGTGGGCCAGATCCCACCGCTGTTCGGCGCGATGCAGGTCGCCCTGGTCGCGCAGGCTCAGGGCGACGCCGCGGGCGCTGCCCGCGCGGCGGGCGGCTTCGAGGCCGGTTTCGCAGATCCGCCGCCAGTCGTGCAGGAACCGCTGTCGTTCGAGGAAGGGGGTGAGCAGGTGCGCCAGCCGCCGGCTCTCCTCCCATAGTCCGGCCTCGTGCAGGTCGTCGACGAGGTGCACCAGGAACACCCGCTCGGCGTGGAGCCACTCCATCGAGTGTCTGATGTCCGTCGTCGCGGCGGGAGAGGGGACCGACTCGCCGGAAACAAGGGTGAACCGTGAGGCCAGAACCCTGGCCGTCGCGACCGCCGCGAGATTCGACAGCGCCTCCTGGGTGGTGTCGGCGTTCAGCTGTTCTCGCGCGAAGAGCCGGGTGAGGGCGTGCAGGCGGTAACGGACCTGGCCGGCGACATCGATCACGTGCGTCTCCAGCAGGCCCGCCTCCACCAGCGCCTCCGCGTGATCGCCGAAGACCGCGGCCGCCCAGCCGGCGAAGTCGGGCGCCGACAGCGCGCCGAGCCGGCGCAGCGTGCGCCTGGCCGGCTCGGGAAGGCCGTCGTAACCGAGACGCAACACCCCACGGACGGCCTGGTCGCCCACACGCAACCGGTCGAGCCGCCCATGCTCGTCCTCCAGCAGGCCCACCAGGTGATCGACCGTCCAGGCGGGGCGGGTGGCGAGCTGGGACCCGGCGACGCGCAGCGCGATCGGCAGGCCGCCGCACAGGCGCACGAGCCGTGCCGTCGCGTCCGGAGCCGCCCGCAGTGGCCCGGCGAGCCGGGTGATGAGGTCGCAGGCGTCGTCATCACCGAGGACGCCGACGGGCACGTGGGTCGCGCCGGTGAGCCCGCCGAGCGTGGAGCGGCTGGTGACGACCGTCGGGCACGATGTCAGCAGCGGCCGGACCTGGCCTTCGTCGGTGGCGTTGTCGAGCAGCATGAGCAGGCGCCGGTTGGCCGCGTATGTACGCAGCAGCCGCTCACGCCGTTCGAGGGTGGTGGGGACGGCTTGGGCGGGACAGCCCAGCCAGCGCAGGAAGTCCTCGAGCACCGCGGCGGGAGTGGTCGTCTCACGCAGGTCGGCGTAGAGGATTCCCTCGGGGAAGCGTTCCCTGTGCCGCCAGGCGGCGTGCACGGCCAGCGCCGACTTGCCCACGCCCGCCGGACCGTGGACGACGACCAGGTCGCCGATCACCCGGTCGACCAGGTCCCGTCTGTCGGTGAAGTCGGCCACGTCACGAGGCAGGAGCACGGGCGGGCCGGCGGAGACGTGCAGCGAGACGTCGTCGTGGAGCATCCGGTGGTAGAGCAGCTGAAGGTCCGCGTCAGGCTCGATGGCGTGTCCGTCGTCGAGCTCGTCGCGCAGCGCGGAGTAGGCGTTCAGCGCGTCCACCCGGCGGCCGCTGCGATAGAGCGCGAGCATGTATTGACCGCGGAAGCCCTGCCAGAGCGGGTGCTGCGCGATCAGCCGCCGTAGCTCCGCGAGGACCTCACGATGGAGACCCGCGTCGAGCTCGTAGCCGATCCGGCGTTCGAGCGCCAGCAGGCGAAGCTCCTGCAGTTCCTCACGCAGCGGCCCGGTCTCCGCCCAGCGCCCGGCGTCGGGGTCGACGTCCTCCAGCACCGGTCCTCGCCACAGGGCGAGCGCCTCCCGGAGGTCCTCCCGCGATCCCCGCGCCACAAGCCGCCTGAAGCGCTCGACGTCGAGCTGTTCCTCATCGATGGCGAGCGTGTAGGTCCCCGACACGGTGGTGATTACATCTTTGCCGATCAATCGCCGGAGTTGGCCGATGTATCCCCGTACGAGCGAATCGGAGCGTTCCCCGTCCTCACGAGGCCACAGCAGCGCGCGCAGCCGCCCGACCGTCAGCGGCCGCCGGGCGTTCAACACGAACAGCGCCAGCAGATCCCGGTGCTTGGGCACGGTCGGGGTGCGGTCCTCCGCATCGTCGCGTACCTCAAGTGCGCCCATGATGCGAAATTCCATGTGAATTTCCTCAATGCGACGGACAGATGATCATTTGATCCTCAGAATTTCATATTGATGACTCCTCTGGCTCCTTCTGATCCGCAGCGGTTGGGCCACTACCGGCTGGCGGGGCGGCTGGGCGCCGGCGGTCAGGGAGTGGTCTACGAGGCCTACGGCGAGGCCGGCGAGCGGGTCGCGGTCAAGGTTCCCAGGATCGACGATCCGGCCTCCCGAAGCCGGCTGGCCGCCGAAGCCGCGGCCGCGCAGCGGGTGGCGTCGTTCTGCACGGCCAGGGTCATCGAGGCCCATCTCGATGCGGCCCAGCCCTACATCGTCAGCGAGTTCGTCCCCGGGCCCAACCTGCGCCAGGTGGTCGAGGAGACGGGCCCGTACGAAGGGGACGCGCTGCGGCGCCTGGCCGTCGGGGTCGCCACCGCGCTGGCCGCCATCCACCAGGTCGAGGTGGTCCACCGCGACCTTAAGCCCGACAACATCATCATGGGTCCCGACGGGCCGCGAGTGATCGACTTCGGTGTGGCCCGGCAGGTGGGGCCGACCACGACGGGTCCGATCATGGGTACGCCCACCTACATGGCGCCGGAGGTTCTGACGGGTCGCGGCGCCACGGCCGCCGCCGACATCTGGGCCTGGGCGTTGGTGGTGCTGTTTTCCGCGTCGGGGCGCGATGCCGTACAGGATCGGGACCCCGTGACGGTCATCGGGAGCGTGCTCGGCTTCCGGCCCGATCTGAACGGCCTGGCGGAGCCTCTCGGCGGGCTGGTGGCCGCGGCGCTCTCACGGGATCCCGCCCGGCGGCCCTCGGCCAGGGGCGTCCTGCTGGGCCTGCTCGGCCTGCCTGACGACCTGGACGGCGGCGAACTGCTGATCGAGGGCGGCGCCGCGGCCGCCGCGCTGAAGGGTCCGGCGGATCCGGATCTGGGCACGATCGCCGAGGAGCTCTTCGAGGAACTCTCCGAACGCGAGAGGGTCGTCGCGCCCGAGGTCTTCCTGCGGATGATCGACGTCGACGAGACGATCAGGAAGGTCCCTCGCTCGGAGTTCCCGGGTTCCGAGGCCGTCGATGCGCTGCTGTCCCTCTACGCCGCCGCCGGGCTGATCGTCCAGGTGGACGCCACGGTGGATTCCGCCGTGGACCGCGGTTACACACTGGCCAGGCCCGCCCTGGTCCAGGCGTGGCCGCGGCTGCGGCAGTGGCTGGACGACAACCGTGAGGGTCTGCCCGTCCACCGGCGGCTGACCGAAGCCGCCCGGTTCTGGGACGGCCACGGTCGCAAGCCCGGTGATCTGCTGCACGGCTCCAACCTCGACAGGACCCTGCGGTGGGCCGCCACCGAGCGCAGGGACATCACGCTGATGGAGCTGGAACGCGAGTTCCTTGACGCCGCGGCAAGACGGACCAGACGGCAGTCCAGGCGCCGCGGCCTGCTCGCCGCCGCGCTCGCCGTCCTGTTGGTGGCCGCGCTTGGCGGACTCGGTCTGGCGGAGTACCGCCGGGGGGTCTCCGACCGGCAACGGGACGCGGCCACGGCCCGATCGCTCGCACTGCGCGCGGCCGGCCTGCGGCAGAGCGATCCCAGGCTCGCGATGCTGTTGAGCGTGGCGGCGTGGCGGCTGACCCCTTCACTGCCCGAGTCACGCGGAGCGCTCTACGAGGCGCTGTCCCAACCCATGACCGACTCCTTCACCGATCCGCACGCGAGTCCCGGAACCGTCTATGCCCTCAGCCACGACGGTCGCGCGCTCGCGGCCGTCCTCGGCGGCCAGGTGCGACTCTGGAACGTGCGGGCACACCGTCAGACCCGCGCTTTCTCCGGCGTGGGCGAGACGGTCAGGAAGGCCGCGCTCAGCCCCGATGCCAGGATGCTCGCTCTCCAGGACGATCGGAACGTGCGGCTGTGGGACGTCACCACGGGCAGGCCCGTCGGCGGCGGATTCGCGGCCGGGGTCGAGGAGTTCCAGCCGGGTGAGATGACCTTCGACCGAACCGGGCGGTTGCTGGCCGTACCCGAAGGCGCTTACGCGGCCCGATGGTGGGACGTGGCCGGCCGCACACCGCTCCGGGCGGGATCGGGGGCGGGTCTGGACGCCGTGAACGCCGACCGGAGCCTCGGCGTGGTCGCCTCCACGGGGCAGGGCCGCGCCGAGTTGTGGGATCTGCGCAGGAGCAGGCGAATCCTTGCGCCCTGGCTGCCTGTGAAGCATCGTTTCAGCGAGGTCCAGTTCAGTGAGGACGGCCGCACCCTCGCGTTCGTCGTGGACGGGGCGCAACAGAGACGGGTGCTGATAAGACGCGTGCCCTCGGGTGGCCTCGTGACGGACTACCCCGGTGGCGCCGCCGGAATGCGGATCGCGTTCAGCGCCCGGTTCGTGGCGCACTGGAGCCTGCTCGGAGAGCTGGTCGTGCGCCGGAACAGCGACGAGCGCATCGTCATGGAGCGACAGCTGCCCGAGCCGCCGGACACCCTCCGCATCGACGAAGCCGACCGGGTGCTGCGCGTGGCGACGGACGGGGGGAGGGTCCACACGCTCGACATCTCACCGTTGTTCGACCACCCCGTGGCCAGGGGCACCCTTGACGGCGGCGCGCTGGTGGGACCGGGCGGGCGGACCCTCGCGATCGGCGTGGGCGACGAGACGCGGCTCTGGGACATCCGCGAGAGCCGGCAGGCCGGCGCGCCCGTCCCGGGGCCAGCCAACGTGTTCGCCTTCAGCGCCGACGGCAGACGCGTGGCCGCCGGAGACAGAGCCGGCAGGCGGGTACGGGTCGCCGACGCGGGCTCGGGCAGGCTGCTCACCTCCTTCGAGGTCTCGAACAGGCAGGCCACGGGCGTCGACGGCCTGGCGTTCAGCCCGGACGGCGGCACGCTGGCGGTCACGGTCACCGGGGTGGACGGCATCCTGCCCATGGAGCTGTGGAACCTGAAGACCGGCTCGGTCACCGTCACCGACGTGGCCGCCGGCGGTTCCCCGGCCTTCCACCCCGGCGGAGGGCTTCTCGTGGCCGGCATGGTCCCCGAACCCCTCGACCCGGTCAGCGGCTCCCGCCGCCCACGTCCCGAAGGGCTCGGCAGCCTCTCCACCCCCTACGCCTTCCGTCCCGACGGCGGACTCATCGCCTTCAGCGGACCCGGCCGGATCTCCCTGTGGAACTCCACCCTGACCTCCGCCGTCGGCGACCTGCCCGCCGCGGGCGAAAGCACCTCCCTCGCCTGGTCACCCGACGGGCGCACGCTCGCCTCCTACGAGTCCGGCGACCGGATCCGGCTGTGGGACGTGCCGAGCAGGCAATCGCTCGGTGTCGTGTTCGACGGCCTGACAGGCCTCGGCATCGGAGCGGGCGCTTCGATGGCGTTCAGCGTGGACGGCGAGACGCTCTACAGCACGACGCCGGAGGGCGTCGTGCGACGGCACCCTCTTGAGGGGGAGCGGGTCACGGCGGCCGTCTGCGCCAGAGCCGGCCGGACCATGACCCCACAGGAATGGCAGCGACACCTCCCCGGGATCCAGCGCTTCAGGGTGTGCGGATGACGCGCCGAGACGACCACCCGGGCTCACCGCTGTACCAGCCCGAGCCAGGCGGGCGGTCAGCGGCAGGGGCGTTTCCGGAACGTCGATCCTCGACGGACGGGACGCCCGGACACTCTTTTCGAGTGGGTAAGCGCTCCGGTCTTCGAGCGCCACCGTGGCTCGTCATCGTCCGCTGAGATGTCCCTGCCAGCAGCCATGCTCAACAGAAACTCAACATATTCTCAACACAAGGCGCCCTACCTTCTCCACAACCGAGCACCACGTACTCATCGGGAGAAGGAAGGAGACGACATGAAGGCCACGACGAAGATCAGCGCCGTTGTCGCGGCGGGGGTGTTCTCGCTGGTGCCGGCGGGAGGGCCGAGTGCGTCAGCGTAGAGCGCCGCATCGCCCGTCACTTCGGCATCCATTGCCTCGGCATCCGTGACCTCGGGCGTCCAGGCCGGCTCGCCGAGGCCCAGCATCAAATGGCTCTGCGGGAAGCGGATCGTGAAGAAGTCCATCCCTGCCTGCTCGCACGGTAAGTGGGAGCAGGTAACGATCAAGAAGATGCGCCGCCTTCAGGGCCCGGTGCTCGGGTCGCCGCCACCAGGGGCAGAGTAACGTTGAGCAACTATTGCCACTCTTTGTGGTCGCGAGGTTGGTTCATCTCAGCGTCGAATAACCCTGGCACCCTCGTTTTCCGGCACACTCACGCCGCGAAGAACATCTGAATCGAAATGCGCGCTTGCACTGTCAGCCACCTATGTCACAGAGAGTGCTACCGCCAAAATCCGATCCGGTCCTCCCCGGAGGCCGGCCCGTCCCGGAACATCCCGTAGCGACAGTGCGTCCCCGCAGACCGGGGACAGACGCGTCCCTGAAAGTCCCAGACGCCCCGCCGTGGAATCACGGGACGCGTGCCGCAATTCCACGATTGGTACCAGCGGCGGCCACTCGGGCCACCGCCCACGATCGCCCCCAATCGATTACCAAGGAGCGAAAGTGTCCCTCATCAAAACGGCCACGACCGGACTTGTTGGACTGGTCACCGCAGGTGCGGCGCTCAGCATGAGCGCCTCCATCCCCTCCGCCAACGCCACCACCCGTCCGGCCGTGCGGACCATGGCGGACCTCGCCCAATCGGCGCCGATCGCGCGCAGGGAGGTCTCGACCAACGCAAGCGCAACGGCAAGAAGCGGCTGGTACAACATCCGGCACGAGGCGTTGGGCCCCGGCACGTTCTTGGAGACCCGTGCCTGGAAGCGACCCGCAGGTGACCGCGTAATGCAGGTCAAGGCCCGCTGCTGGGGCAACAACACAAGGATGTATGTCAAGCTCTACTACAGGTCCCGCTGGCACGCCGAGAAACTTGCCAAATCCGGCTCGTGGCGCTGCAACGGCAAATACGGCATCGTCCGTATCCACAACGCCGGGCACACATGGTATTGGGCGAGATTCGTCCTCGGAAAGAAGCACACCGTCGAGTACTGGGCGCAGTACTACAAGTAATCGGCCTGGTAGGCGAGCATGAGCTGCTGGGGTTTGTGCCGGTGGACAAGGCGGTTGGCCCGGAGCCGAGCGATGGTGATCTCCGGGCAGGCGGCGAGGTCGAGGTAAGGCTGGCCTGGATCGCTGAGCCAGATGCGGTGGCGTGTGCAGATTTTCTGGTGAGCGGCGGTGGACGGCGATGCGCTCGTCGATGCCGCGGCGAGCGGTGCATGAACGGGGGGTCGCGCTGATCGGCGCCGACACTCCCCAGGAGGTTCAGCCGTCAGGGTACGACGACGTGTTGATGCCGGTTCACGCCGTGGGACTCGTCGCGATCGGTCTGTGGCTGCTCGACAACTGTGACCTGGAGGCGTGCGCGGCGATGGCCGCCGAGCTCGGTCAGTGGGACCTCCACCTGGCGGTCGCGCCGGTCCGCTTCGCCGGCACGTCCGGCAGCCCGGTCAACCCGATCGCCACATTCCGACCTCGGCTCACGAGGGGTGTGACGCCGTGAAGGACCCGGCCCGCCTCTGGAACGCGGTCACGGCCGGTGCGGACACGCCGTGCCGGTCGGGGCGGCGGAGGAGACGTGCCGTCCGCGCCCACCGGGGAAACGCCAAGGGGACCCGCCTCGTCCGCGCGCCGTGACCGCCGGTTGATCGTTGCTCCTCATGGCCTCCAGGCGACCGGGCCCGTAAGGGGGCTGAGAGTCTGGTGCGCGTGACAGTTGATGCGGTTGAGGAGTTCGAGCGGCATCGTTCGAAGCTGTTCGGGTTGGCCTATCGGATGCTGGGTTCGGCTGAGGAGGCCGAGGACGTCGTCCAGGAGACCTTCCTGCGTTGGCATCAGGCGAGTGCCGTCGCGGCGCCGTGGGCGTGGCTGGCCAAGGTCGCCACCAACCTGTGTGTGAACCTGTTGACGTCCGCTCGTGCACGCCGAGAAAGTTATGTCGGTTTCTGGCTGCCGGAACCGGTGCTGACCGCGGGCGGCGCTTTGGGCCCGCTGGACAGCGCCGAGCAGCGGGAGTCCGTCTCGCTGGCCTTCCTGGTGCTGCTGGAAAGGCTCAACCCGGTGGAGCGCGCGGTGTTCGTCCTGCGCGAAGCCTTCGGTTACAGCCATCGGGAGGTGGCCGGGGTCATCGACTCGTCCGAGGCGAACTCCCGGCAGCTGTACGCCCGGGCTCGTCGGCGCCTGACCGAGGCGCGTGGCCGCTCCGATCGCCGCCTGGACCAGGCCCGCCGCCGCGACCTGGTGGAGAGCTTCCTGAAAGCAGCGGAACAAGGAGACCTGCCGGGGCTGGAGAAGGTGCTGGCCGAGGACGTGACCGTGTGGGTGGACGGTGGCGGCAGAGTCAGCGCCGCCCGGCGGCCCATCTCCGGTGTCTCCAGGGTGGCGCGCTACCTGGTGGGGACGTTGAGCATCGCCGGTGAGGGGGTGCGGTTGTCGGCCACGGAGGTGAACGGCGTGCCGGGGCTGCTGGCCCGGGCCGGCGGGGAACTGGTCGGCGTACTGGTGCCGGAGACGTCGAACGGCCGGATCAGCGGGATTCGCATCGTCGCCAACCCCGACAAGCTGCGGTTGTCACATTCCGGAGGGCCATCCGGTTCCTAACGGGTGACCGCGAACGCCGGGACCCGGCGTGAGGCGGTGACCTGACAGCCGCGCGAGGCCGGACCACCGGCATCGCGCTCCCCATGGAGGATTGCCACTCATGACGAACCCGATCCTGGTGACGGGCGGTACCGGCCGGCTCGGCCGCGCGCTCGTGCCACGGCTTCTGTCGGCCGGTCATGCCGTCCGCGTGCTGAGCCGCAGACCGTCGTCGGATGAGCGGATGTGGCGCGGTGACCTGGTCACCGGCGAGGGCCTGGAGGGAGCGGTCGGCGGCGTCGGTGTGATCGTCCACTGCGCGACCGGTAACGGCCGTGCGGACATCGCCGGCACGCGCAATCTCATCCGGGCGGCGGCGCGAGCCGGACGCCCGCATCTGATGTACGTGTCCATCGTCGGCGTCGGCCGAGTGGACATGGCCTACTACCGGGCGAAGCTGGCATGCGAGCAGTTCGTGGAACGCTCCGCCCTGCCGTGGACGATCCAGCGTACGACGCAGTTCCACGAGCTCATCGTCTGGATGTGCACGAGTCAGCGGTGGCTGCCGTTGATCGTGATGCCCGGCGGGGTCAGCTTTCAGCCTGTCGACGCCGGCGAGGTGGCCGCCCGCCTGGTCACGCTGGTCGGCGCGCCGCCGGCAGGCCGGGTGCCGGACATGGGCGGGCCCGAGGTGCGCCCCGCCGCCGATCTGGCCCGCGCCTATACCCGCTCGCGCTCCAGCCGCCGGCCGGTGGTGTCGGTGCCGATGCCCGGGGCCGGCATCCGCGGCTACCGCGAAGGGGGCCATCTGACCCCTGAGCATGCTGACGGACGGATCACCTTCGAGCAGTTCCTCGCCGCATGAGTGCCCGCACCTGGCTCCGCGCCGGCCTGGCCTTCCTCGCCGTGGCGCAGTTCACCGTGGGAGGCTGGGCGCTGTCGTCGCCCCGCTCGTTCTTCGAGATTCCGTGGGTGGGGATGCGCATGCCGTACAACGCGCATCTGATGATGGACTACGGCGCGATGAGCCTGGCCACGTCGGTGGTGCTGGGCGTGAGCGTTTTCATCGTACGGCGGAGCATGACCCGTACGGCGCTCGCCGTGTACCTGGTGTTCGCCGCGCCGCACCTGGTGATCCATCTTCGGCTGCTGCACCACCTCACGCCCGGCGAACGCGTGCCGTTGCTGACCGCGCTCACGGCGGCCGTCGTGATCCCGCTGGTGCTGCTTCCGCTCACCAGCCGGCTTGAAAAGGCATAATTCCTCCCCCTCTCGGCGAGGGCGGCGAGTTCTGTCTGGTCGCTCCCTGGACTCGCCGCAGGCGGATTCGGTGACGGGTGGTTCCTTCCATACGGCTCAGGCGATGAAGCGGTGCCGTCACCGCGCTCTTCGCTCAGGAAGCCACGAGCAACAAGGCCACGGTTGTTCCGGTGACCACCGCCAGCACCACGGGCGCCACGGCGTGGGAGCGGTGGCGCCGGTGCGTGAAGTCGCGGGCGCGGAGATGGAATCCCACTGCTCCGATCAACAGCAGCGTGAGACCGGCCGCGGCCGCGACGGCGAGCGGCTTGAACCAGAGGCCGGCCGCGAGCCCGAGCGCGCCGGCGATCTCCAGGGTGCCGATCGAGCGGGTCATCGTCGAGCCGACGCCGAGCCTGAGCAGGTTGGCCGTCACGGGATCCCGTAACAGGACCTTCTGGGCGCCGGCGAGCAGGAAGACGAGAGCGACCAGAGCGCTCAGTGCGTTGGCGGCGAACGGCATGGTGCGACCTTTCACGATAAAGAGAACGAACGTTCTTTTTCTAGAAGGGTGGTGGCGAAGTTGTCAAGTACGAATGTTCGTTCTACGTTGTGATCCCATGGCACGCATGCCCAAGGAGCACCTCGAAGCCCGCCGCCGCCAGATCCTGGACGCCGCCCGGCGCTGCTTCATCCGCAACGGCTTTCATGCAACGTCCATGCAGGACGTGCTGGCCGAGGCCGAGCTGTCGGCCGGGGCCGTCTACCGCTACTTCAAGAGCAAGGACGACATCATCGCGGCGATCGCCGCCGAGGCTCTGGCCGAGGTCGCGTCGGCCTTCGAGGCGGAGGACGACGCGCGGCCGCCGGATCTGGACAACATCGTCGATCTCGTACTGGGGGTCGAGCGCCCGCCGCTGTCCGGATCGCAGGGGTCGGCCCAGCTGCTGGTCCAGGTCTGGTCGGAGGCTCTGCGATCGCCGTTGCTGGGCACGAAACTGAAGGAGGTCATGGCGGAGGCCCGCGGCGTGGTCGGCGGCCTTGTGGCACGGCATCAACAGCGCGGACTGCTTCCCGCCGACGTCCCTGCCGAGCATGTGGCCGATGTCCTGATGGCTCTGGTCGACGGGTTCCTGGTGCGCCGCGCGGTGTTCGGCCACGCGGATCCGGTGACCTTCAGGAACGGCATGCGGGCCCTGATGTCGGCGCCCGCGCAAGCCGGCCGGTAGGGGAGGACATTCGCTCTTGACGGCGATCGGAGGCTCATGCTCTTCTAAAAAGAACGATCATTCGTTCTAAGAGGGTGGGTTTGTGACCACGAAAGCGGACGTTCTCATCGTCGGCGCGGGGCCGACCGGCCTGGTGCTGGCCATCGACCTGGCACGGCGGGGAGTGATCCCACGGATCATCGACGCCGCGCGCGCGGACCACCGGGAGAGCCGGGCGGTGTCGATCGTGGCGAGATCGCTGGAGATGCTGGACGACCTCGGGCTGGCCCAAGCGGCCATCGAGCGGGGCGTCCCGCTGCACACGCTGAACTTCTACCAGGGCACGACGGTCCTGGCCGAGATGGACGTGACGGCCGTGGACTCCCCGTTCCCGCTGGACCTGTGCATCCCGCAGTGGCAGACGGTCGCGCTGCTGCGCGAGCGCGCCGAGGAACTCGGAGTCACCATCGAATGGGGCACCCGCCTGGTCGGACAGCAAGCCGGTGAGCACGGCGTCAGCGTGGAACTCGGCCACGAGGACGGTCGCGGTGAACAGTGCGAAACCGGGTGGCTGATCGGCGCCGACGGCGCCCACAGCGCCGTGCGAGAGACGGCGGGCATCACCCGGGAGAGAGCCGACCTGAAGCGGGGGTTCATCCTGGGCGACGTCGCCGTGGACTGGCCGCTCACGCGGGACCGCTTCCATGTCTACTTCGGCAGGTCCGGCCTCGTGGCGGTCTTCCCCATGGTCGGGGGCTACTGGCGCATCCTGGCCAGCACGCCCGACGACCGGCCGCCGCAGACCCCGGGGCTGGACGACTTCGCCGCCTACGTCACCGAACGCACACCCCTGGACTCCCGCGTACGCGATCTGCAGTGGAGTTCGTCGTTCGTGGCCCGCGAGAGCCTGGCCGACCGGCTTCGCCAGGGCCGGATCCTCCTGGCCGGTGACGCCGCGCACAGCCACAGCCCGGTGGGCGGCCAGGGCATGAACACCGGCATGCAGGACGCCTACAACCTGGGCTGGAAACTCGCGCTCGTCGTCACCGGGCGCGCCGAGGAGTCCCTCCTGGACAGCTACGAGGCCGAACGCCGGCCCGTGGTCAAGGCCGTGGTCGACGCGACCTCGACCACCACGAAGGCCGCCACCGGCAGCACGCTGGTCGCCCGCAGAGCCAGGCGGCACGCGCTGCGCCTGTTCGGCCGGCTCAATCCCGTGCAGCAGCGGCTGTCGAACGCCTTCGGCGAACACCTCGTCCACTATCGCGACAGTGACCTCGTCTTCGAACGCTGGCACGAGTCACAGGCCAGGGCATGGAGTGACGTCGCCCGTACCGGACCGGAAGCCGGCGAGCCGGTGCGGGACGCCTACGTTGAGAACCGTGAGGGGCCGGTGGCTCTCCGTCACATCCTCCGGGCGCCGGGCCACCACCTCGTCCTGTTCGCGGCGGACACGACGGACTCCGCCACCCTGGCCGCCTGGCATGTCTCCGCACACGAGGCGATGGCCGGGCACGGCGAGGTCCATGTCATCACCCGGGGCCACCTGCCGCACGAGCCCATGGACGGAGTCTTCGCCGACCTGCGCAGCGAGGCGCACAACCGCTACGGCGTGCGCCGCCCCAGCCTGTACCTGATCCGCCCGGACAAGTACGTGGGCTTCCGCGGCGACAGCGTCGACTTCGCACCCGTGAGCGACTACTTCCGCGCCCTGGGCGCCCGCCCGTGACACCGCCTGCCAAGATGAGGAGCCGGACAACCCCGTGACGCAAGAACCGACCGTCCCCGAAAGCCTGGCCGGAATCGGCGCCACCGCCTTGGGCGTGGCTCTCCTGCGAGCCCAGGAGAGCAGCCGCCCGGACCGGCTGTTCGATGACCCCTACGCACGGCACTTCCTCCAGGCCGTCGATCCGGCGTTCAGCCCTTGGGCCGCCGGGACCTCTCCGGCGACCGAACGTTTCCTGCAGGTCATGGCCGAGCAGGTCGCCGTCCGCACCCGGTTCCTCGATCGCACGCTACTGGAAGCCGCCGAACGAGGATGCGAGCAGGTGGTCCTGCTGGCGTGCGGCATGGATGCCCGCGCGTTCAGACTCGCCTGGCCGCCCGGCACCAAGGTCTTCGAGCTGGACTTCGCCGACGTGCTCGCATTCAAGGCGGCCGTACTCGACGGCCGCGGCGCGACCGCCGCGTGCCACCGCGTCGAGGTCGCCACCGACCTGCGCCAAGACTGGCCGCGCGCGCTGACGGAGTCCGGCTTCGACCCGGGGCGGCCGGCCGCCTGGCTGGCCGAGGGCATCCTGTACGCGCTTCCGCCCGAAGCCGCCGACCTGCTCCTCGACCGGATCACCACCCTCTCCGCCCCGGCAAGCATGCTCGCCCTGGATCACATGAAGGACTCCGAACTGCTCCGCAGCGCCCGCGCGGACATCTCCGCCGAGCTCGTCGACCTATGGCGCGGCGGCCCCACCGAGAACCTCGACGCCTGGCTCGCCCGCCGCGGCTGGCAGCCCGCCGTGACGGACATCGCCGAGGCCGCGGCCGCCGGCAAACGCCCGGTTCCACCCGCGTTCGATCCCGCCCGCGCCGCCGCCGGCCGCGGCTGGCTGGCCACGGCACACCTCCCGGAACCTCCCTGAAAGGCCCTCGACGTTTCACCCCGCGGCCATCGGGCATGCGCGGTGCGCACGTACACACTCGAGATCCATCGGCCCTGAAGGGCACCGGCCCCTGCCGGCCTCCGTCGATGCCCGGCCGACCCACCGTGCCCGTTTCCAACACCGTCGCGGGACTCGGCATCGCTGCGGGCAACCTGCTGGCGGGCGCTTTGACCGGCAGCGCCGGAGTCTGGGTCGCGCCGGCCGTCCTCGGCTCGCTGTGCGCCCTGGCCGTCGCCGTGCTCAACCGCCGGGGATTCCTGCGGCCGCCGTCGTGCCGGCCCCGGCCGGACCCCGACACCCTGCTCAGTCATGCCGTGGCAGGCCCGAGACCTCGTGGCCGGCATGAAAGAGGGCCTCGGCGATGAGGGAGCGGACATGGGCGTCGCGTGCCCGGTACAGCACGCGGCGTCCGTCGCGGCGGGTCCGCACCAGCCCGCCCATGCGCAGCTTGGCCAGGTGCTGGGAGACCGACGGGCGGGCCACGCCGGTCATGGCGGCCAGCGAGGTGACGTCGTACTCGCCGCCCGACAGCAGCCACATCAGGCGCAGCCGGGTGCCGTCGCTGAGCATGCGGAACGCCTCGACCGCCGTCTCCACCTGCGCGCCGGTCGGTTGCTCCTGCAACGGGTTGGCACCTGCTTCGTTGTCGCGTGCATACATGACTACATATAATCCGGCAAAACACGCCTTATGCAAGCGAGGTGCGCACCGTGGCCGACCCGATACCCCCGCACAACCAGCACGACCACGCCGATCATCACGGCCACGGACATGGGCATGGCAACGGGCACGGGCATGGGGATGAGGGCGTGCGCGGGTTCAAGCGCCTGGTCTCCGCGGCCGGCCATGCCTTCACCCCGCACAGTCACGACAGCGCGGACAAGACCGACGCGGCCCTGGAGTCCAGCAGCCGCGGCATGCGGGTGCTGGCCATCTCCTTCGCCGCACTCATGATCACCGCTGTGGCGCAGGCCGTCATCGTCGCCTTCTCCGGCTCGGTGGCCCTGCTGGGCGACACCCTGCACAACTTCGCCGACGCGCTGACCGCGATCCCGCTGGCGATCGCCTTCTCGGTCGGCCGACGCGCGGCCACCCGCCGCTTCACCTACGGCTACGGCCGGGCCGAGGACCTGGCGGGCATCGTCATCGTGCTGCTGATCGCACTGTCGGCCGCGCTGGCGGGCTACGAGGCGGTCAAGCGCCTCCTCGATCCGCAGGACGTGCGGGCCCTGGCCTGGGTGGCCGTCGCCGGTTTCGTCGGCTTCCTGGGCAACGAGCTCGTGGCCCGCTACCGGATCAAGGTCGGCCGCCAGATCGGCTCGGCCGCCCTGGTGGCCGATGGCCTGCACGCCCGCACCGACGGTTTCACCTCACTGGCCGTACTCGCCGGCGCAGGCGGCGCCGCGCTGGGCTTCCCCGTCGTCGACCCGATCGTGGGGCTGCTGATCACCGTCGCCATCGTGTTCGTGCTGCGCGACGCCGCCCGCGAGATCTACCACCGGCTGATGGACGCCGTCGACCCCAAGCTGGTCGAGCAGGCCGAGCAGGCCCTCGCCGCGGTATCCGGCGTCCGGCGGGTGGGCTCGGTACGGCTGCGCTGGATCGGCCACGTCCTGCGCGCCGAGGTGGACATCCAGGTCGATCACCGGCTGTCCCTGATCGAGGCGCACGCCGTGGCCGTGGAGGCCGAGCACCGGCTCATACACGACGTGCCGAGGCTGAAGGCCGCCACCGTGCACGCCGACCCCGACGGCCCGGCGGCGGCTGAGCATCACGCCGTTTTGCTGGCGCACCGCCAATACTCCAGCATCACTGACGTGCTGCGGGTGGATCTGGACGTGACCGGAACTCCCACGCCGCAATAGCCGTCAACAGACCTGACAGGGCGCCACCAGGTTGGGTACCGCGAGTGGGCGCCGTGGACTTCCAGTCACCGGGGCCGCCCGGCTATCATGGACGCCGCCCGCGCAGGCCCTGCGATCTTGAAGTTTTTCTGCAAGGTTCCCTGCAGGTCTTCTCGATGGACGCGCGCTTCCGCCCGCCAACAGACTCCCTTCCTGAGATCCAAGCAGCGGACCCGATCGATCGGGACCGCCTCACAGGAAGCGCGATCTATGGCGAATCGATCCCGGAGAGTGCTGCCCACGGGGCTCGCGCTCGTCCTGGCCCTAGTGACGGCGGGCTGCAACGCGAACTCGCAGCCCCCCGAGCCGGCCAGGGAAAGGAAGGCTGCGGCGCTCGACTCCGTGCCTCAGGGCGGGACCCTGCACTACCTCTCGCGGCGCGCGACCGAGTCCTTCGAGACCGCCAGCGCGCAGATGGTCCCGACCAGCCGGCTGCGGTGGGTGCACCGCGGGCTGACGTCGTGGCAGACGCTCCCGGACAAGGACACCGTGCTCGTGCCGGACCTCGCCACCGACACCGGCAAGACGGACGACGGCGGCAAGACGTGGACCTTCATCCTGAAGGAGGGCTTGAAGTTCTCCGACGGCACCCCGATCACCGCGCAGGACGTGAAGTACGGCATCGAGCGGTCGTTCGCACCGATGTTCCAGGGCGGTCTCGGCTACCACAAGACGTTGCTGGTCGGCGGCACCGACTACGAGGGCCCGTACGACGGCAAGGAGCTCGACTCCATCGAGGTCGCCGGCGACCACAAGATCGTCTTTCATCTGAGGCGTCCGTTCGGCAACTGGCCGTGGATCGTCAGCATGCCGGCCTTCGCGCCGGTGCCGGCCGCGGCCGACACCAAGCCGGAGACGTACGGCGAGCACCCGGTCGCCAGTGGGCCGTACCGGGTGACGAGCTTCCGCAAGGGCTCGCAGGCGGTGCTGGAGCGCAATCCGAACTGGAAGGCCGACACCGACCAGGTCCGATTCGCCGGCCCGGACAAGATCATCCTCGACATGGGGCTGAACAACGACACCATCGTGCAGCGCCTTATCGACGACAAGGGCGAGGACCAGAACGCGATCAGCAACGCGCTCATCTCGCCGTCGCAGTTCCAGCGGATCGAGTCCGACCCGGCGATCTCGGGGCGCATGGCCAACAGCCCGTCGGGCTACTTCCGCTACCTCGCCATGAACGTCAAGCGCCCGGGGCTCTCCGACGTCCGCGTGCGGCGGGCGATCAACTACGCGATCAACAAGGCCGAGGTGCAGAGCGTGTACGGCGGTCCGAAGTTCGGCGGCCAGATCACCTCGACCATCATGACGCCCGGCATCCCCGGCTACACCGAGTACAACCTGTACGACGGCGGTGAAACCGGCGACGTCGACAAGGCCAAACAGCTGCTCGCCGAGGCCGGCGTCTCCGACCTGAAGCTCACGCTCACCTACCCGACCGACGTGAGCGCGATCGAGGAGAAGGAAGCCCAGAGCATCAAGAACTCGCTGGCGCGGGCCGGTGTCAAGGTGGAGCTCAAGGGCCTCGACGGCAACGCCTGGTACGAGCTCATCTCCGCTGCCGACGGCGACTACGACCTGACGACGAACGGCTGGGGAGCGGACTTCCCGAGCGGCATGAGCACCATCCAGCCGCTGTTCGCGTCCAGCGAGATCGATAACGGCGGTGGCAACGCCTCGAAGTTCTCCAGCCCGAAGGTGGACGCCGCGATCGAAGCCGCGGTCGCGGAGCCGGACCTCGACAAGGCCGCCACGATGTGGGCCGCGATCGACAAGCAGATCATGCAGGACGCTCCCGTCGTGCCGATCCTCGTGCAACGCACCCAGGCCCTGGCGGGTTCGAAGATCTCGAACTACTTCATCCCCGCCTACCCGCCGTTCGCGAACGAGTTGGTCGTCGGTGTCGATCACTGAGTCGCAGCAGGCCCAGGGCCGGCGTACGTCGGTCCTGGGCCGCCTCCTCCGAAAGCGGTCCGGGGCCGCCGGCCTGGCCATGCTGGTCGTGCCGCTTGTCGCGGGGCTCTGCGCGCCGCTGCTCGTGCGGATCGAGGGGCAGGATCCGAACACCATGCACACCGACCTGCTCGCCCCCGACGGCGGCCGTCCACTGGGGGCCTTCGGTGGCGTCAGCGCCGACCACTGGCTCGGCGTCGTCCCGGTGACGGGCGTCGACCTGTTCGCCCAGATCGTCTACGGCATTCGCTCCTCGCTGTTCATCGCGTTCGGGGCGAGCATCCTGGCGATCGCCTTCGCCGCCGTCCTCGGTACGGCGATGGGGTACTTCGGCGGCTGGCTCAACGCCGTCGCGGGGCGGGTGATCGACTTCATGTTCGGCTTCCCGGGCCTGATGTTCGTCATCGCGATCACCGCGATCGTGCCGCCGGAGTTGCCGCGGGGCCTGGTCCTCGTGCTGGTGCTGGCCTTCTTCGGCTGGACCGTTCCCGCCCGGATCATCGGCGCCCAGGCCGGTGCCGTCAACGCCCGCGCCTTCGTCGAGGCGGCGCGCGCGACCGGGGCGCCGGCCTGGCAGATCATCCGCCGCGAGATGTCGCCGCACCTCTTCGGGCTGGTCGTCATCCTGTTCGCGATGTCACTGCCCGGCAACGTCAGCGTCATCGCGGGCCTGTCGTTCCTCGGTGTCGGCCTGCGCGGCGATGTCCCCGACCTCGGCAAGCTGCTCTCGGACTCGCTGCCGTGGATCTACAGCGGTGCGGACGTCTGGTACATGCTCTTCCCGGGCGCCGTCGTGTTCCTGATCGTATTCGGCGCCACGCTCGCCGGTGATGCGCTG
Organism: Streptosporangium sp. NPDC053982; assembly: GCF_055585205.1. Taxonomy (NCBI): domain Bacteria; kingdom Bacillati; phylum Actinomycetota; class Actinomycetes; order Streptosporangiales; family Streptosporangiaceae; genus Streptosporangium; species Streptosporangium sp. NPDC053982. The sequence continues at coordinate 67,198 of NZ_JBVJKQ010000005.1, forward strand.
CGCGACGTCCTCGACGTGCGCACGGAGGATGCCGCATGATCGTCTACATCGCCCGCCGCCTGTTCACCGCGGTGTTCATGCTCCTCGCGATCGCCTTCGTGACGATCGCCCTGTTCTTCGGGGCCTCCAAGGACCCGGCCCGCGCGATGTGCGGCAAGCCGTGCCCGCCCGAGACCCGGGCCAAGGTCAGCGCCTACATGCAGACCGACCAGAGCCCGGTGTGGCAGTACACCGAGTTCGTGAAGGGCCTCTTCGCCGGCCGTACCTACGGCGAGGGCTCCCAGCAGGTGCACTGCGACGCCCCCTGCTTCGGCTACTCCTTTCCCAACCGCAGCGACGTCACGACGCTCATCGCCGAGCGGCTGCCCGTCACGTTGTCGCTCGCGATCGGCGCGGCCGTCCTGTGCCTCGTCGTGGGCATCGGCCTCGGCGCGTTGTCGGCGATACGCAAGGGCGGGGTCGTCGACCGGTTCTCGACCGGCTTCGCCATGTTCGGGCTGTCGGTGCCGACCTTCCTCGTCGGGCTGCTCGTCGTCCAGGTCTTCGGCTTCATGCTCAACGCGCTGCCGTACTCGGGGTTCGTGTCGTTCGCGGAGTCTCCGGTGGACTGGGCCTGGCACCTGGTCGGCCCGTGGATGGTGCTGTCGTTCATCCTGGCCGCCGGCTACGTCCGGGTCACCCGCAACCAGCTGCTCAACGAGCTCTCGGCCGACCACCTCGTCGCGATGACTGCGCGCGGCGCGTCGTCCCGGCAGGTGAACCGGCACGCCGTCCGCGGCGTCATGGTGCCGGTCGTGGCGATGTTCGCGCTCGACGTCACCGCGCTCCTGGGCGGGTCGGTCATCGCGGAGAAGGTGTTCAGCCTGCACGGGCTCGGCGACCTGCTGCTTTCCGGTGTGAACGAGTCTGACCTGAGCATCGTCGTCGGGGTGACGCTCTTCTCCGCCTTCCTCATCATCGTCGGCAACCTGATCGCCGACCTGCTGATGCCGCTTCTCGACCCGAGGATCCGCCGTGCCTGACCCCGTTCTCCAGGTCGAGAACCTGTGCGTTTCGTTCACCGGCGGCGGCGTCACCGTCGATGTCGTCCGGGATCTGTCCGTGCGGCTGGAGGGCGGCCGCACGCTCGCCGTCGTCGGCGAGTCGGGGTCGGGCAAGACGATGACCGGCAGGGCCGTCATGCGGTTGCTGCCGCGCGGGGCGAGTGCCACGGGCCGGATCGTCGTCGCCGGCCGGGAGATGCTCTCCGCCGACGAACGCGAGCTGCGCCGGGCCCGTGGCTCCGACGTGGCCATGGTGTTCCAGGACTCGATGTCCGCGCTCAGCCCGTACCTCGACATCGGCGCGCACATCGCCCAAGCGGTCCGCTTGCACGACCCGTCGGTCACCCGCCGCGCCGCGCGGGCCCGTGCCGTCGAGATGCTCGGCCGGGTCGGCATCCCCGGGCCCGCGGACGCCGTACGCCGCTTCCCGCACGAGTTCTCCGGCGGCATGCGGCAACGGGCGGTGATCGCGATGGCCCTGGTGAACCGACCGGCGCTGCTCATCGCCGACGAACCGACCACCGCGCTCGACGTGACGGTGCAGGCGCAGATCCTGGCCCTGCTCCGCGAGCTGCAACAGGAGTACGGCATGGCGATGCTCCTGATCAGCCATGACTTCGGGGTGGTGGCGAGGGCCGCGGACGATGTCCTCGTGCTGTACGCCGGCCGCCAGGCCGAGTACGGCAGCCTCCGCGACATCTTCGATCGGCCGGCCCACCCGTACACCGCCGGTCTCCGCGCGGCCACGCCGCGGCTGGACGCCCGGCTCGACACCGGAGGGCGGCGGACCCGGCTCCGTGCCATCCCCGGCTCGCCCACGTCGTTGCGTGCCGCCGGACCCGGTTGTGCCTTCGCGCCGCGCTGCGGCTTCGCGGACCAGGTCGGCGAACGCTGCGCTGCCGAGGCGCCACTGCCCACTGTCCGCCCGGCCGGCGAGGTCGGCGGCCTGCACCTTGCGGCCTGCCACCTCGATCGTCTCCCCGCACAGCAGGAGGTCGCCCGATGAGTGCGCCGATTCTGGAGATGACCGACGTCAGCAAGCGTTTCCGCACCGCCGGTGGCTTCGGCCGCCGGCGCGGGAGCTTCCTCGCCGTGGACGGCGTCTCCCTCCACATCGAACGGGGCGAGGCGCTGGGCCTGGTCGGCGAGTCCGGCTCGGGCAAGTCCACACTGGCGCGGATGGTCAACGGCCTGGTGGCGCCGACGTCCGGCACCGTCCGTACGAACGGGCAGGACGTCGCCGGCCTCGGCCGGCGAGGACTACGGCGGCTGCGGCGCAATGTCGCCATGGTCTTCCAGGACCCATTGGCGTCGCTGAACCCGCTGCAGACCGTGCGGCAGACGCTGGAGAACGTCTTCCGCGCGCACGGCGAGACGACGTCGACCGCTGAGCTGGTCGCGCTGCTGGAGTCGGTCGGCCTCGGCGCCGACTACCTGGGGCGCTACCCGCATGAGGCGTCCGGCGGGCAGCTCCAGCGCGTCGCCGTGGCACGCGCGCTCGCCCTCGGACCGGACCTGATCATCGCGGACGAGCCGACCTCGGCGCTCGACGTGTCGGTCCGCGCCCAGATCCTCAACCTGCTGGCCGACCTGCAACGCGACCAGGGGATCTCGTTCCTCCACGTCAGCCACGACCTGGCGGTGATCCGGCTCTACAGCGACCGCGTCGCCGTCATGCGGCGCGGCCGCATCGTCGAGACCGGCCCGTCCGACGAGTTCTTCCGCTCCCCACGGCACCCCTACACGCGCGCGCTGGTCGAGGCGACGCCGGAGGCGGAGCTGCTGACCTGACCTGCGGGAGCGTTGCGCGACGCCGAAGAGGCGTGCCACGATCATGACCATGATCCATTGAACGACAACCCCGTCGTGCCTCGGCCGGGGGCCGGCGCGACAGAGCACCGAATGAGGACATGTGGGAACCGACCTGTTCGTCCGGAAGTACGGGCGGGACGCAGCAGATGCGCCCGCCATCCTCATCCTCCACGGCGCCGTGGAGTCCGGCGCGTGCTACGGTGACGCCGTCGACCGCTGGGGCGGCGACTACCACATCGTGGCGCCGGACGCCCGAGGCCACGGCGAGTCGCCCGGCCGCCTGCCCGAGCACGAGGGCGTCCCGTCCACCGACGTAATGGTGCAGGACGCGATCGACATCCTCAACGACATGCTCGACGAGACCGGGCGCAGGACGCTCCTCGTCGGGCACTCCATGGGCGCGCGGATCGCAGCCTTCGTCGCCGCCGATGCCCCTCATCTCGTGGCCGGCGTCGTGCTCGAGGACCCGCCGTGGTGGGTGCCGGAGGCCGGCCCCAACCCTTGGCTCAGCGTCGAGCAGACGACCAAGGACCCCTTCGACTACGCCGGCACGGCATCGGTCGAGGAGCTCATGGACATGCAGCGCGAGCTCAAGCCCCACTGGGCGGAGCAAGAGCTGCGCCCGCTCGCCGAGGCGATGAAGGCCGTCGACATCGACTACATGCAACAGCGGGTCCACGAGAAGCGCCGGATCTGGACGCCGACCGCGCGGCAGATCACGGTCGGCCCGGCCGGCGTGCCGGCGCTGCTCGTCACCGGCACCGGCGACGTCATCGTCGACAAGCACTCCCGTGAGCGGCTCACGGCCGTCGCGCCCGGCTTCGACGTCGTCGTGATCGAGGGCGCCCACCACTGTGTGCGCCGTGACAAGCCGGAGGAGTACCACCGGCACGTCGACGCCTTCCTCTGGGAGAACGCGCCGCCCGGCCGGAACCGTCACTCGACGCTGAAGGTGTCGGATCGCGCAAGCGGACCGTAGATCTCCGAGCCCGGCTCGGCGACGGCGGCCCGCATCGCCTCCAGCCCCGCGCGTACGACGGGGTGACTCTGGTTGTCGCGCCGCGTTGTCATGATCACCTTGCGTAGCGGCGCGATGCCGCGCGTCGGCAGGATCGTCACCCAGTCGGCGTCGCGGGCGTAGAGCGCGGACTCCGGCACCAGGCAGATCCCCGCCTCCGCGGCGACCAGCGCCAGCGCGGCGCGGTAGTCGTCGGAGACATGGCTGATCGGCGGGTGAAAGCCGAGCTCGGCGCACGCCTGCAGCACCATCGTGCGGCACGGGTTGCCGGGCGAGGGCATGATCCAGCCCTCCTCGGCGAGCTGGGTGAGCGCGACGCCCTCCTCACCGGCCAGCGGATGGGCCTGGGGGAGGACGGCCTTGAACCGCTCGATGTAGAGCGGGAACTTCACGATGTCGGGGGAATCGCGCTCGGGGTCGGACTCGTACTCCAGGCTGATGGTCATGTCGATGTCGCCGCGCATCAGCATCCGGTGGCTCATGTGCACCTCCGCGTCGAGGACCGTGACGTCGACGCCCGGCGCCTTGTGGCGCAGTTCGACGATGGCGGGCGCCACCAGCCAGCTGATCGCCGTGGGGAACGCGCCGATCCGGAGCTGCCCGAGGACACCGCCCGCGTGCGCGGCCAGGTCAGCCTCGGCGATCTTCAACAGGGAGCTGATCTCCTCGGCGTGTCCGGCGAGGATGCGCCCGGCCGGCGTGAGCGCCAGCTTGCGCCCCGTGCGTACGACGAGCGCGTGGCCGACCTCGCGTTCGAGCGCCGCGAGCTGCTGCGACACCGCGGACGGCGTCAGGTGCAGCGCCGCCGCGGTCGCGGTGACCGAGTCGGACAGTACGAAGGCGCGGAGGATGAGGAGACGTCGAGGGTCGATCGTGGGCACGCGTGCTCCGTGGCGAGTCGGCCGAGCGTCCGTCGCGGCGCATCCGCGAGGCGGGACCAGGAACCCCGATGCTAGCGTGCGCCTCCGGGACGCGTCCGCTCCGGCATGGTGCACCGCTCAGCCGCCGGATCACGTGACCTCGGCTGCGGTTCACAGCGCAGCGTCCCGGCCTCCAGCCGAGGCCCGACCACCCCGGACGCCACGTGCCACCGCGGCGCAGGCCCCGCGTGGCCACCGGACGGTACATGTGGATCATCCGGACGACGACAGGTACCGGCCGGTTTCTCAGGCATGATGCCGTCCCTCCTCACACCAGGCGGCGGAGGGACGGCATCGTCACCATGCCTGCATCAGGCCCAATCGAAACCAGGTGACCACACGTGAACGTCGTCAGTCATCTCTCTGCCTCCCTTCATGCCTTGATGAGATAGCCGGACGGCTGGCCGGCGTGTCGCTAGCCCACCTCATCACCTGCCGTATGCGGCAGAGGGCTGACGTGGTGGGCAAGGTGCCGCCATCCGTGGTCGCGGCGGACCAGAACGTCCGTGGCAAGGCCACGCATGGTGAACGGTGCGCCGAGATGCACGCCGGTTTCGCTCCAGACGTAGGAGCAGACGGCGGCGTCGCCGTACTGACGCACTTCCATCGCGTCCACCGCCCACTCGTCGATCCTGGCCTGGGCGAAGAAGGCGGTCGCCTCGGTGATGAGAGCGAACCGCCCGACGGAACGACCCGCGGGACCGCCGGAAGACAGATAGTCAGGCAGAACCAGCTCGGAGAGGGCCTGGGGATCCCGATCCTTCATCGCCTGCCACCACGCGGTGACGGCGGCCTGCGGCGTGGCGGTCATCGTGTCTCCTCCGCGCCTCGGAGTCGCGCGGGCGCATGCGGCCGGTCGGCAAGACGGGCTCGCTCCCACTCCAATGGGCACGTGGGCACCGCGTCAACGACGCCCAGTTCGGACAGCGCCGCCGCCAGGATCTCCCGGCGACAGGCGGCATAGGTCAGCACGTGCGCGATGACGCCGCCCAAGGTGAAGCTCTGAACCGGATCGCACAGCGCGTCGACGAAGGTGTCATCCCAGGCATTCCGCTGACGGATGTCCCGTACGAGTGCCCGGAAGTCTGTGCTCGCCCGCTCCCAACGCGTGCGCAGGCCGCTTGGGGAGCGGTCACCGTCGGCGGGCAGATCGCGACCCGCAATCGCCGCCGTCCAGACCTCCTTGGTCCAGACGAGCCGGTCGAGCATGTGACGCACCGTAGGTTCGGGGCCGTCGAATCCGAGCAGGACGTGTCCTGGCCGGACCTCCCTGTCCCATTGCTCGCTGGTCAATCCGCCGGCGCGGTCAAGCAACGCCCCGGTGAGCCAGTCGTCGTGGTCTATCAGCCGATCAGTCAGGTCCATCGTGATCTCCGATACTTCGCCGGTCACGAACAAACCGGCAGGGGGGTGGAAGTGGACACCGTTCGGAGCCGGGAGCCGAAAGTCCGCTTCCTGAGCCTTGTACTTGATTGGTGACCTTCCGAAGGCGCGCCGAAAGGCGCGGGAAAACGCTTCGGTCGAGTCGTAGGCGGCTTCGAAACCGGCGTCCGTGACCGACGATCCCCCGGTCAGGCGCCAGGCGGCGCGTTCCAGCAACATGCGGCGGCGGAAGGCCGCCGGCGCCTCGCCGAGCCCTGCTGACAGCAGCCGATCGAAGTGGAACCGGCTCAGGTGGGCTCGGTCGGCGATCCGCCGGCCGTCGAGCCGCTCGTCAAGCGTGGCCAGCACCGTGTCGAGCAGCATCCGCAGGCGGTCGGGCCGCACGTTGTCCATACGGGTGATTCTCCGGCGCCGAGCCGCTTCTCCGCCTGATCGGTTTTGCTGTACTCGATGACACGGCATCGAGGCGGAGCAGCGACCCGTCACATGCCGGCTCCCCGGCCGCCGGGAGCGAGGGTCACCCGCCGTATGGCCCTGCCCCTTCCCAGGTGAGCGGTCCCGTCGCCACACGCGGCCTCGGTGGGCGGCGTCGCCGCCGGTCAGATGCAGGGCGAGCGGCAGGCCGTGGGCTTCGGTGATCAGATGGAGCTTGGTGGTCGGCCCGCCCCGGGACCGGCCGAGGGCCTGTCGTCTTTGGGAGGCTCTCGCGTCGATCGTCCCTCCGCCGTCCCCCTTTTTCGGGCGCCGGCGGCGTGCTGATGGGCTCGGGCGATGGTGGAATCGATGCCGGCGACCAGCTGCACCGCGCCGAGGGAGTCGTCCTTGACCTGCATCTCCTCCAGCAGGCGGGTCCAGGCGCCGTCTTCCTCCCAGCGCTTGAACCGCTCGTAGCAGGTCTGCCGGGGACCGTAGCGTTCCGGGACGTCACGCCAGGGCGCTCCGGTCCGCAGCCTCCGCGAGATCCCGTTGATGACGGCGCGGTGATCCCGCCAGGGCCGTCCCCTGCCGTCCTTGGCGGTCAGCAGGGGCTCGATCCGCTGCCGGGCTTTGCCGGTCAGCTCACCTCCTCGCACCACGAGGAATCATCTAACCGCACCACCGAGATCATTTATCAGACACGCCTCAGGAAGGGGCTCCGCGCCCGCCGGTGCCCACACCGGCCGCGAGATCGGCTTCGGGCCTCGGTGCGGCCGGCGCCGGGCGGCCCAGCAGTCCCCACAGGACGCGCAGCGCGACGGCGGGGGCCAGGAGCCTGGCGGGCGCGTCGATCAGGTTGAGGACGCGCAGGAACGCCGCCCCCACCACGGGGTCGGTGGTCGCGGCGGCGTGCACCCGGTTGACGTAGGCGTTGACGAAGCGGACCATCGCCGTGCGCCGCCCCTCGACCCCCGGGAACCGCAGGTCGGTCCCCACCGAGATCGACCAGGGGGCATCGATGATCCTGGCCGCGCCGCGGAAGAACCGCCGCGCCAGGCCGTCGGCCCCGCGGGTGAGCAGGCGGCGCAGCAGCAGCGCCTCAAGCGCGGCGACCGTCATCCCCTGCCCGTAGACGGGGTTGAAGCTGCACAGGGCGTCGGCCATCACGAGGTAGCCGTCGGGGAAGCGCCGCAGCCGCTCGTAGCGCCGCCGCACGCTGGCCGGGTAGCGCATCCGCACCGGCGCGCTCAGCGGCACCGCCGACCGCACGACCTCGGCGATCTGCGGCGCGGTGAGCGTCGCGGCGTACCGCGCCATGCCCTCGTCGTCGGTGGGCGGCTCCTCACCCAGCATGCCGGACAGGACGACGGCGAACGTGCCGTTCTCCTGCGCGGCCACGATCCCCGCGCGCGGCAGCTCCGGGGTGGCGTTGGTGAAGGCGCCCAGCAGACCGCCGAGATGGTGCGGCTCCCGCCGGTAGGTGCGGGTCACATAGGTGATGCCGACGCGCACCTGCTCCTGCGCGGCGGGCGCGTAGCCCAGCTCCTGCAGCCAGACCGGGCTTCGGGAGCCGCGCCCTCCGGCGTCCACGACCAGGTCGGCGTGGATGACCGACTCCGCGGCCGGCGCCGTGTCCCCGGCACGGGGCCGCACTCGCACGCCCGTGACCCGTCCGGAGCCGGGCGCCGCGACGAGGCCGGTCACCTCGCACCCGGCGACCAGGTTCACGCCGGGCAGCGCCGCCACCCGGGCCCGCACCACGTGTTCGAGGAGCGGCCTGCTGATTCCGAACGCCACCAGGGGGGAGGGCACCCGGCGCATCCGGTGGCCGTCGTTGTACCAGTGGACCTGCTCCTGAAGGTCGATCAGGGGCGCGCCCATGGCGGCCAGCTCCTCCGTCAGGCCGGGGAACAGCTCGTCGAACGCCTCCCTGCCGCGGGCCAGCAGGACGTGGAGCTGCCGGCCCTGCGGCACGCCGCGACGGCTCGCCGCCTCCTCGGGCAGCAGGTCACGATCCACCACGGTGACCTCGGCATGGGTTTCGCTGAGCGCGCGGGCGGCCAGCAGCCCGCCGATGCTCGCGCCGATCACAACCGCACTGTCGGTCCGCTCCATGCTCAGCACGGTAGGCCGCCGGTCGCCGGCCCGTGTATCGCCCGTTGCTCGGTCGGTGAGCCGTCTTCACACCGCACCGCGAGGTCACCGGCGCGGGCTTGCCCAGCGGCGGCGACAGTGGTCCGGTCCGCCGGCGGACCGGACCGCACGCGGGTACGAGGATCGTCCCCCGGCCGTGGTCGCGGCCAGGCGAGGCGGGGGTCTCAGCCCGCCGCGCCGCCCCTTCCGCCGGTGTCGCCTTGACGCGTCGGAACTAGAAGTGATCTTGCTGACATCTCATGCATATCTACTGACACCTACTGGCAGAAGCCCAGGACGGCTTTGTGGCAATCCGCACCGAGCCGACCCTCTCGTGTGCGGGGCGCGGGGGAGTGAAGCACTCATACCCGGATATCCAGGGTTGCGATAATGAAGCTTATCGCAACCCTGCTTCATGAAACCCATTGCTTCAAATTTCGTTTCGTTACATAACCGACAGCAATATCGTTCGGACGAAACGAAACCTCTCCGCCTGGCCGGCCAGCGCCCTACCGGCTTTTCGAAGAGGCGGAAGGCGGCGCCGAGCCTCCGTCGCTTCGTAGAACAGTCCGCTGAAAGCGATGCCGGCAGGCTCCGTGCCGGGAGGGTCGCCGGGGTCGCGCCCCCTGTCGCGGGGTTCGTGACTTTGACGGTTGTCCGGTGGGCCAGGACATGGCCGAAGCCCTCATGCTATAAATAAACCGGCAGCCGGTTTGCTAATGAGACAGGAGGACTGAGTGGCGCGGACAGTCGATCAGGCTGCGCATGCCGGACGGCGGACGCAGTTCCTGGACGCGGCAGAGATCCTGCTGCATACCAAGGGCTACGAGCAGATGAGCGTGCAGGACGTCTGGTCGCAGGTGGGCGCCTCCAAGGGCGCCTTCTACCACTACTTCGCCTCCAAGCGGGCGCTCATCGAAGCGGTGATGGAACGCATGGCCGACCAGATCGCCGCGGCATTGGCCCCGCTGGTCGCCGACCCGGACACGCCGGCACTGGAGAAGCTGCAGAGCTTCTTCACCGGGCTGGGCCAGTGGAAGGCCCAGCGGCGCAAGCTGCTGGTCGCGCTGCTGCGTGTCTGGCAGTCCGATGACAACGCCGTCGTACGGCAGAAGTTGCGCCCGGGCATCGCCGACCGCATCGCCCCGCTGCTGGCCGGTGTCCTCGAGCAGGGCGCACGCGAGGCCACCCTGGCCGTCACGCATCCGGAGGAGACCGGCCGCGTTGTCGTCGCGCTGGTGCAGGACCTCAACGACCGGCTGGCCGAGCTGATCCTGTCTTTCGACGCCACCGGCCGGCCGGGCCTGCCTGCTGCTCAGGAGACGGTGGCCGCCCACACCCAGGCCCTGGAGCGGATTCTCGGTCTTGCCGAGCACTCCGTCGTCCTGGTCGAGCCCGACGTGCTGAGCCCGTGGTTCACCGCCACCCCCACCGCGCCCACCGTCACCGCCACCGCCACCGGTGGCGACGACATCTCGACCTTATGAAAGGACGCCGGCCATGACCATCGCGCTGAGCGTCGTGATCGCCCTGTTCTATCTGCAGGCATTGGCCAAGTTCGGCCTGTGGCTGTTGGTCCCCTATCAGGTCCGGATCAAGCGGATCGCCGCCTACTACGCGCGCTCGCAGCGCCTCATCGGCATCTATGACACCCTCACGCTGCTGTGCGTCGTGGCCATCATCGGCCTGCAGTTCGCCGCCGGGTTGAGCGCGCTGAGCTTCGCGGCGGGGCTGGTAGCCGGCATGAACCTCATCCAGATCTTCATCCACCGCTTCAACGAGCCCCTGGCCGAGAACCGGCGCCCGCCCGCGCCGGCGGCGCCCAACATCACCATGTCGTACGCCATCCAGGCCAGGCCCGCCCTCGGCTGGCGTGAGATCGTCATCATGGCCGGGTTGTCGCTGTGGGCGCTGTACGTCATCGTCACCGAAGTCCTGGCCGGTTAGAGGGGTGTCCCTTCTCCGGGCGTCGACACCTGGAAGGCGGGCCGTGGCCGACTGGCCGGGACACCCGTCGAGATCTGATGAGCAACCGCGCCCTCGGCCCGTTCCTCGCCGGTGTCGCCCCCGACCTGCTGGCCCCGCCGGTCAACATGGTGCGGCTGGGGCTGGATCCGCGTGGGCTCGCCCCGCACATCGTCAACCTGGCGCAGGTGCGCGCGCTGCTGCGTGTCCGGATCGCACGGCAACTCGCCACGGCTTCCGATCCGGAGCTCACCGCACTCTACGAAGAACACCTCGCCCAGGCAGATGATCATGGCCACAGCCGACGACGACGGCACGATTCACTGCGACGACCATGAGATCACCATCCGCCGCTACTACCTGTGGGGGCCCGAGACGATCCCGTACGCCTCGGTCACGGGCGTCAAGACGCTCGCGCTGACCGGCGCCAACCAGATGCGCCGGTGGCGCATCTGGGGCTCAGGTGACTTCATCCACTGGTGGAACCTCGATCCGCACCGGCCCAAAAAGGACACGGCCCTCGTGCTCGACGTCGGCCGCAGGGTCCGCCCCACGATCACACCGGACGACACGGCTGCCGTGGCCCGCATCATCACCGAACACGGGCAGGGATGATGGGGGCGTACGTCACCACGCTGATTCCCCTTGCGGTCCTGCTCGGGAGCGTGGGCTGGGTCTACCAGGACGCGTCGGCCCACGCCAGGCGCGGAACACCCGTCTACTTCTCGGCGGGATCGATCGAGCTGAGCAAGCCCCCCGCCTGGGCCCTCGGCTGCCTGTGCTTGTGGATCGTCTTCCTGCCGCTCTACCTCACGTGCCGGCGGCAAGCCAGCTGACAGCCGATGAGGCGGCCAAACGGGGCCCGCAGCCGCGGATGCGCCGAATGTGGCGTGCTACGCGCCATCGCTCCGTGTGGCTCCCAGTCTCACCGGAATTCAGGTGACTCCTGACCCAGGCGGAGACGTGGCTCTCGCCAACCTCGGAGAAAGCAATCTCGTCCTCGGTGAGGACGTCGCGCGCATCGTTCATGCTGCTCAGGATGCCCCGGAGGCGGGCGCCGATCGGGCGGTTTCCGCCTCGGGCGCGGTGCGGGGGCCGGCCACCGCGGCGGCGAGGTCGAGGTGGGAATTCATGTCCGGCTCGAACCGGCCGTAGGGGTTCACGTGCGTCCAGAACGGCGGGGACAGAGCCCGCCGGTCGGCGTCGGTGAGCCGCTCCCGCCACTTCTCCTTGCTCAGGATGTCCTGTAGGAGCAGGGTGTTGACGTGCACCAGCGCGGACTGAAGCAGGTGCAGGGCCAGCATGGAGACCTCCTGGGACTCCTTGTCGGAGTCGGTCAGGTCGCCGTCCTTGCCGTAGAACAGATCGTGGTTGGCGGTTCGCCCCTGGCACCCAGATCTCCCGCCGAAGCAGCGCATCCCGCAGGGCCACCAGCACGCACAGCTCGTACGGGATGCGCTCCATCCGGCCGCGCTCATCCACCACGACCTTGCGCCACTCTTCGCACACCACCCCACCCAGCGGAATCTTCTCCGCCTCGTCGAAGAACGCCCCCTCCTTGGCGATGGGCTGGTCCAGATACCGCTTGAGCAGGTCGATCGCATCCATCACCGGCCGGTAGGCGGTGTTGTTGCACTTCAGATCTTCCGGAGGGCGAACCCGTTTTCGCCACCGGTCTCTGGCGGAGCGGATCGGAGCTCACGGTGCTGTTGGACGGGAAGCGCCAGCGTGCCTACGGGGTCGACACCCGCACCGGGAAGGCCCATCGGCTGACCGACTACCCGGAAAAGGCGGCTCTGGTCCTGCCGGGGCTCGCGAGCGACGCGATGACGATCTCCGGGTAGGAGCGGAACCGGCCTGCCGGGGCGCCGTACCCTACGGCGCCCCGGCAGGCGTGGTCGGTCGCTGTCCCGGTGGTCCTGGAGACCGGGGCCCTGCCTCACGTGCGTGCTCCTCCCGGAGGCCCGGCGTCCGGAGCCGCCGACATGGCCGGTGCGACGGCGGCGGCGCGGGCCTGCAACGCGTCCAGCACCTCGGCGTGCCGCGCCGGGACCGTCACCTCCAGCGCCAGGTCGCCGTCGGCGACGGTCACGGCGAAGGCGAAGAAGGAGCAGCAGCCGCTCTCCCGCGCCGCCAGCTCCGCAGCGCGTGCCGCGTGCCCGGGGGAGAAGGCGAGTTCCAGCCGCAGCCGCGTGGGCCGCTCACGCCGTACGGCCTGTACGGCCTCGGTGAACAGCGCGTCGAACTCGGCCACCCGCAACGGCTGCTCGGCGGTGGGCAGCGTGCACGCCGGTGGCACCCATGCCCGGCCGGAGACGATGTCGTCACTCATGCCTCGACGGTAAGCCCGTACCCGGGTACCGGATGCGACGTCCTCGCCGGGGTGGCGCGTCCATGCCGCTCCATGCCACACTCACTGTTATAGAACTCATAAATGAGTTATAGAACGATAGGAGTGTGACATGCGAGACGTGCTGCCGCGGCGCGCACCGGCCCCGCCGGACGGAACGATGGGCGAGCCCCGGGCCCGGGGCCGGTTCGGCGGGTACGGCGGACGGTACGCGCCGGAGTCCCTGGTGGAGGCGTGCCGCGAGGTGGACGAGGCGTTCCGGGAGGCATGGGCGGATCCGGGGTTCCGCGGCGCGCTGGCGGAGCTGCTCGCCCTGCACGCGGGACGGCCGACCCCGCTCACCCCGGCCCGCCGGCTGTCGGAGGAGTTGGGCGTGCGGCTGTACCTCAAGCGCGAGGACCTCGCCCACACCGGATCCCACAAGATCAACAACGTGCTGGGCCAGGCACTGCTGGCCACCCGGATGGGACGGCGCAGGCTGATCGCCGAGACCGGGGCGGGCCAGCACGGGGTGGCCACCGCGACCGCCGCCGCGCTGCTCGGGCTGGAGGCCACGGTCTTCATGGGCGAGCGCGACATCGAACGCCAGGCGCTGAACGTCTTCCGGATGCGCATGCTGGGCGCCGAGGTGATCCCGGTGACCACGGGCAGCCGCACCCTCAAGGACGCGACCAGCGAGGCCATGCGCCACTGGGTGGGAGCGACCGGCGACTCCCACTACTGCATCGGCTCGGTCATCGGGCCGGACCCGTACCCGTGGATGGTCAGGGAGTTCCAGCGGGTCATCGGCGACGAGGCCCGCGGGCAGTGCGCCGCCGAACTGCGGACCGGCGTGCCGGACCACGTGGTCGCGTGCGTCGGCGGCGGCTCCAACGCGGCCGGCACGTTCGCCGGATTCGCCGACACCCCGGCGCGCCTGATCGGTGTCGAGGCGGAGGGCGGCGCCGGGGCGGCCCTCGGCCGGCCCGGCGTCCTGCACGGCTGTCGCTCGCTGTTCCTCCAGGACGACGACGGGCAGATCCCGCAGGCGCACTCCATCGCCGCCGGACTCGACTACCCGGGGGTCGGCCCGGAGCACGCCCACCTGCGCGACCTGGGCCGGGCCCGCTACGTCACGGTGACCGACGACGAGGCGGTCGGCGCGGCCGTACGGCTGGCGCGCACCGAGGGAATCGTCCCGGCGCTCGAATCGGCGCACGCCCTCGCCTGGGTGATCCGCGCGGCGGGCGGCGACCTGCCCGCGGGGTCGACGGTGCTGATGACGCTGTCCGGCCGGGGCGACAAGGACGTCTCAACCTTGAAGGAGCTGCTGTGACGAACCCCGCGACCCTCGCCGCGGGCGCGGTCGAACGCCGCCTGCGTGCCCGCCGGGACGCCGGCCGCGGCCTGCTCATGCCGTACGTCACCGGGGGGATCACGCCCGGCTGGACGGAGTACCTGCGGGCGTTCGCCGCCGCCGGCGCGGACGCGATCGAGGTCGGCCTGCCCTTCTCCGACCCCACGCTGGACGGCGTCACCATCCAGCAGGCCGGTGACACGGCGCTGGCCCGGGGGGCGAGCACCCGCCGGATCCTCGCCGGCCTGTCCGGGGTGCGGGGCCTGGACGTGCCGCTGGTCGCCAGCACCTACTACAACCTGGTGCTGAACGACGGCCCCGAGGCGTTCTGCGCCGCGCTGCGCCGGGCCGGCGTCACCGGGCTGATCGTGCCCGACCTGCCGGTGCACGAGGCGGACGAGCTGGCGGACGTGGCCGCCGACGCCGGGATCGACCTGGCCCTGCTGGCGTCGCCGTCGACGCCGCAGCCGCGGCTGGCGGAGATCGCGCGCCGCAGCCGCGGATTCGTCTACGCGGTGTCGCTGATGGGCACCACCGGCGAGCGGGCCGCCCTCGCCGCTTCGGCGGCGGAGCTCACCGGGCGGGTCAGGAGCGTCACCGACCGGCCGGTCTTGCTAGGATTCGGTATCTCCACCCCGGCCCAGGCACGCGAAGCCCGCCGGTACGCCGACGGCGTGGTGGTCGGCGCCGCGGTCATGCGGCGGGTGCTCGACGGGGCCGGGCCGGACGACCTGCGGACCTTCCTCACGGCGCTGCGGCAGGCCCTCGACCAGGAGTGACCGATCACGATGACCCCCGACGCCGGGCACGAGGCGAGATACCGCGCCATCGCCGCCGACCTCGCCGCGAAGATCCGGTCGGGACACTACGCCCCCGGTGAGGCCCTGCCGCCGCAGCGGGAGCTGAGCGCCTCCTACGGGGTGACCCTCATGACGCTGCGCCAGGCGTTGCGGGAGCTCAGCGACGAGAAGCTGATCGTGCAGCGGCCCGGCAAAGGCACGTTCGTCGCCCCGCCCCACCTGGCGTACCAGCTCGACTCGCTCCGCAGCCTGGTCGACGACCTGCGCAAACAGGGTCACGACGTGCGTACCGCGGTGACCGGGCGGGCGGTGCGCCGGGCCCCCGGCCGGATCGCCGCACAGTTGCGGCTGCGTCCCGGCGACACCGCCCTGCGGCTGGAGCGGGTCCGCGAGTTCGCGGGACGTCCCGCCGTGCACCAGGTGTCCTGGGTCCGCCGGCCGGTGGCCGACCGGATCCGCGACCGCGACTTCACCTCCGTCTCCCTCTACACGGCCCTCGCCGACGAGGGGGTGACGGTCGCCCGGGCGTCCGAGGTGGTCCGGCCCGGTCTGCTCGACCCCGCCGCCGCCCGTCACCTCCAGGAGCCGGAGGGCAGCCCGGTGCTCGTCAGCGCCCGGATCACCTACACCCTCGACGCCACGCCCGTGGTGTCCGACCACGCCACCATCCTCGGCAGCATGATGGAGATCCGCACCGAACGCGCCGCCACCGGTCTCTCGCTCACCTGGGGCGCCACCAGCTGAGCCGTGGCCCCGGTCGTCGTCAGGACGGTTCGGGGGCCTCCCAGCGGGTGACCGAGAAGGTCGCGGAGACGGGGTCCCCGGCGGTCACGGCGGTCACCTTCAGCAGCGCGACGTACTTGTCGAAGCCGTCGAACATGCAGAACCGGTCCCCGGTCCGCAGTTCGGACATCGGCACGTCGAGGTCGTCACGCCCGCCGCGGATCGCCGTCTCCTGGCAGGCGGTGATGTCCGGGTCGGCGTCGCCCTTCACCCGGGCCGCGTATCCGCCGAACCGCATCTTCGGGCTTCCCAGGCAGCTCGGGAAGTACTCGACGTCCCCTCCGCCGCCGGACAGCATGTGCCGGTACCGGACGCGCGGCATGTCCGAGGCGATGCCGACGCCGCCGGGGCTGCAGTCGTTCGCCTCGGCCACGTCGTCGGACACCGTGAACGGCTGGTCCTCGTAGCTCCTGTCGCCGGGCTTCGCCAGGGGACCCTCGACCTCGGGCGGTACGGCCCACAGCGTCGCCGACAGCGTGAGCTCCGCGACCGGGGAGCCGCTCACCTTCACCACGCGCAGGAGGAGCACGCGGCCCTCCGCGGCGAAGTCCTCACAGAACCGCTCGCCCTCCACCAGGGCCCGGGTGCGGTAGCGGTCGATGGCCGTGCCGCTGCCGACCGCCGCCCGTGCGGCGTCCCGGCAGCCCGTCTCGTCGAGGTCCCCGGCGTCCGCCGCCGCCTGGGCGACGGCCACGTCGTCGAAGTCGAACCGCCCGTCCGACGAGGAGCAGGGGGGCGACCACGCCAGGACGGGCGGCCTGTCCTCCTCCGTCTGCCGCCCGTAGTCGTCCTGGCGCGGGTCCGACTCGTCGGTCCCGAGGACGCGGGGCCCGTCGTCGGCGAACTCCACGTAGACGTCCGACGGGCAGCCGTTCTTGATCGCCTGGATGTCGCTCAGCGAGATCTCCCGGTCCCGGTAGAGCAGCCCGGTCCTGGGGACCGCCGGCGTGGGGGACGGCGACCCTTCCGGTCCCTGCGACGTGGGCGACGCCGATCCGGCCGGCGTGCGGGGCACCGGTCCGGCCGGGTCCGCGGACCGCGCGTCGCCGTCCCCGCAGCCCGCGAGGACCACCGCCAGCAGCAGGACGAGGCCGGTTCCCCATGACACCCCGGCCCGGCGGCCGTCGATTCCCTGCACGTCAACTCCTTGATCAGATTCGTCGGGCCACCCACCGTAGCGACGGCCGGAGCTCCGGGGGGCCGGTTTCGTACGATGTCCGGTCTATCGCCGGGCGTACTCCCGGGCGGCCAGGGAGGCGGCCAGGAGATACGGGCCGAGCAGCAGGACGGCGCACAACAGCGCGTACCAGAACCGCGGGCTGAGCGGCCCGAGCAGGAACCCGTCGGCCGCCCAGGCCAGCACGGTCACCGCGACGGGGGCCACGAAGAAGACGAACCAGGCCAGCACTCCGGCGAACCCGGCCAGCCACAGCCACCGGAACCACCGCCCGGCCCGCACGTCGGCGGGCGCGGCCGAGAGCAGCTCCGCCGCCTGCGCCGGGGTCAGCCCGCCGAACGCGCGCCGCAGCATCAGCGACTTGACCCGCCACAGGTCGCGGCAGCCGAGCACGTTGACCAGCACGCCGTACAGGTCGGTGCGCAGGAAGACCATGCACTGCCACAGCAGGCCCGCCAGCTTCACGAACACCCATGTCGAGAGCGTCGCGTCCACCAGGGGGTCCGGCGACCACGTTCCCCGCAGGATCAGCAGGCGGGCGCCCAGCAGCAGGCTGAGCAGGACCACGTCCACGGCCATCCCGCCGAGCAGCGGCCCGTAGCGGCGGCGGCGCGGCACCGTCCAGATCTGGGACAGGTCGGTCTCCAGGACGGGCAGCATCATCCGCCGGTCCACCCCGAACCGGGACTCGACGCCGATCGCCCGGGCGGCGAGCCAGTGCCCGCCCTCGTGCAGAGCCGTCGAGACCAGGAAGAACGGCACGAGCAGCAGCGCGCTCAGCCCGACGTCGCCGAGCAGGAACGCGTCCCGCGCCGGGTTCGGGAACAGGGACGGCGAGGTGGCGAAGACGGCCAGGCAGAACAGGGCGAGGACGGTGTAGCAGGTCCAGGCCACCGGTCCGAAGAAGGGACGGGCCGCGCGCTGGCTGACCCCCGCCATCCAGTTCCGCATCTGGATGGGCGCGGTGCGCACGGCCCGGCGCTCCTCGTCGGGCCGGTCGTCGAGGAACCCCAGTTCGGCGAGGGTCGCCACGAACGACGGCATGTCCACGGGCTCACCGGCGAACGCCTCGGCCTCGGCCGCGGCCTCCTCCTCGGTCGCGCCGCGCAGCAACGCCGAGATCACCACCCCGCCCACGGCCGGCATGGTCACGAAGGTGCCGGTGGCCGGATCGCCGACCAGCGCCTCCTCGCCCTCCTCGACGACGCTGAGCGGGCGCAGCGGGACCCCGCCGCTCATCGGCTCACTGCCGGGCCAGCGCGCACGCCGGGCACGCGGGGTCGCGGGGGAAGGGCTGCCACACCGGGACGAGCCCGTTGAGCAGGTCGACGACCACCCGGAACCCGGCCGCGCGAGGCGGCTCGACGCCGGTCAGGTACCGCATGGCCTCGTAGGCGACCAGCGACCCGACCTGCATCGCCATCGGCCCGGTGAGGCCGTTGGCGAGCCGCAGCCCGCGGGTGATCCGATGGGCGACCGCCGTGGTCGTGGGTTCGTCGGGGCCGGGCAGGTCGGACTCGTCGCAGCGCAGGCAGGCGCTCTGGCCCGGGTCGACGGAGAAGTAGATGAGCTGGGTGCGGGTCATCCCGCCGGCCACCCAGGGGACGCCCGCGCGCAGCGCCGCCTCGTTGACCCACAGGTTCGCGTCCATCTCGCCGTCGAGGCCGCCGGCGATCAGATGGACGTCACCGGTCAGGTCCTTGAGGTCGTCCGGGCCGGAGATCCACCGGTCCACGGCGCGGACCTCGATGCCCGGGTCGTACTCGCGCACCCACTCGGCGGCGCGTTCCACCTTCGACCGGCCGATGTCGGAGTGCCGGTAGAGGAACTGGCGGGCGAAGTTGCGCGGAGCGATGTCGTCGCGGTCCACCAGCGTCAGCGCGCCGACGCCGAGCCCGGCCAGGCACTGCACGAGGGACGAGCCGCCGCCGCCCGCGCCGAGCACCAGGACGTGGGAGTCGCGCAGCCGCCGGACGAACTCCGCCCGCGACCTGCCGAGCCGGGCGAAGACCCCGAAGAACGTCAGGTTGGAGAAGTGCCGCTCGTCGGCCTCCGGGTCGCCCAGCAGGCGTTCGCCGGCGTCCTCGACCAGGCCGAGGGAGTCGAGCCCGGCGAGACCGTCGCGGACGTCCTCCACCGTGACGGCCACGCCCCGCGCGGCCAGCGCCTCGCTCAGCGCCTCCGCCGTGGCCGGCCCGCGGGCCAGCTCGTCGAGGAGCGCCGCGATCCGGCCGTCCGGGTCGGCCAGCGTGTACGCCTCGCGCGGGTCGTGGACCACCACCAGTTCGTCGCCGAGGGACTCCCAGGCGCACTCTTTCAGCATCACTGTCATCGCAGCATCACCGGCATCGTTCATCCGCGTCGCTTCCGCATCGCTCGTCGGGACGGCGCCGGCCGGGGGGCGGCCCGCGCCGTCCCCCCGACCGGCTGAGAGGCGGTGCCTCAGGTCATGACCTGGGTGGCCTTGACGGCCTCCACCTTGCGAACCTCGATCTTCATCTCATCCACCTCCTTCCGGACGTCTTTGATCAAGGTCCTCCCTTCACCCACACAAACCGCATATGGTCGCCATAGAAGAGGCAGAACCGCTGATCGTTCCGGGAGACGAAGTGGACTTCGCGGTCCTCGGACCGGTCCGGGCCGCCGACGCCGGGCGGCCGATCCGGCTGACAGCCAAGGCGCGCGCGGTGCTCGCCGTCTTCCTGCTCCACCCGGGCGCCGTGCTGTCCAGGGACCGGCTGATCGCCTCGGTGTGGGACGACCCGCCCCGGTCCGCCCTGCCGAATCTCCAGACGTACCTGACCGCGCTGCGCCGTGCCTCGATCGACGTCGAGACCGTGCCGTACGGCTACCGCCTGCGCCTCGGCCCCGACCGGCTCGACCTGCTCGCCTTCGACGAGGCCGTACGGCGGGCCCGGCTGGAGGCGGCGGGCGGCGACGCCGCCACGGCGGACCGGCTGTTCGCCGAGGCGCTGGCGCTGTGGCGCGGCCGGCCGGCCGAGGACGTGCCGCTGGCCGCGACGATGCAGGCGCGCGTCGCCGAGCTGGAGGAGCGCCGGGAGAACGCCCGGCTCGGCTGGATCGACGTGCGCCTGCGGCTCGGCCTGCACGACGAGCTCGTCGGCGAGCTGACGCCGCTGGTGGAGGCCGCGCCGCTCAACGAACGCCTGTGGCACCGGCTCATGCTGGCGCTGCACCGGGCGGGCCGGCGCGCCGAGGCGCTGGAGGCGTACCGGCGGGCCCGCTCGACGCTCGTCGCCGAGCTGGGCGTGGAACCCGGCCAGGAACTACGCGGCCTGCAGGCGGCGGTCCTCGACGACGCCCCCGCCCCGGCCCCCGCTCCGGAGGAGGCCCGGCAGCCCGCCTGGACGGGGATCTGCCTGCTCCCGGCCGACATCGCCGACTTCACCGGCCGCGAGGACGAGACCCGCGACCTGGTCGCCGCGCTGGACGGCACCGGAACGGCGCCGGTGATCGTGACGGTGTCGGGCCCGCCCGGGGTCGGCAAGAGCACCCTGGCGGTCCACGTCGCGCACCTGGTGCGGCGGCGGTATCCGGACGGCCAGCTGTTCGTCCGGCTGTGCGACGCCTCGCTGTCGCCCCGCGACCCGGCCGACGCGCTCGCGGAGCTGCTGCGGGCGCTCGGCGTGGACACCGCCGGCCTGCCCTCCTCCGCCGGAGAGCGGGCGGCGATGTACCGGGCCAAGCTCGCCGACCGGGCGGTGCTCGTGGTGCTGGACGACGCGGCCGGCGAGGCCCAGGTGGAACCGCTGATCCCCGGGACACCGGGATCGGCGGTCCTCGTCACCTCCCGCGGGCCGCTGCCCGCGCTGCCCGGCGCGACCGCGTACGCGCTGGACGTGCCGCCGCCCGCCGACGCCCGCGACCTGCTCGCGGGCGTGGCCGGGGCGGGCCGCGTGGCGAGCGACCCGGAGTCGGCGGAGACGATCGTGGACGCCTGCGGGCGGCTGCCGCTCGCGCTGCGCATCGCGGGGGCGCGGCTGGTGACCCGTCCCGCCTGGCCGCTGGCCGAGCTGGCGCGGCGGCTCGCCGACGCCTCGGCGCTGAACGAGCTGCGGGCGGGCCACCTGGACGTCCGCGCCACGTTCGGGGCGAGCTACGCGGCGCTGTCGGCCCCCGCGAGGTACGCGTTCCGGCTGCTCGGATCGGTGGCCGCCGACGGCGTGGCCGCCTGGACGGTGGCCGCGCCGTCGGGGGCGACCGCCCGTGACGTGGACGGCTCCCTGGAGGAGCTGGCCGCCGCCGGACTGGTCACCGCCGGTGACGCCGACTCCGCCGGCCAGCCCCGCTATCGCATGCACGACCTGCTGCGCGGCTTCGCCGCCGAGCTGTTCGCCGCCGAGGAGAGCGAGCGGAGCCGGACGGAGGCGCTGCGCCGGATCGCCGCCGCCGCCCGGGACCGCGCCGTCGACGCCGCCCGTGAACTGCCCCTCGCCTTCGCCCCGCCGCCGCCCGGCGTCCCGGCCCGGACGCCGCCCTGCCCCCGGGGCGGCGCCTGGCTGGAGGCGGAGCGCGGCGTGCTCGTCGCCGTGGCCGAGACCGCCGCCCGCGCCGGGCTGGCGCACGAGGCGGCCGGACTCGCCTGCGCGCTGGCGCCGTTCCTGGTCGTGCGCGGTTTCCACGACGAGGCCGTCCGCATGCTGGGGACGGCCGCCGGCGCCGCCGCCGCGGCGGGTGACGCCGACGCCGAGACGCGCCTGCGGCTGGTGCGTGCCGACGCCGAGGTGGACCGCAGACGCGCCGGCGAGGTCGCCGGCGAGTTCCGCCACCTGCTCGACCGCTGCTCACGGGCGGGGGACCGGCACGCCGCCGCGTACGCGTCGCTCGGTGTCGCCGCCACCCTGGAGGCGGATCTGGGATCCGCGCTCGCCTTCGCCACCCTGGCCGCCGAGCGGTTCGAGGCGCTGGGCGACGGGCACGGCCTGCTGAGCGCGTGGACCGAGATCGCCGCGATCCAGCTCTTCGTGGGCCGTAACGACGCGGCCGTGGTGACCTGCCGCCGGGCCCTCGCCCACGCCGGGGGACACAGCGCGGTCCACCGGGCCCGCTTCCTGCGGATGCTCGGCATCGCCTGCTATGAGACGGGCCGCGTCGAGGAGGCGATCGGCCTCTACCGGGCCTGCCGGGACCTGTGCCGGGATCTGCGGTGGAGCACCGGCGAACGTCTGACGCTGCACCGGCTGGCCCAGGCCGAGGCCGCGCTGGGCCGCCACGACGCCGCCACCGGCATCCTCCTGCGGTGCGCGGAGATGTCCGTCAACGCCGGGGACACCCGGGGGGAGGCGCTGATCTCCTACACGATGGGCGAGATCAGCCGGTGGCGGGGCGACGAGCGGGCCGCGCTGGCCCACTTCACCACCTGCCTCGACCGGCTCGACCCGCTCAACGAGCACTTCTGGTCCGCCCGCACCCGCGACCAGATCGCCCGTTCCCGGGCCGTCCTCGGCTGACCGAAGGGGCCGCAGTGACGAGGCCGCCGGTCATTCCGAGCCGGACGGGGGCCAGTGGGAGAGCCTGACCGCCTGCTTGAGGAAGACGATGCCGTCGATCATGTCGAGCCGGGCCGGATCCAGCGGGAAATAGGCGAAATCGTGGGATACGCGTGGGGTGAGGTCCGGGACTGCCTCGGCCAGGCGGCGGGCGTCGACGAGGGAACGGTTCCAGGGCAGCGTGGACAGGACGCCCTCGACGGTGTCCGGGGGCGGGGTGTCGTCGCCGGCCGTGCCGAAGGCCGAGGCCAGGAACGCGTACCGGTCGCGCAGATGCGTGGCGGCGATCGCCCCGGCGCCCCACCACTCCAGCTCGTGGTCGCCGAACGACATGAGGCTCCTGTTCCGCTGCAGGTGGAGGTTTTGGGCGAAGACCAGGGCCGGGCCGTGCTCGGCGACGGCCAGCAGGTTGGCGGCCATCATCGCGTCCCGCAGAGCCGACAGCCGGCCCCAACGCGCCGGGGACGTGTCGGCCATCCAGTGGTGGTAGCGGAGCAGGCCGACGGCGGTGCGCCCGTACAGTGCCGCCCGCTCCATGTCCCGCGCGCTCAGCCGCGGCGCCTGCGTGTCGAGCAGCGCCACCAGGTCGTCGGCGATGACGCGCAGCCGCTGGGCGTCGGCCGACCGGCCGATCGACCGGGACGGATCCATGACCGTGGCCTCGTCCGACCACCGCTCGTCCGGGCCGAGCAGCGCGTCGAGGGTCTCCGCGGTGCAGGGGAGCGGTCCGTCGAGGAGGGAGTGCAGGGCGGTGAGCGCCTGGCGCGGGCTCGCCGCCCAGTACTCCAGCGGGCCGTCGAACCCGAAGAACCGGAGCTTGTCGTCGTGCTCCTCGTTGTACGCCCGCATCCAGCGCACGAGTTCGCGGTTACCCGGTGCGTCACCGAAGCCGTGGCTGAAGCCGCGTTCCATGACGTCGTCGAGCGTGCCCGCGCCCGTCGTGACGTAGTCGTCCACCGCGAGGCCCATCAGGCAGTCGCTCTCGATGGCGAACGAGCGGTAGCCCTCGTTCTCGGCCAGATGCCGGAAGATCTCGTTGCGCACCTCGCCCAGTTCTCCCACGAAGTGCCTGGCCTCACCCAGGCCGAGCAGCAGGGGCTCGGCGGGAAGCGACCGGAGGAACGCCGAGACGCCCGCGCCGTCAAGTGAGCGGGCCGTGTCCTTGATGTCCATGCCTTCAACGGTATCTTTGAACACTCGGTGTAAGCTTTTCCCGAAGAAATCCCTTCTTTTTCCGAGGAACCTTCAATCAGGGGTGCACTCATGAGGCCGGTGGACCTGGCACGCGAGCACGGCCTGTCCACCCAGGCGATCAGGAACTACGAGGACGCCGGCATCCTGCCCGCCTCCGGACGCACGGTCCACGGCTACCGCGTCTACACGCCGCTGCACGCGAAAGCCCTGCGCGCGTTCCTCGCCCTCGTGCTCGGACACGGTCACCAGACGGCCACCTCGATCATGCAGGCGGTCGACCGGGGAGCCGTCGAGGACGCGCTGCGGCTCGTCGACGAGAGCCACGGCCGCCTCCTCGACGACCGCCGCACCCTCCAGGCCGTCGAGGCCGCGCTCCGTGATCTGGCTCCCGTGCCACAGGAGCACGGCGACACGTTCATCGGCCCGCTGGCCAGGAAACTCGGCATCCGTCCCGCCACCCTGCGCAAATGGGAGAACGCCGGACTGGTCCGGCCGCGCCGCGACCCGCAGACGGGCTACCGGGTCTACAACGCGGCCGACGTGCGGGACGTCCGGCTGGCCCACCAGCTCAGGCGGGGCGGCTACCTGCTGGAGCAGATCGCCCCGCTGATCGCCCAGGTCCGCTCCGCCGGAGGCGTCGCCCCGCTGGAGTCGGCCCTGCACGACTGGCGGGCCCGCCTGTCCGCCCGGGGCCGCGCCATGCTCAGGGGTGCCGGCGAACTCGACGTCTACCTCCGCGCCCGCGAACCCTGAGCCCGGGTTCGTCCGGGTCCGGGGCCCGTCCGGCCCGGGCCCGGAACAGGCCTGGGGCGTCGGCGTGCCCGCGCGAGCCCGGTGTCACCGGCCCTGCCCGGCGGCGTTCCCTCTTCCCTTTTCCCGTCCATCCGGTCCCGCGGCGCGGACCGTCCGGGGCGTGAGGCCGGTGCGCCGCCTCACATTCGGCGGAGGTGCGTCGTCGTACCGCAGAGACGGACGCTGAGAAAGGAAGCCGAGCATGGAGCCGGTGAATGTAGCGGTCATCTACTACAGCGCCACGGGCACGGTTCACGCCCTGGCACGGGCCGCCGTCGAAGGCGCGGAGAAGGCCGGCGCGAGTGTGCGGCTGCGCAGGGTCGCCGAGACGGCCCCACAGGAGGCGATCGCCGCCAGACCTGACTGGGCCCGCCACCTACGGGACACCGCCGACGTCGTCGAGGCGGGCCTCGACGACCTGGGCTGGGCCGACGCGGTGCTGTTCGGCACCCCCACCCGCTTCGGCAACCCCGCCGGCCAGCTCCGGGCGTTCATCGACACCACCGGGCCCCTGTGGTACCAGGGAAGGCTCGCGGGCAAGGTGTACTCGGCCTTCACCGCCTCCAACACCGCCCACGGCGGGCAGGAGTCCACCATCCTGGCGCTGGGCAACACCTTCTACCACTGGGGCGGTGTCATCGTGCCTCCCGGCTACACCGACCCGATCCAGTTCCGGTCGGGCAACCCCTACGGGGCCTCCCACGTGACCGGCGACGGCGCGCCCGGCGACGTGTCCCTGGAGGCGGCCCGTCACCAGGCCCGCCGCGTCGCCGATGTCGCGGCCGCGCTCAAGAGGGGCGGCTGGAGCGCGGGGTGACGCCCGTGACGGCCCACGAGGAAACCGAGTGCCCTGTCATCGATCGGCATCGGATCCGATTGGATGGACGCCGCCACGGTGTCCAGGAATCTCCGGGGTGGCGGCCCAGGAGGCGAGCAGACGCAGGCTCTCTTCGGAGGGCGATCCGGGTTCGGCGGTGTAGATGGTGAGGGTGAGGCCGGGGTCGGCGGCCATCTCCAGGCCCTCGTAGGCGAGGGTGAGGTCGCCGACGGCCTGGTGGTGGAAGCGTTTGGTGCCGGTGCCGTGGTGGCGGACGTTGTGGGCGCCCCAGCGGATGCGGAACTCGTCGCTGCGGGTGGACAGTTCGCCGACCAGGTCGTGGAGATCCTTGTCGTGGGGGTTGCGGCCGGCTTCGGTGCGCAGGATGGCGACGGCGATGTCGGCGGCCTGGTCCCAATCGGGGTAGAAGCGGTGGGAGGCGGGGTCGAGGAAGTTGAAGCGGGCCAGGTTGGCCTGGTTGCCGGGGGTGGCGTAGACGTCGCTGTAGAAGGCGCGGGCGAGCCGGTTGGCGGCGAGGATGTCCATGCGGCCGTTGCGGACGAACGCGGGCCCGGCGGTGATGGCGTCCAGGGTCCATTGCAGGCTGCGGTGCGGTTTCCACCCGCCTTCGGCGGGTCGGCGGCGGGGGCGGGTGAGGGCGTCGGTGCCGTCGGCGGCCTGGGTCAGGTTCAGCAGGTGGGCGCGTTCGGCGTCGTCGAGCCTCAGTGCACGGGCGAGGGCTTCCAGGACCGCCGGGGAGACGCCGGCGAGGTTGCCGCGTTCGAGCTTGGCGTAGTACTCCACGCTCATGTCGGCCAGGGCGGCGACCTCGCTGCGGCGCAGTCCCGGCACCCGGCGCCGGGAACCGGCGGGCAGCCCGGCCTGCTCGGGGGTGATCTTTGCGCGCCGCGAGGTCAGGAACTCGCGGGCTTCCTCACGGCTGTCCACACCTCGACATTACGTGCCGGCGCGGCCGTAGGGATGTACTGCCGGCACACCCTTCACCGGTGACTGGTTACGTGCGCCGACCAGGGGTTATCTAGGAAGTGTGGGCTTCCTCCCGCCGGGTGTCGGGCCGGTGATCGGAGAGGCCCGTGCCCGGCCCCGGCGGTCCGCCGTCTGAGGTTCCGGGCTCCCACGCGCACGCGGCACGGCCGGAGGCCTACCGGTGCGCCCCTATCGAGCAAAGGACTCTCCTCATGCGCGGAGCAGTGATCCACGCCCCTGGCGACATCCGTTTCGAGACCCTGGACGACCCGGAGATCCTCCACCCCACTGACGCGATCATCCGCACCGCGGTGACGTGCGTGTGCGGCTCGGACCTGTGGCCCTACCGCGGTGCGGAGCCGACCGACGCGCCGCATCCGATGGGCCACGAGTACGTCGGTTTCGTGGAGGAGGTCGGCTCGGAGGTGACGGCGGTGAAGCCGGGGCAGTTCGTCGTCGGGTCGTTCGCGACCTCGGACGGCACCTGCGCCAACTGCCGCAACGGCTTCCAGTCCAACTGTGTGAACCGTGAGTTCATGAGTACCTGCCAGGCCGACCACGTCCGCATCCCCAACGCCCAGGGCACGCTGGTGGCCACCGACGGCGTGCCCGGTGAGGAGTTCTGGCCGGGTCTGCTGGCCGTCTCCGACGTGATGGGCACCGGCTGGTGGGCCGCCGACGCCGCCGAGGTCCGCCCCGGCTCCACCGCCGTGGTGGTCGGTGACGGCGCGGTCGGCCTGTGCGCGGTGATCGCGGCCAGGCAGATGGGCGCCGAGCGGATCATCGCCATGTCCCGGCACGAGCCCCGCCAGAGGCTGGCCCGCGCGTTCGGCGCGACCGACATCGTCACCGAACGCGGCGATCAGGGCGTGGCACGGATCAAGGAGCTGACCGGCGGAATCGGTGCCGACAGCGTGCTGGAGTGCGTCGGCACTCCCGAGGCGATGCGCCAGGCCCTGCACTCGGCGCGGCCGGGCGGCAACGTCGGGTTCGTCGGCGTCCCCCACGACGTGACGGTCGACGGGCAGGAGCTGTTCTTCTCCCACGTCGGCCTGCGCGGCGGTCCCGCTCCCGTGCGCCGTTACCTGCCCGACCTGATCGAGCGCGTCCTGACCGGCGCCATCGACCCGGGCAGGGTCTTCGATCTCACGCTGCCCCTGGACCAGGTCGCCGAGGGCTACAAGGCCATGGACGAACGCCGCGCCATCAAGACCCTCCTGAAGCCATGACCCCGAAGTCCTGACCACGTTCGCACGCCCGCGCCGCCGCTCCCGCTACCGCCTAGTTCCGCACCATCCAGGCCACGTCCTGACTCAGGCCGCACCGCGCACCTCCGACAGGAGCGATTCCTCATGAATCCCGTCTATGACTTCACCGGCCAGGTCTCCTTCGTCACCGGCGCCTCCTCCGGGATGGGCCTGGCCGCCGACGAGAGCGCCTGCAGCCCCGGCGCCGGCTACGTCACCGGCGTCGCCCTGCCCGTCGACGGCGGCTACACCGCCCGATGACGGCTCGACGCCCTGGCCCGTTGAGCCGGCGCGGCTGAGCCCTCACCCTCGACGGCCGGGAGGGGAGGACCGCCGCGCCTCGCCGCCGGTGCGCTTCGGCTCCCCCACCGTCGCCGGTAACGTGGTGCCGCTCTCATCGGCCCGGCCTCGGCCCTCTCCTGCGACAGGCGGTCACTCACGCTCATGGCGGAAACAGGATCTCCTCCACCGGCACCTCGTACGGAACCCGCGGATGAGGGCTCCGGCGGCGAGGGCTCCGGCCCTGTGACGCGGCCGTCCGGCGGCGGGGAGCCGCCCGGCCGTCAGGGGCCGCTGTGCGCCCGTTCCGGCTGCGGAAACCGGCTGGAGATCTCCGGACGGCGCGCCGGGCGACCGGCCGTGTACTGCGGTGACTCCTGCCGGGCCGCCGCCCACCGCGCCCGCGCCGCCGCCCACACGCCGGTCGTGGCCGAGGCGTTGCGGCGTGCCGAGGCGCTGGCCGCGCCGCTGCTGAGCGCGGGGGAGCAGTGGTCCGCGGCGCTGTCGGCGCTCACCGCCCAGCTGAACGCCGCCACCACCGGCGCCCTGGCCCAGCTCGACGCCGCCGAGGAGGCCGCGGAGGAGTCCCGGGCCGCCGCCGCGCTCGCCGAGCAGCGCGCCGCCGAACACGTCACCGCCGCCGAACGCCGCGCCGCGGCGGCCGAGGACAGGGCGAAGGCCGAGATCGAGGCTGCGCGTACCGCCGTGAGCGAGGCCGCCGTCGTACGGGAGCGCGCCGAGGAGAGCGAGCGGACGGCCTGGCGGGCGGTCGGGGAGCACCAGAGTGAGCGCGCCCGCGCCGAGCAGACCGCCGC
Source organism: Streptosporangium sp. NPDC053982 (assembly GCF_055585205.1). Classification (NCBI taxonomy): domain Bacteria; kingdom Bacillati; phylum Actinomycetota; class Actinomycetes; order Streptosporangiales; family Streptosporangiaceae; genus Streptosporangium; species Streptosporangium sp. NPDC053982. The sequence goes on from NZ_JBVJKQ010000005.1 coordinate 95,976, forward strand.
CGAGGCCGTACGGCGGGCCGCCACCGCCGAGGCGTCCGCGCGTGACCGGGCCGCCGAGCTGGCGGCGCTGACCGCGGCGGCGGCCGGTGAGCGCGAGCGGGCCGCCGCGCTGCAGGCCGAGCAGGCGGCGAGGATCACCGCGCTGGAGGGCGAGCTGGCCGGACGCGCCGCCGAGCTCGCCCGGACGGGGGAACGGCTGGATGCCGCCGAGGGCCGCGCCGGCCGCGCCGAGTCCGAGCGTGACCGGGCCATGGCCGACGCGGAGCAGGCCCGTACGGAGATCGGGGAGATCCGGGCGGAGGCCGGGCGGATCCGCGAGGAGCTCACCGCGGAGCTCACCCGGCTGCGGGAGGAACTGGCCGGGGAGCGGGCCGCGGCGCGTCAGGCGGGCGGCGAGCGTGACCGGGCCCTGGCCGAGCGCGACGCCGCCGGTGAGGAGTTGCGGGCCGTCCGTGCGGAACGGGACGCGGCGCGCGCCGAGCGCGATGAGGCGCGTACCGCCGCCGCGGTGGCCGAGGCGCGCTCCCAGACCGGGGAGGAGGCGCTGCGCCAGGTCGAGACGGCCGCCCAGGAGGCCGTACGCCGCCTGCTCGCCGGGTGGGAGACGCGCGGACGGGAGACGGAGTCCGACGATTCCACGGGGAAGAATACGGGTGGGGGTATGGTTGCGGGGGAGTGAGGGCGTCCTCGGGACGCCCCGCCCGGAGTGGGGAAGACCTCCGTCTCTTCCGCGTCCGGGTGCGCGCCGGGCGGGAAGGTGAAACATGGAGATGGACGCGACGGTTCTGTCCGACGCCCTCAACCGGCTCAAGCGGGCCCACGGCCAGCTGGGCGGGGTGATCGCGATGATCGAGAACGCCGAGGACTGCGAGCGGGTGCTGACGCAGCTGGCGGCGGTGTCCAAGGCATTGGACCGCGCCGGATTCAAAATCATCTCAACCGGCCTGCAGCAGTGCCAGCTGGCACGGGAGAACGGCGAGGAGCCGCCGATCACCCCCGAGCGGCTGGAGAAGCTGTTCCTGGCCCTGTCCTGAAGCGGCCCGGAGTCCTGAGGCGGCCAGGGACCTCGCAAGCCGAAGCCTCGCGGACCGGGATCCCGCGGACCGGAGCCTCGCGGGCCGGCGCCTCCCGGGTCGGGTGGATGCGTCGGGCCCGGATGCCCGTTCGCCGGCCTGCCGAACGGGTACCCCCTCCGAACTGGGGATACCCCTGACCGATGGGTACCCCCGTGGGTATATCCTTCTGATCGATGGATACCCCCCTGGTATTTTTGACGAGGAGTCGCGTGATGACGGTCCCCGAAGCGGCCGGCTGTAAGCCGTACCGCGACGACCCGGTCCTGATTCCGGCTCCGGCCACGCGAAGGCCCCGCCGGCGCGAAGGCCCCGACGACACGAAGGCGGTAACACGGTGACCACGATCCACGTCGAGGTGGTGGAGACCTCCTCCCTGGGCGACCGCAGCTACCTGGCCCACGACGGCCACGTCGCGCTGGTGGTCGATCCGCAGCGCGACATCGACCGGATCCTCGCCCTGGCCGGCCGGCTCGGCGTGCGCGTCACGCACGTGGCCGAGACCCACCTGCACAACGACTACGTCTCCGGCGGACTGGCCCTGGCCCGGGTGACCGGGGCGACCTACCTGGTCGCCGGGGCCGACACCGTCGGCTTCGACCGGCTGCCGGTGGCCGACGGCGACGAGATCGTCCTGTCGGAGGCCATGCGCGTCTCGGCGGTGGCCACCCCGGGACACACCTTCCACCACCTGTCGTACGTCCTGTCCGGCCCCGAAGGGCCCGAAGGCGTGTTCACCGGCGGGTCGCTGCTGTTCGGCACCACCGGCCGCACCGACCTGCTCGGCGAGCGGCACGCCCACACCCTGGCCCACCACCAGCACGCCTCGGTGCGCCGCCTGGCCGACCTGCTGCCCGACGGCGCGCAGGTCTGGCCCACCCACGGATTCGGCAGCTTCTGCTCGGCCGCCCAGTCCGACGCCCCCGACTCCACCATCGGCCGCGAACGGCGGGCCAACCCGGCGCTGAGACTGGAGGCCGACGACTTCGTCGCCGAGACCCTGGCCGGGCTGGACGCCTACCCCGCCTACTACGCCCACATGGGTGCGCGCAACGGCGCCGGCGCCGACCTGATCGACCTGACCCCGGCCGGGATCGCCGACGCCGGGCAGCTGCGGGAGCGGATCGCGGCCGGAGAGTGGGTGGTGGACCTGCGTTCGCGCAAGGCCTTCGCCCGGCGGCACCTGACCGGCACCCTGAGCTTCGGCCTGGACGGGCCGATGTCCACCTGGCTGGGCTGGATGGCCCCGTGGGGCGCGCCGATCACGTTGCTGGGCGAGTCGCCCGAGCAGGTCGCCGAAGCCCAGCGCGAGCTGGCCCGCATCGGCGTCGACCGCCCGGCCGCCGCCGCGACCGGAGGCCCGGAGGAGTGGGCCGCCGGCGACGAGACCCGCCTCGGATCGCTGGCCGTCGCCACGTTCGCAGACCTGGCCGCCGCCCGCGCCGGGCGGGCCCCGCACGGGCTGCCCGCCCCGGACGCGGTGCTGGATGTGCGGATGACGAACGAGTGGCGCGCCGGGCACATCGACGGCGCCGTGCACATCCCGCTGCCCGACCTGCCGGACCGGCTGGCCGACGTGCCGGACGGAACGGTGTGGGTGCACTGCGGCTCCGGCTACCGCGCCGCCGCGGCCACCGGCCTGCTGCGGCGGGCCGGGCACCGGGTGGTGCACATCGACGACGCCTACGCGGAAGCCGCCGGCGCGGGCCTGACCGTCACCGCCCCCGAGAGCTGACCGCCCGGAAACCACCCATGCTGAAGCGGTCTGCCCGGGAAGCGGCCGGCCGCCGTCACGTCCCGACAAGGAGCACCACATGACCACCGACACGAACCCGGCGACCCCCGCCGCCCTGGACGCCGCGTCCCTGCGGGACCTGCTGGAGTCCGGCCGCGCGCCCCGGCTGATCGACGTGCGCACCCCCGGCGAGTTCGAGACCGCCCACATCCCCGGCTCCTACAACGTGCCGCTGGACCTGCTGCGCGAACACCGCGCCGAGCTGCGCGCCCACCTGGACGAGCAGGTGGTGCTGATCTGCCGGTCCGGGCAGCGCGCCACGCAGGCGGAACAGGCCCTGGCGACCGCGGGCCTGCCGGGCCTGCGCGTGCTCACCGGCGGCATCACCGCCTGGCAGGCCGCCGGAGCGCCGATCGCGTCGGGCAGGCCGCGCTGGGACCTGGAACGTCAGGTCCGCCTGGTGGCCGGCTCGATCGTGCTGGGCTCGGTCCTGGTCAGCACGGTGTTCCCGCCCGCCAAGTGGCTCGCCGCGGCCATCGGCGGCGGGCTGACCTTCGCCGCCCTGTCCGGCACCTGCGCGATGGGCATGATGCTGGCCAAGCTGCCCTACAACCGCGGCCCGCGCGCCGACATCGCCACCGTGCTGGGCGCCCTGGCCGGCGGTCACGGGTGAGCCGGCGCGCGGCCGTCCCGGCACGGGAACGCGCCCCGGCTCGCTGAAGACGATCGAGACGACCGAACGGAGAAAAGCCATGCCGACCGCTCTGGGCCTCGGCGCCGCGATCGGTGTCCTGCTCGGGCTGCTGGGCGGCGGCGGATCCATCCTGGCGGTGCCCGCCCTGGTCTACGGCGTGGGCCTGCCCCTGAGCTCCGCCGTGCCGGCCTCCCTGCTGGTGGTGGGGATCTCCTCGGTCACCGCCGTCCTGCCCCGAGTCCGCGCGCACCAGGTTCGCTGGCGCATCGCCGCCGTCTTCGGCGGCGCCGGAGCGGTGGCCGCGTTCGGCGGCGCCGCACTCAACCGGCTCCTGCCACCGCAGGCGGTCCTGATCGGCTTCGCCGCGCTCATGATGCTGGCCGGGTGGCGGATGCTGGCCGGGGAGGCATCCACGGGCGGGGCGTGCGAGCTGCCCGGCGGCGGCGTCAACTGGCGCGGCTGCCTGCCCAAGGCCATCGGCGCCGGCACCGCGGTGGGCGTGCTGACCGGCCTGTTCGGAGTCGGTGGGGGGTTCCTCGTCATCCCGGCCCTGGTGCTGGGGCTGGGACTGCCGATGACGGCCGCGGTCGGCACCTCGCTGCTGATCGTGGTGGTCAACTCGGCCGCCGGGTTCGCCGCCCACGCCGGGGAGCCGGCGCTGGACTACGGCGTCATCGTGTCATTCACCGCGGCGGCGGTGGCCGGGTCGCTGACCGCGGCCCGGCTGGGCCGCCGCCTGGATCCGGTACGGCTGCGCCGCTGGTTCGCCTACCTGGTCTTCGCTGTGGCGGCATTCGTCGCCGCCCAGGCGGTGTTCAACCCGGCCGCGCTGAGCCACTGAACCGGGCCGCCGAACCCTGGACCTGCCCCGGCCACGCCCCGGAAGCCGGGTGACGATCCCGGCTCCCGGGGCATCACTCGCGGTACAACCCGTGAGAGCCGTCCGAAGAACAGGAGAACTCCGTTGAGCCGCCCCCGAATCATCACCTTCCGCACGCCGCCCGGCGCCGCGGTCACGACCGGCGAGGCCCCGTGATGGACGCCGCCGCCTGGGACGAGCGATACGCCGCCGCCGAACTCGTCTGGAGCGCCGAACCCAACCGGTGGGTCGCCCAGGCCCTGGACGGCCGCCCGCCCGGCACCGCCGTCGACCTGGCCTGCGGGGAGGGCCGCAACGCCGTGTGGCTGGCCGAGCGCGGCTGGCGGGTCACCGGCGTGGACTTCTCCTCGGTCGCCCTGGGCAAGGCCGAGGCGATGGCCGAGCGCCGCGGGGCGCCGGTGACCTGGGTGCACGCCGACGCCACCGCCTGGAGCCCGCCCGAGCCGGTCGACCTGGTCGTCCTGGCCTATTTCCACCTGCCCGCCGCCGAACGCCGCCGCGTGCACCGGACGGCCGCGCACGCCCTGGCCCCGGGAGGCACGCTCCTGGTGGCCGGGCACGACACGACGAACCTGACGCGCGGCGTCGGCGGGCCGCAGGACCCCGCGGTGCTGTTCACCCCCGGTGACGTGCTGGCCGACGTCGAGGGTCTGGGGCTGGAGACCGTACGCGCCGAGCAGCTCGTTCGGCCGGTGACCGGTCCCGGCGGGATCCGGGACGCCATCGACGCGGTGGTCGAGCTGCGCCGCCCGGATCCCGCCGGCGACGTCGACGCGCCCGCGTAGGTGTCCGCTCTGCCGCGTCGGGATTATCGGAAACACTTTATGCGGGCGGCAGTCCGCCCATAAGGTGCTGTCTGCCGAACAATGACCCGTGTCATGTTCCGGGGAAGGCCCGTTCGCCAACGTTCGACAAGGAAGTCCGTGAGCGCATCAACCGACGTTCCCGCCCTGCGCCTCAACGGCCTGGTCAAAAGATTCGGCCACGGACTCGCGGTCGACCACGTCGACCTGGAGGTGCCGGGCGGGTCGTTCTTCGGCCTGGTCGGTCCCAACGGAGCCGGCAAGACCACCACGCTGTCGATGGCGGTGGGCCTGCTGCGGCCGGACGCGGGCCGCGCCGAGATCTTCGGCCAGGACGTGTGGGCGGCCCCTGAGCGGGCCAAGGCCACGGTGGGGGTGCTGCCCGACGGGCTGGCCATGCCCGAGCGGCTGACCGGGCGGGAGGTGCTCACCTACCTGGGCCTGCTGCGCGGCCTGGCCGAAGACGTGGTGGCACGGCGGGCCGAGGAGCTGCTGGCCGTGCTGGAACTGGACGGTGCGGACAGGACGCTGGTCATCGAGTACTCGACCGGCATGCGCAAGAAGATCGGGTTGGCCATCGCGCTGCTGCACGCGCCGCGCCTGCTGGTGCTGGACGAGCCGTTCGAGGCCGTGGACCCGGTCTCGGCCGCCGCGATCAAGAAGATCCTGCGCGGCTTCGTCGCCGGCGGCGGCTCGATCGTGCTGTCCAGCCACGTGATGGCGCTGGTGGAGCAGCTGTGCGACCGCGTCGCGGTGATGGCCAAGGGCCGGGTGGCCGCGGTCGGCACGGTGGACGAGGTGCGTGGCGAGCGTTCCCTGGAGGACGCGTTCGTCGGGCTCGTCGGTGACCAGGACGACGACGTCAGGGAGCTGTCGTGGCTGTCGCGCTGACCATGGCCCGGATGAAGCTCGCCGTACTGCGGCACTCCTTCCACGGCACACGCGCGCAGATGGCGGGCACGGGAGCCGTGCTCGGCGTGCTGCTCGCGGCCGGAACGGTCTACCTCGCCTTCGCCGGCCCCGACCTGCTGGCCGCCGGGTACGCGGTCTGGCTGCTGGGCTGGATGCTCGGGCCCGTCTTCATGGGCGGCGGCGACGAGACGCTGCGTCCGGAGTACTTCTCCCTGCTCGGCCTGCCACCCCGCCGTCTGGCGACGGGGCTGCTGGTCGCGGCCTTCGTCGGCGTCGCACCGCTGGTCAGTCTCGGCGCGCTGCTCGGGCTGCTGGTCGCGGGCGTCCGCCTCGGTGCGGTGAACGCCCTGGTGGCCGTGGTCGCGATGGTGCTGCAGCTGGCCGTGTTCGTGCTGCTGTCGAAGGTGAGCGTGGCGGTGGTCGGGCTGGCGCTGCGGTCCCGGCCGGGTGCGCTCGCCTCCGGCCTGATCAACGGCGCCATCCTGGCGGCGCTCGGGCAGATCTGGGTCTTCTTCTGGGCCTTCGGCCAGACGGGCGTGCCCGCCGCGGTGTGGTACCTGCCCTCCGGATGGGGGCTGCTCGCCGTACGGGGCCAGTGGTGGGCGCTCGGCGCGCTGGCCGTACTGGCGCTGCTGCTCCTGGGCGCGTGGGCGGCCCTGATCGCCCGTCGCGTGGGCGCGGCCCGGGTCTCCGCGGGCGGCCGGCGGCCGATCACGGCGGGCACCGCCGTCGGCGCGGTCGTCGCCAAGGAGCTGCGCACCTGGTCACGCGACCTGGTGCGCAACCACCAGTTCGCCTTCGCCCTGTCGTACGCGCTCTGCTTCACCGCGAGCCCGCTGCTTCTCGGCTGGGACGCCATGCTTCCCTACGCCGGCCCCGTCTTCGTCGTGATGGCGGCCGCCATGACCGCCAACCTCTACGGCACGGACGGCACGGCCCTGTGGCTGACGCTCATGACGCCCGGCGCGAGCGACGTGCGCGGCCGGCAGCTGGCCTGGCTGTCGGCTCACGCGCCGGTGGCGACCGTGCTCGCCGTGGCGTTCACCGCTGTCGCCGGCGGCCCGTGGCCGCCGGTCCTGGCCCTGATGCCCGCCCTGCTCGGCGGCGCGGCCGGGCTGGTGCCGTTGATCTCGGTGTACGCCCTGGTGCCCGGCACCGACCCGCACCGCCGCGCGGGCAACCCGCTGCGTACCAGTGAGGACGACAGCGGCCTGACCGGCCTGGCCTACCTGATGCTCGTCCTCGTGGTCCTCACCGGCGCGCCCGCGGTCCTGACGGCGATCCGGTACGGCTGGGCCGGCGTGGCCGTCGGCGCCGCGTCCGGCGCACTGTGCTACTGGGGTCTCGGCCTGCTGGCCGAGCGGCGGCTGCGCGCGCACGGCCCCGAACTGCTGGACGTCATGCGGACCGGCCGCAGGCCGCGGACGACGATGACCTCCCGCTTCGACCAGCTGTCCAGGACCCAGAAGACCGTCGCCGGCTGGTGCTTCGGCTTCGGCGCCATCCCGCTGATCCCGCAGGGCGTTCTGGCCGCCGTCTTCGTGTCCGACGACATGCTGCGCCACAGCTGGTTCCTGGCCACGTACATGCCGCCCGGCCTGCGCTATCCGGTCGCCGCCGCCTTCGTCCTGCTCGGCCTGGCGATCTACGGCACGGGTGTGTGGATCATCAGGCGGCGATCGGCTCCGGCGGCGTCATAGGGCGCGCGGACCGGAGGAGGGGCCGGGTCAGGCACGGGCGAGGAAGAAGGCCCGGACGTCCCCGGCGAGCAGCTCCGGCACCTCCATCGCGGCGAAGTGGCCGCCGCGGTCGAACTCCGACCAGTGCCTGACGTCGTACAGCCGCTCGGCCAGCGGCCGCACCGACTGGGTGATGTCGTGCGGGAACACCGCCACGCCGAGCGGCACCGGGCACGGCTGCCCGCTGCCTCGCGGGGCGTCGCGGTGGAGCCGGCCCGAGGAGGCCGCAGTCGCGGTCAGCCAGTACAGCGAGACGTCGGTGAGCATCCGGTCGTCGCCGACCGGCGTGGCGGGGTCGGTCCACTGCGCGAACCGCTCGGCGATCCAGACCAGCTGGCCGACCGGCGAGTCGGTCAGCGCGTAGCCGATGGTCTGCGGGGTGAGCGCCTGCAGGGCCTGGTACGGCGGGCGGTTCGCCATCAGCTGCCGGACCTTGTCCAGCCGGGCCTCGTCCGCCTCGGACACCTCGACGCCGGGGTCCGGCCGGGTCGGCAGGTAGTTGACGTGCACCCCGACGACGTGCTCGGGCGCGACGGCGCCGAGTGCGATGGAGATGCCCGCGCCGAAGTCGCCGCCCTGCGCGCCGTAGCGCTCGTATCCGAGGCGGCGCATCAGCTCGGCCCAGGCTTGGGCGACCCGGACGGTGTCCCAGCCGCGCTCGTGGGTCGGCCCGGAGAAGCCGAAGCCGGGGATGGACGGGATCACCAGGTGGAAGTCGCGCGACAGCGGCTCGATCACGTCGAGGAACTCCAGGAACGACCCGGGCCAGCCGTGGGTGAGGATCAGCGCGAGCGCGTCCGGCTTCGGGGACCGGACGTGGACGAAGTGGATGTTCTGGCCCTCGATCTCGGTCGTGAAGTGCGGAAGCTCGTTGAGCGCGGCCTCGTGCTCGCGCCAGTCGTAGCCGGTGCGCCAGTGTTCGGCCAGTTCCCTGAGCCGCGCCAGCGGGAACCCGTAGTCCCATCCGGCGTCGGCGACCTCGTCAGGCCAGCGGGTGCGGGAGAGCCGGTCGTTCAGGTCGTCGAGGTCCGCCTGGGGGACGGCGATGCGGAACGGCTTGATCATGGTCTTCACTCCGGGGGACTGGTTCGACGCCTGATGGCCGGAGGGTTTCCACGACCATGGCGCCCAATTGATTGGCAAGGCCAACGTTGGTATCACCAACTGTACATGCATTCATTGGTCACGCCAACGGTATGTGGCGGCCGGTTCGACGCGGTGGCAGGCCGGGTGCCCACCAGGTCGGGCTCCGTCGATGTGGTCGGGCTCGGGGACGGGCGCGCCACCGACCCGATGCGCCGGGGTACACGACCGGCCCGTTCCGGCCGGGTTCGGCGTGGGAGGTCAGCCGAAGTCGCGACGGCGCAGGGACAGCAGACCGCCGATGAGAAGGAGGACGGTGACCGCGGTGAGCGCGAGGGTCGGGCGGGCATCGTACGGCGTCCCGGTCATCGCGTTCGCGACGTAGTGGAACGGCTCCACGGGGAGACCGCCGAAGAATCCGTAGAAGGGGGTGATGATCTGTCCCAGTGCGGAGGTCAGGACCCAGGCCGACCAGGAGATCGCCACGACGGCCCGCGGTGTCAGCCCGTACGCGAGCACACAGACCGCCCCCACGCTCCACGCCGCGGGCACGGTGGTCAGCGCCCCCGCGACGAAACGGGGTAGATCGATGGCGAGGTCGCCGACGAGCAGCGAGAACACCATGCCGAAGACCAGGCCGGCGACGGTCATCAGCGCGGCTGTGCCGAGCCCGGCCACGAGCAGGTGCCCGCCCGCCCAGCGCAGACGGGTCAGTGAGGTGGCCAGCACCGCCTCCCCCCGGCCCGAGACCTCCTCCGCCCGCAGCCGGATGACCATGAGCACCGGGTAGAGCGAGACGGCGTACGCCATGATCATGATCAGGTACCAGACGTACGCGGCAAGTGACGGCGATCGCATGCCGGTCATGGTGGTGATGGTGTCGAGCATGATGCTCGGCCGCGTGAGCAGGTCGTTCGTCAACGGGGACAGCCCGCCTGCGGCCCCCGCGAAGACCCCGACCCCCACCGCCCACTTCAGGAGCAGGCCGCGGTGCAGCCGCCAGGCCAGGCTGACCGGGCCGCGCAGCTTCGGGGCCGTGGCCGGGCCCGGCCGCTCGGTCAGCACGCCCGCGCCGAGGTCACGGCGGTCGAGCAGCCGGCACGCGAGCGCGTGCGGCGCCGCGCCGGCCACGAACACGACACCGGCCAGCCACCACCGCTCGTCCTGGTACGGCTGCACGAGATGACTCCAGCCGATGGGGGACAGGTACTTCAGCCAGGGCTGTCCCATGGCGTCCCCGGAGATGCGCATCACGTAGGCGAGCCCGAGCACGGACAGAGCGATCGTGGTGGCCGTGCGGGCCCCGGCGGCGAGCTGGGCGGCGACCGCGGCGACGCCCCCGAACAGCCAGCCCGCGAGCGCGATGGCGGTGCCGTACGCGACCGACCCGACCGGCGGGAGCCCGACCGTGATCAGCGCGGCCGTGGTCAGCGCCCCGGCGAGCAGGCTGACGCCCGTCGCCACCAGCACGGCGGCGATCAGTGGGGCACGACGGCTCACGACGGCGGCGCGGACCAGCTCGGCCCTGCCCGCGTCCTCCTCCCTGCGGGTGTGCCGGATGACCGACATCAGGGCGGCGAACGCGCTTGCCACGTACAGGAAGCCGCCGCTGCGCCAGGTCGCGAGCACCTCGAGCCGGGGTTCCACCCGGCCGCCGCCGATCGCATGGAGGAAGGGCGTCCTGGTGATGATGCCGAGGTAGGTGAGCTTCAGCTCCCTGGTGGCCATGTAGCGGTTGATGTAGGCCACCATCACCAGGCTCATGCCCACGATCAGCAGGATCCACCAGGGGGCGATGGACCGTTCGCGGCGCAGTGCCAGGCGGACCAGGTGGCCGGTGCCGGTGAAAGGGCTCATGGTGTCGCTCCTGCGTGTCGCCCGTCGCTCCCGCCGGGGCGGCCGTAGCACCGCAGGAACGGCTCCTCCAGGGTGGGGGGCCTGTGCACCTCTCCGGCGCCCGCCACGACGAGAGCGAGGCCGTCCGATGCGCGGGTGGCGCCGAACGTCTTGACCGAGCCTGTCACGGAGATCGCGTCACGCATCGGGACGCTCCTCGGCCGAACCGAACGTGACTCCGGTGTCCGTCCGGGTCCTGTCCAGGGCGTCGCGGCGGGCGGCGGCCTCTTCGGGGCTGAGCCAGGGGTGGGAGTAGAGGTCGAGCAGGGTCAGGGCGAGCAGGTGGGCGCCCTCTTGACCGGAGACGTCGGCGCCCAGCCCTCGGGACACGTGCTTGTGGAGGATCGCGACGGCCAGGGCCATCGCCGTGCCCACCGTCGCCCTGGCCTTGCGGCCGGTGAAGGGGGGATCAGAGCGGCGCTCGTCCAACCTTGCGAGCCACTGCTCGCTCATCTGGACCATCGCGTCGAACACCGGCTCGGCCCATCCCTCGGTCAGGGCGCGCGCCAGGTATCGCTGGTAGGGCCCGAGGGCCGCCATGGAGGCCGCGACGTGGTTCACGCTGTTCACGCCGGCGGTCGTGTCGGCGTCGGCCTGCTCGTTGATCCTGCTGATCAGTTTGATCAGGTGGGCGTCACACGCCTCGCGCAGGGCCTGCTTGGACCCGAAGTGATGGCGCAGCAGTCCCGGAGAGACGCCGGCGGTCTCGGCGATCGCCCGGGTCGTCGCCCTGTCGAAGCCATGCTCCCCGAAATGCCGCAAGGCCGCGTCCCTGATCCGCGCACGAGCGGTCAGGTCCTCAGCCTCGTGTCCTGATGTCGTCACTGCCCGTAGCTCCTATCCGATTGCATAGTAAATTGCCCTTCTGGAGAGAATGCTATGCAAGCGCATAGTACGTCTGAGGCGCGGGAGTGAACAGGGGAGAGGCCGAGTACGAGAGAAAAAGGGACGGTCATGTCGCCGGCCAAGGCGATCACACGGCTCCCGCGAGCGCGCCGCATGGCCGGGACAGGTGTGCTCCGAAGGCGGCGACGGCCCGGCCCCGGCGGGTGCCGAACCGGCCGGGCACGTGCGCATCGGTCACGCTCGCGCCTCCACCGTCCGGCGGTCCTCGGACGGCGGCGCCGCCGTCACAGCGCTGCGCTGCGAGGGGCGGCGCCGGCCGTACGGCCCGCTCACCGGGTGCGGCGGAGGGCGGCGTCGAGGTCGCCGAGGTAGGCGGAGACCGGGCCCAGGCTGAGCACGCCGCTGCCCGCGCCGGCCAGCTCCGCCGCCGCGGGTACGAGCGCGGCGCGGGCGCGTTCCATCGTCTCCCGGTCGCCGGCGGCGATCGCCGCCCGTGCCACCAGGCACCACAGAGCCTCATGCAGCAGGTCGCCGGGCGGGTCCGGGACCGCGCGCAGCGCCTCCGCCGCCTCGTCACGGCGATCCCGGTCCAGCAGGACCAGGGGCCGGACCCACGGCTCGTACGGCCCCCAGCCGGTGAGCCCGCCGGTCCGCGGGGACCCGCCCTCGCACACTCCCGGGTCGGCGTGCCCGCCGGTCCGCGGGGACCCGTCCCCGCGCACTTCCACGTCGGCGTGTCCGCCGGTCCGTGGCGGTCCCTCCCGGCGCACCCGCAGGCACAGCAGCGCGAGCGGCAGCAGGCCGCACTCCAGCCCCGGCATGCCGACGCCGTCCGGCCGCGCGGCCGCGTAGGCCGCCTCCACCTCCGCCCGCGGCGCGCCGCCCTCCTCGGCGAGCCGCATCACCCGGTACAAACGGGTGAACACGCCCGCCAGCGGCAGCTCGTTGCGCCCGGCCAGGCGGTCGGCGGCCTCCGCGTGGCGGTCGGCCGCCGCGAAGTCGCCGAGCGCGCCGCGGGCCTGCAGACGGATGAGGTGCCCGAGCACCTCGAAGGTGACCAGGCCGTGACGGGCGGACAGCGCGACCAGCTCGGCGCCGATCCCGTCGCGGCGCGCGGCCAGACCCGCCCGGTGGAAGGTCTGCATGAACACGCCGTTGAGGGCGAACGCCAGCAGCGCGGGATCGTCCAGGTCGCGGGCGAGCCGCTCGGCCTCCCGGGCCGCCCGGAGGGCGCGCGCCGTACGGTCGCCGCGCGACTCCACGGCGATCGTGGCCAGCAGCCGCGCCCGCGCCGCCTCGTGCCCACCGGGCGGAAGCGCGGCCAGGGCGCGCTCGGCGGCCGCGACCACCTGGGCGGCCTGCTCCGGATCGTCGACCCGGGTCCAGATCGCCGGGACGTCGTAGGCGCCGATCACGCGGGCGGTCAGCTCCGCGTCGCCCAGCTCCTCCGCCGCCGAGACGGCGGCCACCCGGTGCCGTCGTGCCTCCTCCAGACCGCCCGCGCCGGTCACCGCGAGGTTGCGCAGCAGGCCCACCGTCGACTCCAGCCGTGCTCGGGCGCCGGAGGCCACGGCGCGGTCGTAGGCCGCGGCCGCCCGCGCCCACACCCGGGCCGCACCGGCCGCCGCGGAGCCGTGGTCGAGATCGGGGCCGGGGTCGGGGCCGGGGTCCGGAGGGTCGAGATGGCGGGCCTGGCCGAGGATGTCCGCCTCCAGACGGCGCAGCCGCGGCCCCGGATCCACCCCGAGCTGCTCGACCAGGAGCGTCCGCGCCCGGCGCAGCACCGCCAGGGCGTCCCCCTGGCGGCCGGCGCGGTACAGCGCGAGCGCCAGCAGCCGCCAGGCGTCCTCGCGCCAGGGATGGCCGGTCACGTGCGCGTCCAGGTCCGGCACCGCCTCCGCCGCCAGGCCCAGGGCCAGCCGGGCCTCGGCCCGGCGCTCGACGGCGTGCAGCCGCAGCTCCGCCAGGCGGGAGCGTTCGGCGCGGGTCCAGTCCTCGTCGGCGAACTCGGCGTAGGCGGGTCCGCGCCACAGGTCCAGCGCCTCTCCCAGCCGTGCCGCCGCCTCGGCGGGAGGCAGCGCCGCGGCGGCGGTCACCGAATCCTCGAAGCACCAGGCGTCCACCGCGCCGGGGTCGGCACGCAGCGCGTACCCCGGCCCCTCGGTGACCAGCAGCCGGGCCGGGGCCCGGGGCGGGCGCTCCGGCTCCAGTGCGCGGCGCAGCGCGGCCACGAAGGTGCGCACCGCACCCACCGGGCCCACGGTGTCGGGGAAGGGGTCCTCCCACAGGTCCTCCACCAGCCGGGTGACCGGGACGACGCGGCCGCGGGCGACGATCAGCCGGGCCAGCACCGCGCGGTGCCGCGGCCCCCTGAGCGCGATCGCGTCCCCGGCGCCGTCCCAGGCCGCCACCGGCCCCAGCACCCCGAACGTGACCCGCATCCCCCGACCGTCCCCTCCGGGCGCCCGGCTGTCTCACCCGGCGCCGATCCGGCATCGCCCCCGGTCAAGCTACCGGCTCGGGCCACCGCGCCGGGAACGGCGGAGACCCGGCCACGCGACGCCGGTCCGGCCGGGATCCGTCCGGCCACGCGGACCCCTGCCACGTGCCGGGGTTGAGGAACCCCGGGATGCCGAGGAGCAGGAGCCGCTCGGTCTGGAGGGGGTATCGCCGAGGCGAGCCCAAAAGGGGCCACGGGATGGTCACACCTATGGCATGCGGCTTTAGGGTGGGGACCGGCGCGGTGGCCCTCCGTTTCCAGCCCCGGCCCTACTTATCCCAGCACCCGTCCGAGGAAGCCGCGCAGGTAGCCCGCGACGACGTCCAGGTGGCTCTCCAGCAGAAAGTGACCGCCGTTGATCAGGTGCACCTCCGCGTCCTTTGCGTCGCGGGCGAAGGCCTGCGCGCCGGCCGGGCCGAAGATTTCGTCGTTGCGGCCCCACACGGCGAGCACCGGGACCTCGCTGGTGCGCAGGAATTCGTGCAGCAGCGGGTAGAGCGGGCGGTTGTTCTGGTAGTCGTGGAACAGCGCCAGCTGGACCTCGTCGTTGCCCTCGCGGGAGACGAGGGCGAAGTCGTGCTCCCAGGTGTCCGGGCTGACCAGGCTCGGGTCGGGTACGCCGTGCATGTACTGCCAGCGGATGGCGTCGATGCTCAGCGCGGCGCGGACGGCGGGTTCGGTGTCGGGGCCGGGGTTCGCCCCGTAGGCCCAGACGTCGGTCCAGAACGACTCGACGAAACCGTCCTCGTAGCCGTTGCCGTTCTGGGTGACGAGGGCGGAGATCCGTTCGGGGTGCTGGAGCGCGAGGCGCCATCCGATGGGGGCGCCGTAGTCCTGGACGTAGAGGGCGTAGCGGTCCAGGCCCAGTTGGTCGAGCAGTCCGGAGGTGAGTTCGGCGAGGGCGTCGAAGGTGTAGGTGAATTCTCCCACGAGGGGGGCGTCGGAGTGGCCGAAGCCGAGGTGGTCGGGCGCGACGACGTGGTAGTCGTCGGCCAGCAGCGGGATGAGCTCGCGGAACATGAACGAGCTGGTCGGGTAGCCGTGCAGCAGGACGATCACGGGAGCGTCGGCGGGGCCGGCTTCGCGGTAGAAGATCTCATGACCGTCGACAGCGGCGGTCCTGTGGTGCACCGAGTGCATATCTAACCTCTTTGGGTGTCTAATCCGGTTAGTTTCTCGCCATGCAAGCACGGGATGGTCTAACCTGTCAAATGATTCGATCTGGTTAGAAGGGGAATGGCACCCGATGGACGCGCTACTGGACCTGCTCAACAGCAGGCCACTGGTCAACGGCGAGGAACAGGACGCACTCGGCGACCCGTCCGAAGGCAGGCGCTGGGCGCAGGAGCGCGGCGGCGATGGCAGCCTCGCGGAGCTCGCGCTGCTGCGCGAGACGCGCGACATCCTGCAGGGCATAGTGCGCGGAGAAAGCTCGCCCGCCACGATGAGCCCGCTGCTCGAAGGGGTCCACCAGACCCCAGAGATCACTTCGGGTGGCCTTCAGTGGACGCTCAAGACCCCCCCGCATGCCCGGCTGGCCGTTGAGATGGTCCTCGCCTGGGCCGCCACCGAGAAGCAACTGCCTGGCCGACTGCGCCCCTGTGCCAACAACGAGTGCCAGCTTTTCCTGCTCGACCGCAGCCGCGCCAACCGCGCCCGCTGGTGTTCAATGGCCGTCTGCGGCAACCGCGAAAAAGCACGTCGCCACTATGAACGCACCCGTTGACCCGTCCCCACGCGGCTAGCGTTCTCAAGCCCGCAAGGGCAAGCACGGCGGCCGGCCGCCGGTCATCACCGAGGACATGCTGCACACCGTGCTGCGGCGCCGGGCGAACGGCGAGTCCGTCGAGCAGATCCAGCCCGGCCTGATCATCCCCACCGGCAAGCGCAAGGGCCAGAACCCCTCCGTGGCCGGCATCTACCGGGCGCTCGCCGAGCACGCCAGGCGCGAGGCGTACCCCGAAGCCATCGAGGCCGCGCACGCCGACTTCGCCGCCCTCCAGGCCGGTGCCGTTCCCGAGCCCCGTACCGGCGCCGCGGCCGTGACGACGGGCTGCTCGTCGATCACGAAGCAAGATCATCCCATGGCCCCTTTTGGGCTCACCTCGGCCTCCGGGGAGGATCGGACCGGATTTTGGCGCTGCGGAGTCGCTCTTGACGACGATTCGTGAAGACGGCCGTTTGCCCTGGTCGAGGTCCTTGGCGTGCCTGCTCGTGCCTCATATGGGGCATACGGAGGGGCAGGGCCGGAGGGTGCCGATGGCCCCGCCTGCCTCCTGAATCCCGGTTCATCGGTCCGACCCTCCGCGGTGGCGTTCAGCGCGGGATTGCCCAGTCCGGCATCCAGGTCCCCGCGGCGCGGACCTCCTGTCTGAGACAGCGTTTCCGCAGGTCGCGTCTTCGCGGACCGGCAGTGCGGCGGGTGTTTGTGTTACTGGTTGTCGTTGAGGAGCCGTTGTGCGCGGGTGAGGAATGCCTGGCGGACCTCTTCTGGGTGCAGTATCTGGAGTGGCCGGCCGAGGCTGAGCAGGTAGCGGGCCAGGCCGTCGGCGTCCGGCCCGCCGATGTCGATGATCGTTGCGTCATCGCCGTCCGGGTGGTGGACGCCGACCGTCGACGGCACCAGCCTGCGCGCCTCATCGGCCGGTACGGCCAGGCGGATGGTCACCCGCACCGGGTGGGGCCTCAGCGCGATGCCCGTACCGACCATCTGTGCCGGATCCGGCGGGTCGGGCAGGGCGGCGGCCTGCCCGGTGGCCGTGGCATCGATGATGCGATCGGTACGGAAGGTGCGCCAGTCCTGCCGCGTCAGGTCGTAGGCGAGGAGATACCAGCGGCGGCCGGTGTAGATGAGCCGGTGGGGGCCCACTCGGCGGGTGGACGTCGTTCCGGTCCGGTCGCGGTAGGTCAACCGGGTGCGTTCGCCTCGCCGGCACGCGGTGGCCAGGTCGAGGAGCAGCGCGGGGGAGATCTGGCTGTCGTCGGGTCGTGCGGTGTGGGTGAACGCGGTGTCCAGCCCGCCGAGCCGGTCGGCGATCCTGGCCGGCAGCACCCGGCGTAGTTTCAGCAGCGCCGACAGGGCTGCCTGGTCGCTGCCGGAGACTCCGCTGAAGGCGGCGGTGCGCAGCCCGACAGCGACTGCGAGGGCCTCCTCCTCGTCAAGGATCAGTGGCGGAATGCTGGTTCCGGGCCCGAGGTGGTAGCCGCCCCATGGGCCCATCTCGGATTCGATGCCGTAGCCGAGCTCACGTAGCCGGGCGATGTCCCGGCGAACCGTCCGTTCGGTGATCTCCAACTGGGCGGAAAGATCAGCGCACGTCCAGGACCGCCGCGTTGACAGCAAAGACAGCAGCCGCAGCAGCCGCGCCGCGGTGTTGACCATGGCTGACTCCTCGGCCGAAAAGTCCATTACGACGATGACCTCCGCCAAGGTGCGCTAGATGACGGAACCGGACGGGCCGAGGTGACCGATGAAGGAGCAACACTGATGGAAGCACGCATGAAGAGCGTGGCGAATTCCGACGTGATCACAGCGGTCCAGCATCTCCAGAAGGCGATTCACGCCGGTGGCGTCGACCCGCTCGTGCTCGAGCTGGTCCATCTGCGGGCCAGCCAGATCAACGGCTGCAGCCCGTGTGTGTTCGCCGGCGTCCAGTCGGCGAAGAAGCATGGAGAGGCCAACGAGCGGCTGCACAGCGTGATCACCTGGCGCGAGACCCCGTTCTTCACCGAGGAGGAGCGGGCGGCGCTCGCGCTGACCACCGATGCCCGAGCCTGGCGGGAGTGGCTCGCAGGCACCACGACAGCTCGGCAGGGGTGTGGCTGGTCCTCGCCAAGCGGAACACGACCCGGCCCACCAGCCTGACCTATGACCAGGCGCTCGACGAAGCCCTGTGCCACGGCTGGATCGACGGTCGGCTACGACGGCGGGATGAGATCACCTTCTGCCGGCGCTTCACCCCTCGCGGAAGGCGAAGTCCCTGGTCGGCGCGGAACGTTTCCATCGTCACCCGTCTGATCGGTGAGGGCCGGATGCATCCGGCCGGAATGACCGAGGTCGAACGCGCCAAGGCCGACGGCCGCTGGGAGGCGGCCTACGCGGGACAAGCCGGCATCGAGGTGCCGGCCGATCTGGCCGCCGCACTGGCCGCGAAACCCCAGGCACAAGCCATGTTCGACATTCTCACCTCCCAGAACCGCTACGCCGTTCTCTATCGGATCACGAACGCCAAACGCGCCGAGACCCGAGCCCGCCGTATCACCCGGCTCGTTGACATGCTCGCCCGCGGCGAGGCGATCCACCCGCAAAAGCGCGCCCTCGGCAGTTGAACGCTGGACCACTCCTCTCCCCGCCTCGCTCCTCTAAGCCCACGCGCATGCGGCGCGACGTTCGGCCAGAGCCGGAACCTTACCCAGCCCCCCAAGAACAAGGCCCTGCACCCGCTCAGCATCTTGGACCCGATCGACGACACTTACCGCCGCAAGCTGAACAAGCAGCTCACCGTGCAGGAGTCGCGGCACCGGCTCGCCCGCAAGATCTGCCATGGCGGCAACGGTCAGATCCGGAAGGCTTATCGGGAGGGCCAGGAGGATCAGCTAGCGGCTCTGGGGCTGGTCGTCAACGCGGTCGCGCTGTGGAACTCCAAGTACCTATCGGCTGCGGTCGACCGGCTGCGCGCCGACGGCGTCCCGGTGAAGGATGAGGATGCCGCCCGGCTGTCCCCGCTCGGCCACGCCCACCTCAACGTCCTGGGCCGCTACTCCATCTCCTCCTCCGCACCGGCCGAAGGACTGCGGCAGCTCGGTGAGATCCCCGACCTGCCCGACTTCCCCGACAGCGACGACCTGGAGGAGGAAGGGGCGTAGGACCTGCCGGGCTCGCGGGGGCCACCGGCCCCCGCGAGCCCGGCCCGTTCTGGGCCGCACCCATTTCTGGTCAGCCTGTCTCGATGTGAAGGCAGGGCGCCCCCTTCGCCTGCGCCGTTGCCCTGGTGACAGGCGGCGCGCTCGAGATGCCGGTTGACAAGCGGCGTGCTTCTCTACTCGGCGTGCTCGGCCGCGGTCTTCGGGAGCGCGAGCATCACGAATGCCGTGATCAGGTAGAGCGCGGCTGAGACGATCAGGACGATGCCGAGCGCATGACTGTAGTCGGACAGCGCCGGCGCCCCGGCGGCTGGACCGGTGGCAGAGGTGAAGAAGACCGTGCCGAGCACGGCGATGCCGGCGGCGCCGCCGATCTGGTTGACAGTGGACAGCACCCCGCCCGCGGCGCCCGCGTTGCGCCCGGGGACGCCCGCCAGGACGACGTTGACGAGGATCGGCGCGGCGAGACCGAGTCCGAGGCCACCGATGAACAGCGCCAGGGCGAGCAGCCAGTATCCGGGATCGTCGCCGTCCTTGACGACGTACCACAGAACGAGGTGCGATGCCGCGATCGTGAGCGAGCCGGCGATCAGCAGTGTTCTGCCCGCCTTGGCGGCCAGGGCGACGCCGAGGCCGGAGGTGATGATCGAGCCGAGCGCGTACGGGAGGATCACCAGGCCGGTCTCCCACGCGGTCCGGCCGGTCCCGTTCTGCAGGTAGATCGAGAGGGTGAGGAAGTACGACCCGAGGCCGCCGAAGAACAGCACCGAAGCGACCAGGCCGACGGTGAAGGCCCGGATTCTCAGCAGAGCGGGATCGAAGACGGGCTCGTTCCCGCGTCCGGTGAGGCGGCGCTCGTAGACGAGGAAGATCGAGAGCACGACGATCCCGGCCGCCAGCAGGGCGTAGCTGCCCCAGGTCCATCCCCAGGTCTCGGCCTGGATGATCGGCAGCAGCAGGAGCAGGATGCCCGTGGCCGCCAGGAACGCGCCCGCCAGGTCCAGCCGCGCGGTCGAGGTGGAGCGGGACTCCGGCAGCACCTTCGCGCCGATGATGAGGGCCAGGACCGAGACGGGCACATTGATCCAGAAGATCGTACGCCAGCCCAGGCCGAACAGGTCGGCCTCGACGAGCAGCCCGCCCAGCAGCGGACCCGCGACCGAGGCGAGACCCTGAACCGCTCCGTACGCGCCGAACGCCTTGGCCCGCTCACCCGGCGCGAAGGACGCCCGGATGATCCCGAACACCTGCGGCACCATGATGCCGCCGGTCAGCCCCTGCGCGGCCCGCATGCCGATGAGCATCCCCGGATCGGCGGCCAGCGCGCACAGCGCCGAGGTGAGCATGAACCCGGCCAGCCCGATCAGGAACAGCCGCTTGCGGCCGTACTGATCACCGAGCCGTCCACCGGTGATCAGGCCCGCGCCCAGGGCGAGGGTGTAGGCGGCGATCGTCCACTGGATCTGAGCGTCGCCGGCACCCAGGTCCCGGGCTATCGCCGGGGCCGCGACGGTCACGATCGTCGCATCGAGAAGGTCCATGAACGACCCGAAGAGCACCACCAGCAGCGCCGCAGTCGCGCCGGCGCCGGCGATGGGTACGGGAGGAACCTCAGGGTTGAAGGAGCCCTTTGGCGGGCTTGGTGAAGCGGTCATGCCGGTCACCATCGTCGGCATAGTTGCCATCGAGTGACCGCTATCGGCGAGAGAATCGGAGAATCATGGCTGCCACCTCCGCGCGGACGCTCAAACTGCTGTCCATCTTCGGGATCGGCGCGACCCTGACCGCCGAGAAACTCGCCACCCGGCTCGGAACGTCGGTGCGAACCGTGCGCCGCGACATCGACACGCTCCGAGACCTCGGGTACGAGATCGAGGCCATCCGCGGCGCGGGTGGCGGTTATCGGCTCGGTCACGCCGCCCGCCTGCCGCCGGTCGTGTTCGACGAGGACCAGGCCGTCGCCACGGCCGTCGCACTGCAGACCGTCCCGGCGGTCCTGTCCGGCATCCGCGAGAACGCGGCACGCGCTCTCGCCACGCTGCACCAGGCGATGCCCGCGCGCAGCCGCCTGCACGCCAAAGCGTTCACCGTCTCCTCTGCCCGCAACTACTGGGAGTTCCCCGCCCCGCCGATCGACACCGAGACCGTCCGCGCCGTCGGCAGCGCGATCAACCGGCAGCACCTCGTACGCGTCGGCTACACCGGCGACGGAGAACCCGTCACGCTCACGCTGGAACCGCACGACCTCGTGGTGTGGGCCGCACGCTGGTACCTGGTCGCCTTCGACCCGGATGCGGGCCGATGGCGCGCCATGCGCATGGATCGCATCCAGGCGCACCTGCCCACGCACACCCCCTTCGACCGGCGCGACATCCCGCACGGCGATCCCGTCACCTTCGTCATGACCGCACCCGACCGCGGAGACGCCACTGCCGACTGGCCATGCTGCGGCTCGGCCACCCTCGGCCTGCCCGCCTCCACCGTCGCCCGGTTCGCTCCCGGCGGATCAACAGTCAAGTACGACACCGAAACCACTTGCCGCCTCACCCTTGGCGCCTGGTCATGGCCAGGACTCGCCGGCCTGCTCCTCACCTTCGACGCCGACCTCACCGACATCGAACCAGCCGAACTCCGGCAAGCTTTGCGCTCCCTGCGCACCCGGATCAGCAGGGGACTCGGACCCGACGACCTCACCGGTGACCTGCACACCTCATGTGGAGTGCGGAGGGGTGGATGAACTGGTGTTCCGTAAGGGGATCCTCAACCGGAACACCCGCCAGCCGGGACAGAGCGCCAGGTCGAGGTGTTCTGTATAGGTGTTCCGCGAACTGTTCCGGTGAAGGGGGGCTATACGGAACACTTGAGCGCGTGAACGGAACCCGCGTCGGCTACGCCCGCTGCTCGACCGACGAGCAGGATGTGATCATCCAGACCGAGTAACTCTTGGCCCTCGGCGTCCCCCAGGATCGGATCTACATCGATCGCGGCTCCTCCGGCACCACCCGCCGCAACCGCGTCGGCCTCGACCAGGCCCTCGCCGCCGACTGGGACGGGACGGTGTTCACGGTCACTAAGTTCGACCGGTTCGCTCGCAACATGGCCGAGGCCAACGAGATCCTCACCGACCTGTCCGGACGGGGCGTCCTGTTCGGACTCGGCGCATCCGTCTACGACTGGAACGACCCGTTCGGGCGGCTGTTCCTGCAGACCCTCGCCATGGTCGCCGAGTTCGAGGCCAACCTCGGACACATGCGCACCCGCGAGGGCATGGCCCTGGCCAAGAAGAACGGCAAGCTCAAGGGCAAGCAGCCCAAATTGCCCGAACCCGCCCGGCGCTCCATCCGCCGCCGATACGCCGAGGGCGAGGTGTCCCTGGCCGACCTGGCCACCGAATACAGCGTCGGACGCTCCACCATCCACCGCATCATCCACGGGCCAGAAACCTCCCGGTAGAGCGATCACACGCCGAAGCCGGACGTCACACATCGAGCAAGATCATTTTCGCCGCCAACGGCTGTTCCTGGGTTCCTCAACCCCGATCCAGCACGCGCTCGGCTTCGACGCCCGGCACCTGGCGTGGGTGGGCAACGCCTACGCGCTGAGTTTCGGCGTTCTGCTGCTGCTCGGCGGGCGGCTGGCCGACGCGCCGGGCGCGCTGATCACGGCCCGGGCAGGTCAGGGGGTGGGAGCGGCGGTGCTGGCCCCGGCCACGCTCACGATCTTGACCTCTGTCTTTCCCGAGGGGCCGCGCCGCACCCGCGCGATCGCGATCTGGACGGCGGTGAGCCTGGCCGGCGGCACGGCGGGCAACCTGATCGGCGGGGCGCTGACCGAATACCTGTCCTGGCGGGCGATTCTGCTGATCAACGTGCCGATCTGGCTGGGCAACATCGCGATACTGCTGGCCGGGGCGTGCCTGAACCCGATGTGGTAGTTCCTGACCTTGTCCCTGCAGCACGTCCTGGGCTACGGGCCGCTGCAGACCGGGCTGGCGTTCCTGCCGCACACCCTGCTGACCATGCTGGTGGGCCTGCGCCTGACGCCATGGCTGATGCGCCGCGCCGACGATCGCGTGCTCATCGTCGCCGGGGCGCTGATCGGCGCAGCCGGCTTCTGGTGGCAGAGCCGCATCGCCCCTGGCCAGGACTACCTGACGGCCATCGCCGGCCCAGCCGTGCTGATCTCGCTCGGCGGCGGCCTGCTGAACACGCCGCTGACTGTCACGGTCACCTCGGGCGTCGCCGCAGCCGACGCGGGGGCGGCCTCCGGGCTGATGAACACCGCCAAGCAGATCGGCGGCGCGCTCGGCCTGGCGTCCCTGGTCGCGCTCACGGCGGGGCAGGACGGCGAACGTGCCGGCCCGGCCGGGCGCCGGAGCTGGCGACTGGCTACGGGCAGGCCTTCGCCGCCATCGCCGTGGTGCTGGCCGCCGTCGCCCTCCTGGCGGCCGCGCTGCCGCGACGGCGCGACGCCAGCCCGGTGCCACCCCGGCAAGGCGGGGGGCTGGCGACCTGAGCGCTGATCGAGCCGTCCCCTCCGCCGACCAGCGTGGTTGAGCAGCGACGATGACGTCCAGGCGAAGATCGCTTCCCGAGATGCATGTGATCGAGCGCTCAGGGGTTCAGCGTGCTCCGTCCGACATGGGGGACCGTTGTGTACGGGTGTGGTTGTTCCAGCCACTCGCTGGTCAGCCTTGCTCCTGTGGTCCGGCCGATGACCGCGAGCATGGCGGCTTGCCGGCCGTAGTCCTCGTCGCGTTCCTCGAAGTCGACGAAGAAGTCTGTCGTCGCCTACAGCGGCGCTCTCGCCCGACGCCGATGCGGCGATGCAGGTCAATGCCTCCGTCGAGGTCACCGGAACTCGATTCGGTGGCCTCGACGGTCCGTTTGACCTTGACCCGAGGTCAAGGCGGATGCTGACCGCATGAAGCATTCACACGCTTCCTCATGGGCCGGCATGGTGCCCGTCGACGACACGGCCCTGGCGGTCACCGATACCCGCGGCCCCGGCCAAGCCGTCGTGTATCTCAACGGCTCCTATGCGAGCCAGCGCTCCTGGCGGCGGGTGATCGCCGAACTCGGCCCCCGGTGGCGACACCTCACCTACGACGAGCGCGCCCGCGGCAAGTCGAAGCGGTCGGCCGACTACTCCTTCGAGGGCTGTCTGCGCGACGTCGACGCAGTCCTCGAGGCGATCGGGGTGGAGCGGCCGCTGCTGGTCGGCTGGTCCTATGGTGCGGCGCTGGCGGTGCACTGGGCCGATCGCAACCCCGACCGTATCGCCGGGCTGGTCTCGGTCGACGGCGCGGTCCCCTGGGGGCTGACCGGTGAGGAGAACCGGGAGCGGATCCGGCGCGCGTTTCGCAGGATGCGGCTGGGGTTGCCGCTCGCGCGCCCCTTCGGCCTGGCCGCCTCGATGAGTGCCGCTCAGCACGCCCAGGTCAACATCGAGATCAACGAGGTCTGCGCTGCCCTCGAACCCGTCCTGGACCGGCTGTCCTGCCCGGTGCGCTATATCCTGGCCTCCGGAGCCAACCTCGGCGGCGGTGCGGAGGAGATGGAGCAGATGCGCGCCTCTCTCGATCCGGTGCTCCGCCGCAACCCCAACCTGCGGGTCAGCACCAAAGTAGAGAGCAACCACACCCAGATCCTGCGCAAGGATTTCCGGGCGGTCGCCGCCGCGGTGCGGGAGACCGCCGCCGCCGCGCAGGCGCGAAAGGATCGCTGAGCCCATGGCCGCGGGGGTGACCATCGGCCAGGCGGCCGCGTTCGCCGGCGTCACGATCAAAACGGTGCGGCACTACCACAAGCTCGGGCTGGTGGCGGAGCCCGCGCGCGACAGCTCGGGGTATCGGCGCTACGGCTCGGCCGAGCTGTTGAGACTGGTGCAGGTCAAAACGCTCGCCGGCGCCGGGGTGCCGCTGGCCGACATCGGCCCGCTGCTGGACTGCGACGCCGCGCCGTTCGCCGCGGCGCTCGCCGACGTCGAGCAGCGCCTCACCGCCCGGATCGCCGCGTTGGCCGCACAGAGGGACATGCTCAACCGGCTCACCAGCGGCGACCGGACCTTGCTGCCCGACCGCGCCGTAGCGATGCTGGAGGCAATGCCGACCCTCGGCTTCACCCCGGAGGACGTACGCACTGCCCGGGAATCCTTCGTCCTGGCCAAGGCCCTGGTCCCCGAAAGCTTCGAGGACTACCTCGCCGACATCGAACACGCGCTGCGCAACCCCCGCTTCGTGGAGCTGACCAAGCGCAGCGCCGAAGTCATCGGCTGGGCACCGGATGATCCCCGCGTTGTGGAGCTGGCCACCGACATGGCCGAGCACTACCTCGCCCACCCCGACCACCTCAGGATCGTGACCGGTCTGCAAGCCCATACCGAGACCGCGACCCGCTACCGGTTGATCGCCCACCACGGCGAAGAACGCGACTCCGCCGCGGCCCGCCTGGCCTCGCTCGTCGAAGCGAGGCTCCGCGCCGGCGGTATCGACATCCCCCGACCGGATCGAGGCTGAGACCGACAGGAGCCGTTGGCAGAGAGCCCGTTCCCCGGGCCGCCGCAGCCCGGGCAACGGGCTGAGGAGAGGATCGGTCCAGTCAAAGGGGCGGGCTCACCAGACTTGGACCCGAGACACAGGCGACGGAACCAAAATCCGGTCCGCCCCTCCCCAGAGGCCTCCCGGGTCAAGGATGAGGACGCCGGCGGCCTGTCCCCGCTCGGCCACTCCCACCTCAACGTCCTGGGCCGCTACTCCATCTCCCCCTCCGCACCGGTGGAAGGCCTGCGGCAGCTCGGCGAGATCCCTGACCCTCCCGACGACGGCGGCGTGGCCGGGAGGGGGTGCAGAACCCAGGCTTGAGGTGGGGCATGGGGCCGTCACGATGCCCCGGTGTTCACAGCCGCGGCGCCCGGCTTGCGGCCGGGCCGGCGATCAGCGAATCTCCCACCAGGTCAGGTTGGCGGCCGCCTGGGACGTCGGCTCGATGATCTCCCATGCCTCGGTGATCAGACCGTCGTCGAGCCGCCAGATGTCGACGACCGTGATCTCCGGCCCGTCACCGGGCAGCTGACGCCTGGAATGCATCACGACATGATCGCCGTCGGCCAGCACGTGCTGGATCTCGACCTGCATGCCGGCGAGTGGGACGAGCGCGGCGCCCACGGCGGCCAGCCATTCCGACTTCGTCTTGGAGGTCGCGTCCGGGCGGTGATGGAGGAAGTCGTCGCTCAGCAACGGCGCGAGCGTGTCGACGTCGCCGGTCGCGACCAGTGCGGTCAGCGCCTGCTGGACGATGCTCTTGTTGTCATGGGTCATGTTCTGCGTAGTCACGGGCCGCAATGTTTCCGACGTCCGGGACATTTGTCGATGAAATGCCATTTCATAGCATTCGGGTGCTCGATGAGTAGCATCGTCGTCCATGCACACTGTGGGGGAACTGCTGCGGCAGTGGCGGCATCGCCGGCGCCTCAGCCAGCTGGATCTCGCGATCGCCGCCGATGTGTCGGCTCGTCACGTCAGCCTGGTGGAGACCGGCAAGTCCCGCCCGAGCGCCGAGATGATCCTGCGACTGGCCGAGCAGCTCGACGTGCCGTTGCGAGAGCGCAACCGGCTGCTGCTGGCCGCCGGCTTCGCGCCCCGCTATGCCGAACGGCCGCTCGATCAGGAGTCGTTGTCGGCGGCCTGGGACGCGATCGAGCGTGTACTGCGCGCGCATGAGCCGTATCCGGCACTGGCCGTCGACCGCCGGTGGAACATCGTGATGAGCAACCGCGCCATCGACCCGTTCCTCGCCGCCGTCGCCCCCGACCTGCTGGTACGGCCGATCAACATGGTGCGGCTGGGGCTGGACCCGCGCGGGCTCGCCCCGCACATCGTCAACCTGGCGCAGGTGCGTACGCTGCTGCGTGTCCGGATCGCACGGCAACTCGCCACAGCTCCCGACCCTGGACTCACCGCGCTCTACGAGGATTACCTTGCCCCCCATTCGGGGGACGCGAGTCAACCGGTCGAGTCGGAGGTCACCATCCCGATGATCTTCAGCTTCGGCGGGCGCGAACTGCGGCTGTTCTCGACGACGACCACGTTCGGTACTCCGATGGACATCACCCTGGACGAGGTCGCGATCGAGTCGTACTACCCGACGGACGCCGACAGCGCCGCCTACTTCACCGCACTCGACGCCGGCAGGCAGTCACCTGCCCTCTGACCAGGAATGAGAAATAACCCATGAGTTCGTCGGCCGGTTGAGCGTGGCCCGCGCTACGTCCGCCGGCGCTACCTGACCCCGCCACAGCTGCGTCAGTAGGTCAGCGATCGTAGGGGGGTGATGCTCGCTAGCCACGGTCGATGAGCACTTGGACGCCGTCGAGGATGCGATCAAGGCCGAAGCCGAGTGGATCGAGCTCGGTGGAGGTGAATGCGCCGTCGGCGATCGCCTTGGTCAGGGCGGGGAAGCGATTGCTGTGGCGGTTGAGTAGTTCGCTGGTCAGGCGACCCCATTCGCGGTTGTGGTCCTCGTCGAAGTCGGCCCGTTGCTGGGCGAGGTTGCGTACCTGCCCGGCGATCAGCAGGAAGACCTGGTGGCGTTGGCCGGCGGTCAGACCGGTGGGTTCCAGGGCGGCAAGTGCGGCGTCCATCCAGGCGAGTTGGTGGGGGCCCATGATCTGCCGGCGCATGGCGGTGGCGGCCAGCAGCCAGGGGTGGGCCTGGTAGACCCCCCACTGGCGGTGGGCCCACACGGAAAGCCGGGGTCGCCAGGCGGAGCCGGCGGCCGACAGGTCGGGGGGTTCGGCGAGGACGGCTTCCACCATCAATTCGACGAGTTCGGTCTTGCCGGGCACGTAGCGGTACAGGGCCATGGCGGAGACGCCGAATTCGGCGGCGACCTTGTTCATCGAGACGGCCTCCAGCCCTTCGGCGTCGGCGAGGGTCACGGCGGCTTCGGCGATGCGCTGGGGGGTGAGGCTGGGCTTGGGGCCGCGGGCGGGCTGGTCCTGTTCGCCCCACAGCAGTGCGATGCCCGTCGGCAGGTCGCGCGCCTTCTTGTCTTTGTTCTCGCGCGGCTTGGCTGCCCTGGCCATGGTCGCTCCCCTTGGTGAGGTCTTCGCGGACGTCGGTTGACACCCTCCCACAACTGTATATAGCGTAAACGCGCTTGTTACTGCTATAAACAGTTTAAGGAAGTAGCAGATGCTTGGCATCGCCATCGCCGCAACCGCCACTGCGGTCATCACCGTCCCCGTCGCAGGCCTGCTCGGCTACCGCCAGCTCAGGCGCACCGCCCACGCCAAACGACTACGCATCACCAGCCCGCACGGCATCGAGGAATCCGGGTTCCTCCGCATCGGCGGCATCGACCAGTGGATCACCATCCGCGGCGAAGACCGCCGCAACCCGGTGATCCTGGAACTCCACGGCGGCCCCGGCGCCACCAACCTGATCTTCGCCTCGCGCACCCGCTCCTGGGAGCGGCACTTCACGATCGTGCGGTGGGACATGCGCGGCGCTGGCAAGACCTTCGCTCACGGCGGACCCGACGGGCAGGGAGACATGAGCCTGCAGCGCCTTGAGCGCGACGCCCTGGAGGTCACCCAGCACATCCGCGCCCGGCTCGGCGTCGACAAAGTCGTGCTGCTCGGCTGCTCCTTCGGCTCCATCGTCGGGCTGCGCCTGGCCCGCAACCACCCGGAGCTGTACTGCGCCTACGTCGGCACCGACCAGAACATCAACGCCGGC
The DNA here is from genome assembly GCF_055585205.1 of Streptosporangium sp. NPDC053982. Taxonomy (NCBI): domain Bacteria; kingdom Bacillati; phylum Actinomycetota; class Actinomycetes; order Streptosporangiales; family Streptosporangiaceae; genus Streptosporangium; species Streptosporangium sp. NPDC053982. Next base: position 124,739 of record NZ_JBVJKQ010000005.1, read on the forward strand.
GGCCGCGACCACACCGCCTACCGCGCGCTGCTGGACCGGCTCGGCGCGGCCGGCAAGAGCAAGGAATTGGCCGCCGTCACCACGATGGGCGCGGACAGGTCGGCCTGGGGCGCCGAGGACTGGTCGCAGTACAACAAGCACACCGTCGGCTCCGACCCGCTCACCTTCGACACCATCAAGACCGTCGTGGTCGGCTCCCTGCTGTCCTCGCCCCTGCACTCCCTGCGCGAGCTGCCTGCCTACACCAAGGCCATGAGCTTCTCCGAGCGCGTCGCGCCCGAGTCCGCGACCATCGACGAATGGGCCGAAGGCACCACGTTCGCCATCCCGTTCTTCATCTTCCAGGGCGAGCGCGACGTGATCACCCCGCCCGAGCCGGTCCGGCGGTTCTTCGACGACGTCACCGCGCCCGTAAAGAACTTCGCCCTCATCCCGGACGCGAGCCACTTCGCCTCCTTCCGCCACCCCGATCGGTTCCTCGACCTGATGCTCACCAAGGTCCGGCCCATGCTCACCAGCCAACCGATCACCTGGTGAAGCGCCACAGCCCTTGGCCATCATGAACCCGTCGGCCCGGCGACTGGACATCGGAGCCGCTGCTCGAGTCGCTGCGAATGCAATTTGGCTCTGCGTAGCCAAGTGGCACTGTGCTGTTCTCAGAAATGAGGAGTTCTGACACGCCGACCCGCCGGAGGGTGTCCGGTTTGTCCTTGCCCGTCGTTCTCATAACCTCCCGCAAAACCGTGTTCTCACAACAGTGCGCACAGTAGGTTCTGCGACATGAGTGATCTCGCCGAGTCGGCGGCTGCGGTCGAGCGCTTCACTTGTCCGACGTGCCAGGCGCCGGCGGGGAGCGCCTGCCGGACCCGGGGCGGGAAGGTCGCGCCGAAGTACCACACGCCGCGCTTCATGCTGGTGCCGCACCTGCGGGCAGAGCTGGAGGTGCGCACGCCCGTCGACCGCGGTCCCGGCCGGGTTTGGGTGGCGAGCCCGGCACCCGAAGCCGCCGACGCCGGTGCCACCCGGGCCGGGGCCAAGCCCACCCGGGTCGGGTACGCCCGGTGCAGCACCGCGCAGCAGGAGCTGCAGAACCAGATCGACGCCCTGCGCCAGGCGGGATGTGAGCCGATCTTCTCGGAGAAGATCGGCACCCGCGTGAAGGTGCGGCCGGAGTTCACCAAGGCGATGGACTTCGCCCGCACCATCAAGCAGGCGGTCCCGCATCAGCGGGTGATCTTCACGGTGCATGAGATGAAGCGCCTCGGGCGGGGCGCGGCCGAGCTGCTGACCACCGCCGAACAACTGCGGCGGGCCGATATCCAGCTGGAGCTGCTCACCGGCCCGTTGCAGGGCGTGTATGACCCGAGCGGGCACGGGGCCGCGTTGTTCGCGTTCTTCGCCGGGATGGCCGAGTCCGAACGCGAGTACATCCGGGAGAAGTCGCTGGAGGGCCAGGCTTCGGCCCGTGAGCGCGGCCGCCACGGCGGCCGACCGAAGGTGTTCGACGACGACATGGTATTTTACGCCCGCAGCCTGCGTGCGCGGGGCGTGCCGGTGCCGCAGATCGCGGCCAAGCTGGTCATTCCGGCCGGCAAGAACAAGGGCCGCCATCCGTCGCTGGCCAGCGTCTATCGGGTGCTGGCCGAGGATGCCGGTCCAGAGGCTCAGGCGCTCGCTTGAGCGCCGTCGTGGAAGGGACGCAAGCCCCCGGCCACGTCGGCGCGGGAGAAGGCGTAGCGGCCCAGGAAGTTGATGTGGTCGTACTGGATCGGTGACAGCCGCGCGCACATATCATCGGTGCCGAGGGCAGGATCGGTCTGGACGCCCCGGCGGCGGACCATCTGCCCGGGTTCGGGCTGGACCCGCGGATCACCGTGCGGATGCTGCTGCAGCACACCAGCGGGGTGTTCAACTTCAGCGGCGAGGTCCACGGCGACGGGACGATCGTGACGGGGATCCCCATCCCCTACGGCGCCACGGGCAAAGAGTGGCTGGACAACCGGTTCAAGACCTACCGGCCGCAGGAGTTGGTGGAGCTGGCGTTGTCCAAGCCGGCCCGGTTCGAGCCGGGCACGGGCTGGAGCTACTCCAACACCAACTACGTGCTGGCCAGGCTACTGATCGAAAAGATCACCGGCCGTACCTACGCGGAGGAGATGCAGCGGCTCATCCTGAGGCCGCTCGGGCTGTCGGGCACCGTGGTGCCGGACGCCTCGCCGGAGATCCCCGAACCGCACGCTCACGCCTACTACCGTTACGAGGAGGACGGCGAGCGGAAGACGATCGACATCACCCGCCAGAACCCCTCCTGGATCTCCACCGGCGGCGACATGATCTCGACCACCCGGGACCTGCACACGTTCGTCTCCGCGCTGATGGGCGGCAGGCTCCTGCCGGCCGGGTTGCTGGCCGAGATGTGCGCCCCGCACCCGACGGGCATCCCGAACATGGACTACGGCCTCGGCGTGTTCGTGCTGACCACGGACGACGGCGGCACCGTCATATCCCACAACGGCGCCGCCGTGGGCCACGCGGCGCTGATGTACAGCACCCCCGACGGCAGCAAGACCCTGACCGCCGCGCTGAACTGCGTGGACGACGCCGACCTGTCCATAGCGGCAGCGTTCCGTAGCGCTCAGCAAAGGCTCCTCAACGAGGTGTTCCGCGCCGGGCACGCCCACCCGGCTCAGCCGACGGACTGAGCGCCTGTGACTCGTACGCCGCGAGGGCCCCTTCCGTCCACGCGCCGGGTGGAACCCGAAAGGGGGTCACGCCGGACTCGAGGAGCTCGGCGTGGCCTGTCCGCATGCTCGGCTGCGGTCCGCACGGTCGCCGAGTCCGAGCCCAGGGCAGGATTACGCAGATGAACGGAGTCACGATCGGGCAGGCGGCGGCATTCGTCGGCGTCACGGTGAAGACGGTGCGGCACTATCACAAGCTCGGCCTGGTGAAGGAGCCGGAACGCGATGGTTCCGGCTACCGGAGGTACGGATCGGCCGAGCTGCTGCGGCTGGTGCAGGCCCGGACGCTGGCCGCCGCCGGGGTGCCCCTGGCCGAGATCGGGTCCCTGCTCGACGCCGGCCCCGCGCTGTTCGCCGCCGCGCTCGCCGACGTCGAGCGGCGGCTCACCGAACGGATCGAGGAGCTGGTCGCGCGGCGTGACATGTTGCACCGGCTCGCCGACGGCGACCGGGCCCTGCTGCCTGACCGTGCCGTGGCGCTGCTGGAGAGAATGTCCGGCCTCGGCTTCCCCGCGGAGGAGGTGGCGGCCGCCAGGGAGGGCTGGGTCCTGGCCAGGGCACTGGTCCCCGAGGGCTTCGACGACTACCTCACCCATATCGAGCACGCCCTCGAGGACACCCGGTTCGTCACCTTGGTCAAGCGCGCGACCGAAGCCGCGGCCTGGGAACCGGACGACCCGCGCATCGCCGAGCTCGCCGCCGCCATGGCCGGCCATTTCCTCGCCAATCCCGCGCACCTGAAGATCGTGACCGGTCTGCAGGCCCGCACCGAGACCGCGATCCGGTACACGCTGATCGCCCTCCACGGCGAAGATCAGGGATCGGCCGCGGCCCGCGGGGTCGCGCTCGTCGAGACCGAGCTCCGCGCCGCCGGCGTCCACATCCCCAGACCGGGCACCCACTGACCGTGCCGTGCCCTGGCACTTCGGCCCGGCGTCCGGCCCCGTGGGTCCGGGCGCGTGCTCATCGGATGCTCATCGGCGCCCGGCAGGCTGGGGACACCCCCCGCCCGCCGTCCGAGAACCGAACGAGGAGTATGACCATGCCGCCTGCCATCGCCGGATTCGACCAACGGCGCGTCCCCGTCGCCGAGGGGGTGTCGCTGAACGTCGCCGTCGCCGGTTCGGGCAGCCCGATCGTGCTGCTGCACGGCTTCCCGCAGACGCACCTGATGTGGCGGCACGTCGCCGCCGACCTCGCGGCCGACCACACCGTCATCTGCCCCGACCTGCGCGGCTACGGCGCCAGCGACAAACCCGCCGCGACCGGCCCGGACGTCTACGCCAAGCGCACCATGGCCGCCGACGTCGTCGCCCTGGCCCGCGCGCTGGGGCACGAGCGCTTCGCGCTGGCCGGGCACGACCGCGGGGCCCTGGTCGCCTTCCGCGCCGGGCTCGACCACCCCGGGACGATCACCCACCTGGCCTGCCTGGACGTGCTGCCGACCCTGGACATGTGGGAGGCGATGCACGGCGTGACCGCCGCCGTCGGCTTCCACCTCTACCTGATGGCCCAGCCGCCCGGCCTGCCGGAGCGGATGATCACCGCGAGCGCCGACGCGTTCTTCGGCCACTTCCTCGACGCCTGGACGGGCGACCCCGGAGCCGTGCCCGCCGACGTCCGCGCCGCCTACCTGGACGCCTGCCGCGACGCGGTGCCCTCGATCGTCGCCGACTACCGCGCCTCGGCCGGTGTCGACGTCGAGCACGACCGGGCCGACCGGGAGGCCGGGAACCGGCTGCGGATGCCGGTGGCCGTGCTCCAGCAGGACTGGGGCGCCGCCCTCGGCTACGACGCCGCCGCGCTGTGGGGCGCCTGGGCGGCCGACCTGCGGCACACCACCGTCACCCACGGCCACTTCATGGCCGAGGAGGCCCCCGCCGAGGTCGCCGCGGTCCTGCGGGACCTGCTCACCCGCTGAGAGCGGCGCGGCCCGCCGTACGGCGGGGCCCGGGGCGGCCCCGGAAGTCGGGCGGACGGTCTCGGACGTCGGGCGGTCCCGGACGTCAGGCGGGCCCCGGCGGCGGGCCGGCCGTGCCGGAGGAGGTGACGGCGTCCAGCCTGCGCCGCAGGTGGGCCCGTTCCGGCTCGGTCCCGGCCAGCGCGAGCGCCTCCCGGTAGGCAGCCGCGGCCTCCCCGAGGCGGCCGAGCCGGCGCAGCAGGTCGGCGCGAGCCGCCGGATAGGGGTGGTAGGCGCGCAGCAGCGGCTCGCCGGCCAGCCCGTCCAGCAGCGCCAGCCCTGCCTCGGGGCCGTCGCGCATCGCCACCGCCACCGCCCGGTTCAGCGCCGCGACCGGGGACGGCGCGAGAGCGAGCAGCACGTCGTAGAGCGCCACGATCTGCGGCCAGTCGGTGGTCGCGACGTCGGCGGCCTCGTCGTGCAGGGCGGCGATCGCGGCCTGCACGCCGTACGGGCCGGGCGGGCCGCCGCTCAGCGCGGCGACCACCAGGCCGCCGCCCTCCTCGATCATCGTCCCGTCCCACCGGCCGCGGTCCTGGTCGTCGAGCAGCACGACCTCACCGTCCGGGCCGGTCCTGGCCTCGCGCCGCGCGTGGACCAGCAGCATCAGCCCGAGCAGCCCGGCGACCTCCCGCTCGGCGGGCAGCAGCCGGCGCAGGATCCGCGTCAGCCGGATGGCCTCCTCGGCCAGGTCGAGCCGTTGCAGGTCGGGACCGGAGCTGGCCGCGTACCCCTCGGTGAAGACCGAGTAGATGACCCCGAGGACCCCCGGCAGCCGCCGCGGCAACTCGTCCGCGCCGGGCACGCGGAACGGGATGCGGGCCTGGCGGATCTTCTTCTTCGCCCGCACGATCCGCTGGGCCATCGTCGCGGGCGGGACGAGGAAGGCCCGCGCGACCTCGGGCGTCGCCAGCCCGGCCAGGCAGCGCAGCGTCAGCGCCACCCGGTCCTCGGCGGCGAGAGCCGGGTGGGCGCAGGTGAAGAACAGCTGCAGCCGCTCGTCGGGCAGGTCGCCGTCACCGCCCGGGTCCGCGGCGGGACCGGCCCGGTCGGCCTCCACCTGCAGGATCGCCAGCCGGGCGGCGTAGGCCCGGTCGCGCCGCAGCCGGTCGACGGCACGACGCCGCGCCGTCGTCATCAGCCAGGCCCCGGGCCTGTCGGGCACGCCCTCGGCCGGCCAGTGGATCAGCGCCGCCTCGACCGCCTCGGAGGCGACCTCCTCGGCCAGGTCGAGGTCGCCGAAGCGGCGGACGAGGGCGGCGAGCAACCGGCCGTGCTCCTCCCGGAACACCGCCTCCACCGACACCCCCACCGGCTCCACGGGTTTTCCCGGTTCGCCGGGACTCCCGAGGTCACCGGACGTCTCCGGACCCTCGGATTCCGCGGGGACCTCGAGGCCGTCGGGAGCCGACGGCGCGGAGTCCCCGCCGGCTGCTCGCTCCTCCACCGTCGTCAGTCGAACTCGGCGATCGGCCGCACCACCATCGACCCGGCCCGCGCGCCGGGGCAGCGGGCGGCCCAGTCGAGCGCGACGTCGAGATCGGGCACGTCGAGGACGTAGTAGCCGCCGAGGATCTCCCGCGCCTCGGCGAACGGCCCGTCCGTGGTGACGGACCGCTCACCCGAGGCGTCGACCCGGACCCTCGTGGCGGTGGTCAGGTCGGCCAGCGCGTGCCCGCTGACGTAGGCCCCCGACTCCCTGACGGCCTTGTCGTAGACCATCCAGTCCTCGAAGGACGACCCCTCGGCCGACTCGACGTCGCCGTCGGTCGTCGCGGCACTGTAGATCAGCAGCATGTACTTCATCGCGGGACTTCCCGTTCTCGTGGTCGTCATGGTTCTCGTACGGCGGGCTCGCCGCACGTGATGACGACGAACGGGACCCGGGCGTATCGACACGCCTCCCGGATTTCTCCCGGACCGTTTCTCGATGGTCCGGTGTCCTACCCGTAGGTGGGGTGCTGCGGCCAGCCGGGCGGGGAGTCCTCCCAGTCCTCCTGCCGGCCGTACGGGGTCAGGTCGAGGATGCTGTGCAGGAAGACGAGCCGGTCCACGCCGCGGGCGGTGGTGCCGTAGGTCCGGTAGACCTCGTCGCCGTCGCGCAGGAACACACTGAGCATGAACCCGCCGCCGGCGCCGCAGTCGTCGGAGAACGACGTGCCGCGAGAGGACACGAACGGCAGCGTCCAGCCCATCCGCGCCTTGTACGCCTCGATCTGGGCGAGCGGCATATTCGACACGGTCACCCAGGTGACATCGCGGTCGGCCAGCCCGGCCAGCGCCGCCACCGGGACGTTGTTCGTGAAGCCGGTGCATCCGGGGCAGTAGTGGTCGGGCCCGTTGTCCATGAACTGGTAGACGACCAGTTGCCGCCGGCCCTCGAACAGGTCGAGCAGGGTCTTCGGACCGTCCGGCGTGTCGAAGACGTATTCGCCGTCGAACCTGACCATCGGCAGACGGCGGCGCCGCGCGGCCAGCGCGTCCAGCGCCCGGGTGGCCTCCTTCTCGGCCTTGAGCAGGTCCTCGCGGGCCCGCCGCCACTCCTCGGCCGAGACGATCTCCGGTTTCTCCATCGGTCGATGATGCCCTAGGAGACCGACAGAATCGCGGACCGGCGGAGCGGGGACCGGCGAGGATGATCCCGGCGCGGCCGCGCGGCCGGTCGCCTCGTGAGCGGTGCCGGACGCCCGCCGTACGGACCCGGCTCCGAAGACACCATGGCCTCCGGAGAACGCCGTGGTCTCCGGAAGCGCAGTGGTCTCCGGAGAACGACGTCCGATCGCCGCCAGCGGTCCGGGGACGGATGTCCGCATAGTGGGGTCCGCCCGGACCGGACAGGACTCGCAGAAGGACTCGTCAGTGCACAAGCCCCTCGATCTGAAAGTGATGTACTTCGGCACGCCCGTGGTGCTCATCGGCTCCCGCAACGAGGACGGCACCGCCAACCTCGCGCCGATGTCCTCGGCGTGGTGGCTGGGGGAGTGCTGCATGCTGGGTCTGGGGAACAGCGCGCAGACGACGGCGAACCTGCTGCGCGAGCGCGAGTGCGTGCTCAACCTGCCCTCCTCGGCGATGGTCGACGCCGTCGACCGGCTCGCACTGACCACCGGGACGCGGACGGTCCCGCCGCACAAGGTACGGCAGGGCTACCGGTACGAGCCGGACAAGTTCGCCGTCGCGGGGCTGACCGAACAGCAGGCGGACCTGGTGCGGGCACCCCGGGTCGCCGAGTGCCCGGTCCAGCTGGAGTGCCGGGTCATCGGGGTCCATCCCTTCGGCGTCCCCGAGCCGCACGCCACCGCCTTCCAGGTCGAGGTCGTGCGGGTCCACGTCGAGGAGGAACTGATCATTCCGGGGACGGACCACATCGACCCGATCGGGTGGGACCCGCTCATCATGAAGTTCTGCGAGTTCTTCGGCGGCGGGGACAACGTTCACCCCTCCCGGCTCGCCGAGGGCTGGGAGATGCCGCACGACCTCCGGCGCGCGGGCGCGACCGCGTAGAAGCCGGAGCCGGACGAGGAGGCGGCCGCCGCGTCCCTGACAGGCCGCCGCCTTCCTGGCAGGCCATCGCGTTCCTGACGGGCCGCCGCCTTCCTGACGGGCGGGCGCGACCGCGTAGGAACCGGGGAGCCCGCCGCGCGGGGTCCGGACGGCCGGGGTCCCGGGCCCGCCGACCGGACCGGGGTTCCCCGTGGGGGACGGGGAGAGGCCCGTCGGCCAGGTTGGGCCTTCCCGGCGGTCCCGCGGCGGGTTATCAAGGGGCCGGGGACCGTACGAGCCGTCCCCGCTCACGGACACCGCCCCGCCGCGGATGGAGGACGACGTCATGCTCCGGTTGTGGAAGGCGATCGCCCGCACGCTCTGCGCCGCCGCCCTGGTCGCGGCCGGGCTCACCGTGCCCGCCGTATCGACCGTGTCAGCCGCGGCCGACCTGCCCCGCTGGGCGTGGGCCGTCGTCGGGGGCGGCTCAGCCCCGACCGTCTACTACCAGTTCGGCACGTGGGCCTCCGGGCTCGCGGCCGAGGCCGTCTCCGGAGATCCCGGCCAGGTGCTCGTGAGGTTCCCGCAGTTCGGCGCGGCGGGCGGGGGAGTGGCCCACGTCACGGCGATCTCCTCCTCCGCCGACTGGTGTCAGGTCCAGGACCAGTGGCCGTCGGGTGACGATCTGATCGTGGCGGTGCGGTGCCAGCGGTACGGCGTCGGCCCGGTCACCCCGTGGTTCTCCGTGGTCTTCGGGTACGGCGGCGGGTACCCGAGCCCGATACCGCGCCAGGCGCTGGGGTACGTGCGCTGGGACGGCTCCGCCGTGGCCACGCAGTTCAACTCCGCGCGGTTCGGCTCCCCGGCCCCCGCCCCCGTGAACACCGTGACGCCGGGGACGTCCCCGGGTCTGTGGCGGGTCGCCCTGCCGGGGCTCGGCTCGGCGGGCCTAGCCGGGAGCATCCAGGTCACCGCGGTCGACCCGGCCGTTCCGGCGCGATGCAAGGTGGGCGGCTGGACCGCGACGACGGCCGCGCAGAACATCGTGGTGCGCTGCCACGACGCCGCCGGCGCCCCGCTGAACACCGGGTGGAACCTGACCTACCACCGGGAGAGCGCCGTCGTCTGGGCGCCCGGCTCGCCGTACCCGGCGTTCGCCTACACCTTCGACAACGACCCCGGCACCGCGGGCTCCTACGTTCCGACGCCGTACCCGGTCAGTCACAACTCGGTGCCCGGGGGCCTGCAGATCAGCGGGTACGGGACCGGCCTGAGGCGGGTCGCCTTCGGCGACGTGAACGCGGGATACGGCCGCGCTGGCAACGTCCAGGTCACCGCGTTCGGCTCCGGCGCGGAGTTCTGCAACCTGTACGGCCTCTGGACCGAGTCCGTGACGGGCGTGCTCACCCTGCACGCCTGCTACGACGGCGCGACCCGGGTCGTCCGTCCGGCGACGGTCACCTACGTGACCCGGCCCCGCTAGCCGGGTCTCCGCCACGCCGGGGCGGCGGTGAGGGCGCGGGGCCGCCGGCCCGTCACCTTCGCCGGCTCCCGCGTCTGTTCCGCTCGATCCCGTAGGCGATGACGAGCGCGATCACGATGCCGATGACGGCGATGATCCAGGTCGGTTCCATGACGTCTCCCTCCGACGGTCCGTGACCGGCCTACCCGGCCGGTGCGGCTCAAACGGGCGTGCCGGATCCCGGGGCGGGGCGGGCGATGTCGAGCAGGATCTTCAGCAGGTCGTCGGGCGCGTCCCGCATGAGGTTGTGCCGGGCGGTGAGCGCGTGCGTCGTCCACGACGGGTCCTCGCTCAGCCGCCGGTAGACGGGGGTGAACGGCGACTCGCGGTCCCCCCACTCGGTGGCGTACACATAGTCCCTGCGCCGGAACCGCGAGAGGTCGCCGGCCAGCCGGATCGGCTGGAGCAGCGAGGCGAGGGGGTGGGGCGTGGTGCGCGGGTCGAAGAACGGCAGCGGCCGGGTCGCGTACCCGGCCTCCGTCACGTCGAGGTACCACTCGTGCTCCTGGTCGGGGACGAGGTCCCAGCAGGAGTCGCCGTCCTGCGGCACGACGGCGTCCAGGTAGACCAGGGAGTCCACCCGGTCCGGGACGCGGTCGGCGGCCCCGGTGACGACCATGCCGCCGTAGCTGTGGCCGACCAGCACCGCGTCTTCGATCTCCTCGGCCTCCAGCACGGCGGTCACGTCCGTGATGTGCGTCTCCAGGTTCACCCCGGCGTCCAGCAGGTGGGCGCGTTCGCCGACCCCGGTCAGCGTCAGCGGGTACACCTCGTGGCCGTGCCGGCGCAGCCGTTCGGTGAGGGGCCGGTAGCTCCAGCCGCCGTGGCACATGCCGGGGACGAGGACGAAGGTCGCCATGGTCGTGCTCCTTGGATCGCCGGGATCGGCGGATCGGTTCAGGGGCCGGCGCGGACCGCCGGCGCCTCCAAGCCTGGTCGGCCCCTTTCCATAAGTCCAACAGATGGTTCTTATCAGAACTAGAATCACTGGTTATGGAGTTGCGTCAGCTGGAGTACTTCGTCGCCGTCGCCGAGGAGCGGAGCTTCACCCGCGCCGCCGAGCGGGTGCACATCAGCCAGTCCGGCGTCAGCGCCCAGATCCGCCGGCTGGAGCGCGAGCTGGGCGCCGAGCTGTTCGACCGATCGGCCCGCGTCGCCACCCTCACCGTCGCCGGCGAGGCGGCGCTCGGACACGCCCGTGCCGCGCTCGCCGCCGCCGGGGCGACCGGCCGGGCGGTGGGTGAGGTGACCGGCCTGCTCCGGGGACGGCTCACCGCCGGGATGGTGGTCGGCTGCACCGTCACGCCGCTGTTCGAGGCGCTGGCCGCGTTCCACCGGGCCCACCCCGGCGTGGAGATATCGCTGCTGGAGGACGGCTCCGACCGGCTCGTGGAGGGGGTGCGCACCGGCGCCCTCGACCTGGCCCTCGCCGGGACGGCCGCCCTCCCCGAGGGGCTGGAGACGCTGACGGTGGTGGACGAGCGGCTCGTCGCGGCGGTCCCGGCGGGCCACGCCCTGGCGGAACGACGGCGGGTGACCCTGGCCGAGCTGTGCGCGTACCCGATCGCGTGCATGCCGTCCGGCACCGGCGTGCGCACCGTGTTCGACCACGCCTGCGCCGCGCGCGGCCTTCAGCCCGCGGTCACGCTGCAGGCGAGCGCCCCCGACGCCGTCGCCGGTCTCGCCGCCCGCGGGCTGGCCGTCGCCGTGCTCAGCGCCTCGATGACCGAGGGCCACCGCGACAGGCTCGTCACCCTGCCCCTCGACGTCGAGACGCCGGCCCTGCTCGTCCTGGTGTGGAAGGACACGTCCAACCCCGCGGTGCGCGAGCTGCTCACACACGCCCGCCGGGCGTTCGCCGTTCCCGCCGCCGGCTGACCACCGTTCCCGTCACCGGCCGGAGGCGGGTCCCGGAAAGCGTGTCAGGACCCGTTCAGGTAGGTGAGGACGGCGAGGACGCGGCGGTCGCCGTCGTCGTCGGTGATGCCGAGCTTGTCGAACATGGAGGTGGTGTACCTGCCGATGGTGCTCTCGCTGAGGAACAGCCGTCGTCCGGGGCGGCGCGGGTCGTGGCCTTGGGAGTCACCAGGGGATGACGCCGTCGTCCTCGAAGAACGAACCGGTCGGGCCGCCGTCGGGCAGCGTGGCGAGCCGGATCGCGGTGGCCGCGCCCTGCTCGGGGGTGCGGGGTCCCTGGAAGCCGGTGAAGTCGGTCGCGACCAGGCCCGGACAGGCGGCGTTGACCAGGACGCCCGTGTCGGCGAGATGCCGGGCGTACTGCACGGTGACGGCGTTGAGGAACGACTTCGACGGCGCGTAGGCCGCCATGACGGGGCCGATCTCGATGTCCGGGTCCGCCTGCCGCGTCAGGGAGGCGACGGCGCTGGAGACGTTGACGACGCGCGGTGACGCCGAGCGCCGCAGCAGCGGCAGCATCGCGTTCGTCACCCGGATGACACCGATGACGTTGGTCTCCACGACCCGGCGGACCAGGCCGAGGTCGAGCGTGGTCGGGTCCTGCACCCACCCCGGCCCCGTCTCACCGGAGATTCCGGCGTTGTTGACCAGGACGTCCAGGCGCCCGGCCTTCCGCCCGATCAGGTCCGCGGCGTCGGCGACGCTCCGGTCGCCGGTCACGTCCAGGGGTACCCCGAACGCGTCCACTCCGGCGGCGCGCAGCTTCCCGACGGCGGACTCCCGCCGGGCCTCGTCGCGGGCCCCCAGGCCCACGCGGTAGCCGAGGGCGCCCAGCCCGGCCGCGATCTCGTATCCGATCCCCTTGTTCGCGCCGGTCACCAGCGCGATCTTCGTTTCGCTCATGCCGCCGATGCTCGCTCACAGGCGGGCGGCGCATCCAACATCGATGCGGTGCCCTGTGATACCCGGCGGGTATCGCCCGGGTATGGTGTGGCCGTGGACACCCTGGAGACCCGCGAGCTGAGGTACTTCGTGGCCGTCGCGGAGGAGCTGCACTTCGGCCGCGCCGCCGAGCGCCTCGGCATGGCCCAGCCGCCGCTGTCCCGGGCGATCCAGCGGCTCGAACGCCGCCTCGGCGTCTCCCTGCTGGAGCGCGACCGCCGCGGCGTCTCCCTGACCGGCGCCGGAGAGGTGCTGCTGCACGAGGGCCGCGCGGCTCTCGACGCGGTCAACGCCGCCGCGCACCGCGCCCGTCGCGCCGGCGGCCCGGGCGGCCCCCGTGACCGTCTGGTGCTGGCGGTGAAGGCCGCCGCGTCCCACGAGCTGCTGCAGAAGCTTCTCGCCGCCCACGCGGCCGAGCCCGGCGCCGCCGAGATCGAGGTGCTGCCGAGCGGCACCTGCGAGCAGGGGGATATGCTGCGCGACGGCCGCGCCGACGTGGCGCTCATGCACACGCCGTACAACTCCCTCGCCGGGTTCGACAGCGAGGAGCTGCTGACCGAGGGGCAGGTCGCCATCCTGCCCGCCGGGCACCCCCTCGCCGCGCGCGGGACCCTGTCCATGGCCGAGGTCAGCGACATCCCCGGCCTTCCGCTCGCCCGCTGGGCCCGTGACGGCGCCCACCCGCCCGGTCCCGGACCCGAGATCCGGGACCAGACGCAGCTGGCCCAGCTGATCGCCCTCGGACGCACGGCGGCCGTCATCCCCGACTCCGCGCGTGCCTGGCTGTGGGCCGAGCACGCCGCCGTCCCCCTGACCGACGCGCCCCCCGTCGTCACCCACATCGTCTGGCCCGCGCACAGCCGTTCCCTCGCCCTCGCCGGGCTGATCCGCACGGCCACCCGGCTGTGAGCCCCTCCCGGCCTCCGACACCGCCTCCATCGCCGCCGTCATCCCGGCGGCGCACCGCCTGATCGCCGGCCCCGCACCCCGCCGCCGCACAAGCCCGGCACGGGGCGTCCCAGGCGCGGGTGAACGCCGGGCTCCGGGGCTCGCCCCGATGCCCCTCGACTCTCGTCCAGGCCATGCCGCACCCGGGTAAGGGCCGGGCCAAGGACCGCCCGCGGCGGCGTTTCCGCACCTCACCGCGGTGATCCAGAGATCTACCATTCGATCCGTTCCGGGCTTTTCACGGCCCGTTCTCCCGTGTTTCCCGCCACGGCGGGGGAGTGCGGACATATTCCCCCGGATCGGCGGCATGTACCGGTGGGCCGCCACCTCGTTCGGGACGAACGACGCGACGGCGGCACCGGACGGGACGGACGAGGAGGTTCGCACATGACAGACACCGCGGCCGGAACGGTGGCGACGAGACGGGAGATCGTCCTGCCGGGCACGCTCCTCGGGGTCGGGCTCGGAGGGTTCGTCGACGGGATCCTCCTGCACCAGATCCTGCAGTGGCACCACATGCTGACCAGCACGAATACCGACAACATCGGGATCGGGTACTACCCGCCGAACACGGTTCCGGGCCTGCGGATGAACACGCTGTGGGACGGCTTCTTCCACGTGTTCTGCTGGCTGGCGGTGCTGGTGGGCCTGAGCCTGCTGCACGCGCGGGTCACCCACTCCCGCGGCCGGGTGTGGGGCTCGCGGATGCTGTGGGGCTGGATCCTTTTCGGGTGGGGGCTGTTCAACCTCGTCGAGGGCGTCGTCGACCACCACATCCTGGGCATCCACCACGTGCGCACCGACGCCTACCAGCTCTGGTGGGACCTCGGTTTCCTGCTGCTGGGCGTCCTGCTGATGGCCGGCGGCTGGCTGCTGCAGCGCGGCGGCCCGGCGGTGGACCTCTGCCACGACACCCCGCGCACCACCACGGCGGCCCCGTGACCTCCACCGTGATCTCCACTGTGGTCTCCACCGGAGTCTCCGGATCGCACGTGACATCTGTCGCCGTCGCGGACCTTCTCACCCGGCGGGCCGGCGACGTCCCGCTCCTGGCACACGAGGCGCACCACCACGGCGGGCTCTCCGGCGCGCTCCCGGCGGCGGGCGTCGCCGTACTGCTGGCGGCGTACCTGGCGATGGCGGCGCTACGGCGGCGCGAGCCCAGGGGGTGGAGCCCGTGGCGCACGGCGGCCTTCACCGCCGGCGCCGCGCTGCTCGCCGCGGGCCTGACCGGGCCGGTCGCCGCGTTCGCCGCAACCGACTTCCGCGGGCACATGCTCCAGCACCTGCTCATCGCGATGCTCGCCCCGCTGGGACTGGTGCTGGGAGCGCCGGTGACGCTGCTGCTGCGGTCGCTGCCCGCCGGCCGCGCCCGCCGCGTCACCGCCGTGCTGCGCAGCCGCCCCGCGCACGTGCTGGCCGACCCGTGGGTGGCGCTCACGCTGAACGTCGGCGGCATGGCCGCGCTGTACCTCACCCCCCTGTACGGCCTCTCCCACGCCGACCCGCTGTTGCACTCGCTCGTCCACCTGCACCTCGTGCTGGCGGGCTGCCTGTTCTCCTGGGTGATCGCCGGGCCGGACCCGGCGCCGCGGCGTCCCCCGGTGCCCAGGCGGCTGGTCGTGCTGGGCGTGTCGATCGCCGCGCACGCCACGCTGTCGCAGCTGATGTACGCCGGCCTGTTCGTCGGCGTGACGGCCCCCGGGCCGGAGCTGCGGGGCGCCGCGGAGATCATGTACTACGGCGGCGACATCGCCGAGTTGCTGCTGGCCCTGGCGCTGGTGACGACCTGGCGGCCCGCCCGGCCGCGCGTCGCCCCGCGGAGCCGCCCCACGCCCGAACCGGCCACGCCGGCCGTATCGGCGCCGTGAGCCCGAGGCCCCGCACGAAGCCTGACCCGGAGCCCGAGGCCCCGCACGGAGCCCGAGGACCTCACCTGGCGGCCGAGGACCTCACACGGTGACCGGGGGCCTCACGCGGGCCTCGCCGTCACGCCTCCGGGGCCGTCCGCGCCACGGCCCCGGGGGGATCGGCCTCGCGGACCGGCGGGCCGGGCGCCGGGGCGGCGGGGACACCGGCCGCTGCGGCGTCCGGATGGACGGTAAGCACCTGGTCGAGGCCGATGACGCCCAGGACGCGCAGAGTGGGGGCGGGGACGGCCGCCAGCGCGACGTCGGCCCCGGCCTCCAGAGCGACGTTGCGGGCGGCCAGGAAGGCGGTGATCCCGGTGGAGTCACAGAACGTCAGCCCGCTCAGGTCGATGACCAGCCGTTGCCCGGGACGCAGGACGAGGCGCGGGAGCACGTCGTGGAACCCGCCGACGGTGGCGAAGTCGAGGTCCCCGGCCACCTCCAGGACCGTCCCGTCCGGGAAGGCGCGGACGCCGACGGTCAGGCCGTTCACGCCGGTTTCCCGGTCACGCCGAGGGCGGGCACGCTGAAGGCCATGGTCGCGGTGTCGTCGTCCAGGCCCTCGCCGAAGCCGTGCAGCAGGGCGGTGACCGCGGTGATCGTGTCCCCGGCCGTCGCGGGGGCAAGCCGGGCGGCGAAGTCGAGCAGCGCTCTGTCGCCGAAGAGGGCCCGGCTGGAGTCGACGTGGGCCTCGGTGAGGCCGTCGGTGTACATCAGCACGGTGTCGCCGGGGGAGAGCACCGTACTGGTGCGGGTGAACGGCGGGCGGGGCAGCACGCCGACGAGCACGCCGCCCGGGGTGGGCAGGTACTCGGCGCCCCCGCCGGCCCGCAGCAGCAACGCCGGGGGGTGCCCCCCGCTGGCCAGGGTGAGGGTGAAGCCCTTCCCCTCCGGTTCGAGGATCCCGAACACGACCGTGCAGAAGCGGGGCTGGCCGGTGTAGCGCTCCAGCAGGACGGTGTTGAGCGTGGTCAGCACCGTGACCGGGTCGGGGTCGTGGACCGCCGCGGCGCGCAGGGAGTATCGGGTCAGCGAGGTCATCGCCGCCGCGGCCGGGCCCTTGCCGCACACGTCGCCGAGGAAGAAGCCCCAGCGCCCGTCGCCCAGGGAGAACAGGTCGTAGAAGTCGCCGCCCAGGCGGTCGGGGGAGGCGGTGTGGTAGTGCGCGGAGGTCTCCAGTCCGGGGATCTCCGGCAGGACGGGGGGAAGCAGGCTGAGCTGGAGGGTCGCGAGGACGCTCTGGAGCCGCTCGCGTTCCCGTTCGGCCCGGAGACGGGCCTCCTCGGCCTCCCGCTGGGCCTGCTCCGCCTCCCGGCGGGCCTTCTCGGCCTCCTTGCGGGCCCGTAGCAGCTCGGTCTCGTAGGCGCGACGGTCGCGGGCGTCGAAGACGCTGGTGCGGATCAGCAGGGGCTGACCGTCGATGCCGGTCTTGACGGTGGAGGTGACGAGGACCGGCAGGCGGGAGCCGTCGGCGGCCTTGAGGTCGAAGGCGATGCCGCTGATCTCCCCCCGCATGCGCAGCAGGGGGGCGTAGTGGGTCTCGTGATAGAGCCTGCCGCCGACGGTGAGCAGATCGGTGAAGCTCATGCGGCCCACCACCTGCTCGCGGGTGTATCCGAGCCAGGCCAGCAGGGTTTCGTTGATCTTGGCTATCTTCCCGTCCAGGAGAGTGGAGAGATAGCCGCACGGAGCGTTCTCGTACAGGTCCACGGCGCTGTCCTCCAGGAGGGCCGTGAAGGCCGCGTCCTGTGTCAGGCTACCGTCGCCGCCGTTCTGCTCCGGTTCCTGCTCGGTCCGGGACATCACCGGGCGGCCCCGGCGAAGGAGAGGATGGCCTGGGCCGTCGCCTCGGGGGCGCTCAGCTGCGGGCAGTGGCCGGTGGCGTCGAGGGTGACCAGCGTGCTGCCGGGGATCGCCGCGTGGACGTAGGCGCCGACCTCGCGCGGGGCGATGAAGTCCTGCGCGCACTCCAGGATCAGGGTCGGTACGGTGACAGCCGCCAGGTCGGCGCGGTTGTCGGACAGGAACGTGGCGTGGGCGAAGACGCGGGCGATGTCGGGGTCGGTGGCGCAGAAGCTGCCGGTCAGTTCCCGGCCCAGCTCCGGGCGGTCGGGGTTTCCCATGATCAGCGGAGCCATCGTCGCCGACCAGCCCAGGTAGTTGGCGTCCAGGGACTCCAGCAACTCCTCGATGTCGGCCTTGCTGAACCCGCCGCGGTAGTCGCCGTCGTCGATGTAACGGGGGGAGGGGGTGACCAGGACGAGGCGGGCGAAGCGGCCGGGCTCCCGCGCCGCGGCCAGCACGCCGACCATCGCGCTGACCGAGTGACCCACGAACGTCACGTCCCGCAGGTCCAGCTCCCGGCAGATCTCCACGACGTCGCGGGCGTAACCGTCCAGCGACGCGTACCGCTCCTCGTGCCACGCCGACAGGTCGGAGCGGCCCGCCCCCACGTAGTCGAACAGCACCACCTCGAAGTGCTCGGCGAGGGCGGGCACGACCAGCCGCCACATGTTCTGGTCGCAGCCGAACCCGTGCGCCAGCATGACCGTCGGCGCGCCTCTCCGGCCGGTCACCGTCACATTGTTCCGTTTCGCAACGTTCACACCGCCCATCCTCTCACCGCGCCACGGCTTCTCCGCGGGACGCGGTGAGACCGGGACGCGGTGAGACCGGGGTCAGCGGGGCAGGTCGAGGCCGTAGGCCAGCAGCGTGAGGGAGGGGACGGGCCGCCAGTCGCGTTCGGGGAGGCGGCGGAAGCCCTCCGAGAGGTACAGCCGCCGGGCGGTCGTCATCGCCGGTTGCGTCGACAGCAGCAGGAGCCCGACGCCCCGGCGGACCGCGAGGTCGGTGGCGGCCCGCACCAGCGCGCGGCCGACGCCCCGCCCGCGGGCGTCCGGCGCCACGGCCAGCGCCCTGATCTCACCTTCTCCGGGGTCGCGCGCCACCTCGCTGCCCTCGTGCCGGGGCTCGAACATGACCGTGCCCAGCAGCCGATTTTCCTCCACCGCGACCAGCACCTCGCCGGGGCCGTCGGCGCCCAGGACGCGCAGGGTGGCGGCGTAGCCGGGGCTGGCGTCCAGCAGTCCCTGCGCGTCGTAGGCGGCGACCCGGAGCTCTCCGGCGCTCTTCATCTCCTCGGGGCGGACATCGCGCACGATCATGCGGACATCCAACCACCACGCCCCACCGGCCGCGCGGCCGGACGGATGGTCTCAGGGACGCGCCCGGCGGGCGAGCACCACGACACGCCCATGAACGAATTACTGTTTTTTTATTTCTGGAAATTGGAAAAGGCTACGCTCGTCCGGTGGTCAAGGACGCGGGCGGGGTGACGGCATGCAGGCACTGCGGTGCGCCGATCGAGCAGCGCCCCGGGCGGGGCCGCCCCCGGGCCTACTGCCCGCAGGGGAGCTGCCAGGCGATGGCCAAACGGGAGCGGGAGCTGAAGCGGGCCGCGCCGGGCCTGGAGGGCGCGCTGGCTCGGGCCGAGGAGCTGTACGACCGCATGGAGAAGGGCATGGCGGCGGCGATCGCCCCGCTGGCCCAGGCCCTGTCCGACGAGCTGAGCCCGGCCGGGGTGGAGGCCAGGCTCAGCGCCGTGCAGGCCGAGGCGCACACCCGGGTGGCGCTCGCCCACGCCGAGCGCGAGCAGGCGCTGGAGCAGGTACGGCTGGCCCGCGAGGCCGCCGGTCACGCCCGGCGCGAGCGCGACGCCATGGTGCGGCAGGTGGAGGAGGCCAACGCCGAGCGGGACACCGCGCTGGCCGACGCCGAGACCGCCCGGGAGCAGGCCCTGGCCGCGCTGCACGAGGCCGCCGCCACCGAACGCCTGGCCAGGAACGCCGAGCAGCAGGCCAGGCGGCGGGCCGAGCGGGCCGAGGCCGCCATGGACACGGGCGTGCGGGAGATGGCGGAGCGGGTGGAGGCGGCCGAGACCGCGGCCCGGCAGGCGCAGGCGGGCGCCGCGCACGAGCGGGAGCTGGCCGGGCGGGCGCACGCCGAGCGCGACCTGGCCCGGCGGGCGGCGGAGGAGGCGCAGGAGGCGCGGGCCGCGGCCGAACGGGCCGTCGCCGCCGCCGAGGCCCGCGCCCGGATGCTGGAGGCGGAGCGGGACCGGGCGCTGGCCCGCGCCGACGAGGAGGCGCGGGCGCGGGCCAAGGCCCAGGCCGAGGCGTCCGAGGCCAGGATCCGGACGACCCGCGCGGAACGCCGGGCGGCCGACGCCGAGAAGCGGGCGACGCGCCGGGTGGCCGAGGCCGGCGACCGGGCCGCGGACGAGGTCGCCCAGGCCCGCGCGGAGCGGGACGAGGCCCGCACCCGGCTGGCCCTGGAGCAGATGAGGACCGCGGACCTGCGCGAGCGGATCGAGGCGTTGCAGGCCGAGGCCGCGGCGCTGCGGGAGCGGGCGGTCACCGCCGAACTGCGCGCCGCCGGATAGCGACGGGACGGCGGGCGGCGGTGGGATGGCGGCCGGGGTTCCGGAGACTCCGGTCCCCGGGGCGGCGCTCAGCGCGGGATCGCCCAGTCCGGCGCCCAGGTCCCGGCGGCGCCGTGGCCGGCCGCCGTGGCCGCGAGGTGGGCGCGGAGGACGGCCAGCGCGGGGTGTGGGTTGTCGCGGTGCCACAGGAGCGAGTGCGGGTAGACGGGCGTGGGATCGGTCACCGGGATCCGGCGCAGGCCGTGGCCGGCGGGCCAGACGAGGCGGGTCTGCCCGCCCATGAAGGTGGCCAGGGCCGGGGTGTCGGCGATGGTGTCGAGGAGCGCGTCGGAGCCGAAGTTGGGGCCGGTCACCTCGATGGTGAGGCCGAACTCGGCGACGAGGTCGTCGTAGTAGGCGGCCCACTCGGTGCCGGGGACGACGCCGGGCATCCAGATCCGGTGCCCGGCGAGCCGGGCGAGGGGCACCGACCGGGCGGCCGCCAGCGCGTGGCCGGGGCCGACGAGGAGCTGGAGCGGCTCGTCGATCACCCGGACGGACTCGACGCCCTCGGGAAGGGGCCGGCCGGGCGCGGCGACGGCGCGGAAGGACGCGTCGATCGCACCGGACCGGATGGCGGCGACGGCCCTCTCGATGTCGAACAGCATCACCACGTCGAGTTCGATCTCGGGGTGCGCGCGGTGGAAGCCGCGCATCAGGCCCGACTGCGCGCTGCGTGAGGTGATCACGTCGACGCGCAGCGGACGGCTGCCGGCGCGCACCGACGCGACCGCGCGCTCGGCGGCGCGCAGCAGCTCCCGGGCGTGGGGCAGGAACGCCTGCCCGTCGATGGTGAGCTCGGCGCCGCGCGGCGTGCGGGTGAACAGCCGCACGCCGAGGTCGCGTTCCAGCGCGGCGATGCGCTTGGAGACGGCCTGCTGGGTGACCGCCAGTTCGGCGGCGGCCTCCTGGAACTGCCCCGCGTCGGCGGCGGCGACGAAGGTCCGGACGGTGTCGAGATCCATGCGCACACCCTAGGGACACAACCACCGGTTGTGTCCAGGTGGCCTTCCGGTTGTTTGATCCCAGGAAAGATGCTCGCTTTGATGCTTCTCGATCACGGATCGGTTGTACGGATGAGAGGCGTCGGGCATGCGGGACGGGCATCGGCTGGGGCGGCGGTTCGGGTGGCTCTGGGGAGCGTACGGGACCAGTGCCCTCGGCACGTGGCTCGCCTTCGGCGCGTTCCCGCTGATCGCGGTCCAGGTGCTGCACGCCGGACCGGCGGAGGTGGCGGCGCTGTCCTCCGCGGGGGCGGCGGCGGGCGCGGCCGTGGCGGTGCCGCTCGGCCCGTGGGTGGAGTTCCGCCGCAAACGGCCGGTGCTGATCGGGATGGACCTGCTCCGGTTCACGGCGCTGCTGACGATCCCCGCCGCCTTCGCGTTCGGCGTGCTCTCCTTCGTCCAGCTCCTGCTGGTCTCGGTCGTCGTCACCGCGGCCGACATCATCTTCCGCGCCGCCTCCGGCGCGTACCTGAAGACGCTGCTGCCGGCGGGGGACCTGCTCGTCGCCAACGCTCGGTTCGAGGCCACGTCCTGGACGGCCACGATCATCGGGCCGCCGCTGGGCGGGGCCGCGATCGGGCTTCTCGGCCCGGTGGCGACGGTGACGGCCGACGCGGCCAGCTATCTGCTCTCGGCCCTGGGCATCCGTGCGATCGGCGGTCACGAGCCGCCGCCCGAACGCCGGGAGGCCACGCGCATGCGGGCCGGGGACCTGCTCGACGGCTGGCGGTACATCCTCGCCGACCCGGCACTGCGCCCGCTGTTCCTCAACACCGCCCTGTTCAACGGCCTGGTGATGGCCATCGACGCGCTGCTCGCCGTCCTGATGCTCGGCGAGCTCGGGTTCGCGCCCTGGCAGTACGGCCTCGCCTTCGCCGCGCCCGCGATCGGCGGGCTGCTCGGCTCGCGACTGGCCCGTCCCCTCGTCACCCGGTTCGGACGGCACCGCGTCCTGGTCGTGACCGGGGCGCTGCGTGCACTCTGGCCCGTCTGCCTGGCCTTCACGGGGCCGGGCACCGGGGGGCTGCTGCTGGTGATGGGCGTCGAACTCGGGCTCATCCTCTGCTGCGGGGTCTTCAACCCCGTTCACGCCGCCTACCGTCTGGAGCGCACCGCGACCGGCCGGGTCACCCGCGTGCTGTCCGCCTGGACGGTGACGACCAGGGTCTCGACCGCCCTCCTGACGGCCGTCTGGGGAGTGCTGGGCGGCCTGCTCGGCCCGCGCACGGCCATCGGCCTGGCCGGCGTGCTCCTGCTGGCGACCCCGCTGCTGCTTCCCCGCCGCGCCGCGGCGCCCCTCACCGAACCGGAGCCGGAGCCGGAACAGGAGCCGGAGCCGGATCACGCCTGATCGGCCCTGGCGCGCGACCCCGCGCGCCAGGGTGTCCCTCATCATCCAAGGAGAGAGAATGACCGTCACGACCCCGGCCCTGGACCCCCGTACGGCCGCGCTGCTCGTCCTGGACTGCCAGCGGGGAATCCTGGCCTCGCTCCCGGGCGATCCGGAGGCTCTGCCGTCACGGGTGGCCGGCGCCGTCGCCGACATGCGGGCGCACGGCGCCGTCATCGCCCACGTGCGAGTCGGATTCACCGAAGCCGACTGGGCGGCGGTCCCGCCCGCCAACAGGACCTTCTCCCTCATCGCGCAACAGCGCCTCATGCACCACGAGGAACCCGGCACCGCCTTCCACGACCGGCTCACCCCCGCGCCCGGTGACATCACCGTCCGTAAGACCCGCTACGGCGCGCTGTCCACGACGGACCTGGACCGGCGGCTGCGGGAGCGCGGAATAACCACTCTGGTCATCGCCGGCGTCGCCACCGGCGGCGCCGTGCTGTCCACCGTCGCCGACGCCGCCGACCGCGACTACCGGCTCCACGTCCTCTCCGACGGCGTCGCCGACCCGGACCCTGAGACCCACCGGACCCTGATGACCGGCGTCCTCCCGAGAATGGCCCACATCATCGACACCGCCGGGCTGCGTTCGCTCCTGCGGGAGAACCGGCCCGGCCGGGCGGGGACGGGCGGGGCGGGGACCGGCGGGACATGACCATCGACGATCGGCGGCCGTCAGCGGCCGGACCACCGGCGGCCCTCACCGGGCCGTGTCCGCCTCACCCCCGGGGACCGGTTCCGGAGTCCGGGGACGGTCGCCGGTGTGCGGGACAATCACCGGTGTGCGAGTCGGGCTGCTGGGACCGTTCGAGGTCCGGAACGGTGACGGGGCCGTGGTGGAGGTCCCCGGGGTCCGGCTGCGCGCGCTGCTGGCCGTACTCGCCCTCGAACCGGGCCGGGCCGTCACGCGGGCGAGGCTGGTCGACTGGATCTGGGGGCGGCGGCCGCCCGCGGACGAGGCGAACGCCCTGCAGGCACTGGTGTCCAGGCTGCGCAGGGCGCTGCCGGACGGTGCGATCGAGGCGGACTCCGGCGGGTACCGGCTGGTCGTCGACCCCGACGCCGTGGACGTGTGCCGGTTCGAGCACCTGACCGGCCTGGCCCGCGCCGCCGGGCCCGCGGCGCGGGCGGAGCTGCTGCGCTCGGCCCTCGCGCTGTGGCGCGGCACGGCCATGGCGGACATCGCGCCGCGCGACAGCGACGCGTTCGACGCCGCGGTCGCGCGCCTGGAGGAGCTCCGTGTCACCGCGCTGGGGGACCGGGTGGAGGCGGACCTCCGCCTCGGCCGCGGTCCGGAGCTGGTCTCCGAGCTGACCGGGCTGGTCGCCGCGTATCCGCTGCGGGAGGGGTTCGCAGCGGCCCTGATGCGGGCGCTCGCCGAGGCGGGGCGCACGGCCGAGGCGCTGGCCGTGTACCGGCGGACACGCGAGCGGCTCGCCGAGGAGCTGGGCGCCGACCCGTCGGCCGGACTCTCCGCCCTGCACGTCGCGCTGCTCCGCGGCGAGCCGGGCGAGCCGGGCGGGCGTACGGAGAACCGCGGGACGAACCTGCGCGCCGAGCTGACGAGTTTCGTCGGCAGGGACGACGACGTCTCCGCGGTCGCCGCCCTCGTCCGCGGGCACCGGCTGGTCACCCTGACGGGGCCGGGCGGCTCCGGCAAGACCAGGCTGGCCACGGAGACCGCCCGGACGATGCTCGCCGGGCTGCCGGACGGGGCGTGGCTGGTCGAGCTGGCCCCGGTGCGGGCGGACGGCGACCTCGCGCAGGCCGCGCTCACCGCGATCGGCCTGCGCGACCAGGGCCTGCTCGGCGGCGCGCGGGGCGGGGAACCGGCGGACCGGCTCGCCGCCGCGCTCCGCGAGCGCGCGACCCTGCTGATTCTCGACAACTGCGAGCACGTGATCGAGGCCGCCGCGGCCTTCGCGGACCGGCTCCTGGGCGAATGCCGGAGGCTGCGGATCCTCGCCACGAGCAGGGAACCGCTCGGCATCATCGGGGAGGTGCTGTGGCAGGTCGGACCGCTCGCGTCGCCCGCCGAGGGAGCGGACCCCTCCGAGGCCGGGTCCTCGCCCGCGGTGCGGCTGCTGCGGGACCGTGCGGGTCTGGTGCGCCAGGACATCGGCACGGGTGCGGGCACCCTGTCGGCCATGGCGCGGATCTGCCGGGCTCTCGACGGGATGCCGCTGGCGATCGAACTGGCCGCGGCGCGGCTGCGCACCATGTCCGTCGACCAGCTGGCGCACCGGCTCGACGACCGGTTCCGCCTGCTGAACGGCGGCAGCCGTACGGCGCTTCCCCGGCACAGGACGCTGCGCGCGGTCGTGGACTGGAGCTGGGATCTGCTGACCGAGGCCGAACGCCGCGTGCTGCGGCGGCTCTCGGTGTTCTCCGGCGGGGCGAGCCTGGAGGCGGCCGAACGGGTGTGCGGGGACGGCGCGTCCGGCGGGGAGCAGGTGTTCGACCTGCTGACCGCGCTGGCCGAGAAGTCGCTGCTGATCGCCGGCGGCGACGGCGCGCCGCGCTACCGGATGCTCGACACCATCGGGGAGTACGCGGCGCACCGGCTCGCCGAAGCCGGGGAGATCGAGCGGGCGCACCGGGCGCACCTCGCCCACTTCACCGAACTGGCCGAGACGGCCGAGCCGCATCTGCGCCGGGCCGGGCAGCTGGAGTGGCTGGCCGTGTTGAGAGCCGAGCACGACAACATCGGCGCGGCCCTGCGCCGGGCGATCGCCGCCGGATGGGCAGGGGAGGCGATGCGGCTGGTCACCGCGGTGGGCTGGTACTGGTTCCTCAGCGGGTACCGGACCGAGGGCGCCGAGTTGAGCGTCGCGGCGGCCTCACTGCCCGACGAGGCGCCCGGTGAGGTGCCCGACGAGGTGCGGGCGATGGCGTACCTCCTGGTGACGGTGTTCGCGACCTCCGGGCCCGGCCGCGACCAGTACCGGGCACGGGAGTGGATCCTGCGGGCGCACCGGCTCACCCGGCGCGGCGGGCACAGTAACCCGCTGCTGGGGTTCGTCGCGCCGCTGGAGCGGATGCTGCGGGAGCCGGCGGAGTTCCTGCCCGCGTTCGAGCCGCTCATCGCCGACGACGATCCGTGGGTGCGCGCGCAGGCCAGGCTCACGCGCGGCCGGCTGCGGCTCACCCACGGCGGCGACGAGACCGGCGTGGACGCCGACGCCGGGATCGCCCTCGCCGAGTTCCGCGCGCTGGGAGAACGGTCGGGGATCTCGC
This sequence comes from Streptosporangium sp. NPDC053982, assembly GCF_055585205.1. Lineage (NCBI taxonomy): Bacteria > Bacillati > Actinomycetota > Actinomycetes > Streptosporangiales > Streptosporangiaceae > Streptosporangium > Streptosporangium sp. NPDC053982. Next base: position 150,279 of record NZ_JBVJKQ010000005.1, read on the forward strand.
TGGCGCTGGCCTTCCTGGCCGACCGGCTCGCCATGCGCGGTGAGTTCGCGCGCGCGTGCGAGCACTACGAGGAGGCCGTCGTGGCGCTGACCGAGGTCGGCGCGGCCGAGGACGTGGTCGGCCTGCGGGCGCGACAGGCCCAGCTGTACTGGCTGCTGGGCGATGAGCGGGCCTGCGCCTCCGCCATGGCCGAGGCGCAGCGGTGCGCGGACGGGATCGCCTGGCCGGACGCGTACGTGCTCGCCGAGCTGGCGCTTTCGAAGGCGCAACTGGCGCGCTGGCGCGGCGAGCCGGACCAGGCGCGCCGGCACCTGGCCGCGGCCCGGGCGACGCTGAGCGAGGAGGGGGAACCGGACGTCTGGCTCCGCGTCAGGGCCTCTGACCTGTACGGCTACCTCGCCGATGACCTCGACGAGGCCCGCGCGCACCGCAGCGAGGCGCTCCGCGCGGCCGTGGAGACGGCATATCCGCAGGCGATCGCCGGGGTGCTGGTCGGGATCGCGGATCTCGCGCTGCGCCGGGGGGACCACGAGCGGGCCGCGCGGCTGCTCGCGGCGAGCGACGCCGTGCGCGGCACCCCGGATCTCTCGCAGCCGGACGTCTCCAGGATCGCCGGGGAGGCACGGAGCCGCCTCGGCGGGACCGCGTTCGCCGAGGCGATCCGCGACGGGCGGCGGCGCGACTGGCACGAGCTGGCCGAGACCGCCCTCGGCCCGTGAGCGTCGCGCGCCGGTCGGCGGCGCGGACGCCGCCGGGGTCCCTGCGGCGACCGGGTCCGGCGCGGGGCGGCGCCGGCGGGCGTGTCAGCGGCCGTGTCAGTACGGCGACGGCCCGGTGTCAGCGCGGCGGGCGATGGTGGACGCCGTTGAGACCCGGCCCTGAAGGCCGACGAGAGGAACCACCATGGAACACACCGTCACCGGGCTGCCCGCCGAGCGCCGGCCCGGCTGTCCCTTCGACCCGCCGTCGGAGCTGGTCGAGGCGCGCGAGCAGGGCCCCATCAGCCGCTACGTCTTCCCCGACGGGCACCGGGGCTGGCTGGTCACCGGGTACGACCTGGTCCGGTCGGTCCTGGCCGACCCGCGGTTCAGCTCGCGCAAGGAGTTCATGCTCCATCACCCGTACATCGACTACAGCGGCGTGGAGACCGTCCCTCCGGCGGGACCGGGCGAGTTCATCCTCATGGACGACCCGCGGCACAGCCGGTACCGCAAACCGCTGATGGGGAAGTTCACCGTACGGCGGATGCGCCTGCTCACCGAGCGGATCGAGCAGATCACCGCCGAGCACCTAGACGCCATGGAGAAGACCGGGCCGCCGGCGGACCTGGTGACCGCGTTCGCCAAGCCGATCCCCGCCGTCGTGATCTGCGAGCTGCTGGGCGTGCCGTACGAGGACCGGGGTTCCTTCCAGGAGAACATCGACAAGTTCCTCAACGGGGAGACGAGCGACGAGGACCTGTTCGCGGCCTACACCGCGACCCAGGGCTACCTCGCGGAGCTGGTGGCCTCCAAGCGCGCCGCCCCGACCGACGACGTGCTCAGCGACCTCACCGACGGCGACCTGACCGACGAGGAGCTGAGGGGGATGAGCCTGATCCTGCTGGCGGCCGGGCTCGACACCACCGCGAACATGCTGGCGCTGGGCACCTTCGCGCTGCTGCGCGAGCCGGAGCAGCTCGCCGCGTGGCGCGCCGATCCGGCGCTCACCGACGGGGCCGTGGAGGAGCTGCTGCGGTATCTGACCGTCGCCAAGATGTTCATGAGGACGGCGCTGGAGGACGTCGAGCTGGGCGGCCGGATCATCGAGGCCGGTACGACGGTCGTCCTGTCGAACCACGCCGCCAACCGCGACCCCGAGCGCTTCACCGACCCCCACGTGCTCGACCTGCGCAGGCGGGAGGGCGGGCACGTGGCCTTCGGCCACGGCGTCCACCAGTGCCTGGGGCAGCAGCTGGCCCGGGTCGAGATGCGGGTCGCGTTCCCCGCGCTGCTGGACCGCTTCCCCTCGTTGCGCCTGGCCGTACCGGCGGAGGAGGTCGCGCTGCGCCCGGAGGTGGCGGACATCTTCGGGGTGAAGAGCCTCCCGGTCACCTGGGACGCCTGACCGCCGAGGGCGGGCGTGGCGGTGTCCGTCCCACCCGGTGGTCCGGGTGGGACGGACACCGGGCCGGCCGGCGCCCCGGCCCGCCGGTCACGCCGACCGGCGGCCCAGGGCGCGGAGCTGGTCCGGGCTCAGCGCGGAGACGTTCTGGTCGATGGGCGAGTCCGAGTACTGGTGGATCGTCCACGCCTTCCAGCCGGCCGGGGGCGTCACGGCGCCCTTCTCCCGGCCGTAGGCGGCCACCCACAGCGGGTACTGCTCCAACCCCGCGCCGTAGGTCTCGGCGAAGTTCAGGCCGCTGTAGAACATCGGCGTGACGCCGGTCCTGGCCTTCACGTGTGCCAGCCACGCCTTGGCCCAGGCGTTGACCTGCTCGACGGAGCGGTCGTCGGTGGCCTCCAGGTCCAGGACGAGCAGGTCGCCACGCCTGGCGGGCTGCGCGTCCACGACGGACAGGAAGTGCTCGGCCTCGGCGATCGGGTCGTTGCCCGGGTGGCCGAAGTGGTAGGCCCCGCGCACGATGCCCTTCTTGTCCAGCTCCCTCCAGTGCCTGGCGAAGGAGCGGTCGCGGAACGTCGTGCCCTCGGTGGCCTTGATGATGCCGAACTGGGCGGAGCTGACGCTCCAGTCGTAGGCGGGCTGGTAGTTGGAGACGTCCAGTCCGTAGGTGAGCGGGCCCGCCTCCTGCTGGGAGACGCGCTGGGCGGCCGCGATGTGCCCGGCGGGCGAGGCGGAGGCCGTGACGGGGGCGATGCCGCCGAGGGCGGCGCCGGTCAGGACCGTGCCCGCGAGGGCCAGGCCGAGACGGTTTCCGAGCGTGCTGATCCGGGGGTTGCGCATGGGGTGTCGGCTCCTTGCTTCCATGTCGCCTACCGGGTTAGCTGTCGGGTTCGGGCATGGAAGTGCCCTACGGACGCATCGATGGGAGATCGTCCGATTCACCCCGGAAAAGGTGGGTCCCCGGTTCCGCTGGGAAGGCGCGGATTCGGCGTCCGCACACCGTCGGCGGGCATTGCCACGGAAACGGCGTCGGGTCCGGTCGATGGAGCGGCTCTCGTGCCGCTGGGGCGGCTTTCGCGCCGCGATGACAAAAGGTATGCGTTGCCCCACGGAAAGGGCAAGTGACCTGCGGCGGAGCGGATCGCGCCGGTGATCCGGAGGGTGTCGGACCACCCTGCCCGCAGGGGATCGGGGCCCATGGTAAAAATTGACGCCTCACCGCCCCGGACCGGGCGGGAACCGGGCCGCCCGCCGTGGCGACCGGACTTCCCGGCGGTCGCCACGGCGGCCGCATCTCGGCCATACGTCCGGTCTGTAGGGATTCGTGGTGTCCCCTTGGTAACAGCTCCGTAAGAGCGCGCCGTTACCTGACGCGTACGGACCGTGATGTTCGGCAGGCTGGGGGGAGATCGGATCCGGCGACGGGGAGGCGAGATGCAGGATGATCATGGTCCGGCCCGCGGGCGCGGTTCCGGTGCGGGCCCCCGCGGTCGCATGCCGTACGGCGGGCCCCCGGGCGGCCCGCCCGGGTCCGCCGCGTCCCCGTCCCGTCCGCCGGTCCGCCCCGAGGCCCGGTACGACGGTCCGGCGCAGAGCCCCGGAGACCCGTTCATGCACGGCTCGCTGGTGGACGCCGGCATCGCCCTCGCCGGTCGGCCGCGCCACCCGGCCGGGGAACGGCCGCGTTCCTGGACGGGTCCGCGTCTCCGGCGCGACCGGCTGCTGCGCCCGGCGCTGATCGGCGCCTTCCTGGCGGCCGCCGGGCTCGGCGTCTGGACCTCCGGCCGGTCCCCGCTGGACGACCGGCCCTCCGCCGTGGCGGCCCCGCTGCCCGCGCCGTCGCTCGCCCCGCACGGCACCGCGGTCGTCCACCCGCCGCAGGCCGCCCGCACGCCCTCCGCCGAACCCGGCAGGGTCATGGTCGTCCGCGAGCTGAAACCACGCCTGGTGCGGCCCCGGGCCGACGCGGCGGACACCCCGGACGGCCGCGCCCCGGGGGAGGAGCGGCGGCACGCCGCGGCACGCCGTACGCCGGAGGCCGCTACGCGGACGGAAGCGGGAACGGAGGCGGGGGCCGGGGCCGGAGGCGGCGGGCCGGGCCACCGGGAGACACGGGGCCTCTCGCGCCCGCCGCACGCCCCGCACGACCGCGGGCACGGGCACGGGCACGGCCCGGGGGCGCCCGCCCCCGAGGCCGGACCGCGGGGCCGGGCCGACGGTGGCGCCCCCGGTGCCCCGGCCCGTGACGCCCGTGACGCCCGGGACACCTCCGCCGGTCCCGGCGGCCACGACGGCTCCGGCGGCGTGGGGCTCCGGTTCGACACCGCCTACGCCTGCCGCGACTTCCGGCCGGACGACTGGCGCCACGACTTCTGCGTCCGGGCGTGGAACGACTACCGCAGAAGCAACGACCTTCCCTAACCTGGGGGCCGCGCCCACCCGCGAGTGAAGGAGCACCGGTAATGGCGCACGATGAGATCACCGGCCGCCGCTCCGTGCCGGCCCAGGACGCCGCCGGTCGGACGGCCGACGGCCACGAGCAGGATGCCTTCGGGCGGGGCCGCTCCGGCGCGGCCGGCCATGAGGAACCCGGCGCGCGACCGGCGACCGCCCAGGCCGCCGGGCCCGACGCTCCGCCGGGGGTGGAGATCCGGCCGATGCGCCGACGCGACGCCGAACAGGTGCTGGCCATCTATCAGGCCGGGCTGGACACCGGCCAGGCCAGCTTCGAGACCCTCGCCCCGAGCTGGGAGGGCTTCACCGCGGCCAGGTTGCCGCACCTGCGCCACGTGGCCTGCGACACCGGCACCGGCCAGGTGCTCGGCTGGGTGGCCGCCTCGGCGGTCTCGGCCCGCCCCGTCTACGCCGGGGTGGTCGAGCACGGCGTCTACGTCCACCCGGGCTGCCAGGCCCAGGGCATCGGCCGGGCTCTGCTGGCGGCGTTCGTCTCCGCCAGCCAGGACGCCGGCGTCTGGACGATCCAGTCCGGCGTCTTCCCCGAGAACGCCGCCAGCCTGGCCCTGCACCGGGCGCTCGGTTTCCGGGTGGTCGGCATCCGCGAGCGGATCGGCCGCCACCACGGCGTCTGGCGGGACGTGGTGATGATCGAGCGCCGCAGCACCTCGACCGGAACCTGAATCGCCGCCCGGGAACATCGGCTGCCGGGCGATGGTCGCACAACCCGCGGCCGGTGTGCCCGGTGTCCCGGGCCTCACCTTTCGCCTTCGTGGAACACCGTTCGTCTGGGGCCGCGTTGCGCTTTTCGCCGAGAGGTGACACGCACACGTGATGGCTGAGGGCCTCGCTGTTGCGAACTCCGTCGCGACTCCTCCGATCTCCCCCTGAAATCGATGTATGTCAATATAGAGAAGTATCGATTTCGATGAATGTCTATATGGAGGACGTGTGGAACCTCTGGAACTCCTGGAGTGCAGCCCGCCGCTGACCCGCGAGCCGCTGGACGCCGGGCAGGCGGCCGGGGTGGCGCGCGTGTTCAAGGCGCTGGGCGACCCGGTACGGCTGCGCATCCTGTCGATCGTGGCCAGCCGCGCCGGCGGCGAAGCGTGCGTGTGCGACATCACCGACGCCTTCGAGCTGTCCCAGCCGACCATCAGCCACCACCTCAAGGTGCTCAAGGAGGTGGGGCTGCTGACCTCTGAGCGGCGCGCCTCCTGGGTGTACTACCGGCTGGTGTCCGAGACGCTGGGCGAGCTGTCGGCGCTGCTGACCCTGCCCGCCAATGAGCCCGCCGGCGTGACGGCCGCTGCAGCGGCGGTGCCGCGGTGATGTCGGCTCAACCCGCACAGGCCACCGCGCCGCCAGCCGGGGTGATCGGCGCTCTGTCGGTGCTGGATCGGTTCCTGCCGGTGTGGATCATCGCGGCCATGGGCGCAGGGCTGCTGCTCGGGCGTCTGGTGCCCGGCCTGGACACCGCGCTGGACACCGTCAAGATCGGTGAGATCTCGCTGCCGATCGCGCTCGGCCTGCTGCTGATGATGTATCCGGTGTTGGCCAAGGTCCGCTACGACCGGCTCGGCACCGTCACCGGCGACCGCCGCCTGCTCCTCTCCTCCCTGCTGCTCAACTGGGTGCTCGGCCCGGCGCTGATGTTCGCGCTGGCCTGGATCTTCCTGCCGGACCTGCCCGAGTACCGCACCGGCCTGATCATCGTCGGGCTCGCCCGCTGCATCGCCATGGTGCTCATCTGGAACGACCTGGCCTGCGGCAACCGGGAGGCCGCCACGGTGCTGGTCACGCTCAACTCCATCTTCCAGGTGGTCGCCTTCGGCGCGCTGGGCTGGTTCTACCTGCAGGTGCTGCCTGGCCGGCTCGGCCTGACGCAGGCCGCACTCGACGTCTCGGCCTTCGACATCGCCTTTTACGTGCTGGTCTTCCTGGGCATCCCGCTGGCCGCCGGCTACGCCTCGCGCAAGCTCGGAGAGCGCGCCCGGGGCCGAGACTGGTACGAGCAGCGCTTCCTGCCGCGCGTCGGCCCGATCGCCCTGTACGGGCTACTGTTCACCATCGTCATCCTGTTCGCCCTGCAAGGCCACACCATCACCTCCCAGCCCGGCGACGTGGCCCGCATCGCACTGCCGCTGCTGGCCTACTTCGCCCTCATGTGGGGCGGCGGCTTCGCGGTCGGCAAGGCGATCGGCCTGCCGTACGACAAGACGACCACGCTCGCCTTCACCGCCGCCGGCAACAACTTCGAGCTGGCCATCGCGGTTGCGGTCGGGGTCTTCGGCGTCACCTCCGGCCAGGCCCTGGCCGGAGTGGTCGGCCCGCTCATCGAGGTCCCCGTCCTGGTCGCCCTGGTCTACGTCAGCCTGGCCGGCCGCCGCCTGTTCAGCAAGGAGCCCGTAGGTGCCTGACAAGCCGAGCGTCCTGTTCGTCTGCGTGCACAACGCCGGCCGATCCCAGATGGCCGCCGGATGGCTCGTCCACCTGGCCGCAGGCCGCATCGAGGTCCGCTCCGCAGGATCGGCCCCCGCCGATCAGGTCAACCCCGTCGCCATCGAGGCGATGCGCGAGGTGGGCATCGACATCACCACCGCCCAGCCCAAGATCCTCACCGTCGACGCGGTCGAGGCGTCCGACGTGGTCATCACCATGGGCTGCGGCGACGCCTGCCCGATCTTCCCCGGCAAGCGGTATGAGGACTGGAAGCTCGACGACCCCGCCGGGCAGGACATCGAGGCCGTCCGCGAGATCCGTGACGACATCCGCGCCCGGATCGAGAAGCTGATCACGCAGCTGTAGCCGCATCACATCAGGGCGGCGTGTGACGTCCGGTCCCGCGCCGCCGGATGGCTGCCGTCAGGTGATGCCTCGGGCGATCTCCCGGACCACCTCACGCCCCGTCGGGGCGACCGCCTCCTGCATCACAAGCAGCAGATCCATCTCAAGGTTCGGGTTGCGCCGCGCCACCTCGGCAGCCAGTTCCTTGAGGTAGTCCCGCGCCGCAACCCGGGCGATCTCCTGCATGAGGACCAGCAGATCCACCTCCAGCTTCGGATGGCGACGGACCAGGTCAGCCGCCAGCTCGGCGACGGTTTGCCGCGCCACCTGGGCCGCGGCCTGTTCCATCGACGCCCCTGGCCCCGAATGGCCGTCGATGCGGGGCCGGCCCGCCGGGGTGGCCCCGGACGATCGGCCCTGGCATCACTTCGGTCTGCGCCTGGCCCCTGATCTGGCTAGTCACCCTCGGTTGCCGCTGTGCTGAGGAGCAGTTCCCGTACGCCCTGCGGGCCGCCTGACGGCGTGCTCGCCTTCATGAGAAAGAACGTCATGCAGATTCTCGACCTGCTCACCGGCCCCCTGCAGGTGGCCTCCGCCGCGGCCGGCCTGTACGCCGCCTCACGCTGGCGCGCCGCCAGCTGACCCGTCGCGTAGAAGGCGAGCCCGCCGAACCGCCTGTCGAGACGCCGCCAGCGACGGTGCCTTCGTCCGCCCAGTCCTCGTCCTTCCCGCAGCCGACGCTCGGATCGCCGCTGGAGTCGTCCGCCACGTCGCCGGAGGCCGACGCACGTCCATGACGATCCCGCTCACACCACGGCACCGCGCACGCCCGTCACAGTGCTGAGACGATCGAGGGCGCCAGGAGCCACACGGTGGCCACCAACAGCCGAGCCGCTGCCACCAGGGTGTCCGGCTGGACGCGGTCGGGGGTTTCGGCGGGGGTCTGGTAGCCGGGCATGCCCATGCCGATGCCGATCGCGGCCAGTCCGGCGGCGGCGTAGCGGCGGTTGTCAGACGCCATCGCGCCGGCCCGCAAGGGCACGTCAACCAGGCGGGCGGCCTGGTCGAGGGTGGCCAGCAGGGCGTGGGCGGGTCCGCCGGCCTCGACGGAGGCGGCCTGGTGCAGGTGCGCGGCGCCGTCGAGGTTGATCACCAGCGTGCCGGACGGCAGGGCGGGCGCGTGGCGGGCCGAGCCCCATGCCCCGCTCTCCTCGGCGTCCAGGAAGGCCACCGACAGATCGGCCCGGAGGGCCGGGGCGGCCGTCAGGACGCGGGCGGCCTCCAGAACGGCGGACACGCCAGAGGCGTTGTCGGCGGCCGCGGGCAGCCGTACGCCGGGATCGTCGCCCACGCCGTCGTAGTGCGCGGTCAGCAGTACCCGCGTCCCGCTCCCCGCGCCCCCGGCGCGGGAGGAGGCGGGGAAGCGGGCGCAGACGTTGCGGCCGTCCGCAGCGACCTGCCGCAGCGGCATCGACCCGGTCACCTGCACCGGCCCGACCGCCAGGGCGTCGGCCAGGCGGGCGTGCAGGTCGGTGCGCAGAGCGATGATCGGGACGGCGCGAGGGGCCGGTCCGGCGATCATCTTGGGCATCCACCCCTCGGCGTCGGTGCCGCGCGCGGCCAGTACTCCGGCCGCGCCGTGGGCCTCGGCTCGTTCGCACGCCTGCGCCCAGTCTCCGGCCTCGGCCAGCACCCATCGGCCGCGCAGGTCGGCATCGGAGGTGGCGGCCAGCGGCGCGGTGTGCGGATGCGGCGAGTCGGCGGAGGCGAGGTGCTCGACGAAGTCCCGGCGGTGTTCCAGGCGCAGCGCCTGATCGCCTGCGCTCCATTCGAGCACCGGGGTGGCGTACAGCTCCCGTACGTCGGCGACGGGGAAGGAGTCGAGTTCGACCTTCGCGCCCAGCTCGCGTAGCCGCTCGGCGAGCCATGCGGCGGCGGCGCCGCCTCCGGGCGTGCCCACGCGCCGACCCGCGTAGTGGTCGCGGGCCAGCTCGTGCACCGTGGCCAGCATCCGCGCCGCCGACACCCGCTCCACGACGGCGGCCAGGCCGGGCGCCTGAGGGAGGTCCGGCGTGGTGGAGGTCATCCGCAGCAGCCGGTGGAGGCTGCCTCGGCGGCCGGAGCGGCGGTTGGGGCCTGACCGCAGCAGCCGGCCTGGGCGGTCTGCTGGGCGACGGCCGTGCTGCCGCAGCAGGCGGTGGCGGCTGCCTCTGCCTGCTGGGCCGTGTCACTGGCCGGGGAGGCGGAGGAGGGGGTTCCGCAGCAGCCGCCGGCGGCGGGCGGTGCGAAAGCCTCTGCCAGGTCGCTGGTGAAGCCGCCGCTGGTCTGGTTCGTCGTCATGGTGGTTGCCCTTCTGCCGGTGCGAGGTCGAGACCATCAACACTTAGATGTATGTCGAATCAGGAGCCACGATCTCACGCTGCTTAGATGTTCGTCAAGATAGACGTAAGTCGAATCAAGGGTGTGAATGACACCGAAGTGCGTGCGCCTAAAGCTGGGCGATGACCTCTGCGGCCAGCTGGCGGGCGGTGCGGCCGGCGCCGATAAGAGTGGCCGAGGCGGGGCCGGTCCAGTCGCCATAGCCGAGCAGGTGCAGGCGTGGCTCGGCCAGGGCGCGGGTGCCGTCGGTGCCGATCACGCCGCCGGGGCCGCGCAGCCGCAACGGGGCCAGGTGGGCCAGGGCGGGCCGGAAGCCCGTACACCACACGATCACGTCGCATGCCGTCGTGCTGCCGTCGGCCCACGCCACCCCGCCGGGAGTGATGCGGGAGAACATGGGCTCGGCCTTGAGTGCGCCCCGGTCGCGGGCCTCGCGCACGGGCGTGACGGCGACGATGTCGCCCAGGTCGGCGATGCTGTCGGCGTTCTGTCCGGTCAGGGCGGCCTGGTGGCGGCGGGTGGCCAGGTCGAACAGGGCGCGGCCGTCGATCTCGTCAGGGAGCACCCGGGGCGGGCGCAGTGTCGCCCAGGTGGTCTGGGCGACCTGGGAGAGTTCGGCGAGGATCTGGGCGGCGGAGTTGCCGCCCCCGACGACCAGTACGCACTTGCCGCGGAACGGCTCAGGTCCGCGGTAGCCGGCGGTGTGCAGCTGCTCGCCGCCGAAGTCACGGATGCCGGGGTAGTGAGGGACGTAGGGACGCCACCAAGTGCCGGTGGCGCTGACGACGATGCGGGCGTGCCAGGTGCCGGCGCTGCTGTCCACGGCGAGACGGTCGCCGGCACGTCGCACGGCCTGCACGACGGCCGGGCGGACGATCGGCAGCCGGTAGCGCTGCTCGTAGTCGGTGAGGTAGGCGACGACGTGGGCGGCGTCCGGATAGCCGCCGTCGTCCGGAATCGGCATCATCCGGCCGGGCAGGGAGCTGTACTGCGCGGGCGAGAACAGCCGCAGGGACGGCCAGGCGTGCAGCCAGGCACCCCCCGGGGCCTGCCCGGCGTCCAGGATGACGAAGTCGACACCTGCACGCCGCAGGTAATAGCCCATGGCCAGGCCCGCCTGCCCGCCGCCGATCACCAGGACGTCGACGGACCCAGGGGCGGCCGTCATGCCGGAAGCAGCTCCAGCTCAGTGCGACCCGCCGCGGGCTGGGGGTCGGGTCCAGGAGCAGAATCGGTGAGCGGGGCGAACAGCGCGCCCAGCTTGTTCACCGTCTCGGGGATGATGCGGTAGTAGACCCAGGTGCCGCGGCGTTCGCCGTCGATCAGCCCGGCGGTGCGCAGCACCTTCAGGTGGTGGGAGATGGTGGGTGCGGTCAGGTCGAACACGCCGGTGAGATCGCACACGCACGCCTCGCCGCCGGCATGCGAGCCGATCATCGACAGCAGGCGCAGCCGTACCGGGTCGGCGACGGCCTTGAGCAGCGTGGCCAGCTCGACGGCGTCGGCCTCGCCGAGCGGCTCTCGGGCGATCGGCGCGCAGCACGGGGTGGTGGAGAGGGCGGCCATGACGCGACTCCTTAATTCGATGCCGGTCTAAATTATAGGCGGTGGTAGGCGAGCAGCGCGAACGCCGCGATCGCGCAGGCCACGGCCACCGCGCTCATCACCCAGCCATAACCTGCGGTTTGGGCGAGCGCGACCGCGCCGAGGGGAGCCAGGGCCTTGTCTGCGACGGAGAAGAGCGCGATCCGCCCTGACAGGCTGGCGTAGGCGGCGGTGCCGTACCGCTGCACGAGCAGGTGCGGCAGCGTGATGGAGCCGATGCCGAAGCCGAGCCCGAAGAGCAGGACGCAGCCGATCACGCCCGCGACGCTCGCTCCCAGGACCGGCAGGAGCAGCGCCGCGACGCCTTGCAGCGTATAGATCGCGGCGGCGATGAGAGCGGCGGGCAGGCGGGTCTGCAGGCCGGTGGTGACCAGCCGCCCGGTGACCGACAGGACGCCGAGCAGTCCGGCGAGAGTGGCGGCCAGGACCGGGCTGTGGCCGAGATGGATGAGGTAGGTGATCAGCACGACGGCGATGACGGCGACCGCGCCGCCGCTGGCGGTGAAGGCGATCACCAGCAGCCGGAACGGACGGCGGCGCACGGCTGCCCTGAGGAGGTCGGCGCGTTCCCCGGCGGCCTCGGAGGTGCGAGCGTGAGCCGGGCGGCGGCGGATCACCAGCGCGTGCAGCGGGACCGCCGCCAGGCCGTAGACGAGACCGAGGACCACGAGGGCCTGGCGCCAGCCGTAGGCGTCGACCAGCAGGCCGGTGAGAGGGATGAAGATCGAGGAGGCGAACCCGGCGACGATGGTGAGCGCCAGGATGCCTCGCGCACGGCCTCGCGCGTCGGCGCCGTACCAGGCGATGATGACGGCGAACGCGGCCTCGTACAGCACCGTCGAGCAGGCGATGCCGATGGCGGCGAAGACCAGGTAGAGCTGCCACAGCGCGGTGACCTGCGACCAGGTCAGCACCGCCCCGGCGCCGAGCAGCGAACCGAGCGTCATCAGGGCGCGCCCGCCGTGGGCGTCCAGCCACCGCCCGGCGAGCGGGGCACAGACGGCGGTGATCAGCACGGATACCGTCAGCGCGGCGGCGACCTGGGCGGTGCCGGTGTGCAGGTCGTGGGCCATCGGGGAGAGGAAGACGGAGAAGGCGTAGTAGAGCACGCCGTAGCCGATGGTCTGGGTGACGGCCAGCGCGGCGACGATCCGACGGCCATGTCCGCAACGCGGAGGACCGCCGCCCTCCTGTTGGAGGGCGGCGGTCTCGGCGGGGGAACTCATGCGGGGCAGGCGATCAGTGCGCGGCCCTCAGCCGTGGTCGCCCAGTCGCCCGCAAGGGTTTCGGCGATGAAGCCCTGGGCCCGCAGCCGCCAGGCGAGCGTTCCCGCCATCCGGGCGATCGCCGGGCCGTAGCCGGGGTTGGTGCTGGGCTTGCGGGCGGCGACCAGGGCGTCGCCCAGCCGGTGGGCGGGCATCGGCTCGTGGTCGCAGATGAGGCGCAGCGCTTCCTTCTGGGCGGCGGTGGGGTAGCCGTCAGACATCAGGTGCTTCCTTTCAGCCGCAGCAGCTGCCGCCGGACTCCGCCGGAGCTCCGACGGTGGCCGGCGGGAGCGGAGACGCCAGCAGGCCGCCGCTGATGCCGGTGGCCAGGCCGACGCGCTGCTCCTGGGCCTCGGCCAGGCCGGAGGAGCACACGCCGGTCTCGGGGAGGTCGAGCTGCACGTCCCGGGCCGCCTGCCAGTCTCCGGCCAGCGCGGCGACCACGGAGCGGACCTGCTCATAGCCGGTGGCCATCAGGAACGTCGGGGCGCGGCCGTAACTCTTGACGCCGACCGCGTAGTAGCCGGGCTCGGGATGAGCGAGTTCGTCCACGCCGTGCGCCGGGACGGTGCCGCAGGAGTGCTGGTTGGGGTCGATCAGCGGGGCCAGGGCACGGGGGGAGCCGAGCACCGGGTCCAGGTCCAGGCGCAGTTCGGAGGCGATGGAGTGGTCGGGGCGGTAGCCGGTCGCGCTCACGACCTGGTCCACGGTGACGCTCTGCTCGCGGCCGGAAGGGTCGCGGCTGACCACCTCGACGCCCCGGCCGGTGGCGTTGACGCGGTGGGTTAAGAAGCCGGTCAGCAGCGTGATGCGGCCGGATTCGACGTGGGCGCGCAGCCGGGTGCCGAGCGCGCCGCGGGCCGGGAGCGCGTCGGCGTCGCCGCCGCCGTAGGTGCGGGTGGCGCTGCCGCCGCGGATCGCCCAGGTGATCGGCGTGCCCGGCAGCTCGGCCAGTGCGAGCAGGGTGGTGGCGGCCGAATGGCCGGCCCCCACGACCAGGGTGTGCCTGCCCTGGTAGCGGTCGTGGTCGGCGCCGAGCACGTCGGGAAGGGCGTGGTCGACGAACACCTCGTGCTCGCCGTGGGCGGGCAGGCCGCTGGCGCCCAGCACGTTCGGGCTGGTGTAGGTGCCGGAGGCGTCGATGATCGCGCGGGCGGTCAGTTCGGTGCCGTCGGCCAGGCGGATGAGGAACGGCACCTGCTCGCGGCCTGCCGTGCGCACGCGGTCGTAGCCGAGGCGGCTGATCGCGCTCACCTTCGCGCCCAGGCGGACCCGGTCGCCGAACAGCTTGGCCAGCGGGGTGAGGTAGTCATCGATCAGCTCGGCGCCGGTCGGCAGCCAGTCGGGGTCGGGCGCGCTCCAGCCGCCGGCTTCCAGCAGGCGGCGGGCTGCGGCGTCGATGTTGTACTTCCACGGGCTGAACACCCGCACGTGTCCCCACTGCGCGATCGACGCGGCGACCTGCTCACCGGCTTCCAGGAGGAGGAAGTCGATGCCGCGCTCGGCCAGGTGGGCGGCGGCGGCCAGTCCGACCGGCCCGGCGCCGATCACGACGACCGGCAAGCCGGTCACCCCCGGGGCGGTCTGCTGGGGAGTGGTGAACTGCTCGATCTCGATCGCGGTGGTGCCGCAGCAACTGTCGCTCATGACGGCTCTCCAGGTGGGCGCGTGGGCTAGCGGAAGGACGGGAACATGGCGTAGAGGCGGGCGCGCTCGATGGCGGCATCGGCGCGGCAGTCAAGGTCGCACACCCGCGAGGTGGCCTTGTCGACGGTGAAGCCGGTCCAGTCGGTGGACGGGCGGCGTCGGGTGAACAGAGCGCGCATCACGCACCCCTTTGGATAGAAGTTTATCTAAGCAGGAGTCATCATGCGTCACTGCTTAGATGAAAGTCAAATCAGCCTGTGGTCGAGGCGGGACAGGAGTACCTGGGCAGCCTCAGGATTGCCGGCCGGCGCGCCGGGGAGCGCCGCGCAGGTGACGGGCGAGCATCCCCACTACGTGCGCGGCGTCCGCGCCGACGCCGCGCAGGGTGTTGGAGGAGGGGGTGCGCTGCCACTCCAGGCCCAGGTAGCCCAGGCCGGGATGGGTCAGCGACAGGCCGCGGCGCTGGCGCGGGTGACCACCGTCGTCCAGTGCGCCCAGGTCGGTGAGATAGGGCAGGTTCGGCCGATAGCCGGTGGCCAGCAGCACCGCATCGACGCGCTCACGCCCGCCATCGGGCCAGACCGCGTGATCGCCCTCCAGACGGGCGAACATCGCCCTGCGCGTGTAGCGGCCCTTGCGCAGCGCCCGGCGGTAGCGGCCGTCATCGAGCACCGGCGAGGCGGGCGGGGCCTCGGCGCGGGCCAGCGGCAGCCGGTCGAACCCGGTCAGGCGGAACCAGAAGTGCAGGTCACGTCCCAGCGGGCGCTGGTCCACGAACCGGATCGGCTCCCGGCTGGCCAGCGTCACCCGGCGCTCGGCGGCCAGTTCGTAGGCGACCTGGACCGCCGAGTTGCCCGCCCCCACCACGATGATGTGCTCACCGGGCAGCGAGGCCGGTGCGCGGTAGTCGGCGACGTGCGGCACCGGGCCGGTGAAGGTGTCCAGGCCGGCCAACGCGGGCCGGTGTGGGCGGCCGAAGGAACCGCTGGCCGCGATGACGGCAGGAGCGGTCAGCTCCTGCCCGTCGGCCAGGCGAACGAGGAAGCCGCTCACGCCGGGCTCGCCGACGAGGTGGACGGCCTGGACGCGGGCGCCGGTGCGCAGCTCGGCGCCGCGCTCGATCAGGGCGGCGGCATACCGCTCCAGGTAGGTGACGACCTCGTCGCGGTGCGGGTAGCGCTCGGGGTCGCCGCCGAAGGCCATGCCGGGCAGGCTGCTGTAGCGGGCGGGCGAGAACAGGGCCAGGTTGTCGTAGTAGCGCGGCCAGGATCCGGCGGCCCGATCGGAGGCTTCCAGCAGTAGGGGCCGTAGTCCCTGATCCAGGGCGGCGTGCGCGGCGGCCAGGCCGGACTGTCCGGCTCCGACGATCACGATGTTGTCGTTGTCGATGGGCATGCCGCAGAACGTACCGTCATTTTCTAATATGTCAATAAGTTGGTATGAGGGTAGGGTGCAGTGAAAAGGAGGGAGCAGGCATGGCCGAGACCGCAACGCCATCAGCCACACCGAAGGACGGTGCGGAGAGTGCCACGTGCGCGCCGCAACTACCGCAGGCCGCCCAGGACTTCCTCAAGGCCCTGGCCAACCCCGGACGCCAGCAGATCATGCTGCTGTTCGCCCAAGGCGCCGAGCTGTCGGTCAACCAGGTCGCCGAACGCGCCGGCATCAGCCAGTCCGCCGCCTCCCAGCAGCTCGCCCTGCTGCGCCGCGGCGGCATCGTCACCTCCCGCCGCGACGGCAAGGAAGTGCTCTACCGAGGCGACCGCGACGGTGTCGCCCGCATCCTCGCCGACCTGCAGAACTACCTGAAGTTCTGCTGCTGACCGCCCGTCGGCGGCGGGCTCAGCCGGCCGGGGCGGGCACGTCGTGGAAGGGGCGCAGCCCGGAGCCGACGTCAGCGCGGGTGAAGGCGTAGCGGCCCAGGAAGTTGATGAGCTCGTAGGCGATCGGTGACAGCCGGGCGCACATCTCGTCGGTGACCGGGAAGCCTTGGGCGTGCAGCCGCTGCACGGCGGCATCCAGATAGAGACTGTTCCACCAGATGACCGCGTTCAGCGCCAGACCCAGGCTGCCGAGCTGGTCTTCCATGCCCTCGCGGTAGCGCCGGCGCAACTGCCCGCGGTTGCCGAAGGCGATCTTGCGGGCGAGCCGGTGCCGGGCCTCCTGTACGTTCAGCTGCGTGCCGATCATCCGCCGGTAGCACTGTACGGCCCAGCCGAGCTTCTGGCTGGGCGCCGTTTCGCGGCCAGTGCATCCTAGGCACTGCGATCCAGCCGGAAGAACTGCTCCAGCTCCGCAGACGAGGGCTCCTCGGGGAAGCGGCCATAGCGGGCGATCTACTCATCGGAGAGAAATTCGAAGGGCATGGCCCAGGAACGTAAGCCCCGCGACCTGCCCAAACGAGCACCGTCATCGAACCGGTACGAAGATCAACTCCCTACCGCTAATTTCTGCACGCAGCCTCCTCGAAGGCCAAAAGGCCGCGGTCGATGTGGATCCGGTCTTCGGGAGCGCCGAGCGTCAGCTGGGGTACTGGGCTGAACGCTCGCCCGGAGTCCCTCGATCATCACGGAGAGTCACATTCCCCCGGGTGACGCCGAGCGCCGGACCCTGGCTTGTCAGCTCTTAATCGTACGGACTAGTCTGTTTGATTAAGGAGGTGTGGTGATGGCGACGCGAGTCAGGAAGACGAAATCCGAGGAGAAGATCCTCACTGCGGCGGCCGAGCTGTTCTACGCGAACGGGCTGCGCGGTGTGGGCATCGATCAGGTCATCGTGGCGTCGGGCGTCGCGAAATCGACGCTGTACGTGCACTTTCATACCAAGGAGGAGCTCGTCGCGGCGTACCTGCGCAGGACCGACGACTCCTGGATGGCGCAGCTGCAGGATGCCGCCGCACGCGCCGGGGACAGCCCTCGCGAGCAGCTCGTCGGGTTGTTCGACGCGCTGACGGACGCCTTCGACCGGCATGGCTTCTTCGGATGTCCGTTCATCAGTGCGGCGGTCGAGGCGGACCTCGACTCGCAGGCCCGGACCATCACCGTGCAGCACACTCAGCGCCGTCAGGCATGGCTGACCGAGCTGAGCGAGAAGGCCGGCGCCGCCGCCCCGCAGGCGCTCGCCCGGCATATCGGGCTCCTGATCGATGGCGCCCTGGCCTCCGGGCGCCTGCTCCAGGACCGCACCGTCGTGGATGAGGCGAAATCCGCGGCCCGCCTGCTTGTCGCCGGTTGCACCTGATCGCGCCCGAACCAGCCAGGCACCGTAACCGACATACGCGGCACCGGCCTTCATGGCAGCCGTCTCCGACGCCCCCGGCCCCACACCCACCTGACAGGACAAGAAGAAGGCACAGTCATGCGCGCAGTGGTTCTACAAGAGTTCGGCACTCCGCTGATCCTCAGCGAGATCGACAAGCCCGACGCCGGCCCGGGCCAGGTTCTGGTCAAGGTCATGGCCAGTGGCGTCAACCCGCTGGACACCAAGATATGGGCGGGCAAGGCCGCCCACGCCAAGCGCACGCTACCAGCGGTCCTCGGCCTGGATCTGGCCGGCGTGGTCGAGGCGGTCGGCACAGGCGTCAACGACTTCACGCCCGGCGACGAGGTCTACGGCATGACCGGCGGCGTCGGTGATCTGCAGGGCTCGCTCGCCGAGTACGCGGCCGTCGACGCCCGACTGCTCGCCCGCAAGCCGACCGCGCTGAGCATGCGCGAGGCCGCGGCCCTGCCCCTGGTCGTCATCACGGCCTGGGAGGGGCTGATCGACCGGGCACAGGTCCGCCCGGGGCAGAAGGTCCTCATCCACGGTGGGGCCGGCGGCATCGGTCATGTGGCCGTGCAGATCGCCCGGGCCCGCGGCGCCGAGGTCTTCGCTACCGCCTCGCCTTCGCGGCTGGAGGTCGTTGAGCGCCTGGGGGCCACCCCCATCGACTACACCACCACCGCGGTGGAGGAGTACGTCGCCGAGCACACCGGCGGCCAGGGCTTCGATGTCATCTTCGACACCGTCGGCGGGGCCGTGCTCGACGCATCCTTTGCGGCGGTACGCACCTACACAGGTCACGTTGTGAGCGCCTTGGGCTGGGGGACCCACAGCCTCGCGCCCCTGTCCTTCCGCGGGGCGACCTACTCCGGTGTCTTCACCCTGCTGCCCATGCTGACCGGTCGGAACCGGGAGCACCACGGCGAGATCATGCGCGAGGCGGCCGCGCTCGCCGACGCGGGGGCGCTCAAGCCGCTGCTCGACCCCAGGCGCTTCACGCTCGCCGACGTCGTCGACGCCCATGCGGCCGTGGAGAGCGGCGCCCTCCACGGCAAGATCGTGATCGACGTCGGCTGAGGCGGACGTCCCGAGTTCGGCCACCGTGGCGTGCACGGTGTGCGGGACCTTCTCCACCGCCGCCAAGGAGGCGCGGAGCCGGGTCCATACGTGCAGGTCGAAGCCGTGCTCGCCGATGACCTCTGCCATGGGGGCGCCCTGGTCGCCGAGACCGACGAAGCCGACCTTCCTGATCGGCACCTTCGTTGCGATGTTCTTTCGTCGTACGGGTGAGAAACGAGGACTGGAGAGCGTGCTCAGCAGACGATGTCGCTCGCCAGCTCCCAGAGGCGTTCGGCGTTCGCCGGGTCCAGCGCGTAGCGGGCCACGGCGGGAACGCCGAATCGCGTGGGCCGGGCATCGACCACCGGCGCCTCGTTGACATCCTCGAAATAGCGCCCGCCGACTCCTTCGACCAGTGGGGACGCGGCGAGGAACACGCTGGTCGCGGCACCCTGCTCGACCGTCTTGCGGTAGGGCTCCGGCGTCCTCAGGCCGCCGGTGTGCCGCTGCAGGTTGGTGGCGATCGCACCGGGGTGCAGGGCGTTGGCCATGATGCCATCGCCGGCCCAGCGGCGCTGTGCCTCGACGGCCAGGAGGACCTCCGCGGTCTTGGACTGGCCATAGGCGGTGAGCGCGTCGTACGGGCGGAAGCGGAAGTCGATGTCGTCGAAGACCACGGGGGAGAACAGGTGGCCGCCGGAGGACACCGAGACCAGGCGCGCACCGTCCGCCTCGGCGAGGGCGCGGTGCAGCCCCAGGCTCAAGGCGAAGTGCCCCAAGTAGTTGGTGGCGAACTGCTGCTCGTGGCCGCCGGTGCCGCGCTCGAGCTCCGGTGGCATCATGATTCCGGCGTTGTTGATCAGTATGTGCAGCGGGCCCTGCCAGGCGGCGGTGAACGCGCGTACCGACTCCAGGTCGGAAACGTCCAGGCGGGCGACGTGGATCGCGTCGTTCCCGGTGGTCTTGCGCAGCTCTGTCGCGGCCTGCTCGCCGGCGTCGGAACGGCGCACGGCGAGCGTGACCTCGGCGCCGCCGGCCGCCAGAGCACGGGCCGTCTCGACACCGATGCCCGAGTTGGCCCCCGTGACGACCACCCGCCTGCCGGACAGGTCGACGCCCTCGATCACATCGGAGGCGGTGCTGGTGCGGTCGAATGGGGTGGTGAAGAGCTGGGACATGTGACGTATTCCTCCCTGGTGCTCGGACTTTGCCGTCATCCTGCGCCGAACGCCGCCAGGCGGACCAGGACGGGCTGAGACTGGGACCGGCAGGGCCTCCCAGAGAACCGAAAATGCCTCCTAACCTGGAAACATGACCGCCGCCGGAGACGCCAACACACTGGGCCGATATCTGCGCGCCCGCAGGGAACTGGTCCAGCCCGACGAAGCCGGGGTTCTGGATCAAGGCAACCGGCGCGTCCCCGGGCTGCGCCGCGAGGAGGTCGCCTTCCTCGCGGGAATCAGCTCCGACTACTACAACCGCTTGGAGCAGGGCCGCGACAAAAACCCCTCCGAGCAGGTCCTGCGCAGCATCGCCCGCGCACTGCAGTTGGACGAGGAGGCCACGGCCTACCTGCTGCAGATCGCCGCACCGGCGAGAGCTCGGCGCAAACGGCCCCGCAAACCCGAGAGGGTCGGCGAGGGCATCCGCGCCCTCATCGACACGTGGCCGCTCACCCCGGCGTACGTCCACGGCAAGTACATGGACGTACTGGCCGCCAACAGCCTCGCCATCGCCCTCTCACCGTTCAACGCCCCGGGCCGCAACGGCATCCTCGCGGCTTTCCTGGAACCAGAGATGCGGGAGCTCCATCAGGACTGGGAGGACATGACCGCCCGGGTCGTCCCTTATCTGCGCTCCGTCGTCGGCGCGGACATCGACGACCCGCGCCTGGTCGAGATCCTCGGTGAGCTCTCCCTGCGCAGCGAGCGGTTCCGCAGGCTCTGGGCCCGGCAGGATGTCAAGCACAAGGCCAGCGGCACCAGCCTGCTCCTGCATCCCCAGGCCGGCCCTCTGGAGCTGCGCTACGAAAAGCTGCTGGTCCCGGGCACAGGCGGGCAGACGCTGATCATGTACCATGCGGAGCCGGGCAGCGCTTCCGAGGAACGCCTGCGCCTGCTCGCCGGCATGTACGCCCCCGAGCACGTCACCGGTACACCGGCTACAACCGTCCGACCCGTCCCCCGGCGCACCAGGCCATGACAACCGCGGACGACACACATCCGGCAGCCGCACCGCTGTTCTGAGTTTCCGTTACTGATTCCGTGGTCGGATATCAGCAACGGAGCAGGAGCGGGCCGAAGCGGGCCGAGGAACGGCAGGCCGGTGCGGCCGGGCGTCGCGCTCGTCAGAGGAAGGGCGCCGGCTCAGCGCGGCGGCCCGGTGAGGAGGGCCTCGGCCGCCTCGGTGCGCGCGTAGAGCACGAACCTTCCCGACCGGTGCGCGCCGGCCAGCCCCGCCGCGCGAAGCGCGGTCAGGTGCCGTGACACCCCGGCCATGGACATGCCGGTCCGCCGGCTCAGCTCGGTGGTGGAGGCGGGAGCCGACAGCTCGCCCAGCAGCATCGCGCGGGAGCGGCCGAGCACCCCCGCCAGCGCCTCGGGCACCTCGGTCCGGCGGTGTTCCCACAGCGTGGCGATCCCGCGCGGCGAGTAACGCAGCGTGGGCTGCCACGGCGGGACGGTGACCGAGAAGACCCGCGGCCAGATGAAGACCGAGGGCACCAGCAGCAGCCCCCGCCCGCCCAGCCTCCGCTCGTCCGACACGTGCCGGTGCCTGACGAACAGGGCGTCGTCCTCCCACCGGACGGCCGGGTCCAGGTCGTCGAGCAGCCGGCCCACGCCGCCCTCGGCCAGCAGCCGGGCCCGGTGCAGGATGTCGCCGTCGAGCAGGGCGCGGATGCCCGGCCAGTACGGTGCCAGCGCCACGTCCCAGTAGGCACGGATCACCTCCGACAGCTCCGCCAGCCCGCGTACGGGGTCCTCGCGCAGCACGGCCAGGCGGGAGCCGTCCATCCCGGTGAGGTCGGCGCGGACCCGCTCGGGCGGGGTGGCGCGCATGGTCGCCAGCTCCAGCTCCAGGCCGGGCGAGGTGGTGACCGGCGGCGGGCAGACGAACGCCGGGATCACCCGGGTGGGCACAGGCACCAGCTCGGCGAGCATGCCCCAGTCGACGCCCGCGGCCCGCAGCCTCGGTGCGACGGCCGACGTCCAGGGGCGGTGCAGCGGGTGCTCGCCGGGGCTCCTGAGCACCCGTGTGCTCGCCACCACCTCCCACAGGGGTGAGAACGCGAACCGCGTGCAGGCCAGATCGGCCAGCCCGAACTCCAGTCGCAGCACGCCGCGGCCCTCCTCGTAGGCGTTCCGGCAGCCCTCCATCGGAGCCGGAACGGTACCGCGCACCGGCCGATTCGCTCCAGCGCGAATCGATGGAGCGGACCGGGAGGCGACGGCAGGGTCGGGCGCATGACGACTTCGACGACGTCCGGCGGCGCGGTGTTCGCCGACGCCGATTTCCGGCGGCTGTTCGCCGCGGCCACGGCCAGCAGGCTGGGCACCTCGATCGGGCAGCTGGCGCTGCCCCTGGCGGCGGTGACGGCGCTCGGCGCCGGGCCCGCGGAGGTCGGGGCGCTCGCGGCGGCGAGCACCCTGGCGTTCCTGCTGATCGGCCTGCCCGCGGGGGCCTGGGTGGACCGGGTGCGGCGGCGGCCGGTGCTGGTGGCGGCCGATCTGGCGCGGGCCGTACTGCTGGGGTCGGTGCCGCTCGCCTGGTGGGCGGGGGCGCTGACCCTGGCACAGCTGTACGCGGTGGCGCTGCTGTGCGGGGCGGCCACGGTGTTCTTCGACGTCGCCGACCAGAGCTACCTGCCGCACCTGGTCGGGCCCGGACGGCTGACGGCCGCCAACACCGCGCTGGTCAGCATGGACGCGGCCAACCAGCTCGCCGGCCGGGGCGTCGGCGGCCTGCTGGTGGAGCTGCTGTCGGCCCCGGTGGCGATCGCCGTGGACGCGCTGAGCTTCCTGTGGTCGGCGCTGTGCCTGCGCTCCATCCGCCGCCCCGAGCCTCGGCCCGGTACGGCGGGGGCGAGCCTGGGCCGCGACATCGCCGAGGGGGTCCGGCTGGTGGCTCGCCACCCGATCCTGCGGGCCTTCACCGCCGAGGGCGCGCTGACGAACCTGGGCAGCCAGATCGTCCTGACGATGCTGCCCGTGCTGTTCGTCCGGGAACCGGGCCTGTCCCCGCTGTGGCTCGGCGCGTTCCTCACCGCGGGCGGGGCCGGCTCCCTCCTCGGCTCGGCCGCCGCACGCCGCCTGGGCACGCGGCTGGGGGAGGGGCGGCTGATCCTGCTGACCAGCGTCGGGATCGTGCCCTTCCTGCCGCTGGTGCCGCTGCTGGACGGCGGCGCCGGACTGTGGGCGGCCGGGGCGGCGTGGGCGGTGCTCACCGTCAAGGTCGGCGTCAGCAACGTGATCAAGGTGAGCTACCGGCAGCGGGTCACCCCGGATCGGCTGCTGGGCCGGGTCGGGGCGACGATGCGTTTCCTGCTGACCGGGGCGCTGGCGATCGGCGCCGGGGTGTCCGGCCTGGTCGGCGAGCTGGCGGGGGTGCGGGCGGCGCTGTGGGCGGGGGCAGGCGTGCTGGCGGTGAGCTGCCTGCCGATCGTGTGCTCACCGCTGCGGACGCTGCGCGACCTTCCTGCGGGTGAGGGTCCGGCGTGACCCGGCTTCGCGGGATACGGCCCACCGGTGTCCTCGCGTCCGGACGGCCGACGGCGTCTGGGACGCTGTCCGTCCTCGGCCCGGTCGATGCGGCCGGCCGCTACGGCGTCGAGTCCGGGTGACACCCCGGCGCCGCCCGGCGGAATCGACCGGGGTTGTCGTATCCGGGCCGCGTCGTTCGTAGTCAGGGTGAACGGTCGCCCACGAGGGCGCCGTCACGACCGGCTGTCACGATCAGCTGTCACGACCAGGGGAGATGCCGACCGATGCAGCAGCACCCACAGGCCAGGATCCGCCGCATGTTCGAGCTCGTCGAGCCGATCGCCACCGTCACCTTCTCCGAGGTGGTGAACGAGGCGTTCCTGGCCCTCGGCATGCGCGACTACTGGGACGGATACTTCGCGGGCCGGGCCGCACCGCTGGGGCCGGCGCCGGCCGCGGTGGTACACGCGGTCTTCTACAACTTCGCCGACGGCGAGGTGGCACGCCACATCCCCTGGGTGTGGGGAAAGGTCACCCCGCAGGAGGCGATCACCGTACGCGAACGGGGCAGCGCCGCCGCCCTGCGGCAGATGATCGGAGAGCTCGCCGACTCGCCCGGCCTGGTGCGGGCCGCCGACCTCGCCACCCGGGCGGCGGTCAGCGCGCCGGCCGAGGGCCGGCCACTGTACGCCGGGCTGCGGGCGCTCGACGTGCCCGAGGAGCCGGTGGCCAGGCTCTGGCACGCGGCGACGCTCCTGCGGGAGCACCGCGGGGACGGCCACAACGCCGCCCTTCTCGCCCACGGCATCGGCGGCACCGAGTCCCACGTCCTCATGGCCGTTTCCCTCGGAATGAGGGCGGAGGAGTTCGGCCGGATCCACCACCTGCCCAAGGCACGGCTGGCCGCCGTGGTCGACGGGCTGCGCGGCCGCGGCCTCGTGGACGCCGCCGGCGGGTTCACCGACGCCGGCCGGGAGACCAAGCGGCGGATCGAGGCGCTCACCGACGAGCTGGCCGCGCCGGCGTACGGCGTGCTCAGTGCGGACGAGCTCGACGAGCTGGCCGCGGGACTGGAGCCGATCGCCGCGGCGGTACGGGCCTTCGGCGACTGAGCGGGCACGTCAGGCCGCCGGGACGGCCACGACCTGGCCCGGCGCCAAGCTGCTCGGCGTCGGCCCGGGAACGCTGTACAACCACATCCCCGAACTGCGCGAACCACGAACCAGCCAGGCGCAGCAACTGCCGCGCTGAGACGGATCACCATTCCAGCGGAGGTCTACGCTGAGATCTTGAACAGCGGTGATGCGTTGATCCCTTGAGATCACCACCGTTTCAGAGACGCTCCTCAGCCTCCTTCGTCCACCGGGCAAGGCTGGCGCGGGCAGCTAACACCTCCGAATGCTTCGGACCCATTACCCGTTCGAGCACCGGCAGCAACGCCTCGTACTGGTCTCGGGCACCGGCCGCATCCCCCGCCTCTGCCGTCACGGCTGCGAGGTTGGTCCGGGCGGTCATTGTGCCCATATGCTCGGGACCCAGCACCCGCTCAAGTACCGGCACCAGGGCTGTGTACCGATCCCGAGCACCGGCCACGTCCCCCGCCTTTCCCGTCCAGAACGCCAGGCCGGCCCGAGCCATCAGTGTGCCCGGATGCTTCGGACCCATCACCTGCTCAAATGTCGGCAGGAGTGCCGCGAGCTGGTCCCGGGCGCCTGCCGCGTCCCCCGCACTTCCCGTCCAAGACGCCAGATTGCCCCGCGCCGTCAACGTCTCCGGATGCTTCGGACCCATCACCTGCTCAAATGTCGGCAGGAGTGCCGCGAGCTGGTCCCGGGCGCCTGCCGCGTCTCCCGCATTTCCCGTCCAGGACGTCAGGTTTGCCCGGACCTTCAACGTTTCCGGATGTTTCGGACCCATTACCCGTTCGAATACGGGCAGCAGTGCCGTGAGCTGGTCCCGGGCGCCTGCCGCATTCCCCATCTGCCCCGTCCAGGACGCCTGGTCGGCTCGGATGGTCAGTGTCTCCGGATACTCCGGACCCAGTACCCGCTCGGCAACTGGCACCAGGGCCGCGTATCGATCCCGAGTACCGACCGCATCCCCCGCCCTCCCAGTGACAGCTACGAGGTGCATCCTGACGATCAGCGTGCCCGGATGCTTTGGGCCCATTACCTGCTCGAATACGGGCAGCAGTGCCGCGAGCTGTTCCCGGGCACCTGCCGTGTCCCCCGCTCTCTCCGTGAGGAACGCCAGGTTGACCCGGGCGCCCAGCGTCTCCGGATGTTCAGGTCCAAGGGCGTGGTTCAGCACGATGTAGCGGCGGTGTTGCAGGGTTCGGGCGGTGCGGTAGTCGCCGCTGGCGTTCAAGTAGATAAGGACGGCATTCATGGCGTCGGAGCCGGCGTCCAGGACAGCCTGGGCATGTGGCAATAGCCGGGCGTAGGTCGGCCAGGAGGAGATGTGCTCGGGATTGTCGGGCAGTGCGGCCTGCAGCAGGTCGGCGGCGACGGCGCGGGTAACGGTCCGGGCGTCATCAGGCAGGGCGGCCAGGGTGACGGCTTGGACCAGGCGGTGGACGCTCACCGCCTGCCCATCCCGCGATCGGTTGATCATGCTGTAGGAGGCCAGAGTTCCCAGGGCGTCGGCGATGGCGGCGGCGTCGGTACCCTCGACCCCGGTCAGCACCTCGCACGGCAGGTCATCAGGGGCGTAGCAGGCCAGCACGTGCAGCAGCCGCATCGCCCGTGGGTTGATCCGCTCGATCCGCGCACACGTCACCTGCCATACCCGGGTGACGACCCGGTCGGTCGCCGCATCGTGCCGTGGATCGGCGCTCAGTGCCCGCGCCGGGGTGGTGCGCAGCAGGTCCAGGTAGGTGGCCGGGTCCATGCCGGGGGTGGCGGCGAGGTAGGCGCCGGCTTGCTTGAGCGCCAGCGGCAGTTCACCGAGCTCCGCCGCCAGCTCCCCGGCCACCGCCCGGTCAATGGTGGTCTCGGTGCCGATCATCTCCAGCAGCAGCTCCACCGCCTCGGCGCGCGGCAGCACCTCCAGCCGCAGCACCTCACCGACGTCCCGCCAGCCGACGGCGCGGCGGCTGGTGACCAGCACGTGTCCGGTGCGCAGGCGACCGAGGTATGGTTGCAGGTCCTCGGCATCCGCTGCGTTGTCGAAGACCACCAGCCAGTCGTCATGGGCGGCCAGCCAGGCCAGTGCCCAGGCCTCGGCCTCCTCGGCCGGCGCCTGGGCCGCAGCCGTGGAGGCTACGCCCGCGCACAGCGCCCGGCCCAGCCCGGCCAGCCCGGCCTGGATCTGCTCCGGGATCTCGGCGGTGATCCACCACACCAGCCGGTAGGCGCCTTGGTGCCGCTCGGCGTACTGCAGGGCCAGTTCGCTCTTGCCGATCCCGCCCAGCCCGACCACCGCCTGGGTGATCACCCCGGGGCCGGAGCGCAGCGCCGCCTCCAGCTGCCCCAGTTGCTCCTGCCGTCCGACGAACACTCCCGCCGGGCGGCGCGGCAGCCCGGCCAGCCCGCCCACCGGCACCTGCACCGCGTCGGCGGGCGGCAGCGGCGGCCGCACCTCGGCGGTCGTCGTGGTGATCGTGGCCCCGTCGCCGGTGATGAGCATTCCGGCGGTGAGGTCGCCGGTCACGGCCACCGCCCGCTCCGCCCCGGCTGCGGCGCCGCCCGGGCCGGTCACCGTACCGCCGGAGACCTGCCCGACGACCATGCCACCCGCCATCGCCCCGCCCACCACCGGCGACCCCGGCCCCGAGGAGGATGCTGCAGGTACGGCGGGCGCATCGGATGACGGCGTGGCCTGTTCGCGCAGTTGGGTCAGCAACCCCACTCCGGCCACCACCAGGCTCGCGACGCCGACGAACAGGCTCAGCACGCTAGCCCGCTTATCCAGCACGTCCAGCACCGCATCAGGCAGGTGCAGCGGGTCGGCGAAGAACCCCACCAGCCCGACGGTCAGCGCCAGCACCGACACGGTCACGCCCACGGCCGTCACCGCCCGACGTCGGCGGTTCCGGACCGGTGTCGGAGGTGTGCTCTGGGGCTGCGAGGCGGGGGAAGTCGACACCCTTCCAAGATTGCCGTTTGCGGCCGATACCGCGTCAAGGTGTCACGAACCCGTTACTGACATTGTCACCTAGCGGGCACCGCGTGAAATTCGACCCGGGCCGATCCCGGTCGCTGAGACTTGTCACGAACTGGTATATGTGGCGGTTCTGACCGGCCAGAACCGCCGCACTGTCCGGTATTCCCCTCGGAGGCGCCACCGCCAGCCCACCCCCCGATCTGGCCCTCGGGGCGGTCGTCGCGCAGGCGGGCGGCCAAGATGCGCTGGGTGGTCGGCCGTACCTGCAGCTCGCCCTCCCGGTCACCGTCTTCTTGCCGCGGGGCGGGTTCGGCGGGCAGGGGGACGCCGGTGCGGGCGACCCGATAGCGGCCCCGGTCGATCATGAATCGGGCCGGGGCGAGTACGCGGATCCGCAGCCGAGCGCACCCCAGGCTTCCGGGCGGCGTCACGTGACAAGCACGGCGGTGAGCATTGAGAGATACGACTCATGAGCGAGACGCAGGCCGCCGAGGTCGGACGTCTCGAACCACGCCACAGCGTCGTGCTCGTCCGGCGCGGCGTTGACGGGTGTTCCGTTCCAGCCGTCGACCAGCCAGATCCGCATGTCGAACGCCGCGGTCAGGATCCGACGCATCGGCGGGCCGGACGGCTCCGGCGCCGTGATCCCCAGCTCCTCCCGGAGCTCGCGGACAAGGCTCTCCTTCGGATCCTCCCCCTCCTCGACATGACCGCCCGGCAGGTCCCACACGTCGGGATACCAACGGCGTGCGGCGCTTCGATGACACAGCAACACCCGATCGCCGTCGCGAAGAACGGCCGTCACGATCCGGACCGGACCTGAGGCGTCGGCGGAGGTCGTCATCGGCACATTCTCACCCATGCGGATCCGCCGCGGACAAGGCGCGTCCTGGCGGCACCCGTCACCGTGCGTGAGCCGAGGCGTGGGCGACGGCCGCGGAGGCGAACGCGGTGATGGCCGGATGCGGCCTGCCGCCGTCCCCGGCCAGCTCCGGCTGGAAGAGGGTGGCGAGGAAGAAGGGGTGACCGGGCAGCTCCAGGACCCGTACGGCCCCCTCCGCGCCGCGGCCGGTGAACCTCAGCCCGCCCTCTTCGAGCACCGGCACGTAGGCGGGGTCGAGGCCGAAGCCGCAGGAGTACTTCTCCACGGTGCGGTCCGCGCCGACGATCCTCTCGATCAGCGAGCCCGGCTCCAGCCGTACCTCCTCCTCGTGGCCGGCGAGCGAGCAGGCCAGGGGGACCAGCAGGAACTCCCCGGCTCCGGGGTCGTTCTCGGCGTGCGCGACCCGCAGGCCCAGCATGTCGCGGGCGTACTCCAGCAGGGTGTGCTGGAAGCCCCCGCAGGTGCCGAGGAACGGGATGCCGTTCTCGCGGGCGGTGCGGGCGGCGTTCACCGCGCCGGCCTCGCTGCGGTAGGGGCTGCCGGGCAGCATCCAGACGCCGTCGAACCCCTCCAGCCCTTCGGCCTCGTCGGTGGGGATCCAGTAGGCGTCCACGGTCAGTCCGTCGCGCTCACGCAACGCGGCGAGGAGGGCGGGGACACGGGTGTGGGCCTGGACGGCGGGTGATCTGTCGCCCACCAGGGCGATTCTCGCGATGGTCACGCGCCCATCCTGACCGCCGCCCGCCGATGAGGGCCAACGATGATTCCTGCTGCGGCGATAAGTGATACTGATGCGCCGTGGATCCGCATCTGCTGCGCACGTTCGTGACCGTCGTCCGCCGCCGGTCCTTCTCCGCCGCCGCCGAGGAGCTCGGCTACACCCAGTCGGCGGTGTCCCAGCAGATCGCCGCGCTGGAGGCCGATCTGGGCCTGCCGCTGCTGCGCCGCCGTCCGGTGGCGCCGACCCGGGCGGGGGAGCGGCTGCTGGAGCACGCCCGGCCGCTGCTGCTGCGGCACCGGGCGGCCCGCGCGGACGTGCTGCGTGCCGCCGCCGGGCCGGCCGGGCGGCTGACCGTGACGGCCTCCCCTCTGGCGCTGGTCCCGGCGGTCGTCCGCGCCCTGGAGCCGGGCGGTCCGGCGGTGACGCTGCGTACGGCCGACCGCGATCGCGTGGCCGAGGAGGTCGCCTCCGGTGACGCCGACCTGGGGTTCGCCGACGGGATCGCGGCTCCGAGCGATCCGCTGCGCCTGGCCGGCACGGGGGCGCCGACCGGCGTGGGGATCGCGGAGGAGGAGTTGGTGGTGGTCCTGCCCGCGCGGCATCCGCTGGCGGGCGGGCGGGGGCTCGCGCTGGCCGGCCTGGCCGACGCGCTGTGGCTGCACGCCCCCGCCTTCGTGCCGGTGGAGCGGCTGCGCGAGGTGGCGGGCGGCGGCGCCTTTCGGACCGGGTTCCGCTACGACGGCCATGACCTGCGCACCGTCCTGAAGCTGGTGGCCGCCGGGCACGGCCTCGCCCTGCTGCCCGCGTCGGCCGCGGCCGACGCGGGAGCGGGAGCGCTGACGGCGGTGCCGCTGACGGCGCCGCGCCTGGTGCACCGGGTGGAGATGCTGTGCGACCCGCTCGCCTCCGGCGAGGTGCGGGCCGTCGCCGACCGGCTCGGCGCCTGACCGGGCCCCTGCGGCGTATCACGAAAAACCCGGAGAGAAGCGATGTTCGCCGTCATAGGGTGCGGGCGTGGACAATCTTGAAAGGCTCATCATCACCCGGCGGCTGCGGGTCCCCCTGGACGCTCCCGCCGGCGCCGTGCCGGGCTGGGGGGAGACGGCCGCCCGCCAGCTCGACGCGGCGCTGCTGAGCGTCGGTTTCACCTGCTCGCCGGCCCTGCTCGGCCGCCTGGCGGAGCTGCCCGGCGCCACCGTGGTGGACCTGGGCGTGCGGATCCTGGCCGCCGTCCGTGAGCTGGTGGGCGACCACGTACGGCACAACGCCTACTTCATCGACTTCCCCGCGAACGTGCCGGACACCCTGGAGTTCTGGGCGGGCCTGATGCGGGAGGCGCTGCTCGACCCGGTCACCGCCGACGGCGGCCGGCCGCCGTCGCTCGACCTGCTGGCCCTGCCGGGCTACGGCCGCTACCGGCACTCCTACGCCGACCTGCTGGCCGCGCACGCCGAGCTGGTCCCGCTGGCCGCCGACCGGGTGACCGTACTGGAGCTCGGCGGCAGCCTGGAGGCGGAGGCGTCCGCGCTCTACCTCTCGCTGGCGGGCGCGGAGACGCCCCTGGCCGCCGAGGACCTGACGGCGCTGCGCGCCCTGGCCGGGTTCTGCGCCGACCGGCCCGAGCAGCCCGAGCGCATCCCCGTGCGGGAGAACCGCGCCGTCCTCAACGAGGTACGGCTGGCCGCCGGCCGGCCCCTGCTCGTCGACACGGTGACCGACGTGCTCCGGCTCGCCTGCGGCTGCTCCGGCGGCGACGTCACGCTGGCCGTGCCCACCCGGTTCCGCTCGTTCCGCCGCGCCGAGCGGCGGATCCTGCTCGAGGCCCTGAACACCGTCGCCTCCCCGTCCGCGCTCGGCGACGTGCCACGGCACCGGGAACGGTGGAAGCGGCTCGGCGAGCGGCTGCACCCCCACGAGTACCCGCACCTGGCGCGTGCCGCCCGCGTCTTCGAGGTGGCCAGGGGCGAGCGCCGGGCGGTGAGCCTCGACGGGCGCGTCGAGGCCGCCCTGTCGGCCGGCCGTACGGCCGAGGCCGTCGAGCTGCTGGGGAACGCGCCCGGCGCTCTGCTGCGCCGCCTGGACCACCTGCTGCGGGCGGGTTCCGCGTCCGCCGTGCTGGACGCCGCGGAGAAGGCCGCCGCGGGCGCCTCCGGCCGCGTGCTGCTGTCCCTGCGCGAGCACCTGCAGAACCGGATCGCCCCCGCCGCGGGCCGCGTCTTCGCCAACCGGCACGGCAGGGCGTGGACGGCGCCCGACACCCGCCCGCCGCTCGCGGAGGAGGTCGTCACACGGGCGCTCGCCGTCCTGGACGAGGAGATCACCCGCCGCCTCCCCGACCCCGGCGAGCTCGTCGTCGACCCCGACGTGCTCGACGTCGCCCTGCCGTTGTCCGGCAAGGCCGTCGCGCCCGGGATCGGCGTGCTGCCCCGCGGCTCGCTGTCGCCGGTGGACGGCGAGCTGTTCCGGTTCTTCGTCCACTGGCGGCAGACCGCGCGGCGCACCGACTACGACCTGTCGGCCCTCATGCTCGACGCCTCCTACGGCGACCCCGAGCACATCTCGTGGACGAACTACGGCAACGGCTTCGCCGCCTACTCCGGCGACCTCACGCAGGCGCCCGACGGCGCGTCGGAGTTCATCGACGTCAGGCTGGCGGAGGCGACCCGGCCGATCATCATCCCGCAGGTGAACGTCTACGCCGGGGAGCCGTTCGACCAGGCCGCCGAGGCGTTCTTCGGGTACATGACCAGGGACGCCGCGCAGGAGGGCAGGCCGTTCGAGCCGCGGACCGTGCGGATGAAGTCCGACCTGCGCGGGTCGGGCCGCGTCGCCCTGCCGTTCGTGCTGCTGCGCGGTGACGACGGCCGGTGGCGGGTGAAGTGGCTGCACCTCTACCTGAGGGGGTTCCCGCACTTCAACCAGGTGGAGGGCAACCGGGTGACCACCTCGCTGCTGACCCGCTCGATCGTGGAGCGCGACTACCTGCGGGTCCGGTATCTCACCGATCTGCTGCGCGCCCGGGGTTCGACGGCCGCCCACACCACCTACATCGGGCTGGAGACGCCGGCCGGACTGCCGCCGGGCTCGCGGGTGTACACGCCCGGGACACTGCACGAACTGATCCCCGCCTGATACGGTCGGGGTGCGAGGCCATGGGAGGGCTTCCTTCCACCTTCTTTGGATCGGCAGGCAGGTTTCGGCCTCCTGCCGACGGTTCCAGTCTTCCCGCTTTCCTCGCACACCGGCCGTGAGGCCATTCGGGGGCTTCCTTCTTCCTGGTTCGATTCCAGGTAGGCCCATGGGCCTACTGGTGCTCTCAGCTCCCGGGCCCCCCTCACGACCGGCCGCCCTTTCCCTCCGTCTCGGTGTCAGCCGGGGGCACGCGTTCGAGCCTGGTCCAGCCCGTCCAGCCTCGCCGGCTCAGCAGCTCGATCAGCCGGCGTGCCGCCGGCACGGTGTCGAAGGCCAATCTGTCCATCAGCTCGACGAGGGACGGCTCGATATCGGTGTCGTCCATGTAGTCCTCGCCGTGCTCGCCGGCCAGCCACGTGAGGTAGGCGGCCAGCCTCTCCGCGAGTCCGGCCAGCCGCGGGTCGTCATCGGCCCGGTCGAGAGCCTGGCCGAGGGCGAGGTAGAAGTCGACGAGCCGTGGATCGGCGATCTGCTCCCGCTTGCGGGCCATCCACTCCGGGACCCGCTCGGGTGAGCGCGCGGCCAGCGGGATCCAGCCGTCGTGCTCGGCCCGGACGATCCGCTCGTCGACCCCGAGCGCCCGCAGCCGGCCGAGATACCCGACCACCTCCGGGGGCAGCGCCAGGCCGTCCCCGGAGGTGAGCCGGGCGATCCGTTCGCGGTGCCGTTGCCGCTGCCGGATCTCCGTCCGCAGCCGTTCGTCGATCTCCGCGACCGCCGCGGCGAACTCCTCCTCGCCGGCCCGCAGCAGCTGCCGCACCCGTGCGAGCGGGACCCCGGCCTCGGCGAGCGTCCGGATCCTGATCAGCTCGACCACGGCGCCGGCGTCGTATCTGCGGTAGCCGGAGTGGTCCCGCTCCGGCTCCGGCAGCAGCCCCTTGGCGTGATAGTGCCGCACCGTGCGCACCGTCACCCCGGTGTACGACGCCAGCTCGCCGATGGTCAGCATCGCACCAGTCTCCTACGGGGAGTTCAGGGACGCGCCTGGCGCACACCCCGGATGATCCGGGCGATTTCCGAGGCGTGGGTGAAGACCAGTCCGTGGTCGGCGTCGATCCAGGAGACGGCGATGTCCGGGTGTTCGCGGACGAGCCGTTCGATGCCCGCGCGCCAGTTCCGGTTGAACCGCGGTGCGTGCCCCTCGCCGCCGTCGCCGGCCATCGAGGTCGACATGATCATGCTGATCGGCCGGTCGATCCTCCTGTAGCGGTCGAGGATCCCGGCGCGCACCGCGTCGATCTCAAGGTTCACGTCGAGGATCTCCTGGGCGGTGAGCAGCACCTGACGCGCGGTGCCCCGCTCGGCCTCCCGCAGGGTCGCCATGTCCTCCCACATGGCGCGGAACTCCGGCAGGACGGCATCGGTGACGAACGGCTCGGGCACCGGGTTCGCCCCGTCGATGAGAACGAGTCCGGCGACGGAGCCGGGATGCGCGGAGGCGTGGTGCACGGCCAGGTCGGCGCCCAGCGAGTAGCCCACCAGCACGGGCGCCGCGGACAGGCCCAGGTTTCCCAGCGCCGCCATCACCGTGGCGAGGTCGCTGAGAAAGGCGTCGAAGGAGTACCGGCCGGCGGCCGAGGCGAGGCCGTGGCCCCGCAGGTCGAAGGTCACCACGTCGTGGTCGCGCCGCAGCAGCCCGGTCAGCTCGCGCAGGCCGGCCTGCGTCGAGTTCAGTCCGGGGCACAGGACCAGCGGTCGTCCCCGGCCGCCGCGGGACACCGGGATGGTGACGCCGTCATGGTGGATCGTGAAGTGTCGTGTCGTTCCGCCGTCTCTTCCTGCCCGCACGCCCTCGTCGCCGTGCTCGCCGTACCGCTCATGAGGTCCGGCGACCTCGATCGCCTCGGTTCTCTTGTTCATGCCGCCATGCTGGGAGCCTGACGCTGCGTCAGGGTCAAGCGGCGCGGTGACAGGACGTCCGCGTCCCGGCCCCGGGCTCACGCGCCGCGGGCTCCTCCGGCGGAGAACCCGGCGTCGCGTCCCCCGGGGCTCAGCGGCGCACCCGGAACCTCAGATGCAGCACCCCCTCGCTCTGGATGACCACGTGGGGGTCCTCCAGCAGATGCCGCCCATCGATGTCGCCGAAGTAGCGTCTGCCCGACCCGAACACCACCGGCACCACGTCCATCGCCACCTCGTCCACGAGGCCGGCCTCCAGGATCCGGCCGCCCACCTCGCCGGCGTTCACCGCGACGGTCCGGTCCCCGGCGAGTTCCCGGGCCCGGTCGATCGCGGCCGTCACATCGCCGGCGAAATGGCACGACGCCTCCGGGTGCCAGCCCTCGGGCTTGGGCCGATGGGACACCACGACGATGTGGTCGCCCGCGGGCGGCCGCCCCTCCCAGCCGTTCACCAGGTCGAACAGGCGCCGGCCCATCACGGTCGTGCCGATCGTCTCCCATGTCGACCGGACGTACTCCGCCGACGCGCGTGGGACCTTGACGCGGCTTCCTGAGCCGGAATGGTCGTATCCCCGGCCGTCGTCTTCGGTGACCGGGGCCTCGCCGTTGAAGTACCAGTCATGGAGCGGCCCGACGTCGTCGTTCTCGTCGGCGATGAAGCCGTCCACCGACATCACGCTGTGCATGATCACTTTTCCCACAGGGTCTCCCGAAGTCCTCTCGCGCGTTCGCCCCCGATCCTTCCGCCCTCGCAGGCCGGCGGGCTTGTAAAAAATCAATCGGCGGGCATCGGGCCGCTGTCCGGAGGGAACCCCCGTTCGGCGGGGAACCGGCGGCGCAGGGCCAGGTAGTCCGTCGGGGTGTGGCCGGTGAAGTCCTTGAACTCCCTGATGAAATGGGCCTGGTCGAAGTAGCCCGCCGTCTGGGCGAGCCGCGGCCAGTCGACCGGGCCCAGGGCGTCCACGGACACGATCAGCCGTGCGAAACGGTAGATCCGCGCCACCCGCTTGGGGGTGACCCCGACATGGGCCTTGAACTGCGCGGCCAGGTGGGTGCCGCTCACCCCGGCGGCGTCGGTCAGCGCGGCGATCGGGACCGCGCCGTGTGTGGTCTCCAGGCGGCCGCCCGTGTGCCGGACCAGGTTGAGACCGCGCGCCGGCGGCTCGGCGAGTCGTGACAGCAGTTCCTCCTCCACTGCCCGCAACCCCTCGGCGGCCGATGCGAGGCCGCCGACCCGGTTGCGGATCCGGTCCAGGGACCGCCGCCAGACGGCGTCGACCGGCACCCACCGGTTCCGCAGCTCGGCCGCCGGTACGCCGGCGAACGGCGAGAGTCCCCAGGGCTTGAAGTGCACCCCGACGAGCCGCACCGGTGTGGGGTACTCGAAGAGGAAACGTCTGGTCCACACGCCCATGAACCACCCGTCGGTGAGCGTCGCCGGCGGCGTCGAGGGGTCGGAGTCCCACAGGCGGACGGGTCCGCCCAGGTTGACGAACAGGTACGCCGACGGCATCGGCGGGACGTTCATCCGGCGGTGGCGCGGCGTCCCGGTCAGGCAGTAGATGTCGTCGATGAACCGGTCGAGCGGCGGCGGGGGCACCCGGGCGACGTATTCCATCGCGTCAGTGTGGCCGATGGGCGTCCGGCCTCGGGGGTTCACGAGCCACGGGTGCCCCGCCGGGCGGCGGAGATCACATTTCGGCTGCTCGCCCGGCGTGGGCACGGCGGCGGACGGCGGCGGACGGCGGCGCGGAACGCCCCGTTCCCATGCGAATACGGCGGATCCGCTTGAGAAATGCATACCGAATATGCATACTCAGTATCTGTGTCCATCAGGCACGGGCTGCTCGCCCTGCTCAGTAGGGGACCCCGGCACGGCTATCAGCTGCGCGCGGAGTTCGAGGCGTCGACAGGGGCGGCCTGGCCGCTCAACATCGGCCAGGTCTACACGACGCTGTCCCGCATGGAACGCGACGGCCTGGTCGCGCCGGGGGAGCCGGACGAGCAGGGCCGGGTCGTCTACACGGTCACCGCGGCCGGCCGGACGGAAATGGCGCGATGGTTCAGCACCCCCGTCGTCCAGTCCGACCGGCCGCGGGACGAGCTGGTCATCAAGCTGGCCATGGCCGTCGCCGCCGGGGAGGTGGACGTCGCCGACGTCATCCGCAGGCAGCGCACCGCGACCATGACGGCCCTCCAGCGGCTGACCAGAGCCAAGCGGGCCGCCACGGAGGGCGCGGCCCAGCGGCTCGTGCTCGATTCCATGATCTTCCAGGTCGAGGCCGAACAACGGTGGTTGGACCACTGCGAGGCCGTTCTCGAAGAGGAGCGAAGATGACGGTCGTACGGCTGGCCGGGGTGGCCAGGGTCCACGGTGAGGGGGCGACGGCCGTGCACGCCCTGAGGGACGTGAGCCTCCAGGTGGAGCCGGGAGAGCTGGTCGCGGTCATGGGCCCGTCCGGGTCCGGTAAGTCGACCCTGCTCAACGTCGCGGGCGGGCTCGACCGGCCCACCTCGGGGACGGTGCACGTCGACGGGCGGGACCTGGCCGGCGTGCGCGACCTGGCGGCACTGCGGCGCCGCAGCGTCGGCTACGTCTTCCAGGACCTCAACCTGATCGCGTCGCTGACGGCGGCGGAGAACGTCATGCTGCCGCGCGAGCTCGACGGCGTGCGGTCACGCCCCGCCCGCGAGGAGGCCGTGGCCGTGCTGGCGGAGGTCGACGCGGCGGACCTGGCCGACCGCTTCCCCGACGAGCTGTCCGGCGGCCAGCGCCAGCGGGTCGCGATCGCCCGCGCCCTGGTCGGCGAGCGGCGCCTGCTGCTGGCCGACGAGCCGACCGGCGCGCTCGACACGCGCACCGGCGACGAGATCATGCAGGTGCTGCGCGCCCGCTGCGACGCGGGCGCGGCGGTCCTGCTCGTCACCCACGAGCCCCGCTACGCCGCCTGGGCCGACCGAGTGGTGTTCCTCCGCGACGGGATGATCGCCGACTCCACGGACGTGCCGCTGGCGAGCGCCCGGTGAGCGCCGTCGCCGCCGCGCTGCGCATCGCCCACCGGACCGCGTGGCGCTCCCGGGGACGCAGCGCGCTCATCATGGTGATGATCGGCCTGCCCGTCCTGGT
Source organism: Streptosporangium sp. NPDC053982 (assembly GCF_055585205.1). NCBI lineage: Bacteria > Bacillati > Actinomycetota > Actinomycetes > Streptosporangiales > Streptosporangiaceae > Streptosporangium > Streptosporangium sp. NPDC053982. Next base: position 187,470 of record NZ_JBVJKQ010000005.1, read on the forward strand.
GATCACGACGCTGCTCACCCTCACCGAGACCATGAGCGTCACCCCGCGGGAGGGGCTGACGGCCGAGCTCGGCGCGGCCGACGTCCGCCTCGTCCAGACGCCCGCGGGCACGGAGCTTCAGCAGCAGCCCGGCGGGGCGAGCTGGAGGACGGACGGCGAGAAGACCGCGCCCCGGACCGCCGCCGAGGTGACGGCGCTGCTCGGACCCGGAACCCGGCTGATCCCCTTCGGCACCGGCGTGCTCCGGCTGGACGGCGAGCGGGTCGAAGCGCTGGAGACCGACCTGCGCGACCCCCTCACCCGGGGGATGCTGACGCTGAGCGAGGGCAGGCTCCCCGCCACCGGAGAGGTCGCGGTGACCCCCGCGCTCGGCCTGCGGCCCGGCGACCTCCTGCGGCCGTCCGGCGCGGCGCCGCTGACGGTGACGGGCGTGGTCGAGCACCCGCACCTGCCGTCGCTCAAGCGGGTCGTGGGCCCGGACATCCCGGTGGAGACGCCGGATGAGCTCTGGTCTCCGCACCATTACGGCACCGGCTGGCTCGCCGACACGCCCAAGCCGGTGACCTGGGCCGACGTGCCCGCGCTGAACAAGGCCGGCCTGGCCGTCACCTCCCGCGTCACGCTCACCGACCCGGCGAACGCCCCGGTCCGCGCCTCGGACCTCGGCGCCCGGCAGGCGGTCGGGCTCGGCGCCATGGTGATCATGGTGGTGCTGGAGACCGTGCTGCTGGCCGGGCCCGCCTTCGCGGTCGGGCTCCGCAGGCGGCGCCGGGAACTGGCGGAGATCGCCGCGCAGGGCGGCTCGGCCCGGCACCTGCGGACGATCGTGCTGGCCGACGGGCTGGTCCTCGGCGGTACGGCCACCCTCGTGGCGACGGCGCTGGGCATCGGGGCCGGAACGCTGGGCGCCCCGATCGTGGCGCGCTGGGGAGGACGGGTCGGCCCGCCGGAGGTGCCGTGGCCGCCGGTCCTCGGCGTCGCCGCGCTGGGCCTTCTCGCCGGGCTCGTGGCGGCGCTGGTGCCCGCCGTGCAGGCGGCCCGGCAGGACACCGCGACCGTGCTGGCCGGCCGCGCGCCCGCGACGGCCGACCGACCGGGATGGCCTCTGGCCGGAGCCGTGCTGGTGCTGGCGGGGCTGGGGGCGACCGTGGTGGCGCGGCGTCAGCCGGACTCGATGTGGGTGTCCGCCTCCGCGGTGCCGATCCTGCTCGGGCTGGTGGCGTTGACGCCGTGGCTGATCGGCCGCACGGGACGGCCGGCCGCGCGGCTCTGGCTCCCGCTGAGGGTGTCCGTCCGCGACGCGGTCCGCCACCGATCCCGTACGGCCAGCGCCGTGGCGGCCGTCATGGCGGTCACGGCCACGGTCGTGGCGGTGGGCATCGGCGCCCACAGCGCGTACACCGACCAGCGCGACGCCTACACCTCGGCCCGGCCGACCGGCATGCTGGCGATCTGGGGCGGCAGCATGGGCGACGCCACCTGGAACAGGCTGCGCGCCGAGGCGGAGCGTCTGCTGCCGGGGGTACCGCTGACCGCCGGCCACCAGGTGAGGGACGCCGAGGGCCACCGCTACGCGCTGCGGTACACGGTGCGGTGGAACGGGATACGGAAGCGCCGCACGGTGGTCGTCGGGGACCGGGATCTGCTCAGGCTCCTGCAGGGCCGCGACGATCCGCGAGCGGCCGCGGCGCTGGCGAGCGGCAAGGCCGTGGTGTTCGACGCGGCCGCGGTGCGCAACGGCAGGCTGGCGCTGCGGGCGGGCTCCACGGGCGGCCCCCCGCGCAAGCTGGAGGTGCCCGCGGTGGTGGCCACGCCCGCCGACGAGCACCAGGGCGGCGCCCTGCTGCCGCGCGCCCTGGTCGAGCGGTCCGGTTTCTCGACGGTGGAGCGCCAGCTCTACGCCATGCACCGGTTGCCGGCCGACTCGACACTGGGACGCGATCTCACCAGGGTGGTCCCCCGGGTGACGGTCGCCTCCGAGGAGGGTTACCGCAACCTGCCCGAACCCGGGCTGTGGGGCTGGCTCGCGGGCGCCCTCGTCCTCGTGGTCGGCGGCACGCTGGCCGCCACCCGCCTGGCGTCGGCCGACATGGGGCCCGAGCGGGCGGCGATGTCGGCCGTCGGCGCCCCGCCCCGGACGTTGCGGGCGGTCGTGGCCGGTCAGGCCCTCTACATCTCCGGGCTCGGCGCGCTGGTGGGGCTGGCCGCCGGAACGGTGACGGGCGTGGCGCTGAGCCGGCCGATGACGACGCACGGCGCCGGGGATCCCGCCACGATCGCCGTGCCGTGGCCGTTCGTGATCGCCGTGGTGGTGGGCCTGCCGGTGCTGGCGACCGCGGCGGCGCTGGTCACCCGGGTCAGGACGCCCGTCGCCCGCCGGCTCGTGTGACGCCGGCCCCGGACCGCCCGCGGCCGTGGCCCCGGACGGGCGGCGCGTCAGCCCGCGGTCCAGGGCCGGAGCTTCTCCGGATTGCGCACCGCCCAGATGCGCGTGATCCGGCCGCCCGCGACCTCGAACGCCACGACCACCACGGTGACGCCGTCGTGCCGGACCACCAGGCCGGGCTGGCCGTTGACCGTACGCTCCAGGAACGTCAGGCCGGGCACCCCGGCGGTGATGCCGGCGAAGGCGCGCGCGATCCGCCCGGCGCCCTCGACCGGGAGCAGCAGGGCGCTGGCGACGCCGCCGCCGTCGGCGACGACCGTGGCGCCGGGGTCCAGGAGGCAGATGAGGGCGTCGACGTCGCCGGCCGCCCACGCCCTCCTGAAGGCGCCGACGACGCCGGTCCGGTCGGCCACCGGGGTGACGGGGGCCTGGGAGGCGCGGACGCGGCGGCGGGCCGAGGAGGCCAGCTGACGGCACGCCGCCGGGGTACGGCCGACGATCTCGGCCACCTCGGCGAAGGAGTAGCGGAAGACGTCGTGCAGGACGAACGCGACCCGCTCGGCCGGGGTCATCGCCTCCAGCACGACCAGGAAGGCCATGGTGACCGACTCGTCGAGGGTGACCTGGTCCGCCGGGTCGGTGGCGATCTCGCCCGGCCGCCCGCCGGGCCATTCGCCGCGGTCGGGCAGCGGCTCGGGGATCCATTGCCCCACGTACCGCTCCCGCCGGGCCCGCGCCGAGCCGAGCACGTCCAGGCAGACGCGGCCGGCGACCCTCATCAGCCAGGCCCCCGGGGACTCGACGGCGTCCCGCCGTTCGAGGGGCATCGCGTACCAGCGGGCGTAGGTCTCCTGCACGGCGTCCTCGGCCTCGGCCAGGGAGCCGAGGAGCCGGTAGGCGAGGTTGATCAGCTGACGCCGCTCGCTCATGATCGCGTTCAGGCCCGGATCGGGCCGGCCGTCTCCCGGCCCGGACGGGATGGTCATGGTGCCCCCGGCTCTCCTCGGTGCGTCGGCGTCTCACGGGACCGACGAGACGGCCCCGCGGAATGTGAGGCCGGATTGTTCGGAAAGCCCGCCGGGCCCCGCGGCCTGCGGGACCCGGCGGTCAGCCCTGCAGATAGCGCAGGACGGCCAGCACCCGGCGGTGGTCGCCGTCGGACGGGGACAGGCCGAGCTTGGTGAAGATCTGCGCCACGTGCTTCTCCACCGAGCCGTACGACAGGAACAGCGCCGTGGCGATGGCGTTGTTGGAACGCCCCTCGGCCATGAGGGAGAGCACCTCGCGTTCCCGGGGGGTGAGCGCGGCCAGCGCCTCGGCGCGATGACCGGCGCCCATGATCTGGGTGACCACCTCGGGGTCGAGGACGGTCTGCCCGGCCGCGATCCGGTCGAGGGCGGACAGGAAGTCCCCGACGTCGGCGACCCGCTCCTTCAGCAGGTAACCCACCCCGTGAGCGCCGTCGGCGAGCAGCCGCGCGGCGTAGCGCGTCTCGATGTACTGGGAGAACACCAGCACGCCCAGACCCGGGTGGGCGCGGCGGACCCGGAGCGCGGCCCGCAGTCCCTCGTCGGTGTGGGAGGGCGGCATGCGCACGTCCACCACGGCGACGTCGGGCCGGTGCTCGGCCACGGCCGCCTCCAGCGCCTCACCGTCGCCCACGGCGGCCGCGACCTCGTGACCCCGGGAGGTGAGCAGCATGCACAGCCCGTCCCTGAGCACCGCCGCGTCCTCGGCTATCACGATGCGCATGGGCGTCTTTTCCGTTCAGATGTGGAGGGGAAGCTCGACGGTGACCACCGTAGGCCCTCCCGGCGGGCTGTGGACGTCGATCGTCCCGTCCACCGGCGCCACCCGGCCGGCCAGGCCCCGCAGCCCGGACCCGGTGTCCGCCGCCGCGCCGCCGTCGCCGCCGTCGCGGACGAGCAGGGTCAGCAGGCCGTCCGATGCCCGCACGCCGAGTACGGCATGCCGGGCTCCGCTGTGCCTGGCCACGTTGGCGAGCAGTTCCGCGGCGCAGAAGTAGGCGACGGCCTCGATCGCCGGGTCGGGCCGTTCCGGCAGGTCGGCGTCGAACCGGACGGGGACCGGGCTGCGCGCGGCGAGCGTGGCCAGGGCGGTCTCCAGCCCCTCGCCGAGCGCGGACGGGTGGATGCCGCGGATCAGGTCGCGTAGCTCGGCCAGGGTCTCCTTGGCGTCGCGGTGCGCGTCCCCGACCAGGGCGCGGGCGCGGGCCGGACGCTCCGGCCGGTCGGCGCGCTCCAGCTCCTCCAGGGCCATGCCCAGCCTCATGGCCAGCGTGACCAGCCGCGCGGCCGTGCCGTCGTGCAGGTCGCGTTCGATCCGGCGCAGCTCGGCGGCCGCGCCGTCCACCGCCATCGCCCGCGCCCGCTCCAGCCTCCGGGTCCTGGCCTCGCCCGGAGCCGGTCCCAGCAGCGTCCGGGCGAGCAGCCGCTCGGGGGCCAGCGCGAGATGGACGCCCCACGGAGCCGACAGCAGCAGCGCCGCCCCGGCGGCACTCGCCGTCACCGCACCCGGCGGGCCGTCCGGAAGGACCGGCAGGGCGCCGGAGTGCCACAGGGGGTGGCAGAGCAGGGCCAGGCCGCCTCCCCACAGCCCGGCGGCCACGGCGAGGGCCAACAGGGCCGACGGCAGCCGGACCAGGCCGTGGATGACGGCGCGCCATCCCGTCAGGTCGCCGAGCGCTGCCACGAGCCGGTCCGCCAGGCCCGGACCGGACCGGAACGGGGCCGGATCGGCCACCCGCACCCCGGCCAGCGCGCGGGCCAGCCATCTGTTGGCCGTGCCGAGACGCCTGGCCGCCGGGACGCCCAGCGCCAGCAGCGGCACGCCGACGACGCCGGCCGCCGAGGCGACGCCCAACGCCACCACCACGGCGTAGACCAGGCCGATCACGGCCATCAGCGGCGCCACCAGCGCGTAGGCGAGCTCACGCCACGCCCGCGCCCACACCGGAGCCGCGACCATCGCGCGCCGCATGTCCGGGAGCCCATCTCCTGCCCGGCTCCCCATGCCCCTCGTCACCGTTCCTCCTCACCGCGCGGCGCCGCCGGCGGCCTCTTCGCGGTGGCGACGCCGTACAGCCTGGCGGACGTGCGGGCGCGGGCCCAGCCGGACGGCACCCGGGGGACATCCCGAACCCGGTACGGAGGACATCCCCGTGGCGGGCGCCCGCCCGGCCCGGCCACGGTGGAGCCATGACGACGACGAAGCGACGACATTCCTTCGGCAGGACCGGATGGCTGGTCATCGGCATGGCCGCGGCGGCGCTGGCCGGGATGACCCCGGCGGCGTCGGCCGCCCGGGACGACGGGCCGACGTGGGGCGACTGCGCCGGGAAGGACGCGCCCCAGGACATGCGGTGCGCCGCGATCGAGGTGCCGGTGGACTGGTCCCGGCCGGACGGGGCGAAGATCACGCTGAAGCTGGCCCGGCTGGCGGCCACCGAGCCCGCGCAGCGGATCGGCAGCGTGCTGGGCATCCCCGGCGGGCCCGGCAACAGCGGGATCGACGACCTGAAGCGCGCCGCCGCCGACCTCACCGACCTGCGGCGCAGGTTCGACATCGTCGCCTACGCCCCCAGGGTCACCGTGTGGCTCGGTCAGATGCCGCCGGTCTGCGGGCGCCCTGGGACGACGCTGCGCGAGCCCCGCGACCGCAAGGACTACACCGCGCTGACCACGGCGATGACCAAGGCGTTCAAGGCGTGCCGGGACGCGGACCGCACCGGGCTGTTCGAGCACCTGGACTCCCTGTCGGTGGCCAGGGACATGGAGGCGATCCGGAAGGCCCTGGGGGAGGAGCGGCTGAGTTTCATGGCCAATTCCTACGGCGGGGTCCCCGCCGCCGCCTACGCCCGGCTGTTCCCGCGGCGCATCCGGGCCATGTATCTCGACGGCACGATCAACCATATGAACGGCTGGACCGACCAGGCACTGCGGACATATCCCGTCGTAGAGAAGAAGTTCGCCGAGTTCACCCGCTGGTGCGCGGAGACCCCCGCCTGCGCGCTGCACGGGCAGGACGCCGGGAAGGTCTGGCGCCGGCTGGTCCGCGACGCCGACCGCAGGCCCATCCAGGTCACCTCCGCACAGTTCGGGAAGGGCGAGCTGACCGGCTGGCACCTGAAGATCTTCGGCTTCAGCGCAGACCCCGGGCCGGGGAACTCCCGCTGGCTGGCCTTCGCCGAAGCGGTGGACAAGGCCCGGCGCGGGGACGGGTCCGGCTTCGCCGACGTCGCCCTGGGCAACGCGCAGGTCTGGGCCATGCCCGGGGTGCCGGCGATGAGTTGCGGGGACGGCCGGGGATACGCCGGGTACACCGAGCTCCAGGCGCACCTCCGGAAGGTGCGGAAGGCCTCGCCGAACTTCGGGGCGGCCGGGTTCGACGGGCTGGCCTGCGCCGGGTGGCCGTTGCCGGTGGCCAACCCGTCCCGCCCGCTGCCGGTCCGCGGCCTGCCGCCGTTCCTGGGAGCGGGCAGCACGTGGGGCGACTACGCGTGGACCGAGAGCTTCACCCGGCTGGTGCCGGGGTCGGTCACCGTCGCCTACGACGGGCCCGGTCACGCCCTCTACCTGTCGGGGAAGAAGTGCCCGATCCGGCACGCCACCCGGTACCTGACCGACCTCACGCTGCCCGCGCCGGGCACGGTCTGCCCCGCGGAGTGACTCGTCCGGTGTCCGCCGGGCCACGGTGGGGGAGCGGGGCGCGGACCGGCACACCCGGCTTTTAATGAAATTTCCGAATATTTCGTCTATCATCTAATATTTCCTTATTCGGGAAATTTTAGATGAGAGGGGGATGGAAAAAATCGAAGAAACGCCGAACCTCGGGAGCCGGAAGGCCATCTAAAAGGCCGTAGAGCGGAAGGGCGAGGCCCTTCCCCGGATTTACCGGAAAGGACGGCGAATGACTCACCGAAGGATTCGCAACGGCGCACTGGCCCTGTCCGCGGCGGCACTGCTGACCGTCGCCGCCGCAGGTCAGGCCGGCGCCGGCACCGCCGCGTCCACGTCCGTCGCGTCCGCGCGCGCCGCGAACTGCGTGCACGTCAGCCACTCGTCCGGCTACGTCACCCAGACCGTGAAGGTCACCAACGACTGCGCCTCCACCATCTCCTTCTCCGTCCGGCGGGTCGGGCCGGACAGTCCCTGCTTCATCGTCGGCCCGAACCGCTGGCGGTCGTACAAGTGGGGCAACGGGCTGAACTACCAGGGCATCAGGTGGAACTGCTCCTGAGCTCCGCTTGGCGGGCGTCCGCCGCCGCGGGCGCCCGCCACGCCGGAACGAGGCGGGCGCGAGAGGAGAGCCGTACGCGGGCCGGCCGGAGACCGGATGCGTCCTCGCCGGATCCGGGTCAGGTCCGGGCGGGCCCCGTCCCCCGGCGACGGTGTTCGGCGAGCATCCGGCCTCCGAGGTCGACATAGCCGGCGAAAAGGCCGATCACATCATGAAGCCGTTCCTGCGCCGGACCGCTCCGCACCAGTGACTCACCCTCCCGCAAGGCGGCGATCAGAGTCCTGGCCCGCGCCTGGCTGGCCTCAAGCAGCGACTCGATCCCTCCCGTGGCCTCGACCAGGAGCCGCCGGCTGCCAGGCTGCGGGATCACCCTGGCCAGCCCCCAGGAATCCAGCTGCCGTACCGCGGTGCTCACCGCCCCCTTGCTCAGTTCCAGCTCGGCGGCGATCATGTCGAGAGAGATCGGCTCCTCGCTGAGGAGCAGCAGGCCGTAGGCGCGCCCGGTCGCGTGCGGCAGATTCCAGGAGGCCAGCAGGTCACCCACCGAGGTGATGAACGCCCGGCGCCCGTCCGCGCTCATCGCCGTGCTCCCTTCTCCGCCGGGACCGTACGCAGGAACGCGCCGATCGCCGCGTTGACCGCGTGGGGGTCGTCCTGGCCGGCGATGTGACCCGCGCCGGGGATGACGATCTCCTCGATCCCTTCGGCCTCGGCCCACCGGGGCATGGCCGAGGCGATGTTGCCGGTGCGGTCCCGCTCGCCACGGATCAGGCACAGGGGAACCGGCGTGCGATAGCCGGGGTCCGGGATGAGAAACCCGACGGTCGCCCGCCACACCTGGACGAACTCCTTCTTCGACAACTGGCCGAAGGCCCGCCGGGCATCCGCTCGCGCGGCCGGGGTGACCGCGGAGGCATCGGCCATCACCCGCGGGAAGGCCCTGGCCGGGATCATCGACAACATCGGCGCGGCCGACCGCAGCAGCAGGCGTTCGTTCCAGGACAGCGGCGCCGTGTTCGGCGTCGCGCCGATGACGACCAGGGCGCGGGCGAGATCGGGATGCCGCCGGACGACGGCCTGGCTGAGGTTGCCGCCGAGGGAGTGCCCCACGAGCACCGGCCGGTCCACCCTCAGGTGCCCGATCAGCGCGCACAGGTCCGCGATCGCCTCCTCGGCGGTGAACCGCACTTCGGAGGGGCGGGAGAGGCCGTGACCCCGCAGGTCCCAGGTGACGACGCGATGCCCCCGCTCCCGCAGGTACTCCCGCTGGGCGTCGAACATCACGTGGTCGGCTCCGGCCCCGTGGGTGAGCACCACCGGCACGCCGTCACCGCCGCTGTCGGCGTAACGCAGGTCGCAGCCGCGGAGGGGGAGGGCGGACGTCATATTCACCATGGTCTAAATATAGTGAATATGGACCTCGTCCTTCGCCGCTCGCGCGAGTCGCGCGGGATCGGTCCCGTCCACCGGGATGCGCCCCATGCCCGTCCGGCTGAGCGGCCGTGGCGGCGCGCTCCTGGCGGAGCCCGCGCTCGAGCCCCTCGCCGCCCGCTGTGCCGGCGAGGCGTCACGAGGCGTTATGAGGTCTTATGAGACTCCACCGGATATCGGCCGCACCGCCGGGACGCCGCGCCCGCTGTCACCCGGCGGTCCCGCGGCGGGCTCGATCTCCGGCGGGGTGGCGGCGCCGCCGGAGACCTCGCGCAGCCGGGTGAGGGTGCGGTCGAGCTGGCTCGCCAGGTGGGGGATGGTCGCCGGCGGCAGGTACGCCTCCGCGCCGGCGTCCAGCATGCGCCGTACCGGGCCGTGGTAGTTGACCCCGAGTTCGTCGTCCTCGATCTCGGTGATGACGACGCGAGCCTTCGGATACATCGACCGGAGGCATGCGATCAGCTGGGGGCTGGACGGCGGCGCCAGCAGCACGTCGGTCGTCTTGGGGGCGGCGTGCATGTCGAGCACGACGTAGTCGGGGCCGAGCCGGTCGGACAGTGCCACCCGGGCCGACGCCGACAGCTTCATCGCCGTGGCGACGACCGTCACGCCGTCGTAGTCGGCCGCGGGCTCTTCACCCGCGTCCTCGACGGCCTCCTCCGCGGCGGGATCGACGACGGCGCCGTCGAGCACGCGCAGGGTGCTGGAGATCACCGCGATCGTCTCACCGTCCCGTGTGACGGCCAGTTCCTCCCCGGGTTCGAGGGCGTCGACGAGCGCCAGGACGTCCTCGGGAAGGCGGGTGACGTCGATCGACCGGGCGGCCCGCGCGGCGCGCCTGCCCGCCATCAGGGCGGTGATGGACGGAAGCGTGGCCATGGCCCGGGATTCTTCCACATCGACCGGACGCTCTCCCGGATCCCGGACGGAAGGCGCGCCGCGCGCCCTCGCCGCAGCGGACCTAAGCGCGGAGGCCGCGCAGGACCCTTTCCACCGTGCGGGCGCAGAGCGCTCTGAAGTCCTTCTCGTCCATGCCGACGCGTCCGCCGAGATACAGCTGGACGAGGCCCTGGACGGACGAGGTCAGGGCCAGGGCGGTCTCCAGCGGGTCGTCGGGACGCAGCAGGCCCAGGCGCATACCCTCCTCGGCCAGTTCGACGACGCGGGCGAACGCCGGTGACCCGTTCCGCCGGAAGTCGTCGGGGAAGCGCCTGACCCTGTCGCGCCGATCGGTCATCAGGAACGTGTACAGATGCGGGCGGCCGAGGGCGAAGTCCAGGAAGTCCTCCAGCAGGCACCTCACGCGGGTCTCCCAGTCGCCGTCCGGGACCCTCGTTCCCCAGCCTTCGCCCAGTTCGTCGAAGGTACGGTCCGCCACCACGGCGAGGAGGGCCTCGCGGCTGGGGTAGTGCTTGTAGATCGCCATGGCGGTGACACCGACCATCTCCGCCACTCTGCGCATGGTGACCGCGTCGGCTCCTTCGCCGGCGAGGATCGTCCGCGCGGCCTCGGCGACCCGCTCCCTTGTCGCGTTCACGGTGTACAACATAAACGACGTGCGCCTTCGGAAGGTTCTCGAAGAGGCCGTCGCGGAGGATGTCGAGAACGGCTCGGCGGCTCCGTCCCAGGAGTGCACGCGGCCACCGTGGCCGTACCGGACCGGGGAGACCCGCATGACCATTCAGCGGATGGACAACGTCCTCATCGTCGTCGAAGACCTCGACGCCGTCATCGCGTTCTTCGTCGAACTCGGCATGGAACTGGAGGGCAGGGGGCCGATCGAGGGACGCTGGGTGGAGCGCGTCATCGGGATCGACGACGTCCGGCAGGACGTCGCGATGCTGCGGACCCCGGACGGCCACGGCCGGATCGAGCTGGCGATGTTCCACGCGCCGAAGGCGATCCGTCCCGAGCCGAAGGACGCGCCGGCGAACACGCTGGGAATTCGCCGCGTCATGTTCGCCGTCGACGACATCGAGGACGCCGTCGCCCGCCTGCGCGCCCACGGCGCCGAACTCGTCGGCGAGGTGATGCGGTACGAGGACGTCTACCTGCTCTGCTACGTCCGCGGCCCCGAGGGAATCGTCGTCGGACTGGCCGAGCAAATCGGCTGAAGGGGACCGCACGCCCGGACGGGGGACCTTCCGGGCCCCGGGCACGGGGTCGGGCGCCGTGCCCGGAGTGTCCTCCCGAGGAGGGGCCTCCGGTCGGGCCGGGCTCATCCCTCCGGGGCCGGCGGGGGATCGCGTCTTCGGGCGAGGGCGGCCAGCAGGGCTCGCCGTTGCCGTTCGGTGAGGTCGGCGACCCACTGCCGGCCGTCGAGTCCGGTACTCATCAGCAGGGTGTGGACGGTGACCGGGGTGGCGCCGGGCAGGGCGAGCAGGATCCGGCGGATCGGGGTACGGCGGGTGATCTCATCGTCGCGCCGGAAGACCTCGGCCAGGCCGATCCGCCCGGCGGTGAGCTCCTCGCGGAGCTGCGCCCTGCTGAGCGGGACGGCCGGCGCCGGGCCGCGCGGCGGCGGAGCCTGTGCGGGCGCGGGCAGGGTGGCGTCCGGCCCGGGGCGGGGGAGGCCGGCCGGGGGAGCAGCCGTCGGGGCGGGGTGGGACGCCTTGGCGGGGCCGTCGCCGCCGCCCAGGACGTTCGCGGTGACCAGCAGGACGCCCGCGCAGGCCGCCGCGGCGCCCGCGACGGCGATCTGCCGCCGGGACAGCCGGCCGCTCCGCTGCTTTCCGGCGGCGAGCTTCATCCCGACGATCGCGGTCCGGCACAGCACGCCCATGACCATGCTGAGCAGGATCGGCACCAGGGCGGCGGGCAACGGGCTGATGGTGGCGACCACGACTCCCGCGGCGGGGCTGAGGCAAGAGACGATCAGCCAGGGGGTCAGGCGCTGTTTGGCGATGTCCAGCAGCGCGGCCAGGGCGAGGCCCTCGCTGGCCGAGTGCACGACGAGCGCGATGATGACGACGACGGACGCGGTCAGTGCCAGGGCGGCGCCTTCGATGGCGCGGTGCAGGGTGAGCGCGGCGGCGGTGCCCATGCCGCCGAACACCGCCGCGTCCATCCCCTGCTTGATGCGGCGGTGCAGTCCGGGACCGTGCAGCGCGGTGCGGGCCGCGGCGTCCTCGGGGCAGGCGCAGCCGCGGCGGGTGAAGTAGGTGATGACCAGGAACCCGAACAGGGCGGCCAGCGCCAGGCCCCACAGCGGGACGCCGGTTTCCGCCGCTTCGCCCCAGGCGTCGGGCAGCAGGTCGACGAGCGCGGTGACCAGCATCATCGCCGAGGCGACGGCCAGCCACAGCGTCATCCGTTCCGAGTCGCGCCGGGCGAGGTAGGCGCCGACGAGGGTGGAGACGCAGACCAGGAGCACCGCGCCCCAGGCCGCCTGGCGGGGAGGTTGTGCCTGCAGGGCCGGCCCCATTGCCCAGACCAAGGCCGATGGTGGCATCGGTGAGCACCTCCTGATGATCTGAAGGGGTGGGTGAACACGGTGGAAGGAGAGCGGGAGGCGGGGGGACCGCGTGGCCGGAGGATCTGCCGTCCGCCCGCGGGAAGAGGGCGGAACAGCCGGTGGTCGTCAGTCGGTGGGCCGTTCGGGGGCGGCGTGCCGGGCGGACGGCGGGGCCTGTCCGGGCCGGGTGAGGTCCCGCAGTTCGTCGAGCAGGGTGTGCAGCCTGCTGATCTGGCCGTCGATCGCGTCCCTGAGGCCGCTGCCGGACGCGGCGACGGCGGTGTGCAGGCGCTGGATCCGCTCGTCCAGTGCCTCCGGGGAGACGGAGGGGCTCCGGGGGTGCCGGGCGGAGGCGTTGCGCCAGGCGGCGCGTTCCAGCTGCTCGGCCGTACGGCGGGCCTGTTCCAGGATCGCCCGGGCCTCCTGGTGGGCCAGGGCGAGGGTGCGGTCGGCCGCCCGCCGGGCGATGCCGGAGACGCGCTCGTCCTCACCGCCGCCCGCCCGTCCGCCGTCCCCGTCCGCCGCGCGGGCCCGCAGGTCCGCGTTGTCGCACAGCACCCTGATCAGGGTGGTCTCGACCTGCCCGAGGAACTGGTCGACCTCGGCCAGGTCGTAGCCCTCGCGCAGCCGGACGACGGTGAACACCTGGTTGCGCACCGCGGCGGGGGTCAGCAGTCCCGCGGCCGCGGGCGGGTCGGGGAGCGCCGGCGCGGCCGGCGGGCCGTCCTGTCCGGCGTGCTCGCCCTGTCCGGCGTGCTCGTCCTGCCCGGCGGATCCGTGTCCGTGTCCGTGTTCTTCGCCCATGGGCGTCTTCACCGTTCTTTCGCCGTTTCGGGGTTCTGAGATTCCGAGGTGAGCGGGAAGGAGCAGAAGGGGGCGGGCGCAGGTTTCACCGGCCGCGAGTTCGCAGGTTTCCGCCGGAGGTTCGTCATCGGGTTCTCCTCGCAGAGAGGCGGTGAGAGCCCGATGACGAGCGGCGCCGGTGGTCAGTCGTCGTGATGGCAGGGGCAGGCGTCGCCGCCGTGACCGTCGTCTTCGTGGTCGTCACCGTCGTGGGGGTGGGAGCGCTGGCCGTCCCACTGCGGATGAGCGGCGTGCTGGTCTGCTGGAACGTCACAGCCGGTGCCGGCGCACTGCGGGCCCTGAGCCGGGGTGCCAGGTTCGTCTGTCATGGAAACGCCTCCGGTGTGTCCTGTTCACTGAGGTCGCAATCGGGTCGATGGAGTCGCCATGGAAGACCGCGGCGTGGAACACGATTCCGGGCGCGATACGGCCTTTGCCGCCAGGAGCGACTCGGCGTCCGCGGCGGGGCCGATGGTGCCTGTCCCGCCGCGGAGGCGCGGGTTTTCGCCTACGGCACGGGATCGGCCGTGCACGAGAGGCGGTGCCGGCCGTACCGGGCGGATGCCGTCGGCCGGATCACCTCCCGTCTACCCGGCGCAGGTAGTAGCCGTAGGACCAGCCGGACCTGCCGGTGGGGGCCTTGACGGAGATCCAGCCGCGGCGGGAGGTGCAGGAGCCGTAGACGCGGCCGTCGGCCACCCGCAGCCGTCCGATGGGCCGGTAGCGCAGCCCCGGTCCGGAGCGGATGCGCAGGAAGCTGCCGCGCCGTACATGGACGACCCGGTAGGCGCAGGTGCGTGCCGCGGAGGTGGCCCAGGCGGCAGGGACGTTGACGCCGGTTGGGCGGGGGACGGCGACGGGGGTGCTGACGCCGCTGGGCCGGGGAGTGCTGGAGTCGGCCTGCGCGGGTGCGACGCCGATCGCGAGCAGGCCGGCCGCGGCGCATGCGGCCAGTGCGGGGAGGATCCGCTGGATGTTTCGCATGGGACTTTTCCTTCCTGTGAGCATCGCCGTAACCGGTTGAGCGCCGGGGGCCGGACGGGTCTAATGGGGGTCGACCTGCGATGTTCACTCTTCGTGGTTATCCGACTACTGAAGCATCACACAATTGAGCAACCATGCAAGTAAAGTTTTGCTCCCCTCGGCGCGGAGCCGGCGGCCCACCGGGCAGGGTCACCGCCGGACGTGTTGACGTACGGCGACGGAGTCTCCACACTTGCACAAGTGAACAGTCATTCAGTTGTTTCCTTGCGACCCGACCGCGACTGCTCGGTCACGGTGGTCGACGCCGAACGGGTGGCCGGCGTCCGGGACGCGCTGCCCGCGGACGAGTCCATCGAGGAACTGGCCCAGATCTTCGGGCTGCTGGCCGACCCCCGGCGGCTGCGGCTGATCGCCGCCCTGCTCGAAGGCGGCGAGATGTGCGTGTGCGACCTGACCGCGCTCACCGGGCACAGCATGTCGGCCGCCTCGCACGCGTTGCGGCTGCTGCGCGCCAAACGGGTGGTGAAGGTGCGCCGCAGCGGCCGGATGGCCTACTACCGGCTCGCCGACTCCCACGTGCGGATGCTGCTGGACGTGGCCCTCGCCCACATCAGGCACGAGCGGGGAGAGCGCGATGACTGACCTGCACACCCCCGGCGTGCACGACGCCGGCGAGCCCGGCCCCTCCGCTCCCCGCGGTCGCGGACATGGACACGGTCACGGCCACGGGCACGCCGTCAGCGCCCAGGCCGACCGCCGCTACCTGACCGGCGCGCTCGCCCTGATCGTCGTCTTCATGGCGGCCGAGGTGGTCGTCGGCGTCATCGCCCGTTCCCTCGCGCTGATCTCCGACGCCGGGCACATGCTGACCGACGCCTTCGCCATCGTCTTCGCCCTGGTGGCGATGCGGATCGCCGCCCGCCCGCCGCAGGGCGGCTTCACCTACGGCCTCAAACGCGCCGAGATCGTCTCCGCCCAGCTCAACGGCATCACCCTGCTGCTGCTGGCCGCCTACTTCGTCTACGAGGGCGTCCATCGCCTCATCGACCCGCCGCAGGTCGCCGGCGGCTACATGCTGGCCACCGGACTGGCCGGCATCGCCGTCAACCTCGCCGCGGCCTGGCTGCTGCGCAGGGCCGACCGCTCCAGCCTCAACGTCGAAGGCGCCTTCCAGCACATCCTCAACGACCTGTACGCCTTCATCGCCACCACCGCCGCCGGGGCGGTCATCATGGCCACGGGCTGGGCGCGGGCCGACGCCGTCGCCGCGCTGGTCGTGGCCGCCCTGATGCTCAAGGCCGGCTGGGGTCTGGTGCGCGACGCCGGCCGCGTCTTCATGGAGGCCGCCCCCGTCGGCGTCAGCCCCGCCGAGATCGGCCGGAGGACCGCCGCCCTGCCCCACGTCGTCGAGGTCCACGACCTGCACGTGTGGGAGGTCACCTCCGGCTATCCGGCGATGTCGGCCCACATCCTGGTCGTCCCGGGGGCCGACTGCCACGCCGTACGGCAGGCCGTCGAGCGTCTCCTGCACGACGACTACGGCATCGGGCACACCACCCTGCAGGTCGACCACGCCACCTCCGAGCCGCACGCCGACGACCCCGGCGCGTTCCACTGCGCGGATCCGCACGGACCCTCCCACCGCTCCGACGGCCCGCCGTCTCCCGAGACTCCGCCGAGCGCACCGGGCGGGGTCCCCGCCTCCGGATGAGCGGAACCCGGCGCGGCGTTCCTCCCCGGCGTACGTCTACAGGGCACGCCCGGCCCGCCGAGGTCACCGAGGTAGGACGTCCTCCCGGGTCGCGGCCTCGGAGACGACCGGATGCGAGGGCCACGGCCGCGCGTCCGCCGCGCGACTCCGACGCCGTACTCGGCGAGATCGCCGCACGCACGGCAATGCGTCAGGATATCCTGACGTTCATGACATTCAAGAGCCCGGACATCCCCGGCCACGAGGGCTTCGCCGCCCCGGTGCTCCCCAATGGGGATCTGGCCTCATCCGCCGGCGCCTTCACCAGGACCTTCGTCGGCTACCAGGCCGGATGTTCCTGCGGATGGACAGACCAGCGCCGGTTCCCGCCCACGGAGGAGGGGACCAAGGAGACGGAGTACCGCTGGTGGAGCAGGCACGCCGCTCCGCTGCTCGCCGCCGCGCCCCCCGGCGAGCTGGTGACCACGTCGAATCTCCTGTGCGAGCGGATCGTCAAGCTCGCCGCCGAACGTCCTCTCGCCGCCCTCACACTACTGTCCCAGGTGGAGAGCTGGCACCGCACCCTGCTCGACCAGGTCGTCGCCGGCGCCCGGGAGACCGGCGCCTCCTGGGCTCAGGTGGGGGAGGCGATGGGAATCTCCAAGCAGAGCGCCCACGAACGGTTCAGGGCACACGTCAGCACGTGACGCGACCCGTCGGGCGCCTTCCCTGTGCCGGCCGGGGCGGCGTGGCCGGCACCGAGGCGTCGCGCGCTCTCAAACCCTGAGCGGGCGCAACGCCGTGCTCCAGGAGACGACCTGGTCGAGCAGCCCGTCCAGCGCGTCCTCCTGGTGCGCGGCGGGCTTGAAGACGGTGAAGTCCTCGAAGTCGCTGCGCAGCAGCAGCTCCACGGCCATCTGGACGTCGGCCACCTTGACCTGGCCGAGCACCTGCCGGAGGTGCTCGGCCGCCCGCACGCCGCCACTGACGCCGTAGCCGACCACGCCCGCGGCCTTGTCGTGCCACTCGGCGAACAGGAAGTCGATGGCGGTTTTGAGCACGCCGGTGGTCGAATGGTTGTACTCGGGGGTGACGAAGACGAAGCCGTCGAAGCCCGCGACGGTGTCGGACCACGCCTTGGTGTGCGGGTGCTCATAGACCCCGCCGGCCGCGGGGAGCGGCTCGTCGAGGTGGGGAAGGTCGTAGTCCTTCAGGTCGACCAGCTCGTAGTGCGCGTCGCCGCGCCTGACCGCGCGGTCGTGGACCCAGCGGGCGACGGCCTCGCCGTTGCGTCCCGGCCGCGTGCTGCCGATGATGATGCCGATCCTGATCACTTCTCCACCTTCAGTACGATTTTTCCGCGGATGTCGCCGCGCTCCGCGGCTCGGTGCAGGTCCGCCAGGGACTCCAGCGGACGGACGTCCGCCCTGACGTCCACCACGCCCTCATCGATCAGCGCCACCAGCTCGGAGAGCTGTCCCGGATCGTTGCGGGTCACGAACCGGACGGCGCGCGGATGCTCGATCGGCTCGGTCACCGAGACGAACTCCCCGGCCAGCTCCGTCACCGAGCCGGGCACGCCGGGCACCAGGTTGATCAGCACGTCGTTGCCGCCCGGCAGGGGATCGGCGGTGTAGTCGACGATCTCGTCGGCGCCCAGCGCCCGCACGGCGGCGGCGCTGCGCGCACTGGCGGTCGCCACCACGTGCGCGCCCGCGTGCTTGGCCAGCTGTACGGCGAACAGCCCGACGCCGCCGCCGGCCCCGTTGATCAGCACCCGGGTGCCGGGGTGGACGCGGGCGTGCTCGAAGACCGCCTGCCACGCGGTGAGCCCGGCCACCGGCACGGCGGCCGCGTCCGTCAGTGGGATCCGCTCCGGCGCCCTGGTCAGCACGCTCGCCCTCACGACCGCGTACCCGGCCGCCGCCCCCTCGATGAGCCCGATCACCCGGTCGCCGGGGGCGAGGCCGTCCGCCCCGGTGACCACGGTGCCCGCGACGTCCGCGCCGAGCGTGTACGGGAGCGTGACGCCGAGCACGTCGTGCAGCAGGCCCCTCCGCAGGCCCACCTCCGAGGGGTTGAACGACGTCGCGACGACCCTGATGAGCACCTCGCCCGGCCCTGGCCTCGGCACCGGCACCTCGTCCAGCGAGATCACCGAGGCGTCGCCGTACTCGTGGATGCGGGCGGCCCGCATGGTGCCGGGAAGGTCCGCGGCGTGTTCGCCCGCCCGCGTCTCGGACTCGCTCAAGGGTGCTCCGACGGCTTTTCGGCTCACCGGGGGACGACCGGTCGCACCGGCTGCCCCATCGACCGGGGATTCTGTCATGCCGTCAACCATAGGAGCCGTGACAGAGGCACCCAATGCGCTGCTGTCTGTGATTCATACGCGATCGTCTTGCTGATTAGACTCATGTCATGGACGTGCTGAGCGACGTGGTCGCCTCCATGCGCATGGGCGTGCCGCGCTCGGCACGCGTCGAGTGGGCGGCGCCGTGGGGGCAGCGGTTCCCGTCGGTGCCCGGTTCGGCGGGTTTCCAGGTGGTGCTGCGGGGTTCGTGCTGGGCGATCCCGCCGGAGGGCGAGCCGATTCCGGTCGCGCCGGGCGACGTGCTGTTCTTCCCCCACGGGCACGGCTACGCGCTGGCGGACTCGCCCGCCACCCCCGTCGCGGAGCCCGACTGCGACCCCCACGCTCCCGCCGGACTGTTCGCCTCGGCCTCCATGGAGGGTGCCGGGCCCGTCACCGTGACGCTCTGCGGCGGTTACCGGCTCGACCCGAACCGGGCGCATCCGCTGCTCACGGGGCTGCCCGAGATGATCCACCTGCCCGCCAGGCTGGGGCACGACACCGAGCTGCGCGCCGCCGTCGAGCTGCTCGGCAAGGAGATCGAAGCCCCGCGGCCGGGCGCGGACCTGGTGGTGCCGGCGCTGCTGGACACGCTGCTGCTGTACATCCTGCGCGCCTGGTTCGACGCCTCGGTGGAGCACTGCAGGGCCGACGGCTGGGCCGCCGCGCTGGCCGACCCGGCCGTCGGCGCCGCGCTCGACGGCATCCACCGCGACCCCGCCCACCCGTGGACGGTCGAGTCGCTCGGCCGCCGCGCCGGGCTGTCCCGCGCGGCGTTCTCCCAGAGGTTCACCCGGTTCGTCGGGCAGCCGCCGCTGACCTATCTGACCTGGTGGCGGCTGGGTACGGCCGCGCGCATGCTGCGCGACTCCGACGCCTCGCTGAGCGAGATCGCCGCCGTCGTCGGCTACGGCTCGGAGTTCGCCTTCGCGAACGCCTTCAAGCGCGAGTACGGCATGGCCCCCGGCAGGTACCGCCGCCTGGGCTGCCCCTCGCCCACGGGCTGAGCGGCACCCGGCGTCCTTCCGGTCCCGGGGCCCGCGGTGACGGCCGCCGAGGCGTCCGCCGTCAGAGGGCGTAGGGGCCGAAGCGGCCCCACGCGATGACCGCGGCCAGTGCGAGCAGCACCACGTTGACGGCGATGGCCGCCGGCTCCCCGCGGCGGGCGTGGGTGGCGGCGGCGGCGAGCATGGTGACGGCCAGGCCGGTGGCGGCCAGCGGGGTCAGGATCGGGGCGATGCCGGTGACGGCGGGCAGGATCAGGCCGAGGGCGCCGAGGAGTTCGGCCGCGCCGATCAGGCGGATCCGGGTGAGGGTGAAGTCCTCCACCCACGGCGCCATGGGGCGCAGTCCCTCCTTGGACCGGGTGGCGTGCATGATCCCGGCCAGGCCGAAGACGGCGGCCAGGAGGGCCTGCAGTACCCACAGGAACACGTTCACGTCGATTGCTCTCTTTCCTTCAGGTTCTTGGCCTGGTGGCGGGTTCGCGGGTCAGTAGCGGCCGAGGGTGCCGCGGCGCCGGGCGAGGTCTTCGAGCCGGTCGAACAGGACCACCCCGCCCACCGTGATGAGCAGCGGCTGGGCCAGCAGCCAGCCGAGACCCCATCCGGTGGGGAGGGCGGCCAGGGAGTGCCCGCCGAGCAGGATGTCGCGCATCGCCTCGATACCGGGCGCGATGGGGACGACGAGCCGGCTGAGGAAGGCGACCGGGTCGGGCATGGCTGCCAGGGGGACCAGGGTGCCGCCCGCGATGGCGTAGACGGCCACGGACAGCTGAGTGATGATCTCGATGCGTTTGAACACCAGGGTCAGGCCGCACAGGATGAGCGCGAGCCCGCAGGTGCCCAGCACGATGGCGGCCAGCGGCACGACCACCTGCGCGTCGAAGGGCGGTCGCCCGCCCTGGAGGATGATCGCGGTGGCGCCGGTGGCCAGGACGGCCAGCGCGGTGGGCACGGCCGCGATCACGGCGGCGACCTGGCGGCCGAGGACGCGCGCGGCCGAGGGCAGCGGGGTCAGATAGGTCTGTTCCAGCACGCCGGACTGGATGTCGCCCAGGTAGCTCCAGAACACCCGGTTGACCTGCTCGTGGATGAAGGTCAGAGCCACCATGCCGAGAAGCACCGGCGGCAGCAGATCCGCACGCAGCTGCCCGCGCCCCATGAACAGCACGATGAGCAGGTAGAACAGTGGAAACGTGATCATTTCCATCAGGGTTTCGCGCCACCCGGCGAGCAGGTTGAGCAGGCCCTTGCGGACCTCGGCGGCGAATCCGCGGACGAACGTCATGACGACTCCAGGGCTCGTCGGTGGTTGCGGGCGAACAGCAGGCCGGCGACGGCGACGAGGGCGAGGGTGTGGGCCAGCAGCCAGGGCAGTGCGCCGCCGGCCCAGACCTCGGCCAAGGTGCGGTCCTCGAACAGCGTCTGGGTGAGCGCCTCGACGCCCAGCGTGGTGGGCAGGAGCCTGGCCGTCGCGGCCAGCCAGTCCGGATACAGGTTCAGCGGCAGGAACGAGCCGTTGAGCAGCAGCACCAGCGAGGTGAACAGCGACTGCAGGGCACCGATCATCGGGGAGACCAGGGCGAGGGCCGCCAGCAGGAAGGTGAAGGCCAGCGCGTTGATCATCAGAAGTACGGCGGGCAGGAGCGCCGCCCAGCGCAGGGGGACGGCGATCCGGGCCAGGAGCATCGGGACGAGGGCGGCGACGGCGGCCACGGCCAGCCCGAACAACGAGGCGGTGATCAGCCGGCCGAGCATCGGCAGCCACGGGGGCGCCGGGCTCATCCGGGACTGGGCGAAGGTGCCCGCGCGTTTCTCCTCGATGAGGTCGGCCACCATCACCAGGCCGGCATACTGCAGGAACCAGTAACCGCCGATCGCGACCAGGGTCGGCGGCAGCAGGTCCTGGCGCAGTTCGCCCTGGCCCAGGACGAACTGCAGGCCGAGGTACATCACGGTGCTGATCAGCAGCGTGACGACGTGCCCGATCGGGTGGGCGAGCTGGACGCGCAGACCCTTGCCGATCTCCGCGCGCAGAACGTCAGCCGGCATGGGAGGGCTCGTTCACCAGGGCGAGGAACACGTCCTCCAGGCCGGGCTGGATCTGGGTCAGCGACTCCAGTACGGCTCCGTGCGCGCGCAGCCGCTCGACCACCTCGTACACCTCGCGCGGATCGCTCACCCGCACGCTGATGACGGTGACGCCGTCACGGGTCACGGTGTCGAGGCCGGGCGGGGCCGTGCCCTCGACGCGGATCTCGTACCGGTCGCGTTCGCGGAAGCGCGCCAGCAGCTCGCGGGTGGGCAGGTCGGCCACGAGCCGTCCCTGCCGCATGACGGCCACCCGGTCGCACAGCTCCTGGGCCACGTCGAGCTGGTGGGTGGTGAGCAGGACGGTGGTGCCGAGCTCGCGGGCCTGCTCGGCGATCCGGTTCTTGACGGTACGGGTGGCCTCGACGTCCAGGCCGAGCGTCGGCTCGTCCAGCAGCACGATCGGCGGGTCGGCGATCAAAGCCGCGGCGATCGCGACCTTCTGCTGCATGCCCCGGGAGAAGCCGCCGACCTTGTCGTGCCGGCGTTCCCACAGGCCCAGATCGGCCAGCAGGTCCTGTGCGCGCTCGGCGACCCGGGCCTTGCGCAGGCCCTTCAACCGGCCGAAGTACATCAGGTTCTGCCAGGCGGACAAGCTCCAGTAGACGTTGCGGGAGCCTTCCAGCACGGCGCCGAACTGCGCCATCGCGGACGAACGCTGCCGGGCCACGTCGAAGCCGCCCAGCCGGACCCGGCCGGAGGTGGGCGTCAGCAGGCCGGCCAGCATCTTGATGGTCGTGGTCTTGCCGGCGCCGTTGGGGCCCAGGAAGCCGAAGACCGATCCGGCCGGAACGCTCAGGGACACCTCGTCGACCGCCCGGACCCGCGCCGAGCCGTACACCTTGGTCAACGCGTCGACCTCGATCATGTCATTTCCCGGGGGAGGGAGGGTCATCGTCACTGGTCCTCATCTCTAGAGTTGACTTCTAGCGAACGAATCTAGAGATAGACTCTAGCCATGAGCGGTGTCAAGCAACCCGGCAAGCGGGCGCAGAAGGCCCAGGAGACCCGGCGGCGCATCCTGTCGGCGGCTCTGGAGCTGTTCGTGCAGGACGGATACGGTGCGACGAACCTTCAGGACGTCGCCGACAAGGCCGGGGTCGCGGTGCAGACGATCTACTTCGTCTTCGGCAACAAACGCGTCCTGCTGAAAGAGCTGGTCGACGTGACGATCGCGGGCGATGACGAGCCGGTGGCCACCATGGACCGGCCCTGGTACGTCGACGCGCTGGCCGCCGGCACCGCCCACGACATGCTGTGCGCCTACGTCGCGGGCACGACCTCGATCCTGGAGCGGGCGGCGCCGATCGGCAGGGTCCTGGACGGAGCGTGCGCGAGCGATCCCGAGGTCGCCGCGCTGTGGCCCCGCGACGTCGATCCGCGGTACGTCGTTCACGAGAGGGCGGCCAGGGCGCTCGTCGGCAAGCCCGGCGCACGGGCGGAGGTGCCGGCGGAGGAGGCCGCCGACCTGCTCTACGGGCTGCTCAGCCCCGAGCTGTACCTGTTGTTCGTGCACACGCGCGGCTGGCCGCGCGAGCGCTGGGAGCGATGGGCTCTCCGGACCCTGCGCGCCCAGCTCTGCTCGGATCAGGGCCGCTGACGGCGCGGCCGGGGGCCGTGTCCCGGCCGCGCCCGATCCGTGCGCGCCCGATCCGGGCGCGGCCGATCCGGGCGCGGCCGATCCGGGCGCGGCCGGGACGGACGGCGCGCGGGCGGGGGAGGCTCCGCGTCAGGCCCTGCGGCGGAGGACGCAGAACTCGTTGCCCTCCGGGTCGGCGAGGACGACCCACGGGACGTCGCCCTGTCCGACGTCGGCGGGCGTCGCGCCGAGGGCCCGCAGCCGGGCCACCTCCGCCGCCTGGTCGTCACCGGGGTACGGCAGCAGGTCGACATGGACGCGGTTCCACGCGGTCTTCCCGCCGGGCGTCACGCGGAGGAACTCCAGATACGGCCCGACGCCCCTGGAGGAGCGGAGCCTCGCGTGGTCGTCGGTGACCTCGTGCAGCGTCCAGTCCACCGCCCGGTCCCAGAACCTGGCCATGGCCCGCGGGTCCGCGCAGTCGACCACCACCGCGGCGATCGGGCCGGTGTCCCGGTAGATCTCCCGGGGCTCCAGCACGCAGAACACGTTGCCCTCCGGGTCGGCCAGAACCGTCCACGGGACGTCACCCTGGCCCACGTCCGCGGGCGTCGCGCCGAGTTCCTTCAGCCGCGCCACCAACTCGGCCTGATGGGCCGCGGAGGTGGTGGCGAGATCGAGGTGCACGCGGTACTTCACCGTCTCGGGGTCCGGGACGGCGACGAGGTCGATGTAGAAGGCGGCGGGATCCGGCCAGGTGAAGCCCAGGGGTTCGAGGTTGGTCACGCCGGGCCCCTCGCTGGAGACGCCCCAGCCGAGCGCCTCCGCCCAGAACCGGCCGAGCGCCGCGTCGTCCCGGGCCTTGAAGTTCACCTGGATGAGATTCAGTGCCATGCCGGCCACCCTATTCCGGGCGGAAGGCCGGGCTCTCCGCGAAGCCGTACGGTCCCCGCGCGGCGCGCACCCCCCAACCTGTACGGCCCGCAGCCCGGGTGCGCCCCTTACTTCCCTCTCGCCCGCGATGCAACTCCGGCGTTGACAGGATGTTGATATTCACGGGCAACTTGCTGACTCGGCTTTTTCTGGAATGTCCGCAGTGAATGGCGCAAAGTTGTTCTTGTAAGGGCGAGCGATCGCCGGAGAAGAACAGAGAAAAGCCAGAGAAGGCAAGAGAGAAGGAGCAAGGAATGCAGAAGACCGGTCTTTTCGCCAAGCTGGGTGTCGCCGCCGCCGTCGCGATGGGCGGCCTGGCCCTGGTGTCGCAGCCGGCGGCCTTCGCCGCCGCCGCCCCGGCTTTCTCGGTGACGCCGGCCACCGGCCTGTCGGACGGCGCCTCGGTCACCGCCTCCGCCACCGGAGCCGCGGCCGGGGAGCAGATCACCATCCTGCAGTGCGCCACCGTGAAGGACCAGCTGGCCTGCAACCCGGCGACGGTGAAGACGGTGGCCGCGGACGCCGCCGGCTCGGCGAGCACCTCGTTCGTGGTCAACAAGGGCTTCCAGGCCGTCACGCCCGACGGGGCGGCCGTGGGCTCCGTGGACTGCGCGGTCACGGCCTGCTACGTCAGCGCCGGGAGCCCGAACGGCCTCCTGGGGTCCACGCAGCTGTCCTTCCGCTGACCTCCACCCATCCGGATCGGGGAATCCTCCTCCGGCCGGCCGGGAAAAGGGACGCACATTGAAACGGCACTTGACTGAATAAGTAAATATTTCACGAAATGAGCGAGAAAGGAGTCCGAGTGCGAAAGCGCGGCCGCCGGGAGAGTCCCCGGCGGCCGCCGGCGCGCGGCCGTCCGGACGACCGCGCGGGTGCCGCTCCCAGCCGGGAGCGGCGGCCGTCGGGCACGTCGGACACCGGGCCCGTCCGGCCGGCCGGCTCGGCGGCCCCCGTCAGGCGGTGAGGCCGGGGGACCCCTCCCGGCCGAAAGCGATCACGATGTCCCTGCCGTTGGCGTAGCTGACCACGGGCCTGCCCAGCGCGTCGCCCACCCTGCGGGCCACGCGCTGGAACAGCTCCACCATGTCCGGGGTCTCGGCGGTCACCCGGAACCGCCCGCTCGCCAGGAGGTGCTCGGTGACGAGCGGGGAGAAGGCCGCCTCGCTCCGGGCCATCTCGTCCGCGTCGAGCGGAGTGTGCCGGGGCACTGGCCGTGTGGCGGGGGAGTGGGGGGTCATCGGTTCTCTCCTCGTGGTCGACGTCACCCCAGGATGCCACCCGGATCACCGCCCCGGGCCGCCGGGGAATCGGCGGCCACCCGGGACCTCCGGCCACGGGCACGGCGCCGGCCCGGGAGGCGCCGCCGTCTAGGCGGGATCACCGCCGCGCCGGGGCATCGTCCCGGCGTACCGGCGGACGATCGGCTCCAGATAGTCCACCCGCGGCCCGCCGAGACCGGCCAGCTCGGCCGGGGAGCGGACCAGGGCGATGCGGTCCAGCTCCGGCACCCGGCCCAGCGCCCTCTCCGAGGCCACCACCGCCGCGAACCGCTCACGCAACAGCGGCTCCGGCCGGGGCGGCGCGAGGAACAGGACGCCGGCACCGCCGTCTCCGCTGCGGATGACGGACCACAGTGTCAGTTCGTCCGGCGCCGTGTCCAGGCCCGTCTCCTCGGCCAGCTCCCGGACGGCGTGCCGGGTGAGCGCGGCCAGGTCGAGGGGCTCGGCGTCCCCGGGCGGCTCGGCCGATCCGCCCGGCGGCTGCCAGCGGCCGGGCGCGGCGGTCGACGACGACATCCGCCCCACCAGCAGCCGGCCGTCGTCGGTCGGCTGCGCGACGGTGACGAAGAGGGGCGGCAGCCGTGCGGTGGCGCCCGGGACCCGGCGCAGGGCGTTGCGCCGGTAGGTGATCCTCGCCCAGGTCAGGACCACGTTGCGCGGCCCCTCCCACGTGAGCCCCGTCAGGGCCGCCACCGGCCCGTCGAAGAAACTCGGGTTGGCCCGGACCGCCTCGTCCCAGGCGCGGTCCATGGCCGCCCGCTCCCCGGGCGGCACCGGGGGCGCGGGGATCTCGACCAGACGGATACGGTGCACGTCCAGGAGCGCGGCGCCGCGCCGCGGCGATGACTCGGTCACCGCACAATGCTGGCACACGAGGTTTCACCTCTCCCGCGGCTCGGCGCGGGACGGGGCGGCCTTCCGAGGACGTCACCGTCCTCGGAAGGCTGCCCCGTGGCGGAGCACGGCCCCGGGTCGCGATCGCCGCGGGGCGTGACCGGTCCGGCCCCGGCCGCGGCCCGGCGCGCCGGTCGCCCGTGGCGGTGACGACTCCGGCGGGCGAGGGCCCGCCCGGGTGTCAGGCGCGCCAGCCGCCCTCGTCCACCCCGCCCGGCACCCCGGCAGCCGGGTCGTAGGGGGTGCGGGTGAAGACGAAGGTGTTCAGATCGAGGTGGCTGACCGTGCCGTCCGCGCGGCGCACCAGCCGCAGCGTCTCCCCGGCGTAGTAGCCGTCCAGGCCGATCCAGGTGCCGTCGGCGCGGGCGGTGAACCGCGAGGCCCGGCCGGGGCCGCCGACCGGCGACAGCGACAGGTCCCGTCCGCCCAGCAGGCGCAGCGCGTAGGCGGCCGGCCCCCAGTACCACGGACCGGTCAGCTCCAGCAGGGCGGGATCGGCGGCCGCCGGCTCCCACTCGGCGGGCAGGCGCGGCTCGTGCTCGTCGAGGATGGCCAGCAGGTCCGTCGTCAGGGCCCGGCTGGCCCCGGAGGTGGCGTTGGTCAGGAACAGCACACCGGTCGCGTCACCGGGATCGGCCCACACCGAGGCCAGGAAGCCCGGCATGGAGCCGCCGTGACCGGCCAGGCGGCGGCCGCCCGCGCGGGCCAGCTGCAGGCCCAGGCCGAAGCCGCCGGTCCAGGCGTCACCGTCGTCGACGGTCGCCGGCTCGCGCATCTCGGCCAGGGTGTCGGCGCTCAGCACGTCACCGGTGTCGCCGGCCAGGAACGCCGCCCACCGGGCGAGGTCGGCGGGGGAGGACCACATCTGCCCGGCCGGGGCCAGGGCCCCCGCGTCGTGCTCGGGCTCGGGCAGCAGCACGTCGGCCCACGGGTGGACGGCGAAGCCGGTCGCGTGCGGGGCGCGGGGCCGGGGTGTGGTGTCGCGCATGCCCAGCGGCTCCAGCACCTCCTCCCGCACGGCCCGCGCCCAGTCCGTCCCCCGGTGACGGGCGACCATCTCGCCCAGCAGGGCGAAGCCGAGGTTGGAGTAGTGGAAGCGGCGGCCGGGACGGTGCCGGGCGGTCTCCGGGCCGAGCACGGCCAGCAGCTCCTCCACCGGCATTCCCGGGGTGCGCTCCCACCACTGACCCGGTGGCTCGGCGGTCAGCCCCGCGGTGTGCGACAGCAGCTGGGCGATGCTCACCTCGCCCACCGGCGTGCCGGGGACGTGCTTGCCGATCGGGTCGAGCAGGGCGATCCGGCCCTCGTCACGCAACCGCATGACGACGACGGCGACCATGCTCTTGGTGATGGAGCCGATGCGGTACTGGGTGGCCTCTGTGGGCGCGGCGCCGTCCACCCGGCCGCGGAAGCCGAACCAGGCCGGCCTCCCGTCGCGCACCACGGCGGCCGCCAGAGACGGCAGCCGCGAGTCGGCCTGCTCCTGCGCGATCCTGTGCAGCAGGGCGCGGGCCGTACCCTCCAGAACCGGTGCCACCATCTGCTCCCTTCCACGTCCTGACACTGATGAGGTCCCAGGCTAGGCCATGCGCGCCCGCCTGAGCGGCCGGGATCTCCAGGCCGGGACGCGGCGGGTGACGGCGTTTCCCGGATGTCACGCTTCGGCGAAGCGCCGGGCCAGGCGGGCGAAGGCGTCCCTGAGCTCGGCCGGGCCGACGACCTCGACGTCGGCGTCGAACCTGCCGATGGCGGAGGCCAGGGCGATCCACGACCACGACCCCAGGACGAGACGGCAGCGGCCGGGGCCGAGCTCCTCGACGACTCCGTCCCGGATATGGCGGGACACGGCGGCGGCGGGCAGATCGAGGATCACCTCACCGCGGCACGGCCAGTCGGCGGAGACGTCGTCCGAACCCCTGAACCTGGCGGTCACGAAGGCGGACACCGTGCCCCCGGGCGGCTCGCGGGGCGTGAAGCGGGGCCCGGCAGGGGTGCGCGGGGTGATCCGGTCGACGCGGAAGATGCGCCAGTCCTCGCGGTCGAGGTCCCAGGCGACGAGGTACCAGCGCCCGCCCCGGGTGACGAGGTGATGGGGCTGCGTCCGCCGCGGCGGCGCCGGCGGGCCGCCGTCGTCGCCCGCTCCTGAGGCGTAGTCGAAGCGCAGCTCCTCGCGGGCGTGGACGGCGGCGCCGAGCGCCATGAGCACGTCGCCGCCGGCCTGCGGTTCCGGCCGGGGCTCCGGCCGCTCGGCGGCGGTGACCCGGAGGGCGTCGACGCGGTGGCGCAGCCGTGCGGGCATGAGCCGGCGGACGGTGTGCAGGGCGCGTGCCGCACCCTCCTCGATGCCGGCGCCGGCGCCGGCGCCGCCGGTGGCGGCGAGCCGGAGGGCGATGGCCAGGGCGACGGCCTGCTCGTCATCGAACAGCATCGGGGGCAGCTCTGCGCCGGCGTCGAGCCGGTACCCGCCGTCGGGCCCCCGGAAGGTCGTGATGGGGTAGCCGAGCTCGCGCAGGCGGTCGACGTCACGGCGTACGGTGCGGGGGCTGACGTCCAGCCGCTCGGCCAGCAGCCCTCCCGGCCAGTCCCTGCGGGTCTGGAGCAGTGAGAGCAGCGCCAGCAGCCGCGCTGAGGTCTTCGGCACATCATCCATCCTGCCGGACGAAGAGGACACGACCTGTCCGCTTCTCCCGCGGCCGTCTTCCCCGGCCGGGGAGGTCCGCGACCGGTGGTGCCGATCCCGTGGTGGGGCGGCGGTTCCCGCCGCTCCGGCTCAGGAGGTCAGCCGGAACCGCCTGCGGTAGGCGGTGGGGGTCAGTCCGGTGCGCCGCCGCAGCTGGGCCCGCAGGTTCGCCGCCGTCCCCAGGCCGCTGTCCCGCGCCACCGCCTCCATCCGCTGCTCGCCGCGTTCGATCAGCCGGCACGCCAGCGTGACGCGCTCGGCGGTGAGCCAGGCCAGGGGAGTGGTGCCGAGCTCGGCCTGGAACCGCCGGTGCAGGGTGGCCGGGCTGACCGCGGCGCGCCCGGCCAGATCGGTCACGGTCAGCGGCCGGTCCAGGTGCCGCCGTGCCCAGGCCAGCACCGGAGCCAGGGAGGCGTCCGGTACGGCGGGCACGGGCCGTTCGACGAACTGCCGCTGGCCGCCGTCGCGGTGGGCGGCGAAGACCAGTCGCCGGCTCACCGCGTTGGCCACCTCCGCGCCGTGGTCGCGGCGGATCAGGTGCAGGCCGAGGTCGAGCGCGGCGGCGCTGCCGGCCGCGGTCAGCACGTCGCCGTCGTCGACGAACAGCACCTCCGGTTCCAGGCGGACGGCGGGATGGCGGGCGGCGAACTCCCCGGCCCAGCGCCAGTGCGTGGTGGCCCGCCGCCCGTCGAGCACGCCGGCGGCGGCCAGGGTGAAGGCGCCGGTGCAGAAGCTCACCAGGCGGGCGCCGCGCGCCGCGGCCCGCCGTACGGTCTCCAGCACCGCCGGGTCCTGCCCGGCCAGCGGGTCGGGCCGGTTGGGCACGATCAGGGTGTCGGCGCCGTCGGCGGCGGCGAGCCCGGGGATCTCCGACAGCGTGAAGAACCCGTTGTGCATCGGCACGGCCGGCGTCGCGGCGCACAGGGTGAAGTCGTACCAGAGCCGCTCCAGCTCCGGCCGGCGCAGCCCGAACAGTTCGGTGGCCACGCCCATCTCGAACGGGTTGGACCCAGCATCGACGATCATGACCACCCGGTGCGGCCGTCCGGCCGGGCCGTGCGAGGATTCATGCGGCATATGCGATTCCTAGCACTCGCCGTCGCGGGTCGCCACCGGCCACGATGGCCGCATGACACGTGAACCCATCGACCTGGGGGCCGCGCTGGCCTCCTTCGACCGTCTGTGGAGCCCCCGGATCGTCACCCGGGTCAACGACTACGACGTGCGGGTGGCCAAGGTGGCCGGTGAGCACGTCTGGCACGCCCACGACGACACCGACGAGTTCTTCCTGGTCCTCGCGGGGGAGCTGCGCATCGCCCTGCGCGACGGCGGGCCCGCCCCGGAGGGCTCCGGCTCGGACGGTCCCGGTTCGGACGGCTCAGGGGTGGGCGGCTCAGGGGTGGGCGGCGAGCGCGTCGTGGTCCTGCCCAGGGGCTCGGTGTTCGTCGTCCCGCGCGGCGTCGAGCACCGGCCGTCCTCCGACGGCGGCGCCTCGATCCTGATGTTCGAGCCGTCGGGCACCTCAAGCGTCGGGGACCGGCACGAGGAGGTTCCCGCCCACGTCGACGCCACCACCGGTCACGCTCTCGGCTGACGCCGCGCCGTTCCGGACGCCCTGGGCGCGCAGCCCGCCGGCTGCGGGCTGCGGGCGGCGGGCGGCGGCTGTCGTTCCACAGCGCGACGGACCGGATCAGGCGAGCAACCGGCCGACCAACCCGTCGAGGTAGTCAGGGGTGAGGGGACCCAGGCCGAACAGGACGCGCATGTAGATCGGCGCCAGGAGGTGGTCCAGCACCTCCAGCGCGGCGGGCGGGTCCTCGCCACGGTCGCGGGCGCGGTCGAGCATGGCCTGCAACTGCCTGGTGCGGTCGGCCAGGAGGTCGTCGCGCACCTGAAGGCCCGGCTGACCCTCGCCTGACAGCGCGATGGTCAGCCGCACCACCGCCAGGCCGTCGGGTCCGGTGACCTCGCGGGCCACGGCGGCGGCGTAGGTGCGCAGGTCGCCGGCCAGGCTGCCGGTGTCAGGCATCGGTGACCGCGCGTTGAGCCGGGTCAGCAGCACATCGCCGAGCAGGGCCTGGAGGTTGCCCCACCGGCGGTAGAGGCTGGTGTCGGCCACGCCCGCGCGGGCCGCGATGTCGCCGACGGTGAAGTTTCCGTAGCCGCGCTCGCCGACCAGTTCGGTGACGGCCTGGTGCACCGCCGCGCGGACCCGGGCACTGCGCCCGCCGGGCCGTCTGCCCCGCCCCTGCTCATCCATACCCTCACCCTAACGCAGTCCAGACTTGCGTTAGAGTCTCTGCTAACGCAGCCAATGACTGCTTTTAGGAGAGATGTGCGGAAAGCTCTACTCACCCTGACCTGCGCGGGTCAGTTCATGGTGCTGCTCGACAACACGATCGTCGGCGCCGCCCTGCCCGACATGCAGCAGCGGCTCCACACCGGGCTGACCGGCCTGCAGTGGATCGTCGACGCCTACGTGCTGCTGGTGGCCATGCTGCTGCTGTCGGGCGGCGTCTTCGCCGACCGGTTCGGCCGCAGGCGGGTGTTCCTGACCGGGGTGGTGGTGTTCACGGCCGCGTCGGTGGTGTGCTCGCTCGCGCCCTCGATCGGCTGGCTGATCGCCGGACGGGTGCTGCAGGGCGTCGGGGCCGCGGCGCTGAGCCCCGCCTCACTGGCGCTGCTCACCGCCGCGTATCCCGCCCCGAAGGAGCGCGTCAGAGCGATCGGGTCGTGGGCCGGGTTCAGCGGCATCGGCCTGGCCGCCGGACCGCTGGCGGGCGGGATCCTGGTGGAGGCCTTCGGCTGGCCCGCCATCTTCCTGGTCAACGTGCCCATCGGGGCGGTCCTGCTGCTGGCCGGGCTGCGCGTGCTGGGGGAGTCCCGCAACCCGGGCGCGCCTCCGATCGACGTCCCCGGCACGGTCCTGTCCGCCGCGGGCGTGGGCGCCGTGACCTACGGCCTGATCGAGGGCGGTTCCCGAGGGTGGACCTCGCCGGTGATCCTGGGCGGCTTCGCCGCCGGGCTGGTGCTCCTGGCCGCGTTCGTCGTGGTCGAGAGTCGTGTGCCGACGCCGATGCTGCCGCTGCGGCTGTTCCGTCAGCGGCTGTTCACGGTGTCCAACACGGCGATGGTCGTGGTCGGGTTCGCCCTGATGGGGTCGTCGTTCTTCTTCTCCCAGTTCTTCGTCCACGTCCAGGGCACCTCGATCCTGGTCGCCGGGCTGCGTACCCTGCCCACCTCGCTGGCCATGGTGATCGCCAGCCCGTACGCGGGCCGGCTCGCGGCCAGGTACGGCTTCCGCGTCGTCGTCACCGCCGGCCTGGCGCTGGCCGGGCTGGGACTGCTGGCGCTGGGCTTCGTCCACGCCGATACCGGCTACGGAAACGTGTGGTGGCGGCTGGCGGTCGTCGGCATCGGGTTCGCTCTCACCATGTCGCCGCTGACCGGGGCCTCCGTCCAGGCGGTCAGCCCGCAGGAGGGCGGCCTCGCCTCGGGCGTCAGCAGCACCACCCGGCAGATCGGCGCGGTGCTCGGCGTGGCGGTGCTCGGGGCGATCGTCCACACGCGGGAGTCCGGCGGCGCCTCCTTCGAATCCGGCCTCGACAGCACCTTCCTCACGGCGGGAGCCGTGACGCTGGCCTGCGCCGTGTTCACCGGCCTGTGGCTGACCCCGGCCCGGACGCCGGGGGACGTCCGGGCCGGACGTTCAGGAGGCCGAGCGGTCGGCGAGCCGCCGCAGACGACTCCTGCCGGCCGGCTCACGTCCTGAACCGCTCGGCGTAGGCCCGCCGGGCCGGCTCCGCCCCGGTCCCGCAGCGCCATGGGGCGGCATTCCTTTCCCCGGCGGAAACCGGCGGCGGAGACGGGGGCGGGGGCGAGGGCGGGCGTCAGCGGCGCAGGCGCGACAGCATCGGCGGCAGCTCGCCGCGGCAGGTGACGGCCAGGCGCCGGGTCGCCCGGGTGATCGCCACGTACAGGTCGTTGCCGCCCGTCGGGGACCGGGTGAGGATCTCACCGGGCTCGACGACCACCACGGCGTCGAACTCCAGCCCCTTGGCGGCGGTGACGGTCAGGACCGCGACGGGGGAGTCCAGGACGTCGCCCTCGCGGGGGAAGAGCCCGGCGAGGGCCTCCTGGCGGTCGTCGGGGACGATGACGGCCAGGCGGCCCTCACCGATCGCGGCGAGTTCCTCACGCACCAGGGCGGTCAGGGCGGCGCGACCGGCGGGAAGACCGGGGTCGAGGCGTACGGCGCGCGGGGGAGCGCCGCCGTCGCGCACCGACTCCGGCGGCTCGGCGCCGGGGGAGACCGCCGAGAGGACGTCGGCGGCCACCTCCATGATCTCCGCCGGGGTGCGGTAGTTGACCCGCAGCCGCTCGGTGCGCAGGCGGCCCCGGAGGTAGGGGTCGAGCATCTCGCCCCACGAGCGGGCCCCGGCCGGTGAGCCGGTCTGGGCGAGGTCGCCCACGATGGTCAGCGAGCGGGCCGGGACGCGGCGCATCACGGTGCGCCAGGCCATCGCCGACAGCTCCTGCGCCTCGTCCACGATGACGTGACCGTAGGCCCAGCGGCGGTCGGCGGCGGCCCGCTCGGCGGTGGTGGTCTCCGGTCCCGGCGCGCGGTGGCGGCCGGCCAGCGCGGCGGCCTCCATCATGCCGTCCTCGAACAGGCCGGTGTACTCCAGCACGCCCAGCGCGTACCGCTCGTCGTCCTCGCGTTCGGCCCGCTCGCGCTCGGCGCGGGAGAACGTCCCGGCCGCCTCGGCGTCGCCGACGTCCTCGCCCAGCAGCTCGGCCGCCTCGTCCAGCAACGGGACGTCGTCCGTCGTCCACGGCGCGCCGTACGGCCGCAGCAGCGCGGCGCGCTCGGCCGGGGTCAGGCCGGGCGCGGCCGACTCCAGCGCGGCCGGGTCGGACAGCAGGCCGGCGACCAGCTCCTCGGGGGTCAGCGGCGGCCACAGCGCGTCCAGCGCCCGGCGGACCGGCTCCTGGGCCCACAGCGCCCGGCGGGCGTGACGCAGATCCTCCTCGTCCTCCGGGGCGTCCAGCCGCCGGGCCTCGTCCAGGGCCAGCGCCCTGAGCATGTCCATCACGAACAGCTTGCGGGCGGCGTTGTGCGGCAGGCGGGCGCGGGCGGCCCGGTCGCGGGCGCGCACGCAGACGTCATGGCCGGCCCGCAGCGTCATCCACTGCACGACCACCTCCACGCCGTCGCGCAGCGAGGTGCGCACCGGGACGTCCACCTCCAGGTCGCCTTCGGGGACGCGCCGGCGGTCGCGCAGCGCCGCGGCGAGCACCTCTGCCATGCCCGGGCCGCCCTTGAGCGCGGCGGCCGCCGGGGGGTCGGCGGCGACGGCGTGCACGCCCGGGTACAGCTGCCCGACCGACGACAGCACCACGTCGGTCTCACCCAGCGACGGCAGCACCTGGCCGATGTAACGGGAGAAGACGGCGTTGGGACCCACGATGAGGATGCCGCGCCGTTCCAGCACGTCGCGGTGGGTGTAGAGCAGGAAGGCCGCCCGGTGCAGGGCGGCGACGGTCTTGCCGGTCCCGGGCCCGCCCTGCACCACCAGCGCCCCCGCCAGGCCGGAGCGGATCACCCGGTCCTGCTCGCGCTGGATGGTGGCGACCACCTCGCCCATCCGCCCGGTACGGCCGCGCCGCAGGGCCGCCAGCAGCGCCGCCTCGCCGACGAGCGTACGGCGCTCGCCCTCGCCGAGGTGTTCCAGGTCGAACACCTCGTCGTCGAGACCGACCACGACGCGGTCGCGGGTGTGCAGGTGACGGCGGCGCACGAGCGCGCCGGGATCGCCAGGGGTGGCGGTGTAGAAGGGGCGGGCGGCCGGAGCCCGCCAGTCGGTCAGGATGATCTCGCCGTCGGCGTCGCGCAGCCCGGCGCGGCCGATGTAGCGGGTGTCGCCGTCGGTGTCGTCGATCCGGCCGAAGCACAGGCCGCGCTCGACCGCCTCCAGGCGGGCCAGGCGGCGGGCGTGCTCGTCCGCGCTGACCTCGCGTTCGTAGCGGGCCTGGTGCAGGCCGCCGGTCTCGCGCCCGTAGGCCTCCTCCAGCGCGGCGCGGGTGTGCCGCCGGACGGCGTCCAGCCGCTCGTAGGTCCGGGTGACGTGGGCTTGCTCGACGCGCAGCGCGGCGGCGAGAGCGGATTCGTGTTGACGGAGTTCCATCTCTCTGATAAACTCCTACTGAGGGATTCTAATCTTTTCCGAGGAGAAGGATCGAGCATAACGCTCTCGTTCTCCCGTGTCATCCTCTGTCCTTCTTTTTCTGCCGCCCTCTGGGTCGCCTGCTCCCCGACGTGTCCTTGACGAGCCGCTGACAGGCCCGCTGCGCCGGGCGCCGACGGGTCCTCGGCCACCGCACCACGGACGTCACCGGGACCGGCGGCACCTGATCGACGCCCTTGTCACCACGATGGGCGACCGCTGGGTCCGGCGCTCAGGTGGACGAACATTCCGGGGCCCGTAAGCTTTCGATCATGGACGTTACCCTCAGCGACTCCGTACGGCGGATCCTCGACGCCCCCAACATCGGCGTCCTCGCCACCCTCAACCCCGACGGCGGCCCGCAGACCTCGGTCGTCTGGGTCGGCACCGACGGTGACGACGTGGTGATCTCCTCCCAGGCCGGAAGGCGCAAGGTCCTGAACCTGGAACGGGATCCGCGCGCCAGCCTCAGCGTGTTCGACCTTTCGGATCCCGAGAGGTACGTCGAGATCCGCGGGCTCGCGACGGTCGCCGAGGACGAGGGAAGGCGGCTGGCGGTGAGGCTGGCGGAGAAGTACGAGGGCGCCGGCGCCGGGGAGGAGTACCTCCGGCTTCCCCCGGAGAACGTGCGGGTGGTGATCCGGATCACGCCGGGACGCGTTCTGGGCAACGCGACGTGACGGGCCCGCAGGGCCGAGGCCGAGCGTGAGGGAAGGCGAGGCGGGACGGGGTTCTCAGGGGCGCAGCGCCAGCTTGCCGACGGTCGCCCGGCTCTCCGGTTCGGCCAGCGCCTTCGGGCCGTCGGCCAGGTCGTACACCGCGGGCCGGCCGGGGTGGAGCACCCCGGCGGCGATCGTGCCCAGGCTGTCCACGGTCGGTGCGCCCGCCAAGGTCGTGACGGCCGGGCTCAGCGATGGTGCGCCGCAGCGCCGCGTGGGGTATGTGACCACGCCGGAGCCGGCCGGATCGGCGATCATCCGCGATCTGCTCGGCGAGTTGCGGGCGATGAAGGGCGTGCCCTGCCCCGCCGGCGGTTGAACCGGCGGGCGGCCGCAGGAGTGAGCGTCATCTCGCGGCAGAGTGGGCAGCTCGATCCAGAGCGTGCCCGGCCGGTGAACGGCCGGCATCGGGACGTTGGGCGTCTTGGCGAGCGCGGCACGAGGCGCAAACGGGCGGCATGGCGCTGGAGGCCCTCCACTCAGGTACTGCGATACGGGGAAATATAACTGATGGTTACGTATGGATCGCTACGTGGTGGGCCTTGGCATACGTTATCCATGCGAATATTGTTATCCAAATGGATAACAAACTCGCCGGCCGTGGTGCCGGTCCTGGTGAGTCGCCAGTAATCGCCGGGCGGACATACGTCGTCACCGGCTCGGCATCCGGCATCGGCGCCGCCACCGCGGCGCTGCTCCGCGAACGCGGCGCCAAGGTCATCGGCTGCGACCTCGGCGACGCCGACATCCAGGCCGATCTGTCCACCCCTGACGGACGACGGTCGCTGGTCGACCAGGTGACCGAATACGGGCCCATCGACGCGGTGCTCGCCATCGCGGGAGGCGGCAAGACCGGTCTCCTCGAGACCAACTACTTCGGCACCGTCGCGACCCTTGAAGGGCTGCGGCCGCTGCTGGCGCAGAGCGAGGCGCCCCGCGCCGTGGCCGTGTCGTCGACCTCCTCTCTCGCCCCCGCGAACGAGCGTGTGCTGCAGGCATGCCTCGACGGCGACGAAGCCGCCGCCGTCGCCTACATCAACGCGGATCCGTCCCTGGCCGGTGCCGCGGGTGCGTACGGCGTCGCCAAGCGGGCGCTGAATCGATGGGCCCGCAGAGTCGCCCCGACCCCCGAATGGGCCGGAGCCGGCATCGCCCTCAACGTCGTCGCACCCGGCATCGTCGACACCCCCGCAGCCTCGTGGATCTTCGCGAGCGAAGACGTACGCACCGCCGTCGAGAGCGCCTCGCCCCAACCCTTCGGCGGATTTCCAGGACGGCCCGAGTGGATCGCCGAACTCATCTGCTGGCTCGGCGGCACGGACAACCGCTTCGTCACCGGTCAGGTCATCTTCGCCGACGGAGGCGCGGAAGCCGCGACGATCGGAGATCTTCACTGGCGCTGAGGACCGCTGACACACGGCCGGGCTTTCGAAGCGGTGTGTCCCCTGATCGGCTCGGACGGCCAGTGCCGGAAACCCGGCGGGTCTCCGGCCCGCGACCCGGTGGACGCCGGTCACTGAGGGGTGGCGCCCCTTGTCCTTGCCTTCGGGGATGACCGGCTTGCGGGCGACCTCGGGCACCGGCACGCCCCGGGCGCGGAGCGTTCGGGGCGTAGGCCGCCATGTCGTCGTCGAACACCTTGGGCCGTCCGCCGTGCCGGCCGCGTTCGCGAGCCGAGGCATGCCCTTCGAGGATTTCTCCCGGATGTAGCAGGAGGTTCTGAGGATGACGGGGCCGGGGCGAAACCCCCCGGCCCGCACGGCCTCGCCCGCCGTACGCGCCCGAGCATGGGCCGGCACCGCCGGGGCCCGTTCACCTGGGATTTCGTGGGTACGTTGAAGGAATGGTTCCAACGATCACCCTCAATGACAGGACACGGATCCCGCAGCTGGGATTCGGCACCTATCTCATCCCGCCCGAGGAGACCGCCGGCATCGTCGGCCAGGCCCTGCAGGTCGGCTACCGCCACATCGACACCGCCCAGATGTACGGCAACGAGGAGGGCGTCGGCGCGGCCATCGCGGCCTCCGGCGTTCCCCGTGAGGAGCTGTACGTCACCAGCAAGCTCAACAACGGCAACCACCGACCCGACGACGTGCGGCGCTCCTTCGACGAGACGATGAACCGGCTCGGCCTGGAGCGGCTCGACCTGTTCCTGATGCACTGGCCGCTGCCCACCCTCTACGACGGCGACTACGTCTCGACCTGGAAGGCCATCACCGGCCTGGTCGCCGACGGCAGGCTGCGCACCGCGGGCGTGTCGAACTTCCAGCCCGGCCACCTCGACCGGATCATCACCGAGACGGGGGTGGTGCCCGCGGTGAACCAGATCGAGGCTCACCCCTACTTCGCCAACGACGCCGCGCGCGAGGCCTCCCACCGTCACGGCATCGCCGTGGAGGCGTGGAGCCCGCTCGGGCAGGGCGGCGCCGTCCTCGCGGACGAGAAGATCACCGAGATCGCCGCCGCCCACGGCAGGACCACCTCACAGGTCATCCTGCGCTGGCACATCCAGCGTGGCGACATCGTCTTCCCCAAGACGACGCGGCGCGAGCGGATGGTGGAGAACTTCGGCCTGTTCGACTTCTCCCTCACCCCGCAGCAGGTCGAAGCGATCAGCGCGCTCGACAAGGGTGAGCGGGGACGGGTCGGACCGCACCCGGACACCTTCGACTACGTACCGGACTGACCTCGGCCCGCCCGGCCCCGCGCGGGCCGGGTCAGCCCCGGGTGGCGGCGCCGCAACAAATCCGGCGCTTGCTGCGGCGAACCTCGGGAAACGCGAGCGTCACAGATCGCAGCGGCGATCACCGACAGCTACTTGTGAAGACCGCCGCTGGAGGACAGAGCCGAATCGCGCTCTGTGGCCCAGAGCGAGCCGGGGTCAGCGTCCGTTCATACGCAGCACAGTGACGGCGCCGACCGTCGCATAGCCCCGCCATTCGAGTGATGCGGCGGTCGAATGGCTGGTGAAGTCAACCACCCACCCGCCGTCCTGTCGCTGCCCGAGTTCCAGGCGGTCGAGGTCGTCCGACACGGCTTCGGGGTCGAGCAGGCCGCGGATCGATCGCCCGGGCTCGGGCGCGTAGTCGAGAGGATGAAGCGTCTCGCCCTCGGCCCCGCCGGCCACGGCGAGTGCCCCGTTCTTCGGGACGAACCGTCCGAGGCGGTCGAGCAGGTCACGCGCCTCCGGGTGGGTGTCGGCTGCGATGTCGAGGAACTGGAGCGCGAAGGACAGCACGTACGCGAAGGGCGCTTCGTCGATCCCACGGATCGCGTCGAAGCAGTACCGCGTCGCCGTTGCCAGCCATGGATGGTCTCGTACGGCTTCATCCCAACGCGCGGCGCGATACGCCTGCGTCGCCACCGCGGCCGTGATCTGCAGCGATGGCTCCGAGGGATCCGCCTGCACCCAGAACGGGGCGCACGCCGAGGGGTCGCTGATCGGAAGCGCGAACGGCAGCCCGCCATCGGGAAGAGCCACGGAGCCCAGCCAGTCGAGGAGGGCCGCGGTGTGCGGCGAAGTCGCGGGGCCGGCGTCAGCGAGCGCCTCCAGCGCGTGCTGGGCGCCTCCCGGCTGGCTCTCCGGTGCACGAAGGTCCGGTTCGAGTCCCCACCCGTAGCCGCCGTCGGGGTTTCGGTAGGCGTCGAGTCCGTGGATGACGGCCTGACGAGCAGCGTCGCTGCCGGTGGTGATGGCCTCGAAGCGCTGCCGATCGAGAACTCGCGCGTGCGAGGCCATGAACGCTCTCGCGCGACCCAGGTTGATGCTCATACGAGAACGCTGTCATCCGTCGGCTACGTCAGGCTTGGACGAAACGGCCAGCCGGGGAAACGAACCCGAAGCAAGAACAGACGGGCATTTGAGAGAGTGTCATCCTGGTGAAAAAGCTAAGCGACGCGTGTGAGCGTGGCGGGTGTCTGGCCGGTGAGCCGTTTACTCTCCCTGTTGAAGTGGGCTTGGTCGGCGTAGCCGGCTGCCGCCGCGGCATCACTCAACGGCAGGCCTGCTCGCGCCAGGTGGAGCGCGTGCTGGAAACGGTGAATCCGCATGAGCGTCTTGGGGCCGTAGCCGAAGAGCCGGTTGCTGAGCCGACGCAATGATCGCTCCGACAGGTCGTGGAGCTCTGCTGTCTCACGCACGCTCAGACCTTCGCGAGCGGCGCGGTCGAGAGAGGCCGCCATACGAAGGACGAAGCGTTCCGGGTCCGCCCGCGTCCACAGGGCGATGAAAACCCGTTCGAGCGCGTCGATCGCGTCGTCCTCGAACGACCAGCCGTCATGCCTGGGGAGCGCGACGAGTTCCGACAACTCGACGCGCCGCTCCGTCAGTTCGTGTGCGGGCACACCGAGAAGTGTGTACGCCACGCCCGGAGCGAGTTGGAGACCCCAGGTCACCTTGCCGGCATGCGTCGGCACGATGACCGTCCGAGTGTCGGGGCCTGCCACGACGAGACGGTCCTGGAACCACATCAGATCCATCACGCCGTCGGGGGCGATGCGCTTCTCGGGGCCATCCGAGAGCGCCCGCCACATCGTCGCGCCGGTTCGGACGCCTCGTCGTGTCGCATAGCTCCCCATGTATCGTCCACCCCCGCACCACGCACACAACTGCGGCCGACTGTAGTGCCCACGACTTCGGAATATACGAGGTTCGCAGGCCCGGACCCCGCTACCGCTGTCCGCTGCACCGCTGACCCTCATGGCGACCGCCCGACATGACGTCACGGAACGGTACACGTCACCTGGCTATGGCCAAGCCATCCGGGGCCAGGATTTCTGACACCAGCTCGATTCCCCCGACACGCTCGGCGTGCGCTGTCGGGCCGGTCAGGCGACCCGGCCCGAAGCCCGCTGCGGTCGGGTCCTCCTCCCGGAGCGGAACAATCGAGAAGTGCCGGTTCGCCGTGTACGAAAACTCATGTCCGCGCACTCCGGGGATGTGCCGAGCGGCCTCGTACGGGCCGATTTCGGGGCCCTTCACGAAGGTCGTGATGACGTGGCGGCCGAACGGGTCCTCCAGTTCCGGCTCGTTGCCGGACAGCCCGGAACGGGCCCGGACCTGCGATATGATCTCCGTTGACATCTGAGCCTCCCCGGTACGGACCCCGGTCCACCGAGGAGGCTCTTTTGCGTGCCCGGGGGCGGTCACGTCCCCGCTACGGCCGGCCGCCGCGCCTGGCCGACGGCCCGGACGCAGGGCCCCGCCGTCCACCGTCCTCACCAAGGAGACTCATGTCGAATTCGTACGCGCCCACCGTCACCGCGGCGGCCGCGGGCACCTGGAAGCTCGGTGACCTCACGGTCAACCGCGTCGGGCTCGGCGCGATGCGCCTGACCGGCAGCGCCGCCTTCGACCTGGGCGTGCCGAGCGACCGGGAGCGGTCGATCACCGTGCTGCGGCGCGCGGTCGAGCTGGGGGTGAACCACATCGACACCGCCGCGTTCTACTTCTCCTCGCTGCGCTCGGCCAACGAGCTGATCAACCGGGCTCTGGCCCCGTACCCGGACGACCTGGTCATCACCACCAAGGTCTGGCCGGGCCGGGACTCCTCGGGGGAGTGGTGGTGGGCCACTCCGCGGCAGCTGCGCGGCCAGGTGGAGGAGAACCTGCGCCAGCTGGGGCGCGACCACCTGGACGTGGTGAACCTCCGCGTCCCGCCGAACAACAGGACCGGCTCGATCGCCGAGCACTTCGGCGCGCTGGCCGAACTGCGCGACGCCGGGCTCATCCGGCACCTGGGCGTGTCCAACGTCACGCCCGGCCATCTGGCCGAGGCCCAGGCCATCGCGCCGGTGGTGTGCGTGCAGAACTCCTACGGTCTCGGCGCGCCGGCCGCCGAGCGGGAGTTCCTGCGGGCCTGCGGCGCTCAGGGCATCGCCTTCGTGCCGTTCTTCGCGATCGCCGGCGCCGGCCGCGAGGCGGGCGCGATCGGGACCGACGACGAGACGGTGCTCGCCGTGGCGCGCGCGCACGACGCGACGCCCGCGCAGGTACGGCTGGCGTGGACCCTCCAGCAGGGGCCGCATGTGCTGGCCATCCCGGGAACCGGTGACCCCGGCCACCTGGCCGCCAATGTGGCCGCCGGCGCGCTGCGGCTCTCCGCGGAGGAGATGACGGCCCTCTCGGCCGTCGGCGGCGAGTAGGACGGATCCGCGTGAGGACCCCGGCGGGGCCCGGCGGGGCCTCCGCCGGGCCCCGCCGGGGTCCTCACGCCGGACGAGTGCGGGGCCCGTCAGGCCGGTCGTGTCACCCGGCCGCGGTGAAGTAGGCGGCCGGATCAAGGGAGTTGAGCGCGATCCAGCGCTGCGCCGTCGCTTCGGCGGGCGCTCGGCCGCCGCCCGCCGAAGCGCGGAAGAAGCCCTGCACGTCGAGGGCGATGCGGGGATCGTCGTCGATGCGCCGCGCCATGTCGTAGTAGACGGCCAGTTCGTGGGCGCACCGCGGGGCGCCGGCCGGGCAGGAGCAGCCGACGCTGTCGAGGACCGGCGCGGGCGGATGGCCCGCGTCGGCGATCGCGCGGTACAGATCGTCGGTGAGCAGGGGCTGGATGCCGCTCAGCCGGCGGGAGATCTCGGCCGTCGCCTCCGGGGACATCGGCGCGACCTCGATCGTGACCGTCG
This sequence comes from Streptosporangium sp. NPDC053982, assembly GCF_055585205.1. NCBI lineage: Bacteria > Bacillati > Actinomycetota > Actinomycetes > Streptosporangiales > Streptosporangiaceae > Streptosporangium > Streptosporangium sp. NPDC053982. The sequence goes on from NZ_JBVJKQ010000005.1 coordinate 229,898, forward strand.
AGGTGCCGCGGCCTCGGTGCACGACGGCGCGCACGGTCCGGTCGTCGAACGTGATCTGCACCTTCCCGTCACGCGCCATGCGCCGCGCGCCCGGCAGCCGGGGATCGGGACGGGTCTGGCGCAACGACTCGGCGAACCGGACCCAGTCCCCGCCCCACGCCGTGTAACCGTAGTCGTGGTCGGCCATGGTCAGTTGACCCGCTTCCGGCGCAGGACCTCGATGAGATGGTCGTCGTCCAGGCGGGTCAGCTCGGCGACGCTTGACATGTCGGTGACGTCCGACAGTGCGGACTTGCGGTCGTGCATGGCCGCGATGTGCTCCTCGACGGTGGTTCCGGTGGTCAGGGTGGTGACGGTGACCGTGCGGGTCTGACCGATCCGGTGGACCCGGTCGGACGCCTGGGCCTCCACGGCCGGGTTCCACCACCGGTCGAAGTGGATGACGTCGGCCGCGCGCGTGAGTGTGAGCCCGGTGCCCCCGGCCTTCAGGCTGAGGACGAGGACCTTCGGGCCGTCGCCGGACTGGAACCGGCGGACGATGCCGGCCCGCTGCTCCTGGTTCAGGCCGCCGTGGAAGAACGGCGTACTCACCCCGAACCGTTCGGCGAAGTGCCGGACCAGCAGCTCACCGGTCCGCCGGTACTGGGTGAAGACGAGGGTCGGAGCGTCGTTCTCCAGGTTGCCGGCCACGATGTCGGTGCACAGGTCGAGCTTTCCCGACCTGCCCGGCAGCTCACCGAGGTCGTCCGTGATCAGGCCCGGATGGTTGCAGACCTGCTTGAGCGAGGTCAGGACGGCGAGGACCCTGGTCTGCCGCCGGGCTCCACTGCCGAAGCCGTCGTCGATGACCTGCTCCAGCAGCCGGTCGTACAGCCTCTCCTGCTCCTCGGTGAGGTCGCAGATGAGATCGGCGTGGATCTTGGGCGGGAGCGACGCCGCGACCTGCGCCTTCTTCCGCATCAGCACGACCGGTTCGATGGCCCCGCGCAGCCGGGCGGAAGCGGCCGGGGAGCCGGCCGCGATCTGCCGCACGAAACGACGGCGGAACCGCGTCCGGTTCCCGAACAGGTGCGGTGCGACCAGATCGAGCAGGGTCCACAGCTCGTCGAGGTGATTCTCGACGGGCGTCCCGGTCAGGGCGATCCGCGCGTCGGCCGCGATGGTGCGCGCGGCCTTCGACACCTGCGTACGGGGGTTCTTCAGGGCCTGCGCCTCGTCGAAGACCGCGGTGCTCCACCGGATCCCCGCCAGGGCCGGGCCGTGCGTGCGCAGCGTGGGATAGCCGGTGAGCACCACCGTGCCGCCGTTCACCGGGGACAGCGGCCCGCCGCGCCAGATCACGGTCCGCAGGCCGGGCGCGAACCGTGCGATCTCGTGTGCCCAGTTCCCCACCAACGACGTGGGACAGACCACCAGCTGCGGCCCCTTCCCGGCGCGTCCGGCGACACAGCCGATGGTCTGCAGGGTCTTGCCGAGTCCCATCTCGTCGGCCAGCACCGCGCCGCCGTGCGTGTCGACGGTCTCGCGCAGCCAGCTCACCCCGCGCACCTGATACGGGCGCAGCTCGGCGGTGAGCGCCGTGCGCATCTCGGCCCCCACCGCGGTGGTGCGGCGGAAGACGCCGCTCGCGTGTTCCGCCGTCGTGACGGCGACCCCCGTGGCGTCGGGGACCGCGTGCGCGGCGATCGGCAGGGCCGGTTCGCCGCCCGCGCTCCACGACCGCCAGACGTCCACCGACCGGCCGGGCGAGTCGAGGGGCACGGCCGCGAGCCGGTCCGGCTCGATCAGCACGCAGTCGACGTCGGACACCTTGAGCCCGCCGAGGTCCGGCGTCGGGACGACCAGGGGGACGGTCTGGACGTCACCGACCGGCGGGGGCGCCCCCACGGTGCCGTCGGCCCAGGTCCACAGGGCGAACATGTGCCGGTCGGGCAGGTACGTGGCCTGACCGACCGGCCGCGTCCCGGGGAGTTCCTTCCTGGTTCCCATGGCGTCAGCGGGCACCCGCGCCGGCGCCCTCGCGGACGGTCGGATCCTCCGCGCCGGCCCGGGGGGTTCCCAGGGTGGTGCCCAGGACGGTGTCGTCCAGCCGGGCCGGCAGCGAACACGCCGGGAGAATGGCGAGCACCGACTGCTGCCCGGACTCCGGCGACATGGATTCAGTCATCAACACCTTCGGATGCGGTCCGGAAAAGCGACAAGCGGACCATAGGCAACCGTCGGGCTTATGTCAATTCCTGAACGACCGGTGACGGCCGGCGATTCCCCGGCGCCCCCAAGGGCACAACCCCAAAGGTTCTGTCAATTCTTGAAGATGTGAACGGACCGGCGGTTCGGCGCGCTTCCGAGGGCATACCGCCAAGCGTCCCGTCAATCTCTGATCCCGTTGTTCGACCCGGCGCGGATTCCGTGCCCTGCCCCGTGTCCCGCCTTCTGCCCCGCCCCGCGCCGGCGACGGGCCGATGGCGAGCGCCACCGTCGGGCGGCCGCTCCCGGAGCTCGCCCTGAAGCCTCTGGGAACGGCGGAGCGCGCCCCGTGCGGACGGCTTTTCCCGTCCTGCCGGTCCGGCGGGCCGGACATTCTTCCCGGCGTATTCTTCGAATGGTGTCATCGGAATTCAGCCGGGTCGGTGGAACGGAAAATCGGAGCATCATCGGAAGGGCGGGGGTTAACCTTAATGGCCGTTGACGAAGCGAGAGCGGAAGTCACGCATCGGACATTCGGGAAAGCGTGTGCGGGGTCAGGCGGAACGGCGCAGGGACAGGGCGAGGACGGTCGTCCAGGTGAAGGCGACCAGGCCGTTGACGGCGATTTGGACGCTCATGTGCTCCGGCGACATGGGCAGCAGCAGGACGAGCCCGGCGGCGCCGTTGCCGATGGCCGTGTATACGGCCCGGCGACGAGCGCACCGGACGGCCAGCACGACGGCGGCGACGGCCAGCGCGGTGAAGGAGACAGTGGCCGCGGCCGAGTGCGCGACGGCGTGCCAGGACATCTGCGCCGCCGGCCCGTCGGGGGTTCCGGCGGGGAAGCCGTTCTCCGGGTCCATGGTGAACAGGCCGGCTGCGATCATCCCGGCCCCGAAGATCCCGACGAGGATGGGCAGCGCCCGCCGGCCGGCCCCCTCGGTGACGGTACGCCTGACACCGCCGGCCAGCGCCAGGCCGCCCAGGCCGGCGAGCACGAACGTGGCGATCTGGATCCAGCCGAGATCACCGGCGGAGAGCTGGCTGATCGGGTGGCGGGTGATGTCGAAGCCTTCGCGGGTGAGCATCTGCACGATCGCCGAGGCGAAGAACACCGGCCCGGCCAGGGCTCCGGCGAGCAGCAGGTGGGCCGCCGGGCGGCGGACGCCGGCGGTGGACAGGGGGCCGGCTGCGGTGGTGGTCATGACTTCCTCCTTGAGGGTGGGTTCCTGCCGCCACCTCGGATCCGGCCCCTGGCTCTCGACACGGCCACGATGTGATCTGAAACACATCCGGCTCGTGTCGAAGCACGCGGGCGGGCTCCGAGGTACCGGCGAACAGTCACCGAGACCACAAGGAGAATGAGATGTCCGAGACGACGGAGACCTGCCTGCCGAGCGCCGATCTGAAGGCCCTGGACCGCCTGACCGGCACCTGGGCGGTCACCGGCGGCGCCGAGGGAACCGTGCGGTACGAGTGGATGCCCGGAGCCCGCCATCGGGCATGACCCGAAGGCGGGCTCAGCGTGTGGTGATCATCGCACCGGTTCCAGGACGGGACGCGGTCCGCCGGGGCGGTCCCGGATGGCGCCGATCCCGCCGGGACCCGTGCCCGGACCGATCGCGTGCGGCGGCCGCGTTCCGGTCAGTCCCCGGCCATCACGGTGAAGGCGAACCCGGTGCTCGTCGAACGGCACAGTGGAATGTCGCACTTGACCCGGCGCAGCACCTCGTTCCTGCTGAGGCCGAGCCCTCGCGCGATGAGCCGATCCACGCGCACCGGCACCGGATCCTCGAAGACGACCTCCACCCGGACCGGCCACGCCTCGTCGAGGCGTGGCGGAGGGGTGTCCAGCCGCCAGGCGCCCCTCCAGTCCAGAGCGAAGCGGTTGCGCCGGGCGAGCAGCGGATCCAGCAGTGTGGACGCCACCAGTTCCGGATCGTTGGCGTGGTAGCCGTCGAGCTCGGCCGGATCGAAGGATCTGACCGGCGCCCGCTCGTGCACGGTGAGTTTGCTCGTCCGGCCGCAGGACGTGCAGCGGACCAGCAGCCACACGTCCAGCAGTTTGCCGTTGGCGTTGACGCGGAACCTGCCCTCGCCCGTGGTGGCCGACTCCGAGCGGCAGTCCACGCACCGCAACGACAGCAGAGGCAGCCTGGTCCGGCGAACGACCCAGGGCAGCACGATATGAGGTTGTGAAGACATGATCTCTCTAGACCTGACACGAGGCCGATTGCGCGCGGCCTCAAACGCCGTATGACCGGGCGCACGCGGGCAGCCCGGCGGAACCGACGGCAGCGTCGGCTACAGGTGAGCGGAAGAAGGTGTCAGGTCAGAAAGCAGGCGGGGTCACGCGGTTTTGTCCTCTGTCTTCACCGTGGCGGGACTGTCTTCACTGTGGCGGGGCCGCGAGCACCCTACGGAGGACACGGGGGAAGGTTCAAGCGGTTTTCCGGCGAGGGGTCCCGGAGCCCGGCGATCGCGCGCACGATCGCCACGGGGCGGACCGGGCCGGTCAGGGCTCCGGGTGCGGGCCGGCCAGCCGGTCGCCGAGCCGGCTGCGCCGGTACAGCACCCGCCGCCCGTCGCGGGCCCGGGTGACCAGGCCCGTGCCGTACAGCACGCGCAGGTGCTGGGAGACCGCGCTCGGGGTCACCCCGAGGCGGCGGGCGAGCTCGGCCGTGGGCAGCGGCTCGGCCAGGAGGGTGAGCAGCCTGGCCCGGGGCGCGCCGATGAGGGACACGAGCGCCGCCGAACCGGCGGCCGGCGCCGGGCTCCACAGCGTCGCCGTCCCGCGGCTCGGGTAGATCAGCAGCGGCGGCTCCTCCGGCCGGAGCGGGGGAGTGGGCCGGTGGGCGAACACCGACGGCACCAGCAGCAGCCCCCGGCCGGAGGCCTCGACGCGGTGCCGGCCGACGATCCTGTCGATGTGCAGCACGCCGTCGCGCCATCGCAGGTCGGGGTGCATGTCGGCGAACAGCAGGCGGGCGCCGCCCACGGCCAGCCGCCGCGCGCGGTAGGTCATGTCGGCCTCCAGTAGCAGCCGTATCCGGGGCCACATCGGCCTGATCGCGACATCCCAGTAGCGCCGCAGGGCCTCGCAGGCGGCGTCACGGAAGGCGGCGGCGGAGCCGTCGCCGGCGACGGCGGCGCGCAGGGCCTCCGGGAGCCGCCCCGGGGCGTGGGCGGCCCGCAGGTCACGCCGGACCAGTGCGGGTGTGGTCCGGCCGACCGTGGCCAGTTCCTCCTCGAAGGCCGGGGCGAAGCCGGCGGGCCGGGGGAGGACGGAGGCGCGCCAGGCCGGATGCGGCTGCGGCAGCCGCGGATCGCGCAGCACCCGCAGGCTGACCACGGTCTCGTGCAGGGGCGAGAGCGCGAACCGGGTGTCGGCGAGATCCTCGACGCCGAGCACGAAGCTGGTCATCGCCCCGTACGCTACCCCAGGTCGCGCCGGGCCCGGGTGATGCGGCTCCGCTTCCCGGGAGGGACAGGCCCCTTCCGTGGACGCGGGTCCCAGGCCGGCGTCACCGCGCCCGACGGGACCGGACATAATCACGCGTATGGATCATGTCGCGGTGCGGAAGTTCGTGGACGGCTGGGCGGCGGCGTGGAACGCCCATGACCTGGACGCGTTGCTGGCTCATTTCGCGGAGGACGTGACGTTCCGTTCGCCGGTCGCGGCGCAGCTCCTCGGCGGCGACGGGGTCATCCGGGGCAAGGCGGCGCTGCGCGCCTACTGGGCGGAAGGGCTGCGGCGCATCCCCGACCTGCGCTTCGAGGTCGTCGGCTCCTACATCGGCGTCGACTGCCTGGTCATCAACTACCGCAACCAGAAGGGCGCCCTGGTCAGCGAGGTACTGATCTTCGACGGTCCGCTGGTGACCGAAGGGTACGGGACGTATCCCGCCGGCGACGCGAACCCCGCCGGTGCGACAGCGGGCTGAACACACCGGCTATCAGGTCCTTGAACGACCCGCGCCCATCGGCACCCGGCCCGCGCGGGCCCGGCCGTACCCGGCGCCGCACCGCGGCATCGGCGGCGGACGTCGCCGACGCCGCGGAACACCTAGTTGGTGCAGTCCTGGTCGTTGAGGGCCAGCGCCACCTGGTAGATCTTCCCGTGGTTCAGCAGGAAGTAGTAGGTGGCCCTCCGGTTGCCGGGGACGGCGGCGACGGGGTAGTTGCCCTCCTCCCGCAGCCCGGGGTATGCCTTGCGCAGCTGCCGATGGGTGGAGCCGATCCCGATCCCCTGCGGGGTCCTGACCCCCTTCGGGGCGACGACCAACGCCACCCCCTTCCGCTTGGAGATGTACAGGCCCACGCTGTCGCGGCCCGTCGGATGGGCCTTGAGGTCCCATCCGGAGCACGGGGAGAGCCGGCCGGCACGGGTCTTCCGGACGATCTTCCCGGTGGCCTCGGCCTGCCTGGCGCTCATCCCCAGCTTCACCCCGCCGTAGCCGTACGGTCCCAGCACTCCGGGGCGGACCGCATGGGCCGGGCGAGCCGGGTGCGCGGGAGAGCCGGCGGAAGCGTTCGCGGCCGCCGCGCCGGTCAGCGCCACACCGGCGGCGAGGGCGACCGCCATCGCCGGACGTGCCACCCATCGGTCAGTCGAAAGTCTCATCTTTCGTCCATCCTGTTCTCTTCGTGATCGCGTGTCCTGTCTCTTCGACTGACGAACGGCGGCGAAAGTTCATCGCCGGATCCGGCGATGCGGGCGGTTCCCGAGCGGGACACGCCGGCCGGGCAGGCGGCGCCCGATGGTACGTTCGCCTCACCGGACGGCACCGGACCCGGGAAGAGACGCCGTGGCCCGGCCTGCGAAGGAGCGTCATGATCGGCTCGTGGGGATGGGACCTGCTGCTGGGCGTCGCCGCCGCGCTGGTGCTGACATGGGCGGCGCTTGTGGCGGTGCTGGTCGTGGTACGGCCGCGCGGCGATCTGCTGCGCGAGGCGCTGCGACTGCTGCCGGACGTACTGCGCCTGGTGCACCGGCTGGCCGCCGACCCGGACCTGCCCCGCGGCGTGCGGATCAGGCTCGCCCTCCTCCTGGCCTACCTGGCCTTCCCTCTGGACCTGGTGCCGGACTTCATCCCGGTCCTGGGGTACGCCGACGACGCCGTCGTCGTCACCGCGACGCTGCGTTCGGTGGTGCGCCGCGCGGGGCTGGCCGCGGTGCGCCGCCACTGGCCCGGCACCGAGGACGGCTTCGCCGTACTGTGCCGGCTGACGGGGATGACGTAGGGGGGCTCTCGGGAGGGCGGTGAGGTCAACGCCGGCCGAGACCGTCGAGGACGAGGGGGAGGAAACGCTCCGGAATCACCCCCGGATGGCAGGCGAACGCGCCGAGCAGGTCCATGAGATCGACGACGCCGGCGTCCGGACGCATCGCCCCGTCCGCCTGCGCCTGCCGTACCAACTCGTCGAGCCGCCGCACCAGTGCCTGCCTCGCCTCGGGCGCGGAGGTCCCGGCCAGCGCGGCCGCGATGGCGCCGCGACCCTTGTCCACGCTGTGAGTGACGAAGGCGCGAACAGCCGCCCACGCGTCGGGCTCGGCCGTCACGGCACGGTCCAGGGCGTCCAGGAGCTCGTGGACGTACTGCTCGGCCAGGGCGGCCAGTAGCACATCGCGGTCGGGAAAGCGGCGGTAGAGCGTGCCGACGCCGACGCCGGCCCGGCGGGCGATCAGTTCCATCGGCGCGTCCGCGCCGCGCTCGGCCACCGCGTCGCGTGCCGCCTCCAGGATCCTGTCCCGATTGCGGCGGGCATCGGCGCGCATTGAACTCCCCCTTAACCGGAAGACCATCTTCCGCTTATTATAAAGGCGGAAGGTGACATTCCGCTTAGGGGGTTACGATGATCGTGGTGACGGGCGCGACGGGCACGATCGGGCGCGCACTGGTCGAGGAACTCGGCGGTGCGGCCCGAGCCGTGGTACGGCGCGCGGAACAGGGTGAGGAACTGGGATGCGACTACGTGGTCGGCGACCTGGAGCGACCGGAGAGCATCCCACTCGCGCCGGGTGACAGGCTCTTTCTCAACAGCGCGCTGTGGCCCGGTTTCGTACAGGCGCACAAGGCGGTCATCGATCGCGCCGCGGCCGCCGGGGTGGCGCAGGTGATGACCGTCTCCGTGCGCGGTGTGACATCGAGCAGCCTGCTCGGGTTCGGCATGCACGGGCAGGTCGACGAGCACCTCAGAGCCTCAGGACTGCCGTGGTCGATCCTGGCGCCCGTCGGCTTCATGCAGAACCTCGCGGGCGACGTCGACGAGGAGGGGCGGATCCTCGGCTCGTACGGCAGAGGCCGCGTCGGCTACATCGACGCGCGTGACATCGCGGCGGTCGCGGCCGCGCTGCTCACCCGCCCCGTCGAAGCCGACGCCGTCCACGAACTCACCGGGCCGACGGCGCCGACGCATGACGAGATCGCCGCCGAACTGACCCGTTCGCTCGGCCGGACCGTGCGTTACGTGGACCTGCCGGTCGAGGAAGCCGCCGTTCACCTGGAGAAGCGCGGCATGCCCGCCCAGGCCGCCCATGACCTGGCCCGGCTCATGGCGCAGATCGGAGACGGGCGCTGGGCGAGCACGACCACGACCGTGGCCGACATCCTGGGCCGCCGGCCCCGCTCGCTACGGGAGTTCCTCGGATAGGTCGGATGGAGCGGCGGCACGGCGGAGGATCCCCGGTCTCCGGGACCGGGGATCCGGCCGGACCCGGGCTCGGAGCACGACTCGGCCGAGGGCCGTACCGGGCCTCAACCGGCGTCGGGGGAGGTGAGGCGGGCGAGGACGACACCGCCGATGATCAGGGACAGCGCGGCCAGGCGACCGGCCGTGACGGGGTCGCGGTGGACCACGACGCCGAGGACGATCGCGCCGGCCGCGCCGATGCCGGTGAAGACGGCGTAGGCGGTGCCGACGGGCAGGGTCTCCATCGCCCGCGACAACAGGTACACCGCGACGGCGGCCAGCGCCAGGCACAGTAGCGTGGGCAGCGGCCGGGTGAAGTTCTCGGTCGGCTTGATGCTCTGCGACCAGGCGATCTCCACCAGTCCGGCCGCCACCAGCAGGAACCAGCTTGTGTTCATGTTGTGTTGATGGCGACGCTGCGTGTCGCGGCTCGGGGTTGTGTTGATGGCGACGCTGCGTGTCGCGGCTCGGGGGCTGGTAACCGCTGTCTTCCCTCGTCACTCACTCGCTGCGCTCGCTCTTTCCTCAGTCCAGACACCGGCGCCCCCGAGCGGGTCCAGACGCCGGCGCCCCCGAGCGGGTCCGGTCAGCGGTGCTCCCTCGCGGGCCAGTTGGCGGGCCAGGGGGCGGATGGCGGCCTCGGCTGTGTCGCGGGAGGAGGCGTGCTCTTCACGTAGATGTTCCAGCGCCGGATCGACCAGCGAGTTGGTCAGTTCGGTGCTGACGAACACCGCGTCGTCGACGCCGAAGTGCCCGGTGAAGAAGTCGCGCAGGTAGCGCTCCTGGTGGTCGTACGGCTCACGGGGCGCGCCGGGTCCGTAGGCTCCGCCGCGTGCGCAGGCCACGACGAAGCGCCGCCCGGCCAGGGACATGCGCGGAAAGGTGATCTGGTCGATCCACGCCTTGAGCGCGGCGGGAATCGAGAAGTTGTACATCGGGGTGCCGATCAGCACGACGTCGGCGGCGACCACCTCATCCAGCAGCGGCCGCACGACGGCCCAGGCGGCGGCCTGTTCGGGGGTGCGGACCGCTTCTCCGTAACGGCCGATGTCGGTGACGGCGTGGCGCAGGACGTGGTCGCACAGTTCGGTCCATGCCTGGCCGATCGGCGGTACGGGGTCGGCGGCCAGGTCCCGGTAGGTGACCTCGCCGCCCGCGGCCCGCCATTCCTCGGCGAAGGCGGCGCTCAGCGCGCGGGAGAAGGACGCGCGGCGGGCGCTGGCGTCCAGGTGAAGCAGTCGGGGCATCGCGGATTCCTCTCAAGTGGACAGAGCGTCCATTTGCTTGGACTGTAGCATAAGCGGACATCATGTCCACTTGGCTAGAATCGGAGACGTGACGCCACGGACCGATCTGCCGAACGACATCGCCGCGCGACCGCGCGAACAGGCCGACCTGCTGGCCGGCGCGTCCGCGCGTCCGCGTGAGCGCGCCGACGCCGCGCGAAACCGGGAGAAGGTGCTCGCCGCCGCCGAGCGGCTGTTCGCCGAGCGCCGCCCGGTGACCATGGAGGAGATCGCCCGGGTCGCCGGGGTGGGGCGGGGCACGCTCTACCGCCGCTACCCCGACCCGGCGTCGATCGCGCTGGCCCTGCTCGACGAGCACGAGCGCGAACTGCAGGAAAAGCTGCTGCGCGGTGATCCGCCGCTCGGGCCGGGCGCGCCGCCGGCCGAGCGGCTGGCCGCGTTCTACGCCGCGATGACGGAGCTGCTGGAGCGCCACGGGCATCTGGTGCTCGGCGCCGAGACCGGTTCCTCACGCTTCACCGCCGGCGCCTACGGCTTCTGGCGCGCGCACGTACGGTCCCTGGTCGTGGCGGCCGGGGTGCCCGGGCCGGGAGCGCTCGCCGACGCGCTCCTGGCCCCGCTGGCACCGGAGGTCTACGACGTGCAGCGACGCAACGGCGTACCGCGCGAGGAGGTCGCGGCCGCCCTGTCCAGGATCGCCCGCGCGGTCCTGGCGCCGTCCTGATCGGCTCCGGAGGAAAGGCGCCGGGGCAAGAGCCTCCGAGCCGCGACGCGCGGCGTCGCGATGAACACGATCACCGGGCGGAGGCCGTACGGTCACCGTGCTTCGTCTCCCGGGTCGACGGCCGTGAGGCGGGCATGAGGGCCGCGGGGAGGACCGCGAGGGCGGTGAGCGCCGCCAGCCAGAACATGCCGGAGTCCACGGCCTGGCCGGGGGCCGCCGCGGGCGTCGCGGCCGCGGCGGCGGGCATGAGGCCCGCGGCCACGGCGATACCGAGGGCGGTGCCGATGTTGACGGCGGTCTGCTTGAGACCGCCGACGACCCCGGCGTACCCGGCGGGTGCGTCACCGACGACGGTGCCGGTGGCGGTGACCATCACGGCGGAGAAGCCCGCACCGAGGACGGCGAAGCCCACGCCGGCCGTCCACCCGTCGAGCGGGAAGGACAGCGCCGCGATGCCCGACGCCGCCAGGAGCACGCCGGTGACGGCGGTGCGGCGCGCCCCGTACCGGCCGAGCGCGGCACCGGCGGCGGGGGCGCCGGCGACCATGAACGCGGTCAGCGGCAGGGCTCGCAGGCCGCCGGTCAGCGCGTCGAGCCCGAGCAGATCCTGAAGCCGGAACGTGGCCGAGAACAGCGCGCCGAACATGCCGGCCGCGGTGACCAGCAGCATCGCCATCGATGCGGTCACCGGCGTCGACCGGATCACGGCGCCGGGCACGATCGGGTGGCCGGCCCGGCGTTCGTGCGCGGCGAACGCGGCCGCGGCGGCCGCGGCCGTGAGAAGCCCGAGCAGTGTCGGCGCGGTGACCCAGCCGCGGTCCGGCGCCTGTGACAGCGTGCCGGTCAGCGCGGCCAGGGCGAGTGCGATCAGGGCCGCGCCGCCGACGTCCAGCCTTCCCGCCGCCGACCGCGGCGCGGACGGCGCGGGCGGTGTGCGCACGGACAGGGCGAGCGCCGCGGTGGCGAGCGCGAGGGGGACGTTGAGGGCGAACACCGAGCGCCAGCCCAGGTGCGCGACGAGGAATCCGCCGAGGACCGGGCCCGCCGCGGCGGCGACGCCGATGGCGGCGGTGCGGACGGCGACCGGGCGGGCGAGCCGGTCGCCGGGGTAGGCCAGGCGCAGCAACGCGAGCGTCGCCGGCTGCAGCAGCGCGGCGAACACGCCCTGGACGGCGCGCAGGCCGATCAGCCAGCCGACGGTGGGTGCGAAGGCGATGGCGGCGGAGGCCGCCCCGAAACCGAGCGTGCCGGTGACCAGCAACCGGACGTGCCCGTGGCGGTCTCCGAGGCGTCCGGCGAGGACCAGCAGCGCGGCCACCGCGACCAGGTAGGCGGTGCCGGCCCACTGAACCTGTGCCAGGCCGGCGCCCAGCTCGCGCCGCAGGCTGGGCTGCGCGGCCAGCAGCACGGTGCCGTCCAGCGCGACGATCGCCGCGCCGGCCACGCTCGCCGTCAGCGCCAGGCGGCGTCGTACGGCTCCGCTCACCGGCGTGCCGGTCCGAGGTGGGCGGTCAGGGCCGCCTCGACGAGCCGGTCGAGACGGCCGATGTCGGCGGGCACGGTGCCGAGCATCAGCGGCAGGCTTCCCCAGCTCCACAGCTGGGCGAGGCCGTGCAGGTTCGCCCACAGGGCGGCGGCCGTCACCTCCGGCGGCTCCCCGGCGTCCCCCGGGGTCGCGGAGCCGGCCGCGGCCCCCTGCTGTTCCGCCCGGTGCCGGGCGACGAGCCGGGCGAGGTCGCGGAACAGGGGCCGCGTCGTCTCCCGCAGCCGGGGCCGCTCCGGGGTGGGGCCGCCCGCCTCGCCGGTCTCGTGGCCGGGCGTGCGGTCATCCGTACGGTCGCCCGGGTGGTCCTCGCCGGCCCCGTCGCCCGCCGGGCCGTCGGCCGGGCGGGCGGCCGGGTCGTCGCTGTCGAGCAGGTCGTGGCGGAACATCAGCTCGAACATGCCGCGGTTCTCGACGGCGTAGGCGACGTAGGCCACCCCGATCGCCCGCAGCCGTTCGCGCGACGTGGCCGCCCCCTCGCCCGCGGCGGTGAAGCGGGCGGCGAGGTCGGCGAACCCGCGATGGGCGATCGCCGACAGCAGCGCGTGGTGGGTGGGGAAGTAGCGGCGTGGCGCGCCGTGCGACACCCCGGCCCGGCGGGCGATCTCCCGCAGCCCCACCGAGGCGTCGCCTCCGGCCGTCACGAGTTCCACGCCGGCGTCGACCAGCCGCTCCCGCAGGGAGCCCCCAGATTCCATAGACAGTGTCTACCACCCTTTGGTAGACACTGTCTACCAAAGGGTGGATCCTGCTGGAGGTCCTGCGGTAGCCGTGGTGATCGGCCGATCGGTCGGCAAGATCACGTCGATGGGAGGACGCTCCGCCTTCCTCGTCCCGGCGCTGGTGACGGCGACCGGCGTGGTGCCGCCGGACAGGACCGGCACGGCGGTCTCCACGGTCGCCTCCGGTTTCACCGTGGCGACGCTGCTCGGTGTGCCTTTGGGAGCGCTGTTGGGGAGAGCATCGGATGGCGCACCCCGTTCGCCGTCCTGACCGCACCGGCACTGGCAGGCGTCGTGCTGCTCGCAGTCGTCCTGCCCAGGCAGCCGGCCCCGGCCACGCGGCTGCGGGAGGAGGTCCGGGTGGTGACCCGCCGCCCGGCCCTGCTGACCATCGCCACCACCGCGGTCGGATTCTCCGGCGTCGCCACGGTGTTCACCGACATCGCCCCACTGCTGACGCGTGTATCGGGTTCCTCCTCCACGGCGGTCTCGGGACTTCTGCTCGCCCACGGGGCAGGCAGCCTGAATCCCGCGGACGGGAGGACCCGGGCGTGGGGACACCGGCCCCGAACTCCCCACAGCCGTCCGTGTCTCCTCATGATCTCCCCATGCCACCTCCGGCGGTCCCGCCGGAGGTGGCGAGGCCGTCTCACGCCACGGCGGTCCCCTCGAGCTCCACCATCAGGCCGGGGAGCGCCAGCCGGGTCACCCCGAGCATCGTGGTGGGCGGCGCCACCCCGGCGGCGCCCAGCCGCGACGCCAGCACGCCGTAGTGCTCGAAGAGCCGGTCGACGTCGGTGGTGTGGACGTCGAGCCGGACGAGGTTCGCCAGGGACATGCCGGCCTCGCCGAGCACGGCCTCCAGGTTGTCGAGGCTCAGCGCCAGCTGCGCCGCCATGTCGTCGGCGTGCCGGGGTGTGCCGTCGCCGCCCATCGCGGCCTGCCCGGAGCAGTACAGGGTCCGGGTGTGTCCTGAGACGATCTCACCCTGGTTGTATCCCAGCTGCATCGACCACGCCCACGGGTTGACCGCGGTTCGCTCCATCACCACATCGGCTCCATTCGATTCATCGAGGACGACTCATTGAGGACAGGGACAGCCGGCGGCTCGGCGGCCGCCGGCTGCGACGTCGCGATGACAAGCCTCCCGGCGAATCACGACATCCTTTGTCGTGTATCTCGGTAGGGTTCTCGCATGCGCGCCGACCGGCTGGTCTCGCTGGTTCTGCTGCTGCGGCGGCACGGCCGGCTGTCCGCGGCCACGCTCGCCCGTGAGCTGGAGGTGTCGACCCGCACCGTGCTGCGCGATATCGAGGCGCTGTCCGCGGCCGGCGTCCCGGTCTACGCCGAGCGCGGCCGGCACGGCGGGTTCGCGTTGCTGCCCGGTTTCCGGACCGAGCTCACCGGCCTGAACCCCGACGAGGCCCTCGCCCTGCTGGTCGCCGGATCGCGGCGCGGCGCGCAGGCGTTCGGCCTCGGCTCGGCGCTCGCCTCGGCGATGCTCAAGGTGGTCGACGCGCTGCCCGAGAGCTATCGGGACACCGCGGCCGCCGCGGCCGGGCGGCTGCTCATCGACCCGGAGACCGACCTGCTCTCGCGCCGGATCGCCACCGAGGAGGCGCCCGACGCCGTGGCGGCCGGGGTGCTGCGCGCGGTGTTCGCCGGGCGCCGGCTGCGGATCCACTACGCGGCCGCGGACCAGGCCCCGAGGTGGCGCACGGTGGACCCGATCGGGCTGGTCACCGTACGGGACCGGGGGTATCTGCTGGCCACGAGGTCCGGCGCGGAGCGCACCTACCGGCTGTCGCGCATCCTGGCCGCCGAGGAGCTCGCCGAACCCGCGCGGCGGCCGGAACGGGTCGATCTGGAGCGGGCCTGGCGGGAACGCGGCACGCGGTTCCGGGCCGGCGGCGACCAGGTCACCGTGGTGGCGTGGGTGGATCCGGCGCGGCGGGAGGAGCTGGTGGGCACCGCGCTGGCCATCCTCACCGAGGAAGCGGGCCCGGACGGCCGGCTGCGGATGGAGGTGACCTTCCAGGACCCGAGACACGCCGAATGGGCGCTGTGGCAGCTCGCCACGGACGCCGAGGCCCTGGCCCCGCGGTGGCTGCGCGACTCCCTGCGCGACCGCGGCGCCGCGGTCGCCGCCCGCTACCGGACGCCGTCCTGACGGTCGCCTTTCGCCACGCGCGGCCGTCCTGACGGTCACCGCCTCCCGCGGGCCGCCGGCGCGCCGGGACCCGCGCGGCCTCGGACGACCTCGAGCGACCCCGGGCGGGGGAGCCGTCAGGCGGTGCCGAGGGCCGCGACGGCGGAGGCGACGGCCGCCGGGCGGACCTCCTCGGCGGCGAGGTGGGCGAACTGCACGGCGCAGTCGGCGAGCCCGCCGAGCGCCACGGTCGCGCCGATCTGCCGCTCCAGGGCGGGGGAGGGGCCGACCAGCAGTACGGCCAGCCGCTCGCGCCACTGGAAGATCATGTCGACCATCCCCAGGTCGGCCAGGGCGGGCAGTTCCCTGATCATGAGCGTCACCACCTCGCGGTGGCGGTAGTGCAGGTCGAAGTAGGCGGCCAGCAGTTCGGCGGGGTCGGCCGGGCCGGCCGCCTCCTGCTCGGCGATGAACGCCTCGCCCTCCCGCATCATCGGCTCGACGATGCTGCGGACCAGCTCCTCGCGTGAGGCGAAGTGGTAGTACAGCGCGGGCTTGGTGATCCCCAGCCGGTCGGCGATGTCCTGCAGGCTGGTCTGCTGCACACCCTGGGCGATGAACAGCTCGCGGGCGACCCGCTGGATCCGGGTCTTGGTATCGCTCCTGGCCACCGGATGAGGATAGCGCCCCCGCTTAACGTCTGGTAAGTTCGTCGCCGCCGACTTACCTATCGTTAAGTAAGGGAGTTGCCGTGCGCATCCTCATCTCCGGGGCCAGCGTCGCCGGCCCCGTCCTGGCCTACTGGCTGCACCGCCACGGCTTCACGCCCACCGTGGTGGAGCGGGCGCCGGCCCCGCGCAAGACCGGCGGTCACGCCGTCGACCTGTTCACCCCCGCCATGGAGATCGCCGAGCGGATGGGCGTGCTGGAGCGCATCCAGGCGAAGGCCACCGGCACCGAGCACCTCACCTTCCACCGGGAGGGGGTCGCGCGACCCGTCGAGGTCGGGATCGGCAGGTTCCTGCGCTCCGTCTCCGACCGGCACGCCGAGATCATGCGCGACGACCTCGCCGAGATCCTCCACGACGCCACCCGCGACGACGTCGAGTACGTCTTCGGCGACTCCATCGCCTCCATCGCCGAACGCGACCACGGCCTGGACGTCACCTTCGACGCAGGCGCCCCCCGCCGCTTCGACCTGGTGATCGGCGCCGACGGCCTGCACTCCAACGTGCGGCGGCTGACCTTCGGCGAGGAGTCGCGCTTCACCCACTGGATCGGCGCCTACCTGGCCGTGCTGTCGATGCCCAACGACCTGGGCCTGGACGGCCGCATGGTCACCTACAGCGGCCCCGGCCGGATGGCCGGCGTCTACGGAGCGCGTCACATGGACGACGCCCGGGCGGTCTTCCTCTTCCGCACCGACCGGCCGCTGGACTACCGCCACCGCGACACCGAGCGGCAGAAGGCCCTGCTGCGGCAGGCGTTCGCCGGGGCCTCACCGCAGGTCGGGCGCATGCTGGACGAGCTCGACCGCACCCCGGCCTTCTACTTCGACTCCATCACCCAGCTGCGTATGGACACCTGGTCACGCGGCCGCGTCACCCTCGCCGGAGACGCCGGCTACGGCCCGGGGCCCGCCGTCGGCGGCGGCACCAGCCTGGCCGTCGTCGGCGCCTACGTCCTGGCCGGGGAGCTGGCCGAGGCCGGCGGCGACCACACGCGCGCCTTCCCCGCCTACGAGCGCGAGCTCGGCGACTACGTCCGGCGCAGCCGAGCCTTCGCCCTGGGCGCGGCCCGCGGTCTCGTCCCGGGCAGCCACGCCCGGCTGCGGATCCTGGCCGCCGCGGCCCGGCTGGTCACCGTACTGCCCGAGGGGATGGTCCGCGCGCTGGCGAAGCTCAACCGTTCGGGGGTGCGGCTGCACGACACCGTCACGCTCAAGGACTACCGGCCCGAGGGCCCCGTAAGGGTTCAGAGCCGGTAGCGGGGAACGCGTGGGTCACGCCGACGTGCGCACCGACGTGCGCACCGACGTCGTCGCCGCGGGCCGCCTCCAGCAGATCGACAACGCCGACGCCTGAACCGCGCCGGGTTTTGCGGAGACTCGGGGCAGACCACACACGCAGTTTGACCTGTGGGAGATCGCCCCGTCCGGTAAACCGGCCCGGTCCTGGCTGACCGTCATCGAGGACGATCATTCCCGTGCGATCGAGGGGTACGCGGTCAACCTGGGCGCTCCATCGAGCTCGTCCGCACCCACGATTCGCATCTGGCAGTTCCGGCCGCCCCGCGCTGCCGGCGCTCCTGGTCGGCCTCGAAGCCGACGTCGGCGCAGGTGTTGAACATGACGCCCTGACCGTCGATCTCGTAGAAGCGGGGTGTGAACGCCTGGGCGAAGACGCCGTCGAAGTCGGCCGAGAACTCTGTGTCGTCCATGGCAGAGCCTTTCTCAGGGGCGGTGAGCGGCCTGGCGCCAGGCCGGCGGAAAACAACCGGCGAATGGGATGCCGGCCACCGTTGACGCTCTGATGTACTTCATACAATATATTGTCTATGCATCTGGAGCACTCAGTCACGTCAGCGCGGGACGCGGCGTATGCGTACCTCCGCAGCGGGCTCGTGGAGGGGCGCCTCCGCCCCGGGGAAATCCTTGACGACGCCACGATCGCCCAGGAGATCTCCATCAGCAGGACTCCGGTCCGAGAGGCGCTCATCCAGCTGGAGCGCGAAGGCATGGTGACCGCCGCGCCGCGTCGCAGGCCCAAGGTCGCCGAGGCCCAGCCGGACGACCTGGTGTCGATCATCGCGCCGCTCGGCACGCTGCAGGCGCTGGCCGCTCAGCTCGCCGCGCCGCACGCGACCGACGACGACGTGGCCGCCATGCGCGGCCACAACGACGAGCTGCTGCAGGCGATCGAGGACGGGGACATCGTCCGGGCACGCCTGGCGGACATGGCCTTTCATCGGGTGCTGGTGAGCAGGGCGGACAACCGGTTCCTCACCTCCTGCATCGACTCGCTGGAGATGCACACCAGCCGCGTCATGTCGCTGTATTTCCGCAACCGCGGACCTGATGGACAGTCCGCCCACGAGCATGCCGAGATCATCCAGGCCGTTCTCGACCGTGACTCGGCAGCAGCGGCCAGCGCTACGAGCAGCAACTATCTGCGGGGGCTTCGCCTCGGCGGGGAGGAGGCATGATGGTTCGCTCGGTGAACAGGATCGTGGAGGACCTGCGGGCCGATCGCCGCACCGACCCCGATGCCGTCAACCTCTCCTCCGACACCCAGACCAGGCCGACCGGCGGCATGCGGCAGGCCATCGCGCAGGCGGTCGTCGGAGACGAGCAGACACGCTCCGACCCGACGACTCTGGCCCTGGAGGAACGGGTCGCCGACCTGCTCGGCCATGAGGCGGCCGTCTTCCTGCCCTCCGGCACCATGTGCAATGAGATCGCGGTGCGGCTGCACGTGGGTCATGCGGGTGACGAGGTCCTGGCCGAGGCGTCGTCCCACCTGATCAACGCTGAGGCCGGCGGTCCCGCCGTGCTCTCGGGCGCGGTGCTCACTCCCATCCAGGGCGAACGTGGCGTCTTCACCGGTGACCGGCTGGCGAGCATGATCCGGCCGCCGGGCAACCGGTACACGCCGGTCACCCGGCTGGTGTCCGTCGAGCAGACCGCCAACGCCGGTGGCGGACGCGTCTGGCCGCTGGACGCCATCCGGGAGGTCACCGAGATCGCGAGGGAACGCGAGATCGCCACCCACCTGGACGGTGCGCGCCTGCTGAACGCCTCGGTCGCCGGCGGGGTCGAGCCGCGGAGCTACGCGAGCCTCTTCGACACCGCCTGGATCGACTTCTCCAAAGGTCTGGGCGCGCCGGTGGGGGCAGTGCTCGTGGGCAGCACGAGCCTGATCGAGCAGGCATGGCGCTACAAGCAGATGTGGGGCGGCGCGCTTCGCCAGTCGGGCATGCTCGCCGCGGCGGCCCTGTACGCGCTCGACCACCATGTCGAGCGGCTGTCCGTGGATCACGCCAATGCCAAGGCACTGGCCGAGGGGCTGGCCGGCATCGACGGCATCGACATCGACCCGGCACATGCGGAGACGAACATCGTCTACTTCGAGGTCGACGACGCCCCCGCCTTCGAGGCCGGGCTCGCCGCGCATGGCGTGCTCGTCGGAGCCAAGGGACGCCGCCGCGTCAGGGCCGTCACCCACCTCGACATCACGGCGGACGACATCGCCGCCGCGATCGCGGCGGCCAGGAAAGTCATGGGAGAACGACGATGATGCACACGGCCCCGAGGCCGGATCCGGTGGCGAACCTGCCTCGCCTGTCCGCGCTGTTCGCGCAGGCGGGAGTGGACGCGCTGGTGGCCTCCAGCGTGGAGAACGTCATCTACCTCACCGGCTATGAACACTGGCCGCTGCACGTCTTCCGGGAGCACGACGTCTTCGCCGTGGTGCGGGCCGACGGGCACCGCGCCCTGATCGCCCCCCGCAACGCGGGCGAATACCTCGCCATGTGCCCGCCCGACGACTGCGACCTGTACACCTACGGCGACTTCTTCGTGGCATCCGCCCCCTTCGAGGAGCTCTCGACGGTGGACCGGGCGCTGATGGCCGTCAGGCAGGAGCCACCGCACGACGACACGGCCGCCCTCGCACTCGCCCGAGCCCTGCGCGACCTGGGCGTGGCCGGCCGGCGAGTGAGCATCGACGGCCAGGCCATGAGCGCGGGAGCGCGGGCCCGGCTGGCCGAAAGCCTCTCAGCGGTCTCCGAGGTCGACGGCAACACGCTGATGCGCGCCGTACGGCGGGTCAAGACCGCGACCGAGATCGAGCGCCTGCGCGAGGTGGCGCGCGCCACCGAGGGCGCGATGCGCTCCATGCTGGAGAGTGCGCGCGTCGGCGACTCCGAGCCGGAACTGGTCCGCCGCTTCCGGCACGCGGCGCTGGAACGCGGCATCGAGCCGGGGCACTGCGAGACCAACATCGGCGAGCGCGCGGGCGGCTGTTTCCCGCCCGACCCCGACGTCAGGGTGCGTGAAGGGGTGGCGATCAGGTCCGACTGCGGCGGACGGTCGCGCGGCTACTGGGCCGACACCGGACGCAACTCCTTCGTCGGCGACGTGCCGAGCGCACTGGTCAAGGCGCTGGACGCGACGCGAGCCGGCATGGAGACCCTGGCCGAGCTGGTCAGGCCGGGCGTGGTCGTCTCGGAACTGGCGGCGGCGGGCATCGAGGCCGTCCGACGGGCGGGGCTCCCCGAATTCCGGCGTCACCACGTCGGGCACGGAATCGGCCTGGAGATGTACGAGCACCCCATCCTGAGCCCCCGGCCGGGCGGCGAACGCCACACCCTGATCGAGGGCGAGGTCATCAACCTCGAAGTGCCCTTCTACGCCGTCGGCATCGGCGGACTCCAACTGGAGGACACGGTGGTCGTCACCGCCAACGGCCCCGAGTTCCTCACCTCCGGCCCGAGCACGTGGACGCCGTGAGCGCCCTGCCGTCCGGTGTCCTGCTCACCGGAGCGGCGGGCACCATCGGCACCTCATTGCGCGAAACCGCGCTCCGCCGGATCGCTCACCTCCGCCTCTCGGACCTCCGTCCCCTCGGCGCGACAGCGGCCCACGAGGAGTTCCTCCAGGCCGACCTCACCGACCTCGACCAGGTCAGGGCGGCCGTCCGCGGCATGGACGCGGTCATCCACCTCGGCGGCGTCGCCGACGAGACCGGTTTCGCCGCACTCAAGGGCCCTAACCTCGAAGGCGTCCGCAACGTGTTCGAGGCCTGCCGGCTGGAGCGGGTGCCACGGGTGATCAACGCCAGCTCCAACCGGGTCACCGGCTTCCACCCCGTGGACCGGACACTCGACGGGACGGAAGCCGTCCGCCCCGACGGCCTGTACGGCGCGACCAAGGCGTTCGGGGAGGCGCTGGCGAGCCTGTACGCCGACCGGTTCGGCCTCGACGTCGTCTCGGTCCGCATCGGTTCCTTCGAGGAGCGGCCGTCCGAACCGCGCCACCTGCACACCTGGTTCAGCCCCGCCGACGCGGCCAGGCTCTACGAGGCGTGCCTGGCGGCGCCGGCCGGGTTCGGCCACATCGTGATCTACGGGGTCTCACGCAACACGCGCTCATGGTGGTCGCAGAACGCGGCCGCGAGAGCGCTCGGCTACGAGCCGCAGGACGACGCGGAGCGCTTCGCGCACCTCCTGCAGCCATATGCCGAGCGTTACCAGGGGGGTCAGTACACGCACTACGAGTACGGAGGCTGGGCCGCCAGACCGGGCGCCGACTCCACTCTCTGATCGAAGGATCGCACCATGCTCACACCCCCCGCCCAACCCACTGCCACGCGTAAATCGCGGGTGATCGCCGCGGCTGCGGTCGGCACCATGCTGGAGTGGTACGACTTCTCCGTCTACGCGGCGCTGGCGACCTGGATCGCGGCCGCTTTCTTCCCCGCCGACACTCCTGGCGTCTCGCTGTTGAGCGCCCTGGCGGTGTTCGGCGTCGGCTTCCTGTTCCGCCCGCTCGGCGCCGTGGCCTTCGGCCACATCGGCGACCGGATCGGGCGCAAGGAGGCGCTCGCGCTGACCATCATCGTGATGGGCGTCTCCACCGCCCTGCTGGCCGTCGCCCCCACCCACGCGACCGCCGGCATCCTCGGCCCCGTGGTGCTGGTCGTGGCCCGCTGCGGGCAAGGCTTCTCCGGCGGCGGCGAGTTCGCGGGCGGCGCCTCCTTCCTCATCGAGCACGCGCCGGAGGGCCGCCGGGGCTTCTACGGCGCCATCCACTACATGGCGCTCATCGGCGGCAACCTGGTCGGCGCCGGCATCGTGGCGGGGCTGAGTTTCTCCCTCACCCAAGCGCAGATGGAGACCTGGGGATGGCGGGTGCCGTTCGTGATCGGGGCCGTCGCGGCGTTCGCCGGTCTCTACATCCGCCGCCGCCTGGGTGACACCCCGGTCATGGAGGGGGCCAAGAAGCAGGACGACATCCCCCGCTCACCCTTCATCGAGGCGCTGCGGAGCGACGGCCGCGCCGTCCTGCGCGGGATGGGCCTGGTCGTCGGGTTCACCATCATGAGCTACACCTACGTCAACATGCAGTCCTACATCGTCACCGTCTCCGACCTGTCGCAGGGCACGGCGGTGGCGCTCTACAGCCTCTCGCTGCTCGTCCAGCTCGGGATGATCGGCCTGTTCGGCCGTCTGTCCGACCGCGTCGGCCGCAAGCCCGTCCTCGTTGCGGGCGCGGCGCTGATGGTCGTGGTCACCTACCCGAGCTTCCTGCTCATCTCCTCGGGCTCCACCGGCCTGATCCTCGCCGGCCTGATGCTCATGGCGGTGGCGATCGCCGTCTACGCCGGCGCCTTCACCACCGTCATCACCGAGCTGATGTCCAGGCGCACCCGATACACGGCTCTGGCGGTCAGCTACGGCTTCGCGGTGGCCATCTTCGGCGGCACCGCCGGCTTCGTGGTCGCCTGGCTGCGACAGGCGATGGGCTCCAGCCTCGCGCCCGCCCTGTTCGGCGTCGTGGCGGCGGTCATCACCCTCGTCACCGCGCTCACCACCCGTGAGACCCGGTTCGCCCGGCTCGAAGACTAGGAAAGGCCTGCCATGACATCCGGATCACCGGCCGGTGAGACGGTCATGACGATCGGTGGCCCCGTTCCCGCCGCCGAGCTCGGCGTCACCCTCATGCACGAGCACCTGTTCATCAACCAGATGCGAGAACAGCGGCGAGCGGGGCTCGTCAACGACCTGGACATGATCGTAGGTGAGGTCGGCAGGTTCGCCGGTGCGGGTGGCGGCACCATCGTCGAGCTGACCGTGGCGGAGCTGGCCGACGGCGCCGCCCCCGATCCGGCGGGCTGCCACACGCGTGAGGAGGCGGGCACCGGCTGCTCGTCCGGCAGCGCCCGCCCCCTCGCGAACGTGACCGCGCTGGCCCAGGTCGCGGCCAGGACCGGCGTCCGCCTGGTGCTGGGAACGGGCCATTATCGCGACCCCTACCTGGACCGCGACTGGTTCGACCGGCACTGCGCCGACAGCATCGCCGACGAGCTCGTCCGGGACATCAGGGAGGGCATCCCTGGGACCGGGGGGGTACGCGCCGGCATCATCGGCGAGATCGGCGCCGACAAGTGGTATCTGTCGGCCGCCGAGGAACGTTCCTTCCGCGCCGCGGCCCGGGCGCACCGCCGTACCGGTGTCCCGGTGACCACGCACGCCGCGCGGTGGCCGGTGGGCCTGGTCCAGCTCGACCTGCTGTGCGGGGAAGAGGGGGTGCCGCCGGAGCGGGTGATCATCGGTCACGTCGACACGGTGAAGGCGCCCCTGGAATACGCGCTCGATCTGGCCGCCAGGGGAGCCTGGGTGCAGTTCGACAACCTGCGCTCACGCCGCCCGCAGGACCTCGACCACCTGGCCTCCCGCGTCCTGGGCTTCGCCAGGGCAGGACGGCTGGATCGGCTGCTGCTCTCGCACGACCTGTGCACCACCGCCGACTGGCCGGACGAGGGCGGGGTCGGGCTCACCCACCTGCTCACCACCGTCAGAGGGCACCTGGTCGCCGCGGGCCTGGAGGAAGAGGAGTTCGACCAGCTCATGATCGGCAACCCACGCCGCGCGCTGGCGGGCACATGATGGACGCCGTCGCAACCGCCGTCTCCGCGCTGCGGGAGAACGGGGTCCAGGTCGAGACGGACAAGCGGCGGATCGCGGAGTACTCCTACGACGCGTCCAACTACCGCGTGCGGCCCGCCGCGGTCGCCTTCCCCCGCGACGCCGGCGAGGTGACCCTGATCGCACAGCGGTGCCATGCGGCGGACCTGCCCCTGACCGGCCGCGGCGGCGGCACGTCCATGGCGGGCAACGCGATCGGCCCCGGGCTCGTCATCGACTTCTCCCGGTACCTGAACAGAATCCTGGAGATCGACGAACAGCAGGCGACCGCGCGCGTGGAGGCCGGTGTCGTACTCAGCGACCTGGCGCGCGAAGCGGAGGCCGCCACCTGCGGGAGGCTCACGTTCGCGCCCGATCCCTCCTCCAGGACCAGGGCCACCATCGGCGGCGCCGTCGGCAACGACGCCTGCGGCAACCGCTCCGTGCGGCACGGCAGGACGTCCGACCACGTGCTCTCGCTGGACGTGGTGACCGCCGACGGCCTGCGCCTGACCGCGCACCGCGGCGGCCTGACCGCGACCGACCCCGGCGACACGGCGTCCGCCCGCAGGGCCGCCGAGCTGTCGGCCGGGCTCGGCGATCTGGCCCGCCACCACCTGGCCGCCCTACGCACCGAGCTGAGCAGGATCCCGCGCCAGGTGTCCGGCTTCCACCTGGGGCACCTGCTGCCGGAGAACGGCTTCGACGTGGCGCGCTCCCTGGTCGGCAGCGAGGGAGCGTGCGCGCTGGTGGTCGCCGCCACGGTCCGGCTGGTCCCGGTGGCGCCCGCGACACGACTGCTGTGCCTGGGCTACCGGGACGTGGTCGAGGCGGCCATGGACGTCGAGACGATCTTGCAGTTCCGGCCAACCGCCGTGGAGGGCATGGACCGGGTGATCGTCGACACGATGCGGCGGCGGCGCGGGCACGATTCGGTCAGCGGGCTGCCGGAGGGCGAGGCGTGGTTGTATGTCGAACTCGACGGCGATCACCTCGCCGCCGTCGACGACTCCGCCGCCGACCTGATGCGCCGCCTGGTCGCGGCGGGACGGCTGGTCGACGGGCGGGTGGTCGACAGCGCCGGCGATCGCGCCTCGCTGTGGCGGGTGCGCGAGGACGGCGCCGGGCTGTCCAGCCGGCTGCCACCGCAGGCTCTGGATGAGTCGAGGGATGAGTCGTCGAGGGATGAGTCGTGGCCCGGTGAGGAGTCATGGCCGGGCTGGGAGGATTCGGCCGTCGCACCGGAACGCCTGGCGGCCTACCTCGCCGACCTGCGCGGGCTGCTGTCCGCGCACGGGCTGCGAGGGGTGATGTACGGGCACTTCGGGGCCGGCTGCGTCCACATGCGGGTCACCTTCGACCAGCGCACGAGCCAGGGCAGGCGCGTGATGCGCGACTTCCTGCGCGCCGCGGCCGAGCTCGTCGTCTCCCACGGCGGCTCCCTGTCCGGTGAGCACGGCGACGGACGGGCCCGATCCGAGCTGCTGTCGCTCATGTACTCCGCCGAGATGATCACCGCCTTCGAGGAGTTCAAGGACCTCTGGGACCCCGACGGCCTGCTCAACCCCGGCATCATCGTGCGCGCGGGAAACCCGACCGGCGACCTCGCACTCGCCGAGGTGCCGGACCGGGGCTGGGAGACGGCCTTCGACTTCGCTCCCGCCCACAGCGTCGCCCCCTTCGCCCATGCGGTCCAGAGTTGCGTGGGCGTGGGCCGCTGCCGTACCACCGGCGGGGGCTTCATGTGCCCGAGCTACCGCGCCACCCGAGACGAGAAGGACTCCACCCGCGGCAGGGCACGGGTCCTGCAGGAGATGCTCAGGGGAGACACCGGCTGGCGCTCGGAGGACGCGCGCGAGGCACTGGACCTGTGCCTGTCCTGCAAGGCGTGCTCCAGCGACTGCCCCACCGGGGTCGACATGGCGACCTACAAGGCCGAGTTCCTCCACCACTACCACCAGGGCCGGCCACGCCCGGTCTCCCACTACAGCCTCGGCTGGCTCCCGCGGTGGCTGCGTGTCACCGGACGGCTCGCGCCGGCGGTGAACGCGCTGCTGGCCACCCGGCTCGGACCCCACCTGGCCCGGCTCGGCGGCGTGGCGCCCGGCAGGGCCCTGCCCCGCTTCGCCGGAAGGCGAGAGCTGAGCCGTGCCCTCGGCCGGCCGGGCCCGTCCGGCGGGCCCGACGGGCTCGTGCTGGTCGTGGACAGCTTCACCAAGGGCTTCCGCCCGCACGTGGCCGGTGCGGCGGCGCGGGTGCTGCGCACCGCCGCGGACTCCGTCGAATGCCGCAGCGACGTATGCTGCGGCCTCACGTGGATCTCCACCGGGCAGTTGCGCGCCGCCGCCGAACGGCTCAGCCGGACGGTCGAGCTCCTCGACGACGGCACCGACCGGCCCATCGTCGTGCTCGAACCGAGCTGCGCGGCGGCTCTGACCAAGGACCTGCCCGAGCTCGTCGGCACCCCGGCCGCCCGCAGGGTGGCCGCCCGGGTGCGCGGCTTCTCGGCGATCGTGACCGAGTTGGCCGCGGCAGGCTGGCGGCCCCGGCCCGCCGCCGACCGGGCGCCGGACGGCGTCGCGGTCCAGACCCACTGCCACGAGTACGCGGTCCTCGGCGCGGCCCACCAACGCCAGGCTCTCCAGGCGGCCGGCGTCACAGTCGCGCGAGAGTCGGCCGGCTGCTGCGGCGTGGCCGGCAACTTCGGCTTCGAGGCCCGGCACTTCCAGATGAGCATGCGGGTCGCCGAGCAGTCCCTGGCCCCCGCCCTGCGCGACACGCCCGGCCTGCCGGTGCTGACCGACGGGTTCAGCTGCCACATGCAGGTGCGCCAGCTCGACCCCGGCAGGACGGCCATGCACCTGGCCGAGTTGCTCGACCCCGCTCCAGAAGAAAGGCACCACCCATGACCACGCACGGCCTGTTCATCGACGGCACGTGGGGCCCGGCCGCATCCGGGCGGACCTTCGCCGTAGAGAACCCGGCGACCGGCGAGACCATCGCCATGGTCGCCGACGGCGACGGCGACGACGCCCGCCGCGCCATCGAGGCCGCGGGCGCACGGCAATCCGGCTGGTCGCGAAGCGCGCCGCGCGAGCGCGGAGAGATCCTGCGCCGCACCTACGAGATCATCATGAACCGCGCGGACGAGCTGGCAGCCCTCATCACCACCGAGATGGGCAAGCCGCTGGCCGAAGCGCGCGGCGAGGTGATGTACGGCGCCGAGTTCTTCCGATGGTTCGCCGAGGAAGCGGTCAGGATCGGGGGCGACCACACTCTCAGCGGAGACGGACGCACCCGCATCCTGGTGACCAAGGGCCCGGTCGGGCCGTGCGTGCTGGTGACCCCGTGGAACTTCCCGCTCGCCATGGGCGCGCGCAAGATCGGCCCGGCCGTCGCCGCCGGCTGCACCATGGTGTTCAAGCCGGCCGAGCAGACGCCGCTCACCTCACTCGCCCTGACCCGCATCCTCACCGAGGCGGGACTGCCGGCGGGAGTGCTGAACGTCGTCACCACCTCCGACCCCGGCGGCGTGGTCGGCCCGTGGATGAGCAGCGGCATCGCCCGGAAGATCAGCTTCACCGGGTCCACCGACGTCGGCAGGCTGCTGCTCGCCCAGGCCGCCGAGAACGTCATGCGTTCGTCCATGGAGCTGGGCGGCAACGCGCCCTTCCTCGTCTGCGAGGACGCTGCCCTCGACCGCGCCGTCGAGGGCGCCGTGACCGCGAAGATGCGCAACATGGGCGAGGCGTGCACGGCCGCCAACCGGTTCTTCGTCCACCGGTCCGTGGCCGGCGAGTTCAGCGCCAAGCTGGGCGAGCGCCTGTCGGCGCTCAAGGTCGCCGACGGCGCGGCCCGAGGAGCCGAGGTCGGGCCGCTCATCGACCGGTCCGGGCTGGAAAAGGTCGAACAGCTGGTGGACGACGCGGTAGGCAGGGGCGCGTCGGTCGTCGTGGGCGGATCGCGGCTCAGCGGCAGCGGCTACTTCTACGCCCCCACGGTGCTTGCCGACGTGCCCCCGGACGCCGCGCTGATGTCCACCGAGATCTTCGGCCCCGTGGCGCCGATCATCCCGTTCGACGACGAGGAGGAGGCCGTGCGGCTGGCCAACGACACCGAGTGGGGGCTGGTCGGCTACGTGTTCACCACGGACCTCGACCGCGCCTTCCGGCTCGGCGAGGCGCTGGACGTCGGCATGGTGGGCGTCAACACCGGCCTGGTCTCCAACCCTGGGGCTCCCTTCGGCGGCGTCAAGCATTCCGGCCTGGGTAGAGAAGGCGGACGAGCCGGGATCGAGGAGTATCTGGAGAGCAAGTATCTGGCCATTCCCCGTTCCTGATGGCACCGTCAGACCGCGGCGAAGGAACCCCCTCGAACGGCCAACGGGCGAGCTGAGCTGAAACCAGGAAGCTGATTTCCCGGTTCAGGACGTATATGGCGGCTGATGCCACGTTGGTTAACGGCACCCCGACCAGGCCGCGACCGCCGCCGCGTTCCCTTACGCCTACCGGCCGCCGGCACCGATCCTGCATCTGCTGGGCCCACGGCTTCCGAACGATCTGACCGAGCCCACCAGATCCAGCCTCTACCTGACCTCCAGTGACGAAATGCGAGGTGTCACCGGCGTATACGTCAACGCCAAAGGCGAACGCGTTCCCTGGCCCGAAAGCGTCCTCTACCTCATGGAGCCCCGGCCGCCGGGCGGGGCCGCCTCGCCGCCGCGACGGGTGAGCGGCCCGGCCGGCGCCCGCCGTACGGGCGGCCGTACGGGCACCCGCGTGGTGGGTTCCGGCCGGGCGGGTGGCGGGGAGCGGCCGCGGGCGCCGGTCCCGCGTCCCCGCCGCGCCGTACGGTCCGGGTTCCTCCGTACGGCGCGGCGGGCCGTCCCCCCGGGGGCCTCAGACGGCCTTGGAGAAGCCGGCGTCGACCGCGAAGTCGGCGCCGGTGGTGCTGGCCGAGCGCGGCGAGGCCAGCAGGGCGATCACGTCGGCGGCCTCCTGCGGGTCCACCAGGCGCCCGGTGGTGAGGTTCATCATCTGCGGCGCCACGGTGTCGAGCACGCTGTCGCGGTCGGTGCCGGCCTGGGCGGCGATGATGTCGGCCGCGCCGCCCTCCTCGGTCCACCACGCCGTGCGCACCGCGCCCAGGGAGACGGTGTTGACGCGGATGCCCTGCGGCGCGTACTCCTCCGACAACGTCTGGGTCAGGGTGTTCAGGGCGGCCTTGGCGGCGTTGTAGTCGACGTTCATCGGGCCGGGCTGGCGGGCGAGACCGGAGGAGACGTTGACGATCGAGCCTCCGCCGCGCGACAGCATCAGCGGGATGGCGGCCCGGGTCGCCCGGACTGCGGAGAAGAGGTTGAACTCGAACATCCGCAGCCAGTCTTCGTCGGTGGGCGCCATGAACGAGAACCGCGGCAGGCTGACGCCCGGCGGGGGACCGCCGGCGTTGTTGACCAGGATGTCCAGGCCGCCGAACTCCTCCTCGGCGCGGGCCACGACCCGGGCCGGGGCGTCGGGGTCCATCAGGTCGGCCGAAACGTGGACGAGGTCGCTCCCGGCCAGGGCGTCGAGGTCCGGGCTGGTCTTGCGGGAGGCGGCCACCACCCGGGCCCCCTCGGCCAGCAGGGTGCGCACGACGGCCAGTCCCACGCCCTTGGAGGCGCCGGTGACGACGGCCACCCGGCCGGACAGCTGCAGATCCATCGAAAGTCTCCATTCCTTGCGGCGGTCTTGTGCCGCCTGCCGCGCTCTGCCGCGGCCGTTCCTCACGGTGTGGCGGCCCGCCGCGCCTCCCGGGCCGGGCGGCGGGCCGTGACCTCGACGGTAGGGCGGCGGCGGAGGCGGCGTCCGGCGGCGGCCGGACGTGCAATTCCGGCGGGGATCGGACCCGCAATCCCGGCTCCCGGCGGGCCCTTCGCGGCCTCGTCGCTCCCCGGCGGCGGCTTCCCGTTCTCCGTGAACACCGCTCTTGGGGAGATGGCCCCCGCCGGGCGGGCGCGGGAGCATCTCCCCAGAAGACGATCCCGCGCGGAGCGGGTGAGCCACCGAGGAGATGTCATGCGAAAGATCGTCGCCGGTTTCTTCCTGTCCCTGGACGGCGTCATGGAGTCGCCGGAGAAGTGGCACTTCCCCTACTTCGACGAGGAGATGGGCCAGGCCGTGGCGGCGCAGGCGGAGGGGGCCGACGCCATGCTGCTGGGCCGGGCCACCTACCAGGAGTTCGCCGGCTACTGGCCCACCGCGGACGACGACCCGATGGCGGCGCAGATGAACGAGACGCCCAAGTACGTCGTCTCCTCCACCCTGAAGACGCTGGAGTGGCAGAACTCGACGCTGATCAGCGGGAACGTCACCGAGGAGATCGCCAGGCTCAAGCAGGGGCCGGGCAGGGACATCTCGATCAGCGGCAGCGCCACCCTCGTGCGGTCGCTGCTGCGCGAGGGGCTGCTGGACGAGCTGCGGCTGCTGGTCCACCCGATCGTCGTGGGAAGCGGCCGGCGGCTGTTCCCCGAGGGCGGCGAGCAGACGCCCCTGAAGCTGGTGGAGTCGCAGACCTTCGGCACCGGTGTGGTGCACCTGGTCTACCACCCGGCCTGAAGGCTCCGGAGCGCGGAGGGACGCGGGGGTCCGCGCGGGCACGGGAACCGTACGGGACGGCCGTACGGCCTCTCAGAAGCTCAGGAGCCCAAGGGCTCAGGGGCTCAGGGCACCCCGCACAGCCGCAGCGCGGCGGTGACGGCGGCGGCCGCGACGACGACCAGCGGGAACGGCGCGCGGCGCAGCACCAGGATCCCGGCGGCCAGCACGCCGGCCGGTCTGGCCCAGCCGGCGAAGCCGCCGCCCTCGGTGAGCGCGGCGGTGGCCGCCAGCGCGGTCAGCAGCACCGCGGTGGCGGCGGGCAGCAGCGACCGCAGGCGGCCGGGGAGCTCCATCCGGCCGCGCAGCAGCGGCCCGGCCAGCCGGAACGCGTACGTTCCCGCGGCCAGTACGGCGATGGCGAGCAGGGGCATCGGTGCGTCTCCTTCGTCGGGATGGTCAGGCGGGATGGTCGGGCGGGAGGAGCTCGCCCGGGGGCGGGCCGGACGCGGGCGGGCGGCGCCGGCCCGCGGGCCGGGCCCGGCCGTCTCACGCCGGGTCCCCGCCGTCCGCCGGGCGGGCGGGGGGCAGCACCAGGCCGCCCAGGGACAGCAGCACCGGCAGGCCGGCGGGCAGGAACGGCGTGGCGGCGACGGCGGCGGCCGCGCCGTACAGGGCGGCCCGGCGGGTGGCGCGCTCACGCAGCGCGGGCAGCGCCAGGGCCAGCAGCACGGCGGGGAAGGCCGCGTCCAGCCCGAGGGCTCCGACGTCGCCGAGGGCCCGGCCGGCCAGCGCGCCGCCCGCCACGGCCAGGTTCCATGAGGCGAACAGCGCGAGCCCGCAGGTCCAGAAGGTGACGCGGCGCGCCCGCGGCCCGCGTCCGGCCAGCACGAAGGCCACCACCTCGTCGGTGATCAGGTGGGCGCCCGCCAGCCTGGCGGCGAGGCGCCCACCGGGGGCGTCGGCGACGGCGAAGCCGAAGGGCAGCAGGCGGGCGTTGAGGACGAGCCCGGAGACGACGGCGGCGAGCGGGCCGCCGCCGGCCAGCACCACGCCGAGCGCGGCGAACTGGGCGCCGCCGGCGAAGACCAGCAGCGACATGAGGACCGGCACCTGCGGCGGCAGGCCGCCGGAGACGGCGATCGCGCCGAAGGAGGCGCCGACGAGCGCGTCGGCCAGACAGACCAGGGCGATGTCGCGGAGGGTGCCGCGCCCGATTGTTCGCCGTAATGAACGCATGGACGTTATACTGAACACTCTGCCAGTGGTTCGTCAAACCGAACGAAATGATCCGATGGAGTGAACGCATGGCCGACGGCGCCCCCGCACCCGCCGACCCCTCGCCCTCGCGCCTGATCGCGTCGATCGCGGCGTCGATCCGCCGGGAGCGCGAGCGCGCCGGCCTGTCGCTGAGCGAGCTGTCCCGCCGAGCCGGCCTGGCCAAGTCCACCCTGTCGCAGCTGGAGGCCGGCACCGGCAACCCCAGCGTGGAGACGCTGTGGGCGCTCGGCGTCGCCCTCGGCGTGCCGTTCGGCCACCTGGTCGACCCGCCGCGGCCGGCCGTGCGGATCCTGCGCGCCGGCGAGGGGGAGGCCACCCGCTCCGAATACTCCGACTACGCCGCCACGCTGCTGGCCTCATGCCCGCCGGGCGCCCGGCGCGACATCTACCGCATCGAGGCCGAGCCGGGCGAGCCGCGCCTGTCGGAGGCGCACCTGCCCCACACCGTCGAGCACCTGGTGATCGGCGCGGGCCGGGCACTGGCCGGCCCGGCCGGCGAACCGGTCGAGCTCGGCCCGGGCGACTACCTGACCTATCCCGGCGACGCCCCGCACGTCTTCCGGGCCCTGGAGCCCCGCACCAGCGCGGTGATCGTCATGGAGCACCGGTGACCCGGCCGCGAGACACAACTACTTGACACCAAATAGCAAGTACTTGCTATCGTTCGTCAAGTGAGTACGGCGGAACACGTCGCGCTGGCCGGTGAGCTGGCCGCGCTGACCCAACGAAGGATCACCGACCCCCTGGAGATCCTGCTCGGCTCCGGCGAGCAGACCGGGCCGGTCAGGGAACGGCTGCGCATCGAGGCCGAGGTGTGGGCCGCGCAGCTGCTGGGACGCGACGAGCGGCTCGCGGTCCGCACCGCGGCGCGGCTCATCGCCGCGCTCTTCCCCTCGGACGGCCCGTTCGACCCGCCCGACGAGTGGTGGCGCACGGCCTTCGGCCGGGCGGTGGCCCGCCGCGCCGGCCACCCGGGCAGGCAGGCGGTGCCGTTCTCCACGGCCGGGGCGATGCTCGGCATCACCCGCCAGGGCGTCCACGACCTCGTCAAACGCGCCAAACTCGACCGCCACCCCGACGGCGGGGTGAGCACCGACTCCATACGCCGACGCCTCAACCAGCCCCAGGAGCGCCATGCCGCACGACACGACCGTCACTGACCACGACATCCCCCTGGCCGTGCGCGACTCCGGCGGGCCCGGAGACCCCGTCCTGCTGCTGCACGGCCTCGGCGGCACCCTGGAGGCCTGGGACGCCCTCGACCTCGCCGGCCACCGCACCGTCGCCGTCGACCTGCGCGGCCACGGCCACTCCGGCGACGGCCCGTGGAGCTGGGAGGCGGCCCTGGACGACCTGGAGGCCGTGGTCAGGTGCCTCGGCCTGGGCGAGCCCGCCGTCGCCGGCCACTCGCTGGGCGGCATGCTCGCCGTGCAGTGGGCCCTGCGCCACCCCGGCTGCCCCGCCGTCGTCAACCTCGACGGCCTGCGCTCGGCGGAAAGCGACCCGGGCAACTACCCGGGGATGGACCCGGCCGAACGGGACCGCGACCTGGCCGCCCTCAGGGCCGCCTTCGACGCCCAGGCCGCCAGCATGGGCCGTCCGCTGCCGCCCGAGGCTCAGGCGATGTTCCCTCCCAGAGCTCTGACGACGAGGGACGACGGCCAGGTCTACGCCCGGCCCGACGCCGAACTCCTCGCCGCGATCCGCTACACCCCGCCGTTCCGCGACACGATCCCGCTGCTGCGCCGCCTCACCTGTCCCACGCTGGTGGTGATCGCCGCCCAGGACCCGCCGGGCATGTCCGGCGGGGAGCTGATGGCGGCGTTCCGCAGGGGGGTGCGCCGCGACCTGACCGGCCTGCCGTCCAACGTCCGCGTCGAGGAACTGGACGCCGGCCACGACATGCTCGCCGAACGGCCCAAGGAGGTCGCCGAGCTCATCGCGGCCTTCCTGGCGGCGAACCGCGGCGCCTCACCGGCCTGAGGCCCGCGGCGGGACCGGCCCGGCCCCCTGCAGGCCGGCCCCCGGTAGGCCCCCGGGGCGCACCCGAAGACGCGGCGGAAGACGGCGATGGAGGCACTGGCCGACGACCGGCCGCACCGGTGCGCCACGACGGTCACCGGCGTGCCCCCGGCCGGCAGGACCAGCGCGTGGTGAGGACGCACCTGGGTGCGCCCCGCCGACACACCCCGCCGACACACCGCGCCGGAAACCGTCGCCGCCGCCGCGCGCCGCTTAACCTGCGGGAAAGAGGCCGCGCCGACCAGGGCCGGCCCGGTTCGCACCCGCGTGGTCCTTTCCGCGCGGAAAGGACCACGCGGAAAGGACCGAGCGGGTCCGATGGGAACGCCACGGGAGCCCGCCCGGGGAAGCGGGGGAGAGGAGGGGGATGTGAGGCGTCACCTCCTCCGCGCCGTCACGGCCGCGCCGTGCCTGGCAGCGGTCCTCGCCTGCGCGGCCTGCGCCGGCGGCCCCGCGGGCACCGCCCCGGACGCCGCCCGCGGCCCGGCCGCCCCGTCCGGGAACGCGGCGGCCCCGCCCCCGGACGGCGCCGCGGGGGACGGCCTGCCCCGGGGCTTCACCCGGGCCGGCGGGCCCGGAAGCGGCCTGACCTTCGGCGTGCCGCGCTCCTGGGTCGCCCTGGAGGCCACAGGCCATGGCCTGGAGCGGCGCCTGACCCGGGCGGGCCTGACGGACAAGCAGATCCACCGGGCCGAGACCGGGCTGGAGCCCGTGGCCGCCCGCGACGGGATCTGGGCGTTCGACCCCGGCTCCATGAGCCGTTCCCCGCACCGCTTCACCACCGGCCTCACCGCCGGCTGCCGGTCCGGCGCCGCCTCCGCCGGGCAGCTGCTCGCCTCCGCCGTACGGCGGCTGGAGCCGCTGCGGGGACGCGTCGTGCGGGCCGGCACGGTGCAGGTCGCCGGGGGCGCCGCGGTGCGCGTCGGATACGTCTTCACCGTCGGCGGCGTGCGGCTGCACGGCCTGCGCCTGCTGCTGCCCGCCCCCGGCGACCGGACCTGCGTGCTGACGCTGAGCACCGACGACGCCGCCCGGCGGGGACTGCTGGAGCGGATCGGCCGGACGCTGCGGCCCCTGTGAGCCGGCCGGCCCCGCCCGCCGGGGAGGACCGGATTCCCGGCGTCGGATTCCCGGCGTCGGGGGAGGCGGTTCGGTGACGGCGGGCCGTACCCCGGCGGGGGACTCCCCGGCCGGCCGGGGCTGCGCCGGCGTTCACGGCGGTGCTACGGTGTCCGGCAGCGACGACCGGTTCGCCCTACGGAGATCGAAGGAGGTGGGTTGATGACCGTCGTGGAGATCACCGCTGTGCGCGGTGCCCGGATCATCCTCACCTTCCGGGCCTCGTCCTGACCTTCGCCTGCCCCTCTCCCTGACGGGAGCGGTCCCGGCACGGCTGCCGTCCGGCGGGGCCCCCTTGTCGAAAAGGGTCTCCACGTTGTCTTCTCATCGGCATCCTTCGCATCACCATGCTCTCTCCTGCGCCACGCGCGCCCCGGTCCCGGCCGGCCACCCCTCCCACCGCACGGCATGACGGAAAGGAACCCGGTCATGGACCTTCCCCGCATCTTCACCATCCGCGAGAGCAGCCACCGGATCCACAACCCGCTGACCGGGGCCAAACTCGCGGCCCTGGGCGAAGCGCTCCACCTCGCCCCCGGGACACGGGCGCTCGACCTCGCCAGCGGCTCGGGCGAGCTGCTGTGCACCTGGGCGCGTGACCACGGGATCACCGGCACCGGGGTGGACATCAGCACGGTCTTCACCGAGCGGGCCCGCGCCCGCGCCGCCGAACTCGGCGTCGCCGGACGGGTCGGGTTCGTCCACGGCGACGCCGCCGGCCATGTCGCCGACCGGCCGGTCGATCTGGCCGCCTGCGTCGGCGCCACCTGGATCGGCGGCGGCGTGGCCGGAACGACCGAGCTGCTCGGCCGCAGCCTGCGCCCCGGAGGCCTGATGCTGATCGGCGAGCCGTACTGGCGGCGGACCCCTCCGGACGAGGAGACCGCCAAGGGCTGCCACGTCGATCGCATCGCCGACTTCCTGCCGCTGCCGGACCTGATCGGGAGCTTCCAGGACCTCGGGTACGACGTCGTGGAGATGATGCTGGCCGACCAGGACAGCTGGGACCGCTATGCCGCGGCCCAGTGGCTCAACCTGCGCCGCTGGCTCGACCTCAACCCGGACGACGAACTGGCGCCCGCGGTACGGGAGGAGCTCACCGAGGAGCCCGCCCGCTACGCGCGCTGCACGCGTGAGCATCTCGGCTGGGGAATCTTCGCCCTCATGAGGCGCTGACGCCCCCGGTCCCGTGCGGGGCGGCGGACGGTGCGACGTCCGCCGCCCCAAGCGGGACGTGCCGTCACCCGCGGCACGGCGCCGGCGGCACGGGCGAGCCGGTCCCCGCCTCCTCCCGCCGCCGGCTCGAAGGGGGCGGGACGGCCGCCGCGCGGCGGCCCAGAGCCCAGACCGCGAGCGCGCAGCCGGCGAAGGCCGCGCCGAGGACGCTGGAGCCCGTCCATCCGGCGCCGGCGAACGCGAGGGTCGTGGTGGTGGCGCCCAAGGCGGAACCCAGGGAGTAGAAGATCATGTAGCCGCCGCCGACGCTGCCGGTGCGGTCCGGGTGGGCCGTGGTGAGCAGGTGCTGGCTGCTCACGTGCACGGCCTGGACGGCGAAGTCGAGCACGACCACGCCGATGACGACGAGCCACAGCGACCACGACGCCTGCCCGACGGCGAGCCAGGAGGCGGCGAGCAGGAGGAGCGCCCCGCCGGTCACGGCGTCCGCGGCCCCGGAGTCGGCCCGGCGACCCGCCCGGCCGGCGCCGAGGGCGCCGGCCAGCCCGGCGAGGCCGAACAGCCCGATCTGCGCCGTGCTCAGATGCCACGGGGCGGCCGCGAGCGGCAGCGCCAGGCCGCTCCACAGCGTCCCGAAGGAGGCGAACAGGAAGAACGCGATCAGCCCGCGCGAGAGGAACAGGCGCTCGCGGAACAGCCCGCCCAGCGACCTCAGCACCTGCCGGTAGGCGGGGCGGGCGGCGCGCGTGTCCGGCGGCAGGACTCTCACGGCGAGCAACCCCAGCGTCGCCAGGAGCACGGCGAGCACGGCGTACACGCCGCGCCAGCCCCACACCGCGGCCAGCGCGCCGGCCGCGACCCGCGCCCCGAGGATGCCGATGACGACGCCGGAGGTCACCGCGCCGAGGTCGCGGCCGCGTTCCCCGGGCGCGGACAGGGCGGCGGTGTAGGCGACCGCCGTCTGCACGACGACCGCGAACAGGCCCGCGACCACCAGGGCGGCGAGCAGCGTCCAGACGCCGGTGGCCGCCGCGGCCAGCGCCGCGCCCGCCGCGGTCAGCAGGAGGTGCCAAGCGATGAGCCTGCGCCGGTCGGCGACGTCGCCCAGCGGGACGAGGACGGCCAGCCCCGCCAGGTAGCCGAGCTGCCCGGCGGCGACGACCCACCCCCGTGCGCAGGAACCCCTGACGCCGCCGGTCACGGCGAGTCCCCCCGGCCCGGCGCCGGAGGCCCCCGGCGGTGGCCGGATCCGCGTGCCGAGGCGGAGGACGACGGAAACGGGCGGCGGCGGTAACGTCTTCACCGGAACGGACAAGATCACGATCTCACCAGGAGGCGGGCACCATGGCGATCCCCGACGAGGATGACGGCGCCTCCCGCCGCGAGCGGCTGCGCCGCCACGGCGAGGTGACCGCCGCGCTGGCGCCGCTCGGCGGCCGGCGGCTCGGCGAACTGCTGGAAGGCGCCGGCCCCCTGGGCGCGGGCGTCGGCGGCGCCGCACTGCTGCTGGACGTCGGCGGCGTGCCGGTGTTCGTCAAACGCGTCCCTTTGACCGACGCCGAGTGCCGCCCGGAAAACGTCATGTCCACCGCCGACCTCTTCGGCCTGCCCGCGTTCTGCCAGTACGGCCTCGGCGCGCCCGGCTTCCCCGGACCGGGCTTCGGCGCCTGGCGCGAACTGGCCGCGCACACCATGGCGACCGGCCGGGTGCTCGCCGGCCACACCGGGGCGTTCCCCCTGCTGCACCACTGGCGGGTGCTGCCCGGAGCGCCGCCGCCGACCGCCGAGCACGACGACATCGACGCCGTCGTGGCCTACTGGCACGGCTCGCAGGCCGTGCGTGAGCGGCTGGAGGCGCTGAAACGCGCCCCGGCGAGCCTGGTGCTGTTCACCGAGTTCGTCCCGCACACCCTCGACGCCTGGCTCGCCGCCCAGGTCGCCGCCGGACCCGAGGCCACCGCCGCGGCGTGCGCGATGCTGGAGTCGCAGATGCTCGGCGAGGTGGCCTCCATGAACGCCGCCGGCCTGATGCACTTCGACGCCCACTTCGCCAACCTCCTCACCGACGGCCGGCGCCTGTACCTCGCCGACTTCGGTCTGGCCACCAGCGCCCGGTTCGACCTGTCGCCCCAGGAGGCGGCCTTCCTGGAGCGCAACCGCACCCACGACGCCGGCTACGCAAGGATGCGCCTGGTCAACTGGCTGGTCAGCGACGTGTGCCAGGTGAGGGGGGAGCCGGGCAGGCCGCCGGAGCGGCGCAACGCCTTCATCCGGGCCTGCGCCGCCGACGGCGCCCTGCCCGCCCTGCCGGACGGCGCCGCCACGACGCTCCCGGACGGCGTCGCCGAGACGATCCTGCGCCACGCGCCCGTCGCCGCCGTCATGAACGACCTCTACTGGGAGCTGTTCGGCACCAGCAGGGCCACGCCCTACCCGGCCGAGCAGGTCGAGCGCGCGCTGCGCGCCGCACCCGCACCGGGCACGGCGGGCACGGGGCCGCGGCCCTAAACTGGCGCGCGACGATCCAGCACTGGAGGTGAGGCCGTGCAACCGGAGAAGAACGGTGCCCCCGGTACATCGATCTCGGCGGTGCTGGAGCGCATCACCTACGCCAACGAGGAGACCGGCTACACCATCGCCCGGGTCGCCACCGAACGCTCCGGCGACGACCTGCTCACCGTGGTCGGGCCGCTGCTGGGCGCCCAGCCGGGCGAATCGCTGCGCCTGACCGGCCGCTGGACCTCCCACCCCCGCTACGGCAGGCAGTTCGAGGTGTGGTCGTACGCCACCGTGCTGCCGGCCACCGTCCAGGGCATCCGCCGCTACCTGGGCTCCGGCCTGATCAAGGGCATCGGCCCGAAGATGGCCGAGCGCATCGTCGACCACTTCGGCACCGAGACCCTCACCGTCATCGAGACCACCCCCGAACGCCTGGTGGAGGTCCCGGGCCTGGGCCCCA
Source organism: Streptosporangium sp. NPDC053982 (assembly GCF_055585205.1). NCBI lineage: Bacteria > Bacillati > Actinomycetota > Actinomycetes > Streptosporangiales > Streptosporangiaceae > Streptosporangium > Streptosporangium sp. NPDC053982. The sequence goes on from NZ_JBVJKQ010000005.1 coordinate 268,983, forward strand.
AGCGCACCAAGATGATCGGCGCCGCCTGGGAGGAACAGAAGATCATCAAAGAGGTGATGATCTTCCTGCAGGGCGTCGGGGTGTCCACCTCCATCGCGGTGCGCATCTTCAAGCAGTACGGCGAGGCCTCCATCTCCGTGGTGAGGAGCGAGCCCTACCGGCTGGCCGACGACGTGTGGGGGATCGGCTTCAAGACCGCCGACACCATCGCCCAGGCCGTCGGCATCCCGCACGACAGCCCCGAACGCGTCAAGGCGGGCCTGCGCTACACGCTGTCGCAGGCCGCCGACGACGGCCACTGCTACCTGCCGGCGCCCAACCTCGTCGCCGACGCCGTCAAGATCCTTTCGGTGCCGGCCGAGCTGACCGCCTCCTGCCTGGAGGAACTCGTCAGCGAGGAGGGCGTGGTCCGCGAGGAGGTGCCCGCCGGCGACGGCGTCGTCCCGGCGGTCTACCTGCTGCCCTTCCACCGCGCCGAGCTGTCGCTGGCCTCCTCGCTGCGCTCCCTGCTGAACTCCTCCGCCGACCGGCTCGGCGCCTTCACCGGCGTCGACTGGGACGTCGCCCTGGAATGGCTGGGAAGGCGCACCGGCGCCGACCTGGCCCCCGAGCAGGCCCACGCCGTACGGCTGGCCCTGACCAACAAGGTCGCGGTGCTGACCGGCGGGCCCGGCTGCGGCAAGAGCTTCACCGTGCGCTCCATCGTCACCCTGGCCCGCGCCAAGAAGGCGAAGGTCGTCCTGGCCGCGCCCACCGGCCGGGCCGCCAAACGACTGTCGGAGCTGACCGGGCACGAGGCCACCACCGTGCACCGGCTGCTGCAGCTGCGCCCCGGAGGCGACGCCACCTTCGACCGCGACAACCCCCTGGACGCCGACCTCGTCGTCGTCGACGAGGCCTCCATGCTGGACCTGCTGCTGGCCAACAAGCTCGTCAAGGCCGTCGCCCCCGGCACCCACCTTCTGTTCGTCGGCGACGTCGACCAGCTGCCCTCCGTCGGCGCCGGCGAGGTATTGCGCGACCTTTTGGCCGCCGCCGAGGACGTCGTGCCCCGGGTGCGCCTGACCCACATCTTCCGCCAGGCCCAGGAGTCGGGCGTGGTCACCAACGCCCACCGGGTCAACTCCGGCCTGATGCCGGCCCTGGAGGGCATGGCCGACTTCTTCCTGTTCCCCTGCGAGGAGGCCGAGGAGATCGCGGCGCTGACCGTGGACGTGGTGGCCAACCGCATCCGGCGCCGCTTCGGCCTGGACCCGCGCCGCGACGTGCAGGTGCTGGCGCCCATGCACCGCGGCGCCGCCGGCGCCGGCAACCTCAACACCCTCCTGCAGGAGGCCCTGACCCCCTCCCGCGAGGGCATGCCCGAGCGCCGCTACGGCGGCCGCGTCTTCCGCGTCGGCGACAAGGTCACCCAGCTGCGCAACAACTACGACAAGGGCGCCGCGGGGGTGTTCAACGGCACCGTCGGCACGGTCGTCGACATCCGCCCCGACGACCACGGACTGACCGTGCTGACCGATGAGGACGAGCACGTCGAGTACGCCTTCGACGAGCTCGACGAACTCGCCCACGCCTACGCCGTCTCCATCCACCGCTCCCAGGGCAGCGAGTACCCGGCCGTGGTCATCCCGCTGGCCACCAGCGCCTGGATGATGCTGCAGCGCAACCTCCTCTACACCGCCATCACCCGCGCCAAGAGGCTCGTCGTCATCGTCGGCTCGCGCCGCGCACTGGGCCAGGCGGTGCGCACCCGCGGCGCCGGCCGCCGCCACACCAGCCTCACCCACCGGCTGCGCCCGGCCTGAGCGGGAGGCTCAGTCCCGCTCGGGCCGGACGCCCGTACCGTCCTCGGCGCTCTCGCCGTCCGTGCCGCCTTCGCCGCCTTCGCGGTCGCGCCGCCCGGCGGACCAGGCTCCGGCGTCCCGGCTGTAGCGGATCAGCGACCGGGCGAACCGCAGGCGCTCGGCCGGCTCCCACGCCGCGGTGATGTGTTCGAAGACCTCACGCTGCGCGGAGGCGAAGCGGCGGCGCTCGGCCTCGCCGGCGGCGGTGAGCTCCAGCACGGTGCGCCGCCCGTCGGCCTGGGAGACGGCCCGCCGCAGCAGCCCGTCGGCGATGCAGGCGGCGACCGTACGGCTGGCGACGGGCTGGGTGACCCCCATCTCCCCGGCCAGGCCGCCGACCGTCATCTCCCCGGCCGCGTCGGCGACCACGTTCAGGACGAGGTTGCGCGTGAGATCCGCGCGCCCGCCCGCGGTGCGCCGCCGCAGCCGCGACAGCGCGGGCCCGACCTGGTCGAGAAGGGCGTCTTCGGCCTCCGGGGACGGTGCGGAGCTGCTCATGCGGCCATCCTAGGGAACACCGGCCGCCACGCATATCCATACCATGAAGCATGCACATAGCTTTAGGTATATATTCGGGGTGTCCGTGCTCAAGGATCGAGGTAGACGATGTCCATGACCGCCATCACCGGCGCCCGGGTCTTCGACGGCGACAAGACGCTCGGCGTGACCACCGTGCTCATCGAGGACGGGCGGATCGCCCGCGTCGGCGGGCAGGCCCCGCCCGGCGCCGAGATCGTCGACGGCCGCGGGGCGACGCTGCTGCCCGGCCTGATCGACGCCCACGTCCACACCGGCCCGGGCACCCTGGCGCTGGCCCTGCGGTTCGGCGTGACCACCGAACTGGAGATGCAGGGCACCCACACCCGCGGCAACCGGGCCCGCATCAGCGACGACGACACCGTCGCCGACGTGCGCTCCAGCGGCTTCGCCATCACCCCGCCGGGCGGCCACCCCAGCGAGCTGTTCCCCGAGGGCTTCCGCCCCGGCCCGCCCGCGGGCACGAAACCGGCAGGGCCGCCCCCGCTCATGCCGTTCTCCACCACCCCGCAGGAAGCCGCCGCGTTCGTCCCCCGGCTCATCGAAAACGGCTCCGACTACATCAAGTTCATGGTCGACGACGGCAGCATCGAAGGCCACCCCGGCCTGCCCATGCTGGACCAGGCCACCCTGAACGCCGGCGTCGCCGAGGCAAAAAGGCACGGCGTGCTCACCGTCGCCCACACCCTGACCGCGCAGACCACCCGCATGGCCCTCGAGGCGGGCATCGACGGCCTGGCCCACCTGTTCATGGACCGCCCCCACACCGAGGAGATCATCGGCCTCATCAGGGACGCCGGCGTGTTCGTCGTCCCCTGCGTCGTGCTGAACGCCTCCATGATGGGCATCACCGGCGCCGCCCTCGCCGACGACCCGCGCGTCGCCTCCCGCCTGGACGCCGGCTGGGACGAGACCCTGCGCTCCTGCTACGGCCACCACCCCCAGGGCAGGATCGACGACGTCCTGGCCACCGTCAAAGCCCTCGATGAGGCCGGCGTGGACCTGCTGGCCGGCACCGACGCCGCCCTGCCCCTGCCCTTCCTCGGCGGCGTCGCCCACGGCGCCAGCCTCCACCACGAACTGCAGTACCTGGTCCGCGCCGGCCTCACCCCCGTCCAGGCCCTGCGCGCGGCCACAGCCACCCCCGCCCGCCGCTTCGGCCTCGACGACCGCGGACGCGTCGCCGAGGGCCTGCGCGCCGACCTCCTCCTCGTCGACGGCGACCCGGCCACCACCATCTCCGACACCCTCAACACCCGGGCCGTCTGGCGCCGCGGCTCCCGTCTGGCGGCCTGACCTCGCCCGCCGCCCCTCACCCGGGCGTCTACGCGTCCGGGAAGCCGGCCAGCTCGTCCACGGCCCTCTCCAGCGCGGCGTGGACACCACGTTCCAGCATGGTCTGATAGGCCGGGTCTCCTGCCGCCGCGATGCGCCGGATGCCCTGCGCCGAGGCGCTCACCCGCTGCCGGACGATGTCGACGAACCGCCCGGCCGGTCCGTTCCAGCCGTAGGCGTCGAGAAACAGCCGCAGCCTCCGGGGCCTGTCCGCGAACGCGGTGAAGCCCTCCGCCGCCACGACGTCGCGGGCGTGCAGCGGCACCCAGGCGAAGGCGGTGAAGGCGAGGTCCCACTCCGATGTGACGGGAGCGGCGAAATCCCAGTCGAAGAAGCCGGTAAGGCGTCCATCGGCCCAGGCCGCGTTGTAGGGGGCCGCGTCGTTATGGCCGACGATCATGCCGGGCCGCCAGGTCCCTCCCTCGCGCCAGACCGCGTCCGCAGGAGGGACGAAGGTCGCCACGGCCGCGTGGAAGTCACGAAGCCAACGACCCACCTGGCAGAGCGCGTCCTCACCGTGCACCCAGCCGGGCCACGGCCGTACGGTCCCGACCGTTTCGCCGGGCAGGAAGGAGAGCACCTCCCGGCCTCGATCGTCGAATCCCAGCGCGCGCGGAGCCCCGTCGAACCCGGCGGCCTCCAGATGCCGCAGGAGCGCGTGCACGGAGGGCGTCCACGGACCGGCGACACGGCGGACGGTGTCCCCGGCCCGAACCGCTCCGCCGGTGTTCCCTCCGGGAAGGCGATGTTCTTCGATCACGGCTTCATCCTGGCGTACGGCGTGACCGCGTTCCAGCCGGGCGGGGGCCGCCCGTCGGCCGGGCGGGCGGCCCCCGCCGCACCCGGCGGGAAAGGAGCCGCCCCCGCCACCGGCCTCACCACGCCGCAGGAGGCCCGCGCCCTGCGCGCCGCCCCGCCCCCGCCGCCCGGCGGAGCGGGCTCCGGCGTCCCGGCTCAGCGGCCCCCGGCACCCTCCGCCGCCGCGGGATCGGCGCCGGCCAGCTCCAGGAACGCCGCGGCCGCCGGCGACGGCCGAAAGTCCCAGATCAGGTACTCGGCCCGCGTGGGGGCGTCGCGGAGCCGGACGACGCCCAGATCGGCGAACCGCGGCGCGTACGCGGCCGGCAGCATGCCCACCCCCAGGCCCTGCCGTACCAGGTCCACCATGAACTCCGCCGAGGACACCTCGAACGGCACCTCGCGCCGCACCCCCGCGGCCGCGAACGCCTCATCCGACTGCAGCCGCCCGGCGTGGCCGGCGCGGAAGTCGACGAACGGCTCATCGGCCAGGCCGCGCAGGTCCGCCTCACCGCCCGCCAGCGGGTGCTCCGGCGCCACCACCGCGACCAGCTCGCCCGTGCCCAGCCGCAGGCCGCGCACCCCCCGGGGCCGCGCGCGCGGCGGCAGGCCGAGGAACGCCGCATCGAGGCCGCCCCTGCGGACCTGCTCGACGAGTTCCTCGCTGCCCGCCGAGACGAGCGTGATGTGCACCCGCGGGTGGCGCCGGCGGTAGTCCCGCAGCGCGGCCGGCAGGTCGACGGCCGTGACCGTGGGGATCGCACCGACGGCCAGGCGCCCGCGGATCTCCCCGCTCGCGGCCGCCACGTCGGCCCGCGCCCGCGCCGCGGCCTCCAGGCACGCCCGCGCCGCGGGCAGGAACGCCTCCCCGGCCGGCGTCAGCCGCACCCGCCGGCTGGTCCGCTCGAACAACCGGGCGCCCAGTTCCCGCTCCAGGGCGGCGACCTGGTGACTGAGCGCCGACTGCACCACATGGCAGCGCTCGGCCGCCCGGGTGAAGTTGCCGATCTCGGCGACCGCCACGACATACCTCAGCTGCTGCAACTCCACCCACCCATCATGAACCACGATCGATCACGATGAAAACCATGTGTTGGACTCATCGATCGGGTGTCGCGCACCCTTGACCCCATGACGCACACCCCGCGGCACGCCCCCGCCCCCGTCCCCGCTGTCGCGGCCCCCGCCCGGCTTCCCCGCTCCCTGCTGCTGCTGATGTCGGCGGCCACCGGCCTCGCGGTCGCCGGCAACCACTTCGCCCAGCCGCTGCTGGAGGTCATCGGCCGCCAGCTCGGGCTGAGCACCACCATGGCCGCGCTGATCGTGACCGCCGCCCAGGGCGGCTACGCCCTCGGCCTGATCCTCCTGGTCCCCCTGGGCGACCTGGCCGAACGCCGCCGCCTCAGCGTCGGCCTGCTCGCGGCCACCTCGGTGTTCCTCCTGGTGTCGGCCAGCGCGCCCAGCGGCGCGCTGCTGCTGGCCGGCACCGCGCTGACCGCGCTCACCTCGGTGGCCGCGCAGGTCGTCGTCCCCTACGCCGCCACCCTCGCCGCACCCGGCGAACGCGGCCGCGTCGTGGGCACCGTCATGACGGGACTGCTGCTCGGCGGCCTGCTGGCCCGCACCGCGGCCGGCACGGTCTCCGCACTCGGCGGCTGGCGGACGATCTACTGGCTCAACGCGGTCCTCGTCGCGATCGCCGCCGCCCTGCTGTGGCGGTTCCTGCCCCGCCTGCACACCCCCCTCGGGCTGTCGTATCCGGCGCTGCTGCGCTCGACGCTGGCGATGTTCCGCCACGAGCCGCTGCTGCGGTGGCGGGCCGGAATCGGCGCACTGTCGTTCGCCGCGTTCAGCGCGCTGTGGACGGCGCTGACCTTCCTGCTGACCGGCCCGCCGTACGGCTGGCACGAGGCGGCCGTCGGCGCCCTGGGCCTGGCCGGCATCGCCGGAGCGATCGCCACCCCGATCGCGGGCCGGCTGGCCGACCGCGGACGGGTGCAGCAGGTCAGCGGCATCGCCGCCGCGCTGCTGACGCTGTCGTGGCCCCTGATCGCCGCCGGGGCCCTGTCGCCCGTCCCGCTCGTCGCCGGGCTCGTGCTGTTCACCGCGGCCCAGCAGGCGCTGCTGAACGCCGGCCAGAACGTCATCTACGCCCTCGCCCCCGAAAACCGCAACCGGCTCAACTCCGCCCTCATGACCGCGTTCTTCCTCGGCGGCGCCGCCGGCCCGCCCCTGGCCTCACTCGCCTGGACCCACGCCGGCTGGAGCGGCGTCAGCCTGCTCGGCGCCGCCCTGTCGGCCGCGGCCCTCACGCTGTGGGCTCTGGAACGCCTCCGGGCGGCAGCCGGGCGGACAGGCTCCGACCGGCCCCGGGCCTGACCGCGGGGGTGCTGAACGAGATCCAGACGTCAGGAGGCAGGTCCGGCCGGCCTGGTACCCGTCTGCGTTCCTCAGCCCATGCGTCACCGGCGATCTTCGTGGCGACGCGACACCAGAAGTGCACCGCGGCCGTACCAGAAGTGCACCGCGGCCGTGTTGGCGTCCTGAAACGCGACTTCCCACGAACCCGGGTGCCTGGCCACGATCTCCTGGACGGCGTGCAGCCCGATCCCCGCCCGCCGTGCGCCGCGCACCACGAAAAAGCTGTTCAGCACGCGCGTCGGGCCGGTCGAACCGCGGACGAACGCGAAACCGGCAGGGCTGTCACCGCTCGTCAACAGGTACGGCGCCCAGTCGGGCTCGGAGAAGGCCATATGGAGCCGATCGTTGCGGAAGGTTCCGTCGGCGTCGGGCAGCAGACCATGGAACTCCGACATGTCATGGCGGAACATCAGCCACAGCCGCTCCACCACGGGACGGTCGGCGATACCTGCGAGGCGAACGGACACATCCGGCACGAGACTCCTTTGCAGGGGTGGTCAACTTTGCAGGGGTGGTCAACGAGCGAGCGCCGCATGCCCGGATCGGCGATGCCCGGTCCCGGGAGGACACCCGTATGATCAGCGCCGGTCCCGGATGAGCGGCCCCAGAGCATGAAAAAGCCTCCCCGGCGGATGGTCGTATCCGGGCCGGGAAGGCTCACTGCTGACGGAGATCTCAGCAGGTGGGTGCGCGGACCCGCCCTTCACGTGCCCACGGGCACGAGTCCGGGCGCGGGGGAGCTGACGTGAGGCCGCCTGACATGCCCGGCTAAGCGTTGATCGACGCGGCCGACCTGGCGGCCTGCTCGACCTTCGCGCGGTAGGCCGCGCGGGCCTCCTCGTCGATCCGCCCCTCGTGTTCGGGGCGCAGCCCGGTCCGGCCGTCGAGTCCTTCGCGCAGGATGTCGGCGTGCCCGGCGTGCCGGGTGGACTCGACGAGGACATGGACCATGATGGCGAACAGGTTCGTGTGCCGGGCCGGCGTCGACTCCGGCCACCACGGCACGCGGCCGGGGGCGTCGAGGGGAAGGCCGTTGATCGTCGCATCCGAGTGTTCCCAGGTGCGCCGGTAGAACCCGATGATCTGTTCGCGGGTCTCGTCCCCGGCCGCCCACAGATCGCCGCCGTCGGAGTCCTGCCACCGGGGCAGGGGTTCCGGGGACGGGCGGTCGAAGACCTCGCCGAAGTACCTGGCCTCGATGGTGGCCATGTGTTTGACCAGGCCGAGGAGGTTGGTCCCGGTCGCCGTCAGAGGCCGGCGGGCATCGTATTCGGACAAGCCGTCGAGTTTCCACAGCAGCGCCCCGCGGTCCCGCCGCAGTCTCTCGTGCAGGTTGTCCTTCGCGAATTCACCGATCATGCGGCGTGAGCCTACCCTCACCAGGGTTCGATCCCCGGCCGCGCCGCTCGACGACGCCCTGGCGATCCCGGCACGGCGCAAGACCCGCCGCGAGTACGTGAACCGCGTCACCGCCCTCGGAACCCCGGCCTGACCACGATCATCTGCTCGGCGTCAACCGCCGTGCCGACGTTCCCCGAGCCGGCCTCCGCCTCCGCCTACGCCTCTTTCCCCGTCTCCAGCCCCAGCAGCTCCGCCAGGGCCCGCCGCCCGCCGCCGGTGACGCGCAGCGCCCGCCCCGAGCCGATCCGCACCACCCAGCCGCGCTCCAGCAGCGCCGAGCACAACGCCGCCCCCGCGGCGCCGGCCAGGTGGTGACGCCGCTCGGTCCAGTCCAGGCACGGCCGGGCCAGCGGCCGCCGCCCGGACCCCGGCAACCCCACCCCCAGACCGGTGACGAACCACTCCAGCCCCTCCCGGGTCAGGGCGAACCCGGCGTCCTGGCACAGCAGGCCCCGCGCGGTCAGCGCGTCGGTGACCGCCACCCCCAGCCGCCCGGCCAGATGGTCGTAGCAGGTGCGCGCCCCGGCCATCGCCCGCGCCGCGGCCGAGGCCCGCAACGTCACCGGCCGCCCCCCGCCCGGCCCGCCGGCGTGGGCGGCCAGGTCCTCGATGAGCTGGGCCACACCGGGATCGGCCAGCCGCACGTAGCGGTGACGGCCCTGACGCTCCTCGGCCAGCAACCCCGCCTCCACCAGCCGCGACAGGTGCTCACTGGCGGTGGAGGCGGCCACCCCGGCGCCGCGGGCCAGCTCCCCGGCGCTCCAGGCCCGCCCGTCCAGCAGCGCCAGGCAGAACCGCGCCCGGGTGGGATCGGCCAGCAGCGCGGCCAGTGCGGCGAGCGGGACGGGACCGGTGACGGTGACACTCATGCCCCCATCATCGACGGCCGGACGCCGTTACGGCGAACCCGCCCCCGCCGCCCGCCGCGACTTCCCGGCCGCCTCCGCACCGGCGCCGGCCGCGACCGTGACCGTGACCGTGACACGACCATGACACGACGCGGACGAACCGGGGACCCGGCCGCCCGACAGTGGACGGGACCGGCGACGGACGGCGGCGGACGGGGACGGACGGGGACGGGGACGGCGGGTCCCCGGCCGGGCGGCGAAGCCCGGCGGCATGCCGTGCGCGTCGCCGCCCGGCAACGGCCGGCCCCCGAACCGGCCCGGCCCGGCCGCCGCCGTGGCCGTCCGCCGGGCGCAGGACCCCGGCGAAAGCGATCACGAAAAGGAGAATGCCTTGGTCAACGACGGAGGATGGGATCGGCGCTCGGTGCTGCGGGGCGCCGCCGCACTGGCCGGTGCGGCCGCGGCCGTGCCGCTGCTGGGCAGCACGGCCGCGGCCGCCGCGACGACCGGAAGCGGCGACGCGGACGCGCTGTTCAAGGCCGGCAAGTTCGAGCAGGCCGCCCGCGCCTACGAGGAGATCCTGAAACAGGACCCCGCCAACCTGCACGCCGCGCGCCGGCGCGGCCACATCGCACTGCTGTCCAACCGGTTCCCCGACGCCGAGAAACACCTCAAAACCGCCGTCCAGCTGGCGCCCGGTGACAAGGAGGCCAACCGGCTCCTGGCCGACTGCTACATCCGGCAGGACAAGCTCTCCCTGTCGGCGCCGCACTGGCGGGCGGCCGGCGAGGAAAGCTACGCCACCTGGTTCGCGGCCTTCACCGGCGAGCCGTACCGGATCCACGGCGACACCGCGCGCCTGCCCTGGCAGCAGATGGACCCGATACCGCTGGTAGAGGCCTCGGTCAACGGCGGACCGGCGAAACGCTTCACCTTCTACACCGGCGCCCCCTACCTGCATGTCTCAGCGACGGTGGCCCGCGAGGCCGGGCTGAACCCCATCGTCAGCGAGAAGATCGACTACCTGGACGGCGTCGTCTGGGCGCACTACGGAGCGCTGGACTCACTCAGACTGGGCGGCATCGAACTACGCGACGTCCCCGTGAGCTGGTCGTCGACCGAGTCGGGCGCGGACGTCGACACCGACTCCGACGGCATGATCGGCATATGGGTCCTCTACCACCTGCTGACCACCTTCGACTACGCGGGCCGCCAGCTGATCCTGCGCCGCCGGACCCCCGAGACGGCCGCCGAGGCACGCGCCGCCGCCGCACGGGCGGGCGCCGGACCCCTGCCGATGTGGCTGACCCGTGAGAACTCGCTGCACAGCCGGGGCAGCCTCGCCGGCCTCACCGCCTCCGGCCCGCAGGTGGTGGGCACGCTCTTCGGCGGGCAGGGCGAGGTCGCCGCGGTCGTGCTCGGCGATACGTCCGAGCGGCTGCGGATCCGCACCGACCGCGACCGCCCGGTCGAGACCTTCGCCGGCAGCCACCCGGCCGTCGCCTACCCCTGCTACCCCAAGGAGATCCGCCTCGGCGACGCCACCGCCAGGGAGGTCTACTGCTACGCCAACCCGGACGCGCCGCTGGCCCCCAACGGGTTCGACGTGCCGGTCGCCTTCTTCCACTGCTTCCACAAACCCAGCACCGCCACCCTCGACTTCACCGACATGAACCTCTACTACATCGCCCGCGGCAAGGCCGCCTGAGCACCCCGACCGCACGCAGCGGCGCCTCCTGCCGGTTAGCCCCCCCGGGGGGAGGGGGAGGGAGGGCCGGTACGGCCTCCCCCTCGAGGAGGCCGTACCGGCAAAGAGCGGGAGCCACTCCCGATGCCGGCCACTGTCACCCGGCTCCCCGGCCCGGCCACGGCCGGTCCCGGCCCCGGCCCCGGCCCCGCGGCACGCCGGCCACCGCCGCCGGAGAGCCGGGCGACCCCGGGGCCGAGAGGTCCCTGCCCCCTCGGCCCCGGTGGCGGCTCACCCCGCCGCGGCGCGCCGCTCGTAGCGGGCGCGGGCCAGCCGGTGGGCCTGCGACAGCAGCTCCCGCAGCACCCGCGCGGTACGGGGACCCGGGTTCACCACCGCCAGCCACGACTGGGCCCCGTAGAGCGGGTGGGCGATCACGGTGTCCTCGGCGTCACCGCCACCGCCATCGCCGCCCGGGCCCTCACCCCCGCCGGACCGGGTCCCGCCGCCCGGTCCGGAGTCCGCCCCGGACCGGGCGGCGGGACCCGGCTCGCGCGGCGCGTGACCGCTCCAATGGACGAACGCCTCCCTGCCGGCGGCGACGTTCACCCGGAAGGCGCCCGGCCGCTCCAGGCGGGAGGTCTCGTCCTCGGGGTAGTTCTTCGTCACGATCGTCGCGAAGGGCTGGACGGTCGTCGGCACGACGCCGTCGGGGGAGTAGTAGAAGAACGCATCCCCCCAGACCAGCTCGGGGGTGCCGTCGCCGGGCTGCGGCCTGACGGCCAGGACGCCCTCCAGGCCGCTCACGAAGTCGATGATCTCATCCATGGTCATGCCTTCAAGCGTCACATTAAAGTGCTTGTGGAGACTTCACCGCATGCCACCAGGGGTTCCACGATGCCAAGCCGCGAATCACCCGAAATGCGTACCGTGGACGTCGCGCGGCGCTGCGGCTACTCCGTCCAGCAGGTGCGCAACCTCGAGCGCGACGGCGTGCTGCCCCCGGCGGCCCGCTCGGCCGCCGGCCACCGCCTCTACAGCGGCGTCCACCTCGCCTCGGCACTGGCCTACCGGGCCCTGGCCGCCGGCGCGGGCCCCGCCGAGGCCAGGAGAATCGTCCGGGCCGCCCACCGCTCACCCGCCTCGGAGGCGCTTGCCCTGCTCGACGCGGCGCACGCCCGGCTCGACGCCGAGCGCACCCGGCTGAGGCGGGCCCGCGAGGCCGCCCGGGAGATCTCCGCCGAACCGATCGGCGACGTGCGCGCCGGCGACGCGATGAGCGTCTCCGAACTCGCCGCCGCCCTGGGCGTGCGGGCCTCGACACTGCGGCACTGGGACGCCGAGGGCCTCGTCGTGCCCGACCGCGACCGCGCGGCGCGCCGCTACACCCCCGCCCAGGTCCGCGACGCCCGGATCGTCCACCAGCTGCGCGCCGCCGGATACCGCATCGCGCCGCTGCGGGCCCTGATGCCGCAGCTGCGTGAGCCGGGCGGCCGGCAGGACGTCACCGCCGCGCTGGACGCCCGCGACGCCTCCGTCACCGCCCGCTCCAGGGCCCTGCTCGACGGCGCGGCCGCGCTCGTCACCCTGCTCGCCCCCACCGGGACGCCGCGCACCCTGCCCGCGTGAAGTGCACGCGGACCGAAGGAGCGTGCACTCACGCGTAACGACAGACAGCACCGCGGCAGGCAGCCTTCGAAGGAAGCAGGAGAAACGTTCCGCAAAGGAGAACCGCCCATGTCGCAGCGAACGCAGGCCCGCTCCGCCCGCCGTCTTCCCCGCAACGGGGGAATCCACACGAAGGCCGTCACACCGAGGCGTCTGGCCGCCCTCGGCGCCGCGATCGCGCTGATACCCGTCCTGGCGGCCGGCCCGGCCCAGGCGTCCTCCGCCGGCGCCGCCCGCCACGCGGCGGCGGTCCGTGGCGTCCACGTCTACGACGACACCGGCTTCTCCGGCCCGAACACCTGGCTCAACGGGGACGTCGGCAAGTGCTACTACGTCGGGTCGGGCTGGAACGACAGGATCAACTCCGCCCGCACCGAAAGCAGCCGCCTGGTGGAGCTGTGGGACAACTACGACTGCACCGGGGGAGCGATCGTCGTCGACAGAAGCGGCTACGGATCCATCGGCAACTGGGTCAGCGCCTACCGCATCCGCTAGCCCGGGGATCGGCCGGCCTTCGAGGAGGATCGCACCCGGTCCTCCTCGAAGGCCGCAGAAGGCGCACCGCGCACCGGGGAGCGCGGCCGGGAGGGCGGCGCGGACAGGACGCGGGCCGCACCGCGGCACCGCCGCCGGTCTACCCGCCGGTCAGCCCGGCGGCCCTTCCGCGCGCACCGCGGCGCACCGCTGCCGGAACCGGCGCGGGGACACACCGTAGGCGCCGCGGAAGGCCTGGCTGAAGTGCTGGAGGTTGGTGAACCCCCACCGGGCCGCGATCGCGGTGATCGTGCGCTCGGCCAGCAACGGCTCAGCCAGGTCGCGCCGGCACCGCTCCAGGCGCCGCTCACGGATCCAGCCGGCGACGGTGTGCTCCTCATCGCGGAACAGCTGATGCAGGTAGCTCACCGAGATGTGATGGGCCGCGGCGACCGCGGCCGGGGTCAGACGGGCATCGCCCAGGTTCGCCAGGATGAACGCACGGATCCGGGCGAGCAACACGCGCCGCCGGCCGCCCGGAGGCACCGCGCCGCGGGCCTCCAGGGCGCCGGCCAGCGCGGCGGACACGACGTCGAGGGTCAGGGCGGAGACCCGCATCGCCTCGGCCGGGCTGAACTCCTCCAGGCGCCGGGCCAGCTGCAGCAGGAACTGCGAGGCCAGCGCGCCGACACCCCGATCACCCCGGATGCGCAGCGGGCCGAGCCCCCGCAGGTCCCGCTCGGGCAGCGCCAGCGCCGAACCCGGGAACTGCAGCGACAGCACCTGGCCGCCCGCGGGGCCCTCCGCCCCGAACCCGGTCAGGTAGGGGTGCGAGCTGTCACGGAGCATCAGGTCCCCGACCCGAAGATCCGCCTGCCGGCCGGCCTGCTCGGCGACGGCGTGACCGCGCACGACGCAGGTCACCAGAAAGGTCCCGGGATCGGACCGGCGGATCAGCCGGGGCGTGCGCCGGATCGTCAGCGACGGCGCGGTCAGCACGCTCACCTGAAGGGGCCCGAACCCGCCCAGAGCGACCCGCGCCTGGAACGCCCCTTCCAGACCCGGTTCGCAGTGCGCGTCCAGCGGCATCCACGTCTTCGCGCTCATCTCACGCCAGAAGGCGAACCGCTCCTCCACCGGGACCTCGGCGAAGCCGACCACGTCCATGGTTTCTCCCCATCGAAGCGCCGCTGCGGATCCGACCCAGCATCACCCGGCCAAGCCCCCGCGCACAACACCCGCCTGCGACGCCCGCCACGGCCGTCACGCGGAAAGGCCCGGCCGCGCCCACCCCGCCGGAGCCGATGACACCCGGCCACACGGCCACACCGACAGCCGGCACCGTGGCCCACGACAGCCATCCACGACAGCCGGCCCGGCCGCCCCCCCGGCGGCACCCCGCCGGGGGGCGCTCACACCGGCAGCTCGAAGATGTGATCCAGCGCCGTCACCTGGAACAGATGCCGCAGATACGACGTCAAAGCGACGATCCGCAGACCCGCCTCCTGCTCCCGCGCGACGTTGTAGACGTTGATCAAAGCGGCCAGGCCGGAGGAGTCGATGAAGTCGAGCCCCGACAGATCCAGGTCGAGCCGGCCCACCCCGCCGCCCAGCGCCTCCTGCGCCGCGGCGACCAGCTCGGCCGCGGTGTCGTAGTCCAGGTCGCCGGTGAGCGCCAGCAGCACGGCGCCCGGCTCGCGGCTTCGCACCTCGGTGCGCAGCGGGGTCTTCTCCAGCATCTGGCGTCAGTTCTCCAACTCGCTGTGGCCGCCGTCCGCGGCGGCGATACCGCACCGCAGGATACGGCGGGCCCGGGGAAAGTCTCGCAGCTCATCGTGGAACAGGCGCAAGCCGCCGCTCAGCGCCCGCCCCGGCACCCCCCGCGCCCCCAGCACCCCGGCCGTCCAGGACACGAACCCGGCGAACAACTCATCGTCATCGACGTACAGGGCCGCCCCCAAAAAGTCCAGGATGTGGGCCAGATCGTCGGCGGTGGCCTCCAGCTGCGCCGGATCGTAGGCCGCCATCGGCGGGAAGGCGGCCACCATCTCGCTCATCACCGTCTGCAGCAGCTGCGCCCGCCGCCGCGTCAGATGCGTGTACTCCTCATCGTCCAGGTGGGCCAGCGCCACCGCGGGGGAGGGGAACGACGGCAGGCCCCCCTCGGCCAGCAGGTCGGCCGCGGCGTCGGCACTGGGCGCCCAGGCGTCGGCGCCCAGCAGCCGCGCGAACCGGCCGTCGGCGCCGAACCCCGCCCCGCCGGCCAGCACCGGCACCCCCACCGCCTGGCAGGCGCCGATCATGGCGTGCGCCCGCGGCAGCCGCAGCGCCAGCGCGCACCCCAGCGCCACCGCGTCCGGCCCCGTCTGATGCAGATGGGTGATCAGATGCGGGCCCGGCACCGACGCGCCCAAAAAGTCGACGTGCCAGCCGCGCAGCCGCAGCACCTCCGCCAGCAGCCGCGTGGGCAGCGCGTGGTACTCGCCGTCGGTGCAGGCCACCGTGATGCGCCCCAGGTGCGGCCGGGGCCGCACCCGCGCGGCGACCGCCGCCACCGCCCGCTCGCTGATCGCCGTGGCGGCGTGCTCACGCGCCACCGACCAGTCGTTGGCCGCCCACAGCTCACCCACCCGCCGCTGCGCCGGGGCGATGAGGTCCAGCAGCACCCGCTCGGCCGGCACCCCGGCCTCCAGCAGCTCCAGCACCACATCCACCGCGCCGAACTCGTCGGCGCGGCCGATGTGGCCGAAATAACGCTCACCCGCGGCCCGCAGACCGGGAAAGACGGCAGTGGTGCTCATCGCGGGCCCTCCGCTCGTACGGCCAGCAGAGCCCGGTCGTCCTGGACCCGCCCGGCCAGCCACTCGGTGCTCAGCTGCTCCAGCCGCTCCACCACCGCCGAGGCCGGCATGCCCGCGCACCCGGCCAGCGCCGCCTTCAGCCGCTGCCCGCCGTACATCTCCCGGCCCGACGGGCCGCCGAACGCCTCGGTGATGCCGTCGCTGTACAGCAGGCACACCTCACCCGGCGCCAGCTGCACGGTGACCGGCTCCAGCAGGATCCGGCGCATCGCCCCCAGCATCGAACCGCGGGAGACGACCTCGGTGACCGTGCCGTCGGCGCGCAGCACCAGCGGCGGCGGATGCCCGGCCACCGCCAGCTCCAGCCGCACCCCGCCGTCGCCGTCGGCGGCCAGGGAGCCCAGCACCAGCGTGACGAAGGAGTTCGGCACCGGCGAGGCCAGCAGGCAGCGGTTCAGCAGCTCCACCAGAGGCCCGGGCCGGCGCTCCAGCAGCGCCAGCGCCCGCAGCGACTGACGCACCTGCCCGGCCAGCACCGCCGCCCGCGGCCCCTTGCCGCACACGTCCCCCAGCATCAGCAGCGCCTCACCTCGCGCCGTACCGGCCGGCTCCCCGCCGGGTGCGGCGTCCTCGGGCGGGCAGACGTCGTAGAAGTCACCGCCGACCAGGCTGGTCTGCAGGGCCGCCCGCAGCGACCCCGCCAGCTCCGCCCCGGGCGGCTGCGGCAGATGCGGCGGCAGCAGCCCCCCGGTCAGGATCGCGTTCGTCGCCCCCTGCTCCTGGTACAGCGCCGCCGCCGAGATCGCCGCGCCCGCCCGGGAGGCGAAGACCCGCACCAGCGTCTCGGTCTCCTCATCGAACGGCTCACCGCCTGCGCCGCGGGCCAGGAGCAGTGCCCCGGCCGGGACCCCGTTGCCCGGCAGCGGCGTCACCAGCAGGTGCGCGGCGGCGCCGAACCCCTCCGGCAGCAGCCACTGCGGCACCTGCGCCGGATCCAGCCACCGGCTGGGCACCGGCGGGAAACCCGCCAGCGCCTCGGTCAGGCCCGGCACCTGGGCGACCTCGGCCGCCCCGATGACCCCCTCCTGCAGGACCGGCCGGCCCGGCACCGACCGCAGCCACGGCGCCTGACGCCGCGCCGCGGGCGGCAGCACCACCATGGCGACGTCGGCCAGGAACGGCGAGGCCAGCTCCACCGCGGCGCGGGCGCAGCGGCGCGGATTGAGCGAGGAGGCCAGACGGCGCCCGGCCTCCAGCAGGAAACCGGTGCGCCGCCGCTCGGCCAGCAACGCCTCGGTGCGGTCACGCTCGACGGTGACGTCCCGCAGATACCAGGCGCGGTGGCCCACTCCGAAGGACTCGCGCCGCACCAGCAGCCGCCGCCCGCCGTGCACCGCCTCGCGGCCCTCGCCCTCGGGACATCCGGCATCGAACAGGCCGGCCTCCGTGGAGGCGGCCTCCGTCCCCGGCAGTACGGCCGGCAGCAGCCGCGCCGCCGCGGCGTTGCGCGCCACCACCGTCCCCGCGGCGTCGCACAGGACCACCCCTTCGCCGCAGGCGTCCACGACGGCGCGCAGCAGCGCCTCATCCGGCGCCCGCGCCGCGACGTCGTGGAAACCCCCCGGCGGATCGCCGCACACACCGGTGCGCAGGCCGCCACGGGCATCACCGTGCGCGTCGCCGTACAGGCCGGCGGAGGCCTCACCACCTGCGGCGCCGGCGCCCCGGCCGGCGGACCGAGCTGCGGTCATCACCCAGACCTTCCGACAGACCTTCCGAATCGAGCGGTCAAACCACCCTATCCTCCGCACCGTCCCGGCGGGCCCGCCGGCCACCCTCCGTCACCGACCGCCGCACCACCGCGGGCCCCTGTGCACCCCCGCGCACCGTCTCGGCCCCGTGCCCCCGTCACCGTACGGAGACGCCCGCCGCCCTCCACCGATCTTCTGACGGATCGTCGGCACGATATTGACTCCACGAAGTGACGTAAACGTGACCGAACTCGGCTGAACCAGGCAACCGTACTGCGCATCACCTACTAAAGTTTTGAACGCACCTTGCTGCTATGGGGGAGAAAGTCGTGCTAGACGTGGAACGCCGCAGCCTCCGGACGCCACTGGCCGCCATGGCCATGACGACCGCCGCCCTTCTGGCGACCTCCTGCTCCGGTGGAACGGCGGCGCCCGACCCCGCCGCCGAAGGACAGAAGGCACCCGCCAAAGAGACACCCGCCGGGGCCGCCATAAAGATCACCCCGGGACAGGGCAGCGGCACCGTCGCCCCGAACCGGAAGATCGTCGTCACCGCCGCCGGCGGCCCCCTCGAGGAGGTCACCGCCGAAAGCGACGGAAAACCCGTCGAAGGCACCTTCGACACCGGGCGCACCAAGTGGGTCTCCAAGCGGGCACTGAAGCCCTCCACCGCCTACACCGTCTCGGCCCGCGCCGGCGCCACCACCGCGCAGAGCAGCTTCACCACCCGTAAACCCAAGGTCGAACTGAAGGTCTCCGACGTCACCCCCGCCCTCAAGGGCGAGAAGGTCGGCATCGGCGCCCCCATCATCGTGACGTTCAACAACCCCGTCACCAACAAGGCCGCGGTGGAAAAGGCCCTGCACGTCGAATCCGAGAAACCCTCCCAGGGCGCCTGGCGCTGGACCAGCGACACCACCGTCATCTACCGCACCGCGAAATTCTGGCAGCCCCACCAGAAGGTCACCTTCCGCGCCGACATCACCGGCGTCCAGAGCGGCAAGGACGCCTACGGCGTCGAAGACTTCACCAAGACCATCCGGATCGGCGCCGCCCAGACCGCCGTCGTCAACGCCCGCACCCACAAGATGGTCGTCAAACGCGACGGCAAGGTCGTCAAGACCATGCTCATCAGCGCCGGCAACGGCTCCACCCGCGAATACACCACCACCAGCGGCGTCCACCTGACCATGGGCAAGGCCAACCCCGAACGGATGATCTCCCCGGGCCGCAAGAAGGGCGACCCCGGCTACTACGACCTCATGATCAACCACGCGGTGCGGTTCTCCAACAGCGGCGAATACGTCCACGCCCTCAACAACGTCTGGGCCCAGGGCCGCCAGAACGTCAGCCACGGCTGCATCAACGCCCGCCCCGACCAGGCCAAGTGGTTCTACGACCAGGTCCAGCGCGGAGACGTCATCACCATCACCGGCACCAGCCGCAAACTGGAATGGAACAACGGCTGGGGCTTCTGGCAGATGCCGTTCAGCCAGTGGAAGAAGGGCAGCGCCCTGACCGGCGCCGACAGCTGACCCCCTGCCCCCGCGCCGGCCAGACGACCACCGCAAGGCGCAGGCGGGGGAGAAGGACCCCTCCATCAGGGCCCCGCGCGCCGCACCGGCGCACGGGGCCCCGGCCTTTCTCCGCCCTCCCGAGCCCTCTGTACCCGTGTGCGAGCATCGGACGTACCGGCCGACGCGCCACCACCCCCGGCCCCGGCGCTCTCACCGGACGGGCGACGGGCGGCATACGGCGTGATGCCCGGCAGGGCCGCCCAGATCACCAGAGCAGACCAGGACGCGCCACCGGCGAAGCCGGGGGAGGGGAGGCGACCCCACCCGAGCGCCCGGCACGTTCACCTCCGCCCCGGGGGAGCGCCGCATCTCACAGCAACGGCAGCTGCCGATGACCCGGCAACGCCAGCGGCAAAGGCTGCTCCGGCCGCTCGGCCCCCAGCCCGTAACGCGCCGCCAGCTGCAGCACCTGAGCCGTCACCGCCCGCACATACCCCTCCTCGGCGTCCGCACCCCGCGCGTACAGCTCGCCGTAACGCTCCACCAGCCGCGGATGACGCTCACCCAGCCACGCCAGATACCACTCCCGCGCCCCCCGCGGCAGCCGCAGCACCCGCGGCTCCACACTCACCGCCCCCGCCGCCGCGACCCGCCGCACCGTCGCCGCCAGCTGATCCGCCGAATCGGTCACCAGCGGCAGCACCGGCGCCATCGCCACCCCGCACGCCACCCCCCGCTCACCCAGCTCCGCCACCAGCTCCAGCCGCTTCTGCGCGCTCGGCGCCCCCGGCTCGGCCCACCGCCGCACCTGCTCGTCGACGAACGCGATCGACACCACCACCCCCGCCCCCGGCGCCCCCGCCAGAAGCCCGGCGTCCCGCAGCACCAGCGGGCTCTTGGTGAACACCGTGAACGGCGCCCCCGCCTCCCGCAACGCCGCCACCACCTGCGGCATCAGCCGGTAGACCTCCTCAGCGGGCTGGTAGCAGTCACCCCCCACCCCCACACTCACATGCTCGCCGTCCCACACCGAGGCCAGCTCCGCCCGCAACCGCCGCACGATGTCGGGCCGCACCACCACCGTCGAGTCGAACCCCGCCCCCGCATCCAGCCCCAGCCGCCGATGCGCGCCCCGCGCCGCGCAGTACCGGCACCCCAGCTCACACCCCCGGTACGGGCTCAGCGACCACCCGCCGCCCGAACGCTCCAGCGCCACCCGAGCCGGAGCCTCATAACACGTCAGATCCCCCAGGACACGCCGGACGGCGCTGCGCCCGATCCGCGGCCCGCCCCGCGGCGGCGGCTCCTCCAGCAACGCCGGCGACTCCCATCGCATCCGATCAGTGGAACACGCATTCGACACCACCCGCAAGTCGCCTCCGTCCCCTCCCGCCCCGCCGCCCGCGCAAATCCACTGGCCCGGCATCGCCCGCCACCCCTACGCTGAGCGGATGCTCAACCCCTCCTACCCGCTGCGCACCGAACGCCTCATCCTGCGCCCCTTCACCGAAGACGACCTGCAGGCCCTGCACGCCATCCACCGCCTGCCCGAAGTCGCCCGCCACCTGTACTGGGAACCCCACGACCTGGAGCAGACCCGCACCTCCCTGAAGAAGAAGATCACCTCCTCGGCCCTGACCGACGAGGGCCAGGCCCTCAGCCTGGCGGTGGAGCTGACCGCCACCGGCGAACTCATCGGCGACGCCACCCTGTTCTGGCACAGCCGCACCCACGAAAGCGGCGAGATCGGCTACATCTTCCACCCCGGCCACCACGGCAACGGCTACGCCACCGAAACCGCCCGCATGCTGCTGCACCTGGGCTTCGGCGAACTGGGCCTGCACCGCATCACCGGCCGCCTCGACGGCCGTAACCACGCCTCGGCCCGCGTCCTGGAACGCCTCGGCATGCGCCGCGAAGCCCACCTGGTGGAAAACGAGCTCGTCAAAGGCGAATGGACCGACGAGGTGATCTACGCGATGCTGCGCCGCGAGTGGGACGCCCGGCCCTGAGGCAAGGAGACGCGATGACCATCCTGCACCTGGCCCTGGCCGCCGACTGGGACGCCGCCCGCCAGGCGGGGGAGTACCGCGTCTCCACCCTCGGCCGCACCCTGGAGGAGGAGGGCTTCATCCACGCCTGCGCCGACGAGGCTCAGCTGCACGCCGTCGCCCGCCGCTACTACCGCGACGTCACCGTCCCGCTGCTGCTGCTGACCATCGACCCCACGGGCCTGGACGTCCGCCTGGAGGTCCCCGCCGGCGCCCAGGAGGCCTTCCCCCACCTGTACGGGCCGCTGCCGCTCACCGCGGTCGTCTCCGCCGCCCCCTACAGCCGCCCCTGACCCCTGACCCCTCACCCGCCGCGCGCCGGCGGCCGGAACCGCAGGGCGGGGGCGGCCGGAACCACGATCCCGCCGCCCCCGCCCGCGCCTCGCCCCCGGGGGAGGGGGGGACACGCCCTCCCCCGGCGACGATCCGCCCGCCGTCCATCACCACCAGCCGGTCGCGCAACTACTCGGCCTCGTCCATGTAGTGCGTCGTCAGCACCAGCGTCACCCCCTGCCTCCGCAGGCGGAACAATCGCTCCCACAGCAGGTGACGCGCCTGCGGGTCCGGCCCCGTGGTCGGCTCGTCCAGCAGCACCAGCGCGGATCGCCCACCATTGGGACCCAGGAAACCGAACGCCTCACCCGGCGCCACGTCCAGATCGGTCCCATCGACCGCGGTGAAATCCCCGAAACGTTTGACCAGGCCCCGCGCGTGAATAAGAGACTGCACAGCCACGAACCCGGACCGTAACAAAAACCCCCGACAACCCCGAAAGAACCGAACCCCCGCCCACCGGCCCGCCCCCCGAGCCCCCGAGCCCCCGGCGACCCACCCGCGAAGGACACCCATGTCGGACTCCCTGCTCATCCCTGCCGTGACGATCCTGCTCGCCCTCATCGCCATCGCTCTCATCATCTGGGCCGTCCGCATCACCCAGCGCCCCCGCAACGCCCTGCTGCACGGCGGCCTCAGCCCCGAACTCCTCGCCCGCGCCCTCGAACTCAAAACCACCGGCCACACCGACCAGGCCGTCTTCCTCGTCCGCGGCGAAACCGGCCTCAGCCACCGCGCCGCCACCCGCCTGGTCAGAAGGCTCAAGGCCTGAACGGCGACCCGGCGACCGGCCACGTCGACGAACCCCGCGGACCGATCACCCGCCGCACCCCCGGCGAAGCCCCCCGCGTGAGGTGAAGACCCCTCCACGGCACCAGCCCGCCACCCACCTCCGGGACGGAGAAAGGCACCCCGATCACCCGCCTTCCGGAAGGCGCGTTCGTGGACGTCCTGCTCGGCGGTCCCCTCCGGCGCTCACCGGCGAGCAACGGCGCGAGGTCCCGGCCTTCACCCTCGCCGCCCAGGAGCCGGCCAGGACGGGCTGCGCGGCCACCCCCGCCGCGACGGCCGAGCCCAATGGGCCGGCCGCCAGGTAAGACAGACGTGACATCTCATGCGGGCGGCGCTTCAATGGCTCGATTATGGACGATGCCGAAATGGCGGTGGAGCGGGTGGTCTCGCCCGTCCTCGTCGGCCGGGACGCGGAGATGTGGCGGCTGCGGGCGGCGGTGCGGCGTCCCCCGGCCGTCGTCATGATCGAGGGCGAGGCCGGCATCGGCAAGACGCGGCTGGTCAGCGAACTGGCCGCCGAGCTGCGTGACCGCCCGCCACCCGCCGCCGAGCAGCCTGACCGGCCGCCGCTCGTCGGC
Source organism: Streptosporangium sp. NPDC053982 (assembly GCF_055585205.1). Taxonomy (NCBI): domain Bacteria; kingdom Bacillati; phylum Actinomycetota; class Actinomycetes; order Streptosporangiales; family Streptosporangiaceae; genus Streptosporangium; species Streptosporangium sp. NPDC053982. The sequence goes on from NZ_JBVJKQ010000005.1 coordinate 291,819, forward strand.
GGGTGCCCGCAGATCCGGGAGCCGTTCCCGCTCGGGCCCGTCATCGAGGCGTTGCGCGGCGCGGCCGGGAGGTTGCCCGAGGGCGGACTGTCGCCGGTGACCGGCGCGCTGCGCCCGCTGCTGCCCGAGCTCGCCGCCGTCCTCCCGGCCGAGCCCGGCCCGCTGGACGACCCCGCCGGGCTGCGGCATCGCGTGTTCCGCGGGCTCGCGGAACTGCTCGCCGCACTCGGCCGGGCCGTCCTGGTGCTGGAGGATCTGCACTGGGCCGACGAGCAGACGGTCGAGTTCCTCGGCTACCTGCTCGCCGACTCGCCGCCCGGGCTCGTCCTCGTGCTCACGTTCCGCGGTGAGGAGGCCGGCCCCGGGCTGCGAGCGCTCACCGCGCGGTTACGTCCTGAGCTCGCCCATGCCCACCTCGTGCTGGCCCCGCTGGACGCCGCCCGGACGAACGAGCTGACGGCCTCGATCCTGGGCACCGCGCAGGTGTCGGACGAGTTCGCCGCCTACCTGTGCGAGCGTACGTCGGGCCTGCCGTACGCCATCCAGGAGCTGGTCGCGCTGCTGCGGGCCCGCGGCGTCCTGGTCCAGCGCGGTACCAGGTGGGCGCGCAAGACGCTCGACGCGCTGGGCGTACCGGCCGGGGTACGCGACTCCGTACTGGAACGGGTGCGCGGCCTGAGCGCGAACGCGCAGGCGGTGGCGGAGGCCGCGGCGGTGCTGCGGGTGGCCGTGCCGGTGCCCGATCTCGTGGCCACCTGCCGCGTACCGGAGCAGGACGCCCACGAGGGCCTGGACGAGCTTCTCGACCGCGGCCTGTTCGCCGAGCACGCCGGCATGGCGGGCTTCAGGCATGCGCTGGCCGTCCAGGCGGTGTACGGGAGCATCCCGCTGCCCAGACGCCAGGACCTGCACGTCCGCGCCGCCAAGGCGGTGGCGCGGCAAAATCCCACGCCGCTCGGCCAGATCGCCCACCACCACCGTCACGCCGGCCGGCACGACGCGTGGGTGGACGCCGCGGAGAAGGCGGCCGACCAGGCCGTGGCCCTCGCCAACGACGCGGAGGCCGAACGCCTGCTGGAGGCGGTCCTGCGGCACGCGCCCCTCGACCCGGAACGCGAGGGCAGGCTGGCGGCGAAACTGGGCTGGGCGGGCGGATACGCGCTGGGCGCCGACGAGCTCATCGGCCTGCTGCGCGCCGCCGCCGCCCGCCAGCCGCCCGGACCGGTGCGCGGCGAGCTGAACTACCTCATCGGGCTGAAGCTGGAGGCCGGAGGCGCCGCGCCGGAGCTCACCCGCGGGGCCATGATCGAGGCGGTCGCCGATCTCGCCGACCGCCCGGTGCTGGCCGCGTACGCGATGGTGGGCCTGGGCATGCCGAGAACCCCCGGTGTCCCGCTCGCCGAGCACCTGCGCTGGCTCGACCTGGCGCTCGAACGGCTGCCCGAGATCGCGGAGCCGGAGCGGCGCATCTCCGTGCTCGGCAAGGTCGCCATGGTGCTGACCCTCGTCGGCGACCCGCGCGGGGCGAGCCTGACCGGGCAGGTCGTGGCGCGGACCGGCGGCCGGCCGACGAACCGGTGGGAGGTGGTGGCCTACGACTCGATCGGCGAGGTCGCCTGCCTGGCCGGGCATCACGACACCGCGTACCGCCTGCTGGACGCCGCGCTGGCCGAGGCGGCCGAGCACGACGTCACCGGCCTGATCGAGTCCAGGTGCCGGTTGAACCTGGCGACTCTGGCGTACTGCCGGGGTTCCTGGGACGGCGTGGCGGACGAGCTCGAAGCGTTGCGGGTGCGTTTCGCCGACCTGCCCAGTTTCCGCCTCACCGCGGACACCGTGTCCGGCTGCCTGGCCCTCGCGCGCGGGCGGGCCGACGCCGCGCGGCTCGACGACCTGGTACGCGCGAACCTGGAGACGGGCGCGGCCGACGTGCTCGCGCTGCCGGTGAGCGCGCTGCTGCGGCTGGCCGCCGCACAGGACCGGGCAGGGGAGGCCGTGGCGCGTACCGGCGAGGCGTTCTCGTTGTGGGCGGCCAAGAGATTGTGGCCGGTGGGTGTTCGGGCGGTTCCCGCACTGGTCGAAGCCCTGATGGGGCTGGGCAGGGCCGATGAGGCCGGGGAGCTGGTGTCACGTCTCGAAGGCGAGCTCGCCGCGCTGGACGCGCCGCTCGCGCGGGCGGCGCTCGGCCATGCGCGGGGCCTCCTGTCCGCCGACGCCGTGCGCTTCATGGACGCGGCGGCGTCGTACGACCGGCTGGGGGCACCGTACGAGGCGGCACAGGCGCGCGAGCACGCGGCCGGGCTGCTGCTCACCGCCGGTGACGAGCGGGGGGCGCCGATGCTGGAGGCCGCCCTGCACGCCTACGGCGGGCTCGGCGCCGCCTGGGACCTCGACCGGGCCGGCCGGCTGAGCAGGCGCTGGGGCCTGCCCGTACCGGCCCGGCATCGCGGCGGCCCGCGTGGTTACGGGTCCGCGCTCTCCCCCAGGGAGGACGCGGTGGCCAGGCTGGCCGCCACCGGCCTGACCAACAAGGAGATCGCCAAGGAGCTGTTCCTGTCGGCCAAGACCGTGGACAAGCACCTGGGGTCGGCCATGCGCAAGCTGGGCCTGCGGTCCCGCGCTGGGCTGGCGCACCGCCTCGACGCCTGACTATTGGGGTGTTTGCCCCATAGGTAGCCATCTATCGCTCCTGTGACGCTAGGCGCATGCCCGAAGAACCCGATCCGAAGGACGAGCACGACACCCCTCAGGACACCCCCGAGCCCGAGGCCGAACCCGAGGACGAACTCGAAGAGGGCTGGGTCGACGCATGAGGAAAGAGGCAGAACCCCCGATGCCAACCACCAGAAGGCGGCCGTGGCCGCGCGTGTCAGCGGCCGCGGCCGTAGCGGCACTGGCCTCGGGCCTGCTGACCCCGGCGACGGCCCTCGCCGCGCCCGACGAGGGCGACACCGGCGTCGTCACGCTCCCCGGCACCGCCGGCGGCGCATGGAACCTCACCCTGATCACCGGCGACACCGTCCACCTCACCAGGGACGCAGACGGGCGCTACACCGCGACCCCCGAGGCCGCCCGCCGCCCCGACGGTCACATCCCGCTGTTCCGCAGCGAGGCCGGACCGGAGGGCATCTTCGTGATCCCGGACGACGCCCAGCCCGCCCTCGACGCGGGCCTCCTGGACCTCAAGCTGTTCGACGTCCGCTACCTGGCCGAGAACGGCTACGCCGACGGCACGGCCGACCGCCTGCCGCTGATCGTCCAGTACCAGGGCGCCCGGAAGAGCGCCGCCCGCGCCCTGCCCGACAGCACCGCCACCCGATCCCTGCCGAGCATCCACGGCGCCGCGCTCACGGTCGACAAGGCGAAGGCGGACGACTTCTGGGCCACCCTGCGCGACTCGGCCAACGGCAGGACGAAGCTGGCCGGCGGCGTCGGCAAGGTCTGGCTGGACGCCAAGGTCAAGGCGGACCTGGCCGAGAGCGTGCCGCTGATCGGCGCCCCCGAGGCGTGGAAGGCCGGCTTCGACGGCTCCGGCACGACGGTCGCCGTACTGGACAGCGGCGTCGACGCCACCCACCCCGACCTGGCCGGCCGGATCACCGACAGCCACAGCTTCGTCGAGGGCCAGGAGGTGACCGACCACCACGGCCACGGCACCCACGTCGCCGCGACCGTGGGAGGCTCGGGCGCGGGCTCGGACGGCACACGCAAGGGCGTCGCCCCCGGCGCCAGGCTCGTCATCGGCAAGGTGCTGGACGACTCCGGCTCGGGCGACGCCTCCGACATCATCGCCGGCATGGAGTGGGCCGCCACCGAGGAGAAAGCGAAGATCATCTCGATGAGCCTCGGCGGCAACCCCACCGACGGCACCGACCCGCTGTCCCAGTCCGTCAACGACCTGAGCGCCTCGACGGGCGCGCTGTTCGTCATCGCCGCGAGCAACAGCGGACCCGGCAAGGAGACGATCGGCACACCCGGCGCCGCCACCTCCGCGCTGACGGTCGCCGCCACCGACAAGTCCGACCGGCTCGCGGACTTCTCCAGCCGCGGGCCCAGGGCCGTGGACGGCGCGCTCAAGCCGGACATAACCGCCCCAGGCGTAGGCATCATCGCCGCCCGCGCCGCCGGAACCTCACTGGGCAGCCCGGTCGACACCCTCCACACCAGCCTGAACGGCACCTCGATGGCGACCCCGCACGTCGCGGGCGCGGCCGCACTGCTGGCCCAGGAACATCCCTCCTGGGACGGCCAGCGGCTCAAGGCGGCACTGATGTCGACCGCCAAGGACGCTGGATACTCCGCCTACGAGCAGGGCGCCGGCCGCGTCGACGTGGCCAGGGCCGTCTCCCAGGCCGTCGTCTCCACCACGCCGAACCTGGACTACGGCATCATCCCCGTAGACGTGAACGACACGGTGGACAAGACCGTCACCTACGCCAACGACGGCGCCGCCGAGGTGACGCTGACCCTCACCGCCACCCTGGGCGAAGCCAAGGACGCACTGACGTTCAGCACCCCATCGGTCACCGTCCCGGCGGGCGGCACCGCGTCCGTCACCGTCACCCTCCGCCCGGACGGCCTGCCCAAGGGCGGCTACACCGGCGCCGTGGTCGCCACAGGCCCGTCCGGTACGCACGTCACGACCCCGGTGGGGCTGCGCCGAGGGCCCAAGAAGGTGCCGCTGACCGTGCACCTCATCGACAGATACGGCAACCCGGCCTCACCGACGGTGACCTGGGTGGCCGCGAGCGCGGTCGACGTCCCCGACACCTACGGCATCAGCTCGGGCGACTTCGTCAGCGACGGCGTCTACCGCTTCATGGTCGAGGCGGGCACCTACAGCGTCCAGGTCGGCGTCCAGCACAACACGATCGACAGCGGGCCCGGCCCGGTCGCCCTCCTGTTCAACCCCGAGGTGGCCGTGCCGGACGGGGGAGCCGAGATCACCCTCGACGCGCGCGAAGCCGCGCTGCTGAGCGTCAAAACGCCCAAGCCGATCGACTGGCGCCACGCCAGAGGCACCTTCTCCTTCGTGCGCACGGCCTGGGACGGCACCCCGCTGACGACCGGCCACATGGGCGCCATCGGCATGAACGACTGGTACATCAGCCCCACCAAGAAGGTCACCAAGGGCAAGCTGCTGTACTCGATGCAGGCCACGGCCGCCAACCCGCAACTGGCCGTGCGCGCCGTGTCCCCCCGGAAGTACGCGATCGACGCCAGAACCTATGAGTACTTCGACCGCGGGCTGAGCTTCGACCTCGGCTGGGACATGCCGTTCCCGGCCGGCACCCACCGCTACAACCTCGCCTATGTCGGCGGCGGCGCGAACCCGCAGGGCGACCTGCGCGGCAAACTCGCGCTGATGACGATCGATCCCGATGACACCTGCCTCATCGAACTCGACCGTCTCCAGGCGCTGAAAGCCGCGGGCGCCGCCGGGGTCGTGCTCTTCGCCGACCGCGTGTACCCCGGCTGCTCGATCCCCACCTGGCCCGGCGGGGACGGAAAGCCGGCACTGCCGGTGATCCAGATCTTCAAGGCCGTCGGCGACCAGCTCCGCGCCCAGCTCGCGAACGGCCCGGTCACACTGGAGATCACCAACAACCCGATCGTCGACTACACCTACCAGCTCCAGGAGTACGAGGACGGCCGGATCCCCGACCCCGTCTACCACTTCACCAACGACCGCCTGCGGACCGTGGACACCGCGTACCACACGCCGATGAGCCTCGACGACCAGATGGAGATCTGGCACAGCCGCAAGCCGCTGGAGCGGGTCACGTTCGCGACGGCGTTCCACTTCGCCGCCCCCTCCAGGCGGACCCAGTACTTCAGCCTGTCCTCGGCGGACACGCTGCGGCAGGGCAGCGTCAGCGGCACCGACGGAAAGACCTGGGAACTGGACACGACGATCGACAAGCCCGGCAAGGAGACCAGGCGCTGGGGCACCGGCCCGGCCACCCCGGGCGCCATGGTGATCCCGGAGATCCCCGGCGTCGAGAACAAGGTGCTGTGCGCCATGTGCCGGCGCGGCGACACGTTCCTGCCCGCCTACACCTTCGTGACCGGCGACGGGCGGCCGGCCATGCCCGGCGGCAGCGTCAACACCAACGCCAAGCTGTTCAAGGACGGCAAGGAGATCCCCCGCGTCGCCGGCGCCGCGTTCCCGATGTTCACGCTGACCAAGGAGGAGGGCCTCTACCGGCTCGAACAGAGCGGCTCGGGCTCCGTCAACGCCTGGACCTTCCACTCCAGGGCCCGCGACGAGGACACCGTCCCGCCCACGACCGACTGCCACCCGATCATGGGCTCGTCCGGTTCGTGCAACCCGCAGCCGCTCGTGTTCGTCGGCTACGACCTGGCTGACACCCAGGCCCCGGACACCTCCGTACGGGCCGGTGGCCGGCACACGTTCCAGATCGACGTGACCCACTCCCCGTCGGCCGAGCGGATGCCGGCCGCCGCGGGGCTGAAGCTGGCCTACAGCACCGACGATGGCCAGACCTGGAAGAACGCCAAGGTCCGCCGGATACGTACCGGCGTCTACACCACCACACTCACCTACCCCGCCCTCGCGGATACGAAGGGCGCCGTCACCCTCAAGGCCGAAGCCTGGGACACCGAAGGCAACAAGGCCGAACAGACCACCACCCGCGCCTTCCCCCTGCGCTGACGGAAGCCACCGGGTCGGCCGATCAGGCAGACCCGGTGCCCGGTAGCCACCGGTGAGCGAGCACTTTCGTCCGCCGGACCGATGGTGGAGTCCTGGGGTCAGACCGTGCCCTCACCGGTGGTCAGGAGCCTTGATCACCGATGGGATGTCGTGCCCGCCCTGGCCGGCCAAGGCCCCCGCCCCGGACCCGGAAAACCCCTCAGGGCCTGCGGCCACGGAAGGTACGGCGCAGATCACCCACCCAGGCCTCCGGGTTCTCCCACGGGATGAAATGACCCCCGCGATCATGGGCGCTGACGTTGACATGGTTGAACCAGCCGGCCTGCGGACCGTCCAGGAACGCCCGCACCCGCTCATCGGCGCCACGCACACCGGGCGGATTCTCATACGTCACCAACGTCACACCCACCGGAGCCTGCACGACCGGGACACGGTCATGAGCCGGAACCCACGGATAGCGGTTGGCATTGGCGTAATACCGCATCGACGTGGCGATGGAATTGTTCACCCAGTAGATCGTGGCATGCGTCAGCAGATCATCCCTCGTGAAGACCGACTCGACGTCACCACCGTTGTCACTCCAGGCGTTCCAGCGCTCCAGCAGCCAGGCCAGCAACCCCGCGGGGGAGTCACTCAGCCCGTGCGCCAACGTCGCACCATCGAGCACGTGCACCGCCAGATGAGACGCCGAACGCCGATCCAGCTCCACGATCCGGGCACGCACCTCGGCGGGCTGATCCTCGGTGAGAGGCCGATTCCGCGCGAAATCCCACGCACGGGGACCCGTGAAGAAATCGAGCGGCAACCCCGACCCGATATGAACCCCGTACAGCTCATCGGCGTACTTGTGACCCAGCTGACTGGAGACGATCCCGCCGATGTCACACCCCCCGGCACCGTACCTCTCATACCCCAGAACCTCCGTCATCAGGACATGCCACAGATCGGCGACCTTCCAGAAGTTCACCTCCGGGAAACCGGTCAGCGGCCCCGGGAAACCGAAACCCGGCAGGGACGGCACGATCACATCGAACGCATCGGCCGGATCACCACCGAACGCCCCCGGATCGGCCAGCGGACCGATCACCTTCGACCAGTGCCAGAACGTCCACGGCCACCCATGGGTGAGGATCAACGGAATCGGGCGAGGACCACGGCCGGCCTTGCGCATGAAATGCACCGGAACACCCGCCACACTCACCTCATAATGCTCATGAGCGTTGATCGCCGCCTCGGCCACACGCCAGTCATAGCCATCCCGCCAGTAGGCGACCAGCTCACGAAGATAACCATCCGGAACACCGTAGAACCAGTCCTCATTACCCTCATCCACCGGTGAACGCCGCAACACCAGACGAGCCCGCAGATCATCGAGGACCTCACCGGGCACACGGATCGAAACGGGCTCCAACGGGAACGCATGCGAGACGGTCACGAAGCGGCTCCTTCTGAACAGGGAACGAAACGGGGGAGAAGCGGCGCCCCCGAACAGGGCCGAAGCGATCTCAGCCGGCCGACCGGCGGAACCACGGCACCGACCACGGACGACACCACCGGAACCCGCCGGCCGCACGAGCCGGCCAGGACCGCCCCGGACGACCAGACAACCGGCGCACCCCCTCCGCCACGACCCGGCCACCCCGGCACCGGCCCGGACACCCAACGACTCCGACACGATAGAACAACCCCCGCACCCACCCCCGAACCGGCACCCCCGGATCCCCGCCCCCGAAACCCCCACCCGGGCACCGGCACCGGCCGAAAACCGGGGGAGCGCGGCACAACACCCCGGGTCACACCGGCGGCAGGACCCCGGCCGGCGCGAGCCCCCGGCCGCCCAGGGGAGGGGAGGACCGGCCCCCACCACCCTCACCCCGCCCCGCCGCTACGGCTCCCGCCGCTTTCCACCCTCACCCGTCAGCCGCTCCAGCACCCCGTACGCCGGATTACCCCGCGCCGCCCGCCGCACCTCCCGCGCCGTGGAAGCCACATACGCCTGACCCGTCACGATCGAGGCATGCCCCAGCAACTCCATCAGCTCATGCGCCGAAGCCCCCCGCTCAGCCAGCCGCGTGGCGAACTCATGCCGCAACGCGTGCACCAGCGTCCCCCGCTGCACCCGATCATGCACCCCCGCATACCGGTAACACTGCCGCACCAGATACTGCAGCCCACCCCGCCGCAACGCCTCACCCCGGTTGTCCACCAGCAGCGGCGCCGACCGGGGGAGCGCAGCCAGCCCGAAACGCCGCATCCTGCTCTCCAGATACCGCTCCACCAGCAACTCCACCGGCGCCTCGATCGGCAGCGAACGCGTCCGCCCGCCCTTGCCCACCACCTGCACCCGCCGATCCCCGGCCGAACCACCCACCGACCCCAGCGTCAACCCCAAAAGCTCCGCCGACCGCATCCCCGTCACCAACGCCAGCGCCAGCACCACCAGATCCCGCTCCACCCACGGATCCCGCGCCTTACGCGCCCCCGCGGCGATCCGCTCCAGCAGCAACCCCGACGCCTCCCCGTCACCCAGCAACGGCTTGGGCGCCTTGGCCGGCTGCCGAGGCCGGGGGACCGCCGCCATCGGATTGCCCTCCAGGAGCCCCTCCGCCACACAGAACGTCAGAAACTGGTTCCAGGCGCTCCAGGCCCGGTTGACGCTCGCCGCCGACCGCGGCCCGGCGAACTCGGCGAACGCCGTCCGCACCAGCCGCCCCGACAGGCCGCCCACCGCGAGCTCACCCGGCGCGCACCCCGCCTGAGCGGCCGCCAGCACCGTCACCGCCCGCAGATCCCGGGCGTACCCGGCGATCGTGTGCGCCGACAGCTTCTTGACCCGCAACGAGAACAGGAACTCCTCGGCCGCCCCGGTCACGCTCATCGGCCCACCGGCCTCACCCGCGCCCATCACGCACCTCCCGCCCGCCGACAGGGGACCACCCACAAATGATGCATAAGTGCGATTATGCATCAAAAACCTCGGCAACCACGCCCGACACCCCGGAAGAACCCGCCACCGACCCACCGGTCCGGTACGGCCCGCACCCGCACCACCCGGCCACCGGCACCCGCCCGCCTGTGGCGTACGGCGGACACGAACCCGCCACAGACCCCGGAAACCCGCAGGCAGGCACCGGCAGGCACCGGCAGATGCGGCACCCGGCCACCGCGGCGACGGCCACGGGAAGAACCCGGCGCACCCCGGCCGCCACACCGGACGGACACGACCGATGCGTCCCGGCCGCCACCGCACCGCGCCTCATCGACCGGCCCCCGGACGCAGGCCGCGAAACGATCATCGGATGCGTCCCGGCCGCCTCCCGCCGGCCGGGACGATCTCGCAGGGCGCGGCGCCGGGCCCACCCGGGCTCACCGGCCCGGCGCCGCGACCCCGGGTGATCCGCTCGCGTCCCGGCCGCGCCGTGGCCGTCGCAGGCCGCTGCGGCGTGCGGGACGCCCGCACGCCCATCCGGCCTTCCCCACACTCTCAAAACGGACAATAAATGTCATACCAGACAGAAGCCGAATTCTGTTTGGTATAGATTCGACCATTCTGACCGTATTCCTTAGCTCACGATCACCCATGATCGCCGCGACACGGCCCCCGTACGGCGTCCACGCCGGGCCGCCCCCGGCGTTTCAGTCCGCGCCGGGGCCGAAGCCGCGCAGCATGGCCTCCAGCACGGAGCCGGAGCGGGTCCGCGGCTCGGAAGGCCATCCGGGCCCGGGTGGCCTCGGCCGGCGAAGGGGTCCGGGCGGGGTCCACACCGCGGTGCCGTCCCTTCTCCCCCGGGGCCGCGGCGTCGCCCGCCGCGGCCCCGGGGAGGCGGGCGGAGGGCACGGCGGCACGCCGGGCGTCGCGGTTCCCCCGGAATTGTCGGTGGCGGGTCCTACCATGAGCGGTCTCACCGAAGGGATGCCCGCTGATGCTGGATTCGCTGGTCGTGCCGCTGCTGGTCACCACCGATCTGCCGCCGGAGGCGGACCTGGCGGAGTTCGGCCGGGTGGTGGCCAACGCCGTGCGGGTGCTTCCGCACGGCGAGGGGTCCTGTGCGGGTTTCCTGCGTGGCGGGGTGTTCTGGCTGGACGGGCCGCGGGCGGCGGGCGGTGAGGGTGGTGGCGTGGTCTCGCCGATGGAGGGTGAGCTGCGGTTCGCGGCGTTGCTCGGTCACCTGTGCGCCGCGGGGGCGCCGATGTCGGCCAGGGGTGTGGCCGGCGCCGCCCGGGTGGTGATCGCCGAGGCGGTGGCCGCCCGTTACGGTGAGCTGGGGAGCCCGGCGGCGGTGATGGCGATCAGGTCGCAGGACGTACGGGAGCGCACTCCGGAGTCGGCGGTCGTCGTCGTCACCTCCGGCGCCGATGCCCGGCTGGTGGCGGCGGCTCGCTCCCGCGTCGTGTGACCCGGGGTCCGGGGGCGGGCCGCGCGGGAGGTCTGCGGCGGCCGGGGGCGGCGCGGGGGGTGTCAGGTGAGGGAGTCGACGAATCGCCGGGCGTCGGCGTCGTTCATGCCGGTCTCTCCCCTGACGAGGAGAACGGCCTGCTCGGTGTGGCCGGTGGCTTTGAGGTGGCGGACGCGGCCGGCGAGGTCGGCGGCGGGCTGCGGGGCCGCGGTGTGGCCGGGCGCGGTGGTGTGGCCGGGGTGGGGGAAGGCGGGGTACGGCGGGCGGCCGGCGGCGAGGTCGTCGGTGTAGCGTTTGGCGTCGGCCAGGCCGAGGCCGGTCTGCTCCCGGACGAGTTTGACGGCCTGGATGGTCTTTCCGGCGGTGATCAGGCCGGTGGCCTGGCGGTGCAGTTCGGCGGGGTCGAGCCGTGGCCGGGGCGCGGCGGAGCCCCGGGAGCCGCGGGTGGCCAGGCGGATCACTCCGATGAGGAAGAGGGCCGCCACGGCGAGCAGTACGGCGAGGACGAGAAGTTCGGTGGGTCCGATGTTTCCCATGGCGTGATCGTACGTCCGGGTGCGGGGCCGCAGGCGGGGTGCGGCCGGGTGCCTCTCCCCCGTTTTCGAAGGCCTGCCGCCGCGGGGGAAGCGGCTCTTCCCGACTAGGACATAGCTGTCAGACAGTGCTGCGATATGTCCACATCTCTTCCATTTTTCCGCCTTCCATGCGGATCAGCCAGATCATGCCGAACCGTTGTGCTCCCATCGGCTGATGAGCCCACCCTATGACGGACACGTCCACGATGATCTTCTGACTGTCGTCCGCCCCGCCGGCCGTCCGGGCGCGTCCGTGAGGGCACGACCGGCGGGCCGGGAGGCGCAGGAGCCTTGGGGGGATGCCCGGCGGGCGTCGTCGCCGCCCGGTACGGTCAGAGGTGATCACGGGAAGGGGTGCCGGCGAAGACCATGCGGCCAGCGGAGCTGAATCGTCTCACCGTCCAGGAGTCGGCCGACCGGTATGTGGAGCTGGTCCGGGCCAAGACGTCGACGGGCGCGCTGTCACCGGCGACGGCGGAGGTGTACGCGCGCGACGTCGCCACGTTCGTGCGCCTGGCCGGTGAGGAGGTGGTGCTGGACGACCTGACGGGCGAGGACCTCGACGCGGTGCTGCTGGCCTTCGCCCGTAAACCCGACGGGCGGCGCGCCGAGCCGGACGGCAGGCTGCAGTCGGCCTCCTCCCAGGCGCGGTTCCGCCGGTCGGTGTCGGCGTTCTTCAAACACGCCGCGCTGGCGGGGTGGGTGCAGGTCGACCCGATGACGTCCTCGACGGTGACGGCCCGGGAACGCGGCGGGCTCGCGGCGCAGCGGCGGGCGCTGACGCGTGAGCAGGCCCAGGGGCTGGTCGGCGCGGCCCGGCTGCTGGGCGCACCCGGCGGGCAGGCCGCCGAGCCGTCCACCGGTCCGGGCGGGCGGCGGGTCCGGCGCGACCAGCGCACCGAGCTGCGCGACGCGCTGATCGTGCTGCTTTTGACCGCGGTGGGGCCTCGGGTATCGGAGCTGGTACGCGCCAACGTGGAGGACTTCTACACCAACGACGGCGTGCGGTACTGGCGGATCTTCGGCAAGGGCGGCCGGACGCGGGACGTGCCGCTGCCCGATGATGTGGCCCGGACGCTGGAGGGGTATCTGGCGCACGGCCGGCCCGCGACGCAGGAGAAGGCGCTGCTGCTGTCGTGGCGGGGGCGGCGGCTGGCGCGGGGCGACGTGCAGGCGGTGATCGACCGGGTGCAGCGGCGGGTGGAAGACGACCGGCGCCGGTCGGTGACGCCGCACGGGCTGCGCCACACCACCGCCACGCATCTTCTGGCCGACGCGGTGGACATGGACGCGGTACGGCGGGTGCTGGGGCACAGTGACCTGGCGACGCTGGGCCGCTACCGCGATGAGCTGCCCGGGGAGCTGGAGGTGGCGATGCGTTCCCATCCGCTGCTGCGTCCGCCCGGCCGTGGTGGCGCGGGGTCCTCCCCCGCCGCGGCTCCCCCGTCTCCGGCCGCCGGGCCCCCGGAGGGTCCCGCCGGTGTGGCGGAACAGGATCGGCGGCCCCTTTAGGGTTCTTCCGGAGCCGGTCCGGTGCGGGCGGCGCTGCGGCGGCGGTGCCCGGTGAGCTGCCGCCGGTGGGCGGCGGCCGGGCGGCGTCCGGCCGCGTCACAGGCCCAGGGCGGCCCGGGTCAGTGCCCGGCAGCGGGCCGGGTCAGTGAGCACCTCGGCCGAGCCGGTGAGCTGGTCGACCGATCCGCCGGGCGGCAGCGCCCGTACCCGCGGATCGGTGATCGCGGCGGTGAGCGTCTCGGCGAGCCCTTCGGCCTCCCGCTGCGGTGAGGACCGCCCGGCCGTGGTCGCGGTACCGGTTCCGGCGGCGGCCGTCGTGCTGGGAGGCGGTGCGGCGGGTGAGCGTTCACGCAGGGCGGTCACCCGCCGCCAGGCCCGCTGCAGATGCGCCTGGCGCAGGGACGGGTCTGCGGCGGCCAGCGCCGCCGCCAGGGCGTCGGCGGTCTCGGCCGAGCCGGGCAGCCGGGCGAACGCGCCGCTCAGCCACCTGTCGTACGGGGGCCAGCGCCGCCGCGTCAGCAGCGCCAGGCGCATCAGGTCGCGGGCCAGGCCGGCGGTGAGCGTCGCCGCTCCCAGCTCGTCGCCGACCTCGGCGCAGCGGGCGGCGTGGCCGTAGCCGGCGGCCAGGCGCCGCCACTGGGCGGCCAGCACGTAGCGCTCCACGTCGGGCGGATATCGGCGCAGCGTCTGCCGGGCGCGTTCCAGCAGGCCGGCGTCGTCGTGGAAGACCTCTCCGCCGCAGGTTCCGGCCAGCCGCTGCCAGGGGGTGGCCAGCCAGTCCAGCACACCGGCCGGCTCCAGCGGGTCGAAGCCGAGCCGGGCCTCAAGCCACGTCCTGGTTTCGCTGACCTCCACCCCGTCGGCGCCGAAGGTGACGGGGCGCCCGGCGTGGCGGGGCGGCAGGGTGCGCCGCAGCAGGGCGCGCACCGGTCCGGCCTGGCCGGGGGCGGTGAGCACCAGCAGGCGGACTCCGCACCGCGGGCCGGCGGAGGCGGCGGTGTCGAAGGACAGGACCTCCGAGCCCTCCCCCAGCAGGGCCGCGGCGTGCGGCACGCCCGCCAGTGCGGGACCGGCGACCTGCTCGTAGAAGCCGCGGGAAAGCCGCAACCCGGGAACGAAATCGAACATCATTTCGTCTACTCTGCCTGTTCGCGGCACCGTCCGCACCGGGTTTTCCCCGCCCCCGCCCCCGCCGTCCTGTCCTTCACGCGATGAGAGCTGAGGCGGCCACCGGGCGGCGCCGCAGGCCGAGCCGTTCATAGATGCCGATGGCGACCGGGTTGTCGCTGTCGACCATCAGCGCGGCGCGGCCGCAGCCGGCGGCCAGCTCTTCCAGGACGAACCGGCAGACCCGTTCGGCGTGGCCGCGGCCGCGGTGCGCCGGGGCGGTGGCCACGCCGGCGACGAAACCCACCTGCGGGCAGGACCAGGCGTCGGCGGCGGTGGCGATCAGACGTCCCCGCTCGTCCCGCAGGCCCGCCCAGCGGCGGACACCGGCGACGCCTGGTCTGGCCCACGCCGACGGTGAGGCCTCGTCCAGCAGCGCGGTGACCTCGCCGTCGGCGTCGCCCAGCCACCGCACCGGGCCGTCACCGGTTTCCCCACCGGAGGCGGGCAGGGGCGGCCGGTCGGTGTCCATCCACTCGAAACCCACCGGCTCCACCCCCAGCGGGCCCGCCAGCTCGTCCATCAGCGGCCGCTCCCCCAGCAGCCGCCAGGAGGGCCCCAGCTGCGGCGCCAGGGACCGTACCAGGGAGGCGACCTGCGGCGCCGGGCCCCGCACCGCCATGCGGTCGCGCCGGTTGAGGTCCGGGCACGCCACCGCCAGCGCCTGGCCCCACGTCCAGGCCCGCACCCCCGCCCGTACGCCCTGCGCCGCCCACAGCAGCAGCGCGTCGGAGCCGCAGGCGGCCAGGACGTCGGCGGGGCGGATCAGCTCGGTGGCGGAGCCGGTCTGCCCGGCGGCGCCGGTGAAGGTCACAGGATCGCGCCGGGCCGGTAGGCGGCGGCGTGCGGATACCGGGTGGTGATCTCCTCGATGCGGGTGACGACGGCGCCGGTCTGCCCGGCGGCGGCGCCGGTGAACGCGATCCGCTCCGACAGCAGCCGCCGCAGCTGCGGCGCGTCCAGCGGGAAACGCTCGTCGGCGCCGAGGCGTTCCAGGAGTTCGTTGGCGCGGCCCCGCTCACGCATGGCCAGCGCCGAGGCCACCGCGTGTTCCTTGATGACCTCGTGGGCGCTCTCGCGGCCCATCCCGGCCCGCACCGCCGCCATCAGCATCCTCGTCGTCGCCAGGAACGGCAGGTAGCGGTCCAGCTCGGCGGCGATGACCGCCTCGAACGCGCCGAACTCGCCCAGTACCGTCAGCATCGTCTCGGCCAGGCCGTCGAACGCGAAGAACGCGTCCGGCAGCGCGACCCTGCGCACCACCGAGCAGGAGACGTCGCCCTCGTTCCACTGGTCGCCGGCCAGCTCGGCGGTCATGGAGGCGTAGCCGCGCAGCACGACGGTCAGGCCGTTGACGCGTTCGCAGGAGCGGGTGTTCATCTTGTGCGGCATCGCCGAGGAGCCGACCTGCCCGGGTGCGAAGCCCTCGGTGACCAGCTCGTGGCCGGCCATCAGCCGGATCGTCTTGGCCAGCGACGAGGGTGCGGCGGCCAGCTGCACCAGCGCGGTCAGCACCTCGTAGTCCAGGGACCGCGGATACACCTGCCCCACGCTTGAGAAGCGGCGGGAGAATCCCAGGTGGGAGGCGACGGCGTCCTCCAGGTCCGCCAGCTTCTCCTCATCGCCGCCCAGAAGGTCCAGCATGTCCTGGGCGGTGCCGACCGGTCCCTTGACGCCCCGCAGCGGGTAGCGGGCGATCAGTTCCTCCAGCCGGTCGAACGCCACCAGCAGTTCCTCGGCGGCGGAGGCGAATCGTTTGCCCAGGGTGGTGGCCTGGGCGGCGACGTTGTGGGAGCGGCCCGCCATCACCGTCGTCTCGTGTTCGGCCGCCCGCGCCGCCAGCGCCGCCAGCAGCGCCACGCAGCGGTCGCGCACCAGGAGCAGGCTGTCGCGGATCTGCAGCTGCTCGACGTTCTCGGTCAGGTCGCGGGAGGTCATGCCCTTGTGGACGTGCTCGTGCCCGGCCAGGGCGTTGAACTCCTCGATGCGGGCCTTGACGTCGTGGCGGGTCAGGCGCTCGCGGGCGGCGATGGAGTCCAGGTCCACCCGGTCGAGGACCTTCTCGTAGTCGGCCACGACGCCGGGCGGCACCGTGACGCCGAGGCGGGCCTGCGCCGACAGCACCGCCAGCCACAGGCGCCGTTCGGCCACCACCTTGTACTCGGGGGACCACAGCCGCACCAGTTGCGGTGAGGCGTAACGGGCGGCCAGGACATCGGGAATGGGCGGCTTCACAGTCACGGTGCCTCAGTGTATTGGCCCCCGCCGCGCCGCCCGGCGGCTCCCCCCGCCCCAGCTCCGGCAGGAGTCGACCGGAAAAGCGGAAAAGCAGCGCGGCGGGGCCCCGCCGAAAAAGACGAGGCCCCGCCGCCGGGCCGCCTGGCGGCCCGGCCGCTCTCAGCCCTCCCGCGTGGCCGGCTGCAGACCGGCGGCGTCGTAGACCTTCAGCTCACCCCGGCCCCCGCTCTCACCGCCGCCGCGGCGGCGGCCCAGCCGCTCCTTGGCCCGCTCCAGCATCACATACAGCGTCGGCACCAGCACCAGCGTCAGGATCGTCGACGACACCAGCCCGCCGATCACGACGATCGCCAGCGGCTGGGAGATGAACCCGCCCGACCCGGTCAGCCCCAGCGCCATCGGCACCAGCGCGAACACCGTCGCGACCGCCGTCATCAAAATCGGCCGCAACCTGCGCCGGCCCCCCTCGACGACCGCCTCGACGACACCCAGGCCCTGGGCGCGATACTGGTTGATCAGGTCGATCAGCACGATCGCGTTGGTCACCACGATGCCGATCAGCATCAGCATGCCGATCAGCGCCGGAACGCCCATCGGCGTGCCGGTGGCCACCAGCAGCCCGATCGCGCCGGTCGCGGCGAACGGCACCGACACCAGCAGGATCAGCGGCTGGGCGAAACTCCGGAACGTCGCCACCATGATCATGAAGACGATCGCGATCGCCGCGAGCATCGCCAGGCCCAGCTGCCCGAACGCCTCCTCCTGGTCGGCGCTGACACCGCCCAGGCTCCACTGCGCGCCCGCCGGCAACGTCAGCCTGCCCAGCCGCTCGTTCAGCGCCGCCGTCACCGCGCCGACGTCCTGGCCGGTGGCCGTGCCCGACACCGTCGCGCTGCGCTTGGAATCGATCCGGGTGATCTGCGTCGGCCCCGCCGCCCGCACCACCCGCGCCACGTCGGAGACCTTCACCACCCCCGAAGCGGTCGGCAGCTTCAGCGCCCCGATCTCCTTCAGGTCCTCCGGGGCGTCACCGGAACGCAGGATCACATCCTCGCTGCGGCCCTCCACCGTGACCTGACCCATCGGCGCGCCCCGGAACCGCTGCGCCACCAGCTGGCCGATCTGCGTCTCGCTCAGCCCGCGCGCCGCGGCCTTCTGGCGGTCCACCCGCACCTCGACGCGCTCACCGCCGGCCTGCAGGTTGGACGAGACGTCCCGCAGCCGCCCTAGACCCGCCATCGCGGCGCGGACCTGCTCGGCCGCCGTCCTGAGCGCCTCGGTGTCGGGCGCCTGCACGATCACCTTCAGCTGGTCCGCCGAACCGCCCATTCCGCCCTGGGAGGCGCCGACCGTGACGTCGCCCGCGGCGTCGCCGAGACCGGCCAGCCGCTCACGCAGTGTCTCCTGCACCGCCTCGGCGTCGGCGTCCTCACGCAACGTCAGCGAGTAGGAGGCGCCGTCGCCCGACCCGCCACCGGCCGCACCGCCGAGGAACCCGCCGCCGGAACCCACCGTCACCTGGTACGACTCCACCTGCGGCAGCGATGTGATGACCTTCTCCACCTTCCTGGCCGCCGCGTCCGTGGTCGCCAGATCGGTGCCGGGCGGCATCTTCTGGCTCAGCGACACCGCGTTCCCGCCCGAGGCGCTCAGGAAGTTCGTCTCCAGCCGCCCCGCCAGGCCCATCGTGGCCGCGAACACCAGCAGGCCCACCACCAGCGTGATGAGGCGGTGCCCCGTGGCGAACCGCAGCACCGGCAGATACGCCCGCTGCAAGGGGCTGCGCAGCTCCTTGGCCTCGGCCTCCTCGCGCAGCCGCGCGATCTGCTGCGGATCGGCCTTCGGCGCCTTGAGGAACCAGTAGGCCAGCACCGGCACCGCCGTCAGCGACACCAGCAACGACGCCAGCAACGCCACCGTGACCGTCACCGCGAACGGCGCGAACAGCTGCCCCACCATGCCGCCGACCACCGCGATCGGCACGAACACCGCCACGGTCGTCAGCGTCGAGGCCGTCACCGCGCCGCTGACCTCCCGCACCGCCGCCAGCACCGCCTCCCCCTTGGGCTCGCCGTACTCCAGGTGCCGCTTGATGTTCTCCAGCACCACGATCGAGTCGTCCACCACCCGGCCGACCGCGATCGTCAGCGCGCCCAGCGTCAGAAGGTTCAGCGAGTAGTCCCCCAGCCACAGCGCGATCAGCGCGATCACCACCGACAGCGGGATCGACACCGCCGTCACCAGCGTCGAGCGGACCGACAGCAGGAACACCAGGATCACCAGGACCGCGAACGCCAGCCCCAGCAGGCCCTCGGTCGTCAGATCCTCGATCGAACGCTCCACGAACGGCGCCTGGTCGAACACCACCGTGATGGCCGCGGCGTCACCGACCGCCCGCACCAGCTCCGGGATCCTGTCACGCACCTCATGGGAGATCGCCACCGCGTTGCCGTCGGGCGCCATGGTGACCGACACCCCCAGGCTCGGCTCACCGCCGGTACGCGTCAGCGACGTCGCCGACTCCAGCGCCGGTTCCACCGTCGCCACATCCCCCAGCCGGACCGGCTTCGGCCGCGCCTGCGGAGCCGCCACCGCACCCCGCTGAGCGCCCTGCGCCCCCTGGACGCCCTGCGCGCCGCCCTGCGTGCCCTGCGCCCCAGGGGGGACCGCCGTACGGCCCTGCGGCTGCGCCTGCTGCGGAGCCGCCGCGGCCGGCGCCAGATACAGATCCCGCAGATCCTCGATCGACGACAGGCGCCGGCCCACCTGAACCGTCATCGACCGCCCGTCCGCCACCAGGCTGCCCGCCGGGATCGGCTGGCCGTTGGCCCGCAGCGCGTCGGCGATCGCGGTCGCCGCGACCCCCCGGACCGCCAGCTTCACCGGATCGGGCGTGATGACCACCGTCTCCTTGCGCGTGCCCGTCACCGTCGCCTGCCGCACCCCGGCGATGCCCTGCAGCCGCGGCACCACCAGCCGCTCCAGCTTCTCGGTCATCGCCTGCTCGTCCCCGCCGGTGCCCACCGCCAGCGTCATCACCGGGATGTCGTCGGTGCCGCCCGACAGCACCTGCGGATCGACGCCCTCCGGCAACCGCGCCGAGATCCGCGACAGCGCCTGCTGCATCTTGGCGACCGAGTCGTCGACATCGGTGCCGTAGGCGAACGACACCTGCACCTGCGCCGACCCCTCCCGCGAGGTCGACGTCACCTCCTCCACCCCCGCAAGACCCTGGAAGGCGTCCTCGACGGGCGCGGTGACCTGCTCCTCCACGATCTCCGGGGACGCCCCCGGATAGGAGGCGACCACGAACGCCCCGGGAAACGACAACGACGGCAGCAACTGCTGCTTCAACGACGGGATCGCGAAAGCGCCGAACGCGCTCAGCACGACCGCGATCAGGATCACGAGGCTGCGGTTGGCGAGGCTCAACCTGGCCAGGGCGGTCATGGAGGACGGCTCCTAGGGGAAGATCACGGAGGTCACAGGGGAAATCCCGCCCCACACTAACACTTAGCCTCAGACGAATATTCAGCCCCATCCGATGTTCCTGATAACCTTCTCAGGAACCGAGAGGTGCACGTGAACGACGAACGCGACCAGCTGATCGACCGCATCGGCGCCACCCAGCGCGACCTGGGCCGCCTGATCACCCGGCACCACCACTCCCCCCTGTTCGACTCCAACCTCACCATGCGCCAGCTCAAAGTCGTCCTCATCCTGTCCTGCCAGGACTCCGCCTCCGCCCAGGACCTCGCCCACCACCTCGGCGTCGGCCCGGCCACCGTCACCGGCATCGTCGACCGCCTCGTCACCCACGGCCTGGTCACCCGCGGCGAAGACCCCCACGACCGCCGCGTACGCCGCATCCGGCTCACCCCCAGCGGCCGCGCCCTCACCGAGCAGATCGCCGACACCGGCCTCGCCGACTTCCACCGTCTCCTGCAGCGCCTGGACACCCCCACCCTCCACGACCTGGCCGCCGTCCTGGCCAAACTCCACACCGCCGCCCGCGCCCTGGCCACCGGCCACTGACCCGCCCCCTCCCATCCCGTCCGCCCCCGGAGAAAGAGCCATGCCCGCCTACCTGGAAACCCTCTTCTCCCTCACCGGCCGCACCGCCCTCGTCACCGGCGCCAGCTCCGGCATCGGCCACGCCATCGCCGAAGCCCTCGGCCGCGCCGGCGCCCGCCTCCTCATCACCGCCCGCCGCCCCGCCCCCCTCACCCGCGCCGCCGGCCGCCTCACCGCCCTCGGCATCCCCACCACCGCCATCCCCGCCGACCTCGCCGACCCCGCGGCCATCGACGAACTGTGCCGGCGAGCCACCGAAACCACAGCCGCCACCGCCGGAGACGGAGACGGAGACGGAGACGGAGACGGAGACGGCGGCGTCGACATCCTCGTCAACAACGCCGCCAACAACATCCGCCTCCCCCTCGACGACCTCACCACCGGCGACTACGAACGCACCCTCGCCGTCAACCTCACCGCCCCCTACCTCCTGAGCCGCTTCTTCGGCCCCCGCATGGCCGAACGCGGCTGGGGCCGCATCATCAACATCGGCTCCCAGCAGTCCCTGCGCGCCTTCGGCGACAGCGGCGCCTACGGCATCGCCAAAACCGCCGTCACCGGCCTCACCCGCTCCCAGGCCGAGGCCTGGTCCCCCCGCGGCGTCTGCGTCAACACCCTCATCCCCGGCTTCACCCTGACCCCCCTCACCCGCCCCGCCCAGGCGATCCCCGGCCGCGTCGAAGCCCTCGCCGCCCGCACCATGAACCGCCGCAACGCCGTCCCCGGCGACTACGCCGGCATCGCCGTCCTGCTCGCCTCCCCCGCCGGCGCCCACATCACCGGCCAGGCCATCTGCGTCGACGGCGGCTTCTCCGTCCACTGAGCGCGCGCCCGCCGGGCCGGCCCTCGGCCCTTACTGCTTATCTGTCCTTTTGTGTTGGATTTTTCATCATCCGATTGGCTTTACGAAGTAGATCACTTAATGCCTTCGAGGGAGCACCGGCCGCCCAGGTGTGAGACGCCCGCTGACGGGCAGCCATTCTGCGCAGCTCAGCGCCGCACGGCCGCAACCGCGCCCCCGCCGGGGATGCGGGCGGGACCCCGCGGCGCCGCGCCCCGCCCGCAGACCGCACCGTCCGCGGGCGGCGGGACTCCCCCGCCGCCCGCGGAACCCGCACCAGAAAAGAGGCACGGTGACCCAGCAAGGAAGCATCGACTCATCCGCCCGCCCGGACGCGGCGCCCCGGACGCGGCCCTCCTCCACCCCCGCCGTCCTGCCCGTCGGCGTGGAGGAGGAGTTCTTCCTCATGGATCCCGACACCGGGCAGACCGCGCCGCGCGCCTCGGCCGTCCTGGCGACCGTACGGCCCCGCCAGCGCGAGCTCACCCAGCGGGAGTTCACCACCTGCCAGGTCGAGATCGCCTCCAACCCCCACACCGACCTCGGCCTGCTGCGCGCCGAGCTGACCGACCTGCGCACCGAGCTGGCCCGAGCGGCCCGCGACGCCGGCTGCCGCCTCGTCGCCTCCGGCTCGGCGCCGCTGGAGCACTCCGCCAGCGGCGCCCGCCTCACCGACAACCCCCGCTACAAGTGGATGGCCCACGAGTACGGCGCCATGGCCCGCGGCGAGAACTGCTGCGGCTGCCACGTCCACGTCGAGGTGCCCGACCGCGAGGAGGCCGTCCAGGTCTGCAACCACCTGCGGCCCTGGCTGCCCACCCTGCTGACCCTGACCGTCAACTCCCCCTTCACCGGCGGCGCCGACAGCCACTACGGCAGCTGGCGGGCGATGGCCTTCTCCCGCTGGCCCAGCGCCGAGCTGCCGCCCTACTTCGAGACGGCCGCCGACTACACCGCCACCCTGCAGGCCCTCATCACCTCGGGCGCCATCCTGGACGAGGCGATGGTGTACTGGCTGGCCCGCCCCTCCCACCACCTGCCCACCGTCGAGGTGCGGGTGGGCGACGTGTGCGCCACGGTGGAGGAGTCGGTGGCCTTCGCCGCCCTGGTGCGCGCCCTGGTGACGACCGTGCTGGGCGACATCCGCGCCGGGGTGCCCGCTCCCCGGCCGCACGAGCCGCTCCTGCACGCCGCCTACTGGCGGGCCGCCCGCGACGGCCTGGAGGGCCAGGGGCTGGAGCTGACCTCCGCCACCCTGGTGCCGGCCGGGCGGCTGGCCGAGCAGCTCCTGGAACGCGTCCGCCCGGCCCTGTCGGCCGCCGGCGACACCGACACGGTCGTGGACTACCTCTCCCGGCTGCGCGAGACCGGTTCCGGGGCGGCCCGGCAGCGGGCCGCCTTCGCCGAGCGCGGCAGCTTCGCCGACGTCGTGGCCGCACTGAGCCGGCAGACCGCGCCGCTGGCCGGCTGAGCGCCACCGCCCGGGACGATGACCGGGGGCGATGGCCGGCCGGCCATCGCCCCACCCTGGGCCGGGGCGGCGGCGGGGGTTCACGCGGCCCCGGGGACGACCTCCGATCCCCCGATGATCAGGGCGATGCGGCCTCCCCCGGCCGGGGCCCGCCGCCGGACGCCCCAGGCCGTCCCGCGGGCCGTACAGGCCCGCGGGACGGCCTGGGGGCCGCACCTTCTTTCATTCTCATTATCGATAGTGATAACGTCTTAGGGTGAGATCTTCTACAGAGCGCTGGGCCGAGCTGGCGCTTCACCCCGTGCGCATCCGCATCCTGGGCGCCGTGGCCGGCGGACGCCGCACGGCCACCGATCTGGCCGGCCTGCTGCCCGGCGTGCCGCAGGCCACGCTGTACCGGCAGATCGGCACGCTCGCCAAGGCGGGCCTGCTGCAGGTGGTGGAGGAACGCAAGGTCGGAGGGGCGACGGAGCGGGTGTACGCGGTACCGCAGGACGGGGTGACACTCACCGCCGAAGCACTGGCCTCGGCGACCCCGGAAGATCACGCACGGTACTTCACCGCGTTCGTCAGCAGCCTGCTGTCGGAGTTCTCGCGCTACCTCGCCAGGGAGCACATCGACCTGGCGGCCGACGGCGCCGGCTACCAGCAAATGGTGCTGCACCTGAACGACGAGGAGTTCATCCGCTTCGCACAGGGATTCACCGAGCTGGTCCGGCCCCTGCTCGCGAAAGAGCCGCAACAGGACCGCACGCCCCGGCTGCTGGCGACGATCCTCCTCCCCCTGACGAAAGGCTGACCCATGGCGGCAGTAATGATCACCGACCGTTCGATCACCATCGAGTTCGGCCCGTGGGAGCGGTTGTTCACCGGCCGCGCCCGGCACACGATCCCCGTGACGGCGGTGCGCCGGGCGAGTGCCACGGACCACCCGCTGCGCGTCCCGCGCGGGGCGAGGAAGGGCCTGACCGTCTCGGGCCACACCAAGATCGGCACGTGGGGCCTCTTCGGCGGCCCGCGGCAACTGGTGTCGGTCAGCCGCCGCCTGCCCGGAGTGCACCTGCTGCTGGACCGCGGGAGCTCCGGCGGCGAATTCGACGAGGTCGTCATCTCGGCCCCCGACGCCGCCCATCTCGCCGAGACCATCAGGGCCGTGGCCGCATGAGCGGCATCGAGGTCCGCGACCTGACCAAGCGATACGGCTCGCTCACCGCCGTCGACGACCTCAGCTTCACCGTCAGACCGGGAGCGGTCACCGCCTTCCTCGGCCCCAACGGGGCCGGCAAGACCACGACCATGCGCATGATGATCGGCCACGTCGCGCCCACCCGCGGCGATGTGACGATCGGCGGACGACGCTACCGCGACCTCCCCCGCCCGACCACCGTGGTGGGCGCGGCCTTCGACTCCGCCTCCTTCCACCCGCGGCATTCGGCCAGGGACCACCTGAACATCTACGCCGCGATGGGCGGATATCCCACCGGCCGGGCCGAGGACCTGCTCGGCCTCGTGGGCCTGACCGGATCCGCCGGACGCAGGACGGGCGGCTTCTCCACCGGCATGCGCCAGCGGCTCAACCTGGCCACCGCCCTGCTGGGCGACCCCCGCGTCCTGCTGCTGGACGAGCCGGGCAACGGCCTGGACCCCCAGGGCATGGCGTGGCTGCGCTCGTTCCTGCGCGCCCTGGCCGACGAGGGCCGCACGATCCTGGTCTCCAGCCACGTGCTCAGCGAGGTGCAGCAGGTCACCGACGACGTGGTGGTCATCGGGCGGGGACGGCTGCTGGCCGCCGGCCCCCTGCACGAGCTGTCCGGTACGGCGCAGGACGTCCTGGTGCGCACGCCCGACGCCGCCGAACTGCGCCCGATCCTGTCACGCCAGGCCCACCGGGTGGACACGACCGGCCCGCAGGACCTGCGCGTCCGCGGCCTCGGCCCGGACCGGATCGCCGCACTGGCCGCCGCTCACGGGTTACGCGTCCACGGCCTGACCGTCGAGCACCGCACCCTGGAGGAGATCTTCCTCGACCTGACCGGCGAACGGACGGATGCATGAAACCCCTCATCAACGCCGAGTTCCGCCGGCTGCTCGCCACCCGGCTGTGGGTCGCCACCCTGCTCGCGGCCGCCCTCCTCGGCGGCGGCCTGATCGGCCTGCTCGCGCTCATCGGACCGGAGAACTTCGACCCCCCGATGCCGGGACTGCACACCGAGGCCGGGGTACGGGCCGTCCTCGGCTTCCTGGGGTTCACCACCTTCGTTCCCGCCGCGATCGGCACCCTGGCGCTGACCTCGGAATACCGGCACCGGACCGTCGGCTTCACGTTCCTGTTCGCCCCGGACCGCCGGCGGGTGCTGGCCGCCAAACTCCTCACCCACGGCCTGGCGGGCATGATCTACGGGCTCGTCCTGTCGGGCACCGCCGCTGCGGCGCTGTTCGGCGCGGCCGCCGCCCGCGGCGTCGATCTGGGACTGCCCGCCGGGACCATCGCCGGGCTGCTGGCCCGCCTGGCGGTCGCGATGGCCGCCTACACGCTGCTCGGCGTGGGCATGGGCGCGCTGATCCGCCACCAGGTCGCGGCGTTGTGCGTGGTGATCGGCTATCTGTACGGCGCGGAGCTGCTGCTCATCATGATCCCTGGCGTCCGCGGCCTGTACCCCTGGCTCCCCGGCGGCGCGACCGCGGCCCTGACCGACTTCACCGCCGTGACCGACGCACTGGCCCAGCAGCTGTCCAGCGAGCCCGTCCGGCTGCTGCCCCCCGTGGCCGGTGCGCTGATCCTGCTCGGTTACACCGCGCTGGCGAGCACGGCCGCGCTGCTCAAGCCCTTGCGCCGCGACATCTCCTGAAAGGGGTCGCGCCGGCTCCGCCGCCCCGGTCCCGGGCCGGAGGCGACCGGCGGCCCGGGACACGTCCGCCTCGACGCGGCCCCGGCGAGCCCGGTGGAGGTCCTCCCCGGGACCGCCTGAGTCCCGCCCGGACCCCACCCGGAGACCACACCGCGCATTTTGCACCCTTTGACCGAGAATCTCCGTATGCCTCCGGGGATCTCCCGGTGGACGAGGAGAGTATGACTGATCTACCCTTCCGGTATGACCAAGCGGATCACCATCTCCCTCCCCGACGACCTCGCCGACGAGGCCCAGGGCTCCGGCAACGCCTCCGGCTACATCGCCGGCGCCCTGCGCGAACAGCGCCGCATCCGCGACGGCATGGCCGCCCTGGAACGCCTGTGGGGACCCGGCTGGGCCGACGGCATCAGCGACGCCGACCGCACCCGCGCCAGCCGCCTGTTCGACACCCCGCCCGACCAGCCCCGCACCACAGCCGCACCCCACACCACCCGCCGCCCCTCCCAGGACGTGGCGTGAGCACCGAACCCGAAGGACTCACCGGCCACGTCCTCGACTACGACGCCCTCTGCCACCTCCTGGACGGCAAAAGCGACTACGGCCGCGAGATCGTCCGCCAGTCCGTCCTGCGCAACACCACCCTGCTGCTGCCCGCACTGGCCGCCCAGTGCGCCGCCGCCCTGCGCCCCGCCCAGACCGAGGCACTGCTGGCCGTACCCGTCATCACGATCGGCGCCCTCACCGCCGCCGACGTCGCCGCCACCACCCGCCTCGGCCCCGCCCTCACCGCCCCCTCCCACCGCCGCCCGCCCGCAGGCGAACGCGACGCCGCCCTCGTCGCCGCCCTCACCGCCGTCCACGCCGTACTGCTGGCCGAATCCCGCGGCGGATGGCGCATCGTCACCCCCGCACCCCACCTGTACGACGGCGCCCCCGGCGTCCGCCTGGAGATCCTCCCCTGAACACCACCCCACCCACAGCGCCCGCCGACCCGCCGGGATTCGAGCTGCCCCTGCGGCTCCTCCTCGGCTTCCGCGTCCTCATCGACGACCTGCACGCCGAACTCGCCCGCCAGGGCCACCCCGACCTGCGGCCCATGCACGGCTTCGTCCTGCAGGCCATCGGCCGCGGCCCCACCACCGCCGCCGACCTCGGCCGCATGCTGGGCATCTCCAAACAGGCCGCCGGCAAGACCATCGAGGCCCTGCGCACCCTCGGCTACGTCGAACGCGGCCACGACCCCGGCGACGCCCGCCGCAAAGTCGTCCGGCTCACCCCGCGCGCCATCGACGGCCTGACCCGCTCGGAACGCATCTTCGACGAACTACGCGCCCGCTGGGCCGCCGTCATCGGAGCCGAACGGCTGCGCGCCCTGGAGAGCGACCTGCGCGCCCTGACCCCCGGCGACCTCTTCCGCCTGGACGTCCCCGGCTGGTTCGGCGACCGGCACTGACCCGCACTCACCCGCACCGGCCCCACGGCCGCCGCCACCCACCGCCCCGCCTCCGGCCGCCCCCGGCCGCTCACGCCGCGGCGGCCACCGGGCCGGAACGGTCGACCGCCACCCGCACCGCCACCGCGGCCAGCACCGTCCCCGTCAGATAACGCTGCACCCGCGCCCACACCGGCCGCCGCCCCACGAACCCCGCGATCGACCCCGCCGACACCACGAACAACGCGTTCACCGACACCGCGACGGCGATCTGCACCAGCCCCAGCACCAGGCTCTGCGCCGCCGCCCCACCCCGCGCCGGATCCACGAACTGCGGCAGCAACGACACGTACAACACCGCGATCTTCGGATTGAGGAGATTCGTCACCAACCCCCCGGAGAACAACCGCCCCGCCCCCTCGGCCCGCACCGCCTCCCCCTGCACCACCGCACCGCCCAGCATCGGCGCCGCACCGGGCCGCACCACCCGCCACGCCAGCCACAGCAGATACGCCGCCCCCGCGAACTTCACCGCCGCATACAACGCCGGCACCACCGCGAACACCGCCGCGATCCCCGCCACCGCCGCCACCAGATACACCCCGAACCCCGCCGCGACCCCCGCCAGCGCGATCAGCCCCGCCCGCCGGCCCTGCGCCACCGACCGCGACACCAGATGGACCATGTTCGGCCCCGGCGTCAGCACCATGCCCAACGCGACCCCCGCGACCCCGATCACCGCACCCGTGGAAACCATGACCGCATTCTCCCCCGCCCCCACCACCGGCGAGAACGGCCAATCCCGCCAAGTGGCCCGCCCCGCCGCACCACCCGGCCCCGTCCGGCGGTTTCACCCACGCCCCGCCGTGGCAGGCTCACTGCCATGGACGAGGAATGGGACCTGGTGGTCATCGGAGGCGGCCCCGCCGGCTCGGCCGCGGCCCTGCAGGCCCGCGCACTCCGGCCCCGCGCACGCATCCTGCTGCTGGACCGCGACGACTTCCCCCGCGACAAGGCCTGCGGCGACGGCATCGCCGCCCACGCCCGCGACGAACTCGCCCACCTCGGCCTGGCCGGCCTCATCGACGACTACCGCCCCACCCCCCGCCTGGCCGTCATCTCCCCCGGCGGCGCCCGCGTCGAAGCCACCGCCGCCCGCCCCAACCACGTCGTGCCCCGCACCGTCTTCGACGCCCGCCTCATCGACGCCGCCCGCGCCCGCGACATCGACGTCCGCCGCCACCGCGTCCGCACCCTCACCACCCGAGACGGACTCCCCCTCATCGACGGCGCCATCACCGCCCGCACCGTCATCGCCGCCGACGGCGCCAACTCCACCGTCCGCCGCCTCCTCGGCCTGCCCGCCTCCCCCGACCGGCACACCGCCCTCGCCGTACGCGGCTACGCCGACGTCCCCCCCGACGACGACACCCAGCTCATCGCCATGCAGAAAGACGGCTGGCCCGCCTACGCCTGGTCCTTCCCCATCGGCGACGGCACCGCCAACGTCGGCTTCGGCATGCTCCTGCCCCGCCTGCGCGCCACCGGCCTGCCCGGCCGCCAGGTGCTCCACGGCCGCCTCGCCGAACTCCTGCCTCACCTGCCCGCCCGCGACCTGCGCGCCCACCACCTGCCCCTGTCCCCCGGACGCCCCCGCCCCGGAGCCGGCCGCGTCCTCCTGGCCGGCGACGCCGCCGGCCTGATCAACCCCCTCACCGGCGAAGGCATCTACTACGCCCTCGCCTCCGGCCGCCTGGCCGGACAGGCCGCCGCCCACGCCGGCACCGACCCGCTGACCGCCTACCGCCGAGCCCTGCGCACCACCCTCGGACGGCACCTGCGCACCACCGACGCCCTGTCCCTGGCCGCCCAGTCACCCGCCTTCATCGACGCCGCCGTCACCACCGCCGCCCACCGCCCCGAAGTCTTCGACCTCCTCGTCGAGGTGGGCCTGGGCGCAGGCACCGTACCGGCGCCACTGGCCTGGGCCGTGGCCCGCCGCTGGCTGGCCGCATCCCTGCCCCTGCCGGGGCGGCGCCACCGCGCCTCCTGACCGGCCCGCACCCGGCACGGACGACCCTCCCCCACGGCCCACCCGGCCGTCACCGGGAAAACCACGGCCCGTACAGGACCTCCCGCGCCGGAGGCTCACAGCAGGCGCACCTCACGCGACACCGCCGCCGGGGCCAGGAAATCCAGCATCCGCATCCCCTCCCCCTCCAGCTCCGCCCGCGCCGCCGCCGGCACCGGCCCGAACAGCTCCACCTCCAGCACCGCCGCACCCCGCGACCGCCGCACCGCCCACATCCCCCGCACGAACCCGTCCACCAGCACCGTCGCCCTGATGATGCCGTTGACGGTGAACACCCGCCCCCGATGATCCTCGGCCATCATCCGCGTGCGCGTCCGCTCGGCGAACGACAGCAACGTGTTGTCGAACTCCGCCAGATAACGCACCGGCGCCACCACGTCCGGATCGGGCCGCGGCGCCTCCGGCAGGTCCACCAGCCGCGCCCCGTCCACGGTCACGAACGACCGCAGCCCCATCCCCTCCACCACCTCGCCCAGCCGGGTCAGGCCCGACCACTGCTGCAGGTCCATCACCGTGGCCGGGCCGTAGGCGGCGAGATACCGCCGCACCATCCCCGCCAGGGCCTCCCGCCCGCCGGCGCCCTCCAGCGGGCGGCCCAGCCACGCCTCGGCACTGGTGTGCGCGGGCTTGCCGCCCACCCCCCAGATCCCCCGCGGCGGCACCTGCACCAGCGCCACCCTCGCCCGCACCAGATGCACCAGATCCGCCGCGGCCACCTGCGGCCACCGCTCCCGCAACAGCGACCCCAGCTCGGCGAAGGTCAGCGGCCGCTCCTCCACCAGAGCCCGCCCCGCCTCCTCCGCCTCCGCGACCTCCAGCCCGGCCAGCCTCCTGCCCACCGGGCCGCGCAGCACCCGGTCCAGCACCGGCTGCAGCAGCGGACGCAACGCCAGGCAGTCCTCGGCGGCGACCAGATGAATGGTCGAGCGCATCAGCGCCAGCCGCACCACCCGCCGCTCCCGCAGCAGATCCGACAGCTCCTCATGGGTGAACCCCGCAAGCCGCGACCACAGACCCACGTACGGCGGATCCGGCGCCTGCGCCTGCATGCCGTACAGGTGCCGCACCGCCTCCAGCGCCGTCAGCGGCGAGCGGCGCAGCAGCAGCTGCCGCTCCAGCGTGGCCCGGTTCAACGCGCGGACGCCGAGCACCTCGGGCATGGAAGGCCCCTTCTCCGTCGGAGGACACGAAACCCGCACCCTACCAGAACGGAATAATTCGTTCCAATATGGGCGCCTCACCCCTCACACCGGCCCCAACGCCCGATACAGCGGCGGCGACTCCACCACCACCCGATCACCGGCCCGCACCAGCCCACCGGCCACCACCACACCCATCACCCCCGCCCGCCGCACCACCCGGCCCTCCCCGTCCCGCCCCACCACCCGCGCCAGCAACCCCGGCCTAAACGCCTCGATCTGCGCACACGGATTACGCAACCCCGTCACCCGCACCACCGCCTCCTCCCCCAGCCGCAGCAACGCCCCCTGCGGCAACCCCAGCAGATCCACCCCGCGCGTGGTGACGTTCTCCCCCAGCTCACCCGCCCCCACCGAGAACCCCGCCGCCCGCAACTCCTCGTGCAACTCCGCGTGGATCAGATGAACCTGACGCAGATTCGGCCGGGAGGGATCCCGCGCCACCCGGGAGCGATGCCTGACCGTCACCCCCAGATGCGCGTCCCCCTCCACCCCCAGACCCTCCAGCAGCCGGATCGCCGGCTCACACCCTTTGCTGAAGGTGTGCTCCGGACCACGGCTCACCGCGGTCACGCACGCCTCGCCCATCGCCCGCTCCTCTCGTGGAGGGTCTTTCCGCTTTTCATGATCATTTTTACACGGAAGCCGCTGCCTTTACGATGTAGATCAGAAAGAGTCGCGGCCGATCCGGTACAGCACATGGCGGCGCAGCGGGCTGCCGGCGGGGACGTTCGGATGGTCGAAGTCGTCGGCCGCGTCCCGCCTCATGCCCAGCCGCTCCATCACCGCCCGCGACCGCAGGTTCCCCTCCGCCGTCATCGACACGATCTCCCGCCGCCCCGCCGGGCCGAACCCGTACGCGAGCGCCGCCCGCGCCGCCTCGGTGGCGTAGCCGTGCCCCCAGGCCCGGCGTGCCAGCCGCCAGCCCACCTCCAGCGCCGGGGTGAAGTGCGCCTCGAACCGCTGCCACGCCAGCCCGGTGAACCCGATGAACTCCCCCGTCGCCCGCACCTCCAGCGCCCACAGGCCGTAGCCGTGCTCGTCGAACGCCGCCTCGATCCGGCCGACCATCGCGTCGGACCGCTCACGCGTCAGCGGCGCGGCAAACCACCGCATCACCTCGGGGTCGGCGTTCAGCTCCGCGAACGGCTCCAGATCCGCCTCCCGCCACCTGCGCATGACCAGCCGTTCCGTCTCCACGTGCCCCTCCCCCGCTCCGGCGGCGTCCTCGCGGCCGCACAGCGCAGGAGCATACGCACGCCCGCCCGCACCGGTCGGCGCGCGCTTTTCACGGACCGCCGCACGCACCCCGCCGGCCCGCCGGCACCGTGCCGACCTGCGGACACGGGGCGGACACGCGGCGGACGGCGATCCGGCCCCGACACGCCACCGCATCATCGCGGAATAACCTCCGCCGGACGTCGGTTACAGTAATCGTGCCGATGTGGTTTGTGTCCCCCGGGCCGCAAATTACCGCCTTCACGGAATACCGTTCGGCTGGAGCCGTGTTGTGCCTCTCGCCGAGGAGGCGACCGCCACATCGGCACCAAACGTCCCGCCCCGCGAGCGCTCCGGCGCCGCGGGGCGGTTCCTTTTCCCCTCACCCCCGCGTTCCCGGACCACACGCGGCCCTCCTCCCATCCGCGACGCGCGGCGGAGAAGGACGGATGGCTTTGCCTGCGCCCTTGGAGAAGGGCTACAAACATGGGGACCCCGCTTGTGCGGGTGCGCACAGCCGCCGGCCGCCGGGACACCGCCTAGGGTGGTGAAACCCGTCCTGCAAGAGGAGAGCCCGTGCTCTACCGCCTGACCAAGATCGTCAGCGCCCCCTTCCTGCACCTGCTGTGGCCGACCACGGTCACCGGGGCAGAGCACGTACCCGCCTCCGGGCCGGCCATCCTGGCCTCCAACCACCTGTCGGTCCTCGACTCCACCTTCCTGCCCCTGGTGCTGCCCCGGCAGGTGCGCTTCGTCGCCAAGGCCGAGTACTTCACCGGCAACCCCGTCACCGCCGCCTGGATGCGCGCCACCGGGCAGATCAGCATCGACCGCCAGAGCCCCACCGCCGCCCAGGACATGCTCGACGCCGCCGCCCGGGTGCTGCGTGACGGCGAGCTGTTCGGCATCTACCCCGAGGGCACCCGCTCGCCCGACGGCCGCCTGTACCGCGGCAAGGTCGGGGTGGCCTGGCTGGCCCTGGAGACCGGCGCGCCGGTGGTCCCGGTGGGCATGACCGGCACCGACAAGGTGCTGCCCATCGGCGCCTCGGTGCCCAAGCTCGGCCGGATCGGCATCCGCATCGGCAAGCCGCTGACGTTCACCGGCTCGGCCGCCAGCGCCCGCGACCGGCGCCGGGTGACCGACGACGTCATGGCGGCCGTCCAGGAGCTGTCCGGGCAGGAGTACGCCGGCGGCTACGCGCCCAGCCGCAGCGCCGGCTGACCGGCCCCGCCCGCCGCCGCACCCCTCCCGCTCCGCCGTACCTCCGCCGCGCCCGCGGCGGCGATCTCCGGGGCGGGGCCCGTTCACGGCCGGGCCCGCCCGCGCCGGACGATAGGCTGTGGCCCCCAGGAAACCGGATCCGACGGGGGGTGGCCGAAGGTGCCACGCGGCAGGACGATCGCGATCACATCGGCGGCGGCGGTTCTGGTGGCCGCGGGCGGCGGTGCGGGCGCCTGGTGGCTGCTGCACACCCGCGGCACCCCGCAGGAGACCGCGCAGCGCTTCACCCGGGCCTGGCAGGGCGGTGACCTGGCCGCCATGCGCGCCGAGCTCGGCAAGGCCGACCCCGCCTTCGAGGCGACCTACCGCGCCATGGCCGACAAGCTCGGCGCCGAACGCACCGAGGTACGGCTCGGCCAGGTCAGCCGGACCGGCGACGAGACCGGCCGGGCCGGCTACACCGCCACCGTCACGCTGAAGAGCGGCGGCCGGTGGAGCTACTCCGGCGCCCTGGAGCTGGCGGTCGTCGACCGCAACTGGCGGGTGGCGTGGTCGCCCGCCGCCGTCCACCCCGATCTGGCCTCGGGCCGGTCGTTCGCCCTGGCGGCCCGCTGGCCGAAGCGGGCCGGGATCACCGCCGCGGGCGGTGAGCGCATCGACGACGGCTCGGCGGGCGGCTCGGTGCAGCAGCTCGTCGGCTACCTCGACAAGGCCACCGCCAAGGAGGCCAAGGCCCTCGGCGCGCCGTACGCCGCCGGGGACACCGTCGGCAAGGACGGTCTGCAGCTCGCCTTCCAGCGGCGCCTGGCCGGCGTTCCCGCCACCGAGATCCGGATCGTCGACTCCGGCGGCAAGACCGTCAAGAAGGCCGGTGAGATCGCCGGCCGCGACGGCGAGCCGCTGCACACCAGCCTGGACCTGCGCGTGCAGCGCGCCGCCGCCGACGCGGTGCGCGACCTGAAGAAGACCGCCTCCCTGGTGGCGGTCAAACCCTCCTCGGGGGAGATCCTCGCCGTCGTCAACAACCAGGGCGGCTTCAACCGCGCCCTGATGGGCAACTATCCGCCCGGCTCCACCCTCAAGGCGGTCACCGCGGTGGCGCTCCTGGCCGAGGGCATGAACCCGGGCGACCGCACCACCTGCCCCAAGGACGTCAAGGTCGGCGGCCTGCCGATCCGCAACTCCCACCACGCCGGCTACGGCTCGGTGACCCTGTCGGACGCCTTCGCCTACTCCTGCAACACCACCTTCGCCCCGCTGGCCGCCCAGCGGCTGGGCGCGGCCAAGCTGCTCAAGACCGCCGAGCTGTTCGGCTTCAACACCCCCCTCGACATCGGCGTCCCGGCCGCCAAGGGCTCCTTCCCCCGGGCGGCGAGCGACGCCGAGCTGGCCGCCGAGTCCTTCGGCCAGGGCCGCGTCACCTCCAGCCCGCTCATGGTCGCCTCGGTCGCCGCGGCCCTGGCCGACGGCTCCTGGCGTCCGCCGACGCTGGTGCCCTCCGTCAAGCAGGAGGCCGCGCCGCGCGAACTGCCCGACGGGGTCGTCCCCGGCATGCACAAGATGATGTCGGCGGTGGTCACCAAGGGCACCGCCAAGGACGCCCGGCTGCCCGCCGGCACCCGCGGCAAGACCGGCACCGCCGAGTACGGCCCGCAGGACGACCTGAAGACCCACGCCTGGTTCATGGGTTTCCGCGGTGACCTGGCCTTCGCGGTGATCGTCGAGGAGGGCAGCGGCGGCGGGACCGTCGCCGCCCCGGTGGCGGCCCGCTTCCTGCGCGCCCTGGACTGAGCCCATCTGAACCCGGCATGGAGCCGCTGGAGCCGCCGCCCCTTCCCCTGCCCAACGCCATGGCCGGGCGGATGACCGCACGACGGCCCGGCACCGTCCCCGGGGTTGAGGAACCCAGGAACAGCCATTGGCGCCGAGAATGATCTTGCTCGAAGTGTGACGTCCGGCTTCGGTGTGTGATCGGGCCAGCTTCGAGATCCGGGCATCTGGCGCGATCGTCGCTTTGACGGTGATCAGTGACATGTCTACTGTTGTCGCCCATGCCGGTGGGGTTTTTGTCTGATGACCAGGTCAGGGCGTATACGGCGCTCGATGAGCTGCCGTCACTGTCGGACCTGGAGAAGTTCTTCTTCCTAGACGCGTTCGATCGGGACGTGATCGCGAAGTCACGCCAGGACTCGCATCGCCTGGGCGTGGCCGTTCAGATCGGGACGGTCCGGTACAAGGGGCTGTTCCTAGAGGATCCGCTGGCGGTGCCGTGACCGGTGGTGGACTATCTGGCCGCGCAGTTGGGAATCGGCGATCCGTCGCAGGTGAAGAGGTACGGGGAGCGGCTGAAGACGGCGTATGAGCACGCGTGGATGATCCGGGACGCTTACGGTTACCGCGACTTTGATGATCACGAGCCGTGGGAGGGGCGGGTGCTGGCGAGGCGGTTCCGGACGTTCCTGCATGGTCGGGCGTGGACGCATGCCGAGGGGCCGACGGCGTTGTTCGATCAGTCGGTGGCGTGGCTGCGCAGGCACCGGGTGTTGCTGCCGGGGGTGACGGTGCTGGAACGCCTGGTAGCCAGCGTCCGTGAGCAGGCCGATGAGCGTTTGTATGCCACGGTGGCGCGTCAGGTAGACCGCGCTGATGCGGCGTTGCGGCGGGAGCTGTCAGGGCTGCTGGTGGTTCCTCCCGGGGCGCGGATGTCGGAGCTGGAGCGGCTGCGGCAGGCGCCCAAGAGGCAGTCGGGCACGGAGATGGCGCGGGCGCTGCAGCGGGTGGACGACATCGCCCGGTTCCGGCTGGGGCGGGTGCGCATCGACAAGGTGCCGGTCCGGCGACTGAAGACGCTCGCCAAGTACGGGGCAGGCAGCAAAGCGCCGCTGCTGGCCCGTCTGCATGAGCCGAGGAAGACCGCGACGATGCTGGCGGTGACCCGGTCACTGGAGGCCGAGGCGATCGACGACGCCCTCGATCTGTTCGCGCTGCTAATAGCCTCGCGGCTGATCTCGCCGGCGCGCCGCAAGTCCTCGGGTGACCGGCTGGCGATGCTGCCGAAGCTGGAGAAAGCCTCCAGGCTCCTGTCCCGGGCGGGCCGGGTGCTGGTTGAGCAGCTCGACCTGGTCGCCGAGGCGGGCGCCGACCTGGACCCAGCGGCGCTGTGGACGGCTGTCATCGCCGAAGCCGGGGCGAGCAAGGAGCAGGTCCTGGCCGCGCTGGAACAGGTCGACCAGCTCGTCCCCGACGACGACGGCGCGGCCGAGGCGGCCCTGCGCGCGGCGCTGGTCGACAAGTACAACACCGTCCGGCCGTTCTTGAAGCCGCTGGGGAGTCCAAGGCCCTGGGCGCGGCGGCCGGAGGCCGCAAGGTCCTGGCCGCGGTGCGCGCTCTGCCGGAGCTGACGCGCCGGCACGTCTCCCGCAAGCCCCTCATCCCGAAGGAGATCGACGCGTCCCTGGTGACCGCGGCCTGGAAGCGGCCGGTGTTCGCCAACCCCGACCTGCCCGAAGGCGCGGTGGATCGCGACGCCTATGTGGTCTGTGTCCTCGAGGGGCTGTTTCGGGCACTCCAGGTGCGCGACGTGTTCGCCGCGCCGTCGCTGCGGTGGGCCGACCCGCGCGCCCACCTGCTGGACGGCAAGGCGTGGGAGGCGATCAGCGAGGACGTGCTCGCCTCCCTGTCGCTCACCGACCCCGTCGAGACCCACCTCGATGCCAAGCTGCTGGCGCTGGACGCGGCGTGGCGGCAGATGGCCGGCCGACTCGAAGAAGCCGGCGACGACGCCCTGGTCCGTGTGGTCACCCCGTCTGACGGACACGCCCGCTTGTCGGTGGAGAAGCTCGGCGTGCTGGGCGAGAGCCCGTCGTTGAAGTGGCTACGTGCGGCCTGCCAGGCGATGCTGCCCCGCATCGACCTGCCCGAACTGCTGCTGGAGGTGCACTCCTGGACCGGGTTCCTGGACGCCTATGTGCACCTGGCCGACATCTCCACGCGCATGCACGACCTGCCCCGATCCCTGGCCGCTCTGCTGATCAGCGAGGCCTGCAACGTCGGCCTCACCCCGGTGATCAAGGACGGGGACGAGGCGCTGACCCGCGGCCGGCTCTCGCACGTCGACCAGAACTACGTGCGGGCCGAGACGCACGCCGCGGCGAACGCGATCCTGATCGAGGCCCAGCGCGGCGTGCCGATCGTGGCGCTGTGGGGCGGCGGGCTGCTGGCCTCGGTCGACGGGCTGCGGTTCGTCGTCCCGGTCCAGACGATCAACGCCGCCCCCTCGCCGAAGTACTTCGGCTACAAACGCGGCCTGACGCTCTTGAACGCAGTCAATGATCAAGTGATGGGGATCGGGCAGATGGTCGTGCCCGGGACGCCGCGCGATTCGCTGTACATCCTCGACACCCTGATCAACATCGACGCCGGTCCGCAGCCCGAGGTCGTCACGACCGACCAGGCGTCCGATTCGGACACAGTATTCGGCATCTTCTCCATGCTCGGCTACCGGTTCGCGCCCCGCTTCGCCGACCTGGGCGATCAGCGGTTCTGGCGCTCGGAGGTGCCCGGCAGCAACACCCCGGGCGACTACGGGCCGTTGGAGGCGATCGCCCGTAACAAGATCACCCGGCAGAAGATCTGCACCCAGTGGTCGGATATGACCCGGGTTGCCGGGTCGCTGGTGACCAACCAGGTCCGCGCCTACGACCTGCTGCGCATGTTCGCCCGCAGCGGGCGTCCGACGCCGCTGGGGCAGGCGTTCGCCGAGTACGGCCGGATCGACAAGACGTTGCACCTGCTTTCCATCTTGGACCCGATCGACGACACCTACCGCCGCAAGCTGAACAAGCAGCTCACCGTCCAGGAGTCCCGGCACCGGCTCGCCCGTAAGATCTGCCACGGCAGCAACGGGCAGATCCGCAAGGCGTACCGTGAAGGACAAGAAGACCAACTAGCCGCGTTGGGGCTGGTCGTCAACGCGGTCGCGCTGTGGAACTCGAAGTATCTGTCGGCCGCGGTGGACCGGCTGCACGCCGAAGGCGTCCCGGTCAAGGATGAGGACGCTGCCCGGCTGTCCCCGCTGGGCCACGCCCACCTCAACGTCCTGGGCCGCTACTCCATCTCCTCCTCCGCCCCGGCCGAAGGGCTGCGGCAGCTCGGCGAGATCCCGGACCTCCCCGATGGTGGCGGCGTGAACGAGGAGGGGGTGTAGATGCCCGGGCTCGCGGGCCACGACATGCGTCCTGGTCCCGATGCCTTCCTCGCATGCCCGGTGTGCGGGCCGGCGTGGTGGAGCGCTGACGCCGCCGGCGGTCACGGCGCGCGGCCGGCTAACGCGGCGTGACCAGGCGGGCCTCGTAGGCGGCGATGACGAGCTGGGCGCGGTCGCGGGCGTTGAGCTTGGCCAGCAGACGGCCGATATGCGTCTTGACGGTCCCGGGACTCACCTGGAGCTGCACGCTGAGCTCGGCGTTGGACAGTCCGTGGGCCACGAGGGTGAGCACTTCGCGCTCCCGGTCCGTCAATGTGTCGAGCCCGTGAAAGGGCTGCTGGGGCGGCCGCTGTACGAACTCCGTGATCAGTCGGGTGGTGACGGTCGGCGCGAGCAGCGTCTCACCCGAGGCCACCACTCGGATCCCCTTCAGGAGGTCGTCCGGAGGCGCGTCCTTGAGCAGGAACCCGCTGGCGCCCGCGCGCAGCGCCGAATAGACGTATTCATCGAGGTCGAACGTGGTCAGGATGAGGACCCGAGTGTCCGCGGCGATCTGCCCGGTCGCGGTGATGCCGTCCATCTCGGGCATTCTGACGTCCATGAGCACCACGTCGGGTGACTCTGTACGCGCGAGCGCCACCGCCTCCCGCCCGTCGGCCGCCTCTCCGACCACGGTGAGATCGTCCTCCGAGTCGATCAGCAGGCGGAAACTGCCGCGCAGGAGCGCCTGATCGTCGGCGATGAGCACCCGAATCACGAGCCTCCCCCTGCCGCACCCACCCGGAGCAGGCCCGGCCCGGTCCGCGGACGTCCTGTCCGGACCCGCCGACTCCGCTTTCTCCGGCTCATGCTCGTGATCCTCGTCATCACGTCCATCATGACCGATCCGCGCCTACCGCTCGCACCACGTCGATGCTTTCTCGGAACGCCGGCCGTACGTACATCCATCATCCATGCGCCACTGCGGCGCTCTGTCGGATGGACCTGCCGTTCGCGCACGCACGCGCTCGCCGGAAGGTGTCCGGCGCCGCACCCCCTCCCTCCGTCGAGAGAGAGTGGAACTCCCAGGCGGGTCACGGGATCTCCCATGACGCGTGCACGCCGAACCCCCGTCCCGGGAGCGGGCCGGCCTCGAAGGTGCCGCCGTACAGCAGCGCCCGTTCGCGCATTCCGGCCAGCCCGTGCCCACCCGGCCGCTCCGGCAGCACCCTCTGCCCAGGCCCATCGTCGAGCACGGAGATCCGCAACCTTCCATCGGCGACCGACACGCTGGCCCGGCAGTGGGCGGGAGCGGCGTGCTTGACGACGTTGGTGATCGCCTCCTGGACGATGCGGTAAACGGCCAGCGCCATGCTGTCGGGCACGGCTCCGTCCACCGACAGATCGACTTGCACGCGGGCCTCCGCCGCCTGGCGCGCCAGGGACGGCAGGTCGGCGAGCCGGGGGAGCGGTGTGCTGTCGGGCGCGCTGCCGGGTGCGCGCAGCACGCCGAGAAAATGGCGCATCTCCGCGAGCGAGCTACGCCCGATCTCCTCGATGGCCCGCAACGCCTTGCGCTCTTCCTCTGGGTGCTTGTCCAGGACCTTGGCCGCCACCCCCGCCTTGACGGTGATCATGCTCATCGAATGGGCGACGACGTCGTGCAGCTCGCGCGCGATCCGCAGGCGTTCGTCGGCCGCCGCCTTCTCGGCCTGCATCCTGGCCTCGCGGGCGGCGAACTCGCGGCGGGTGCGCGCCGCCGTGCCAAGACTCCAGCTCGCTGCGAGGAGCAGCCAAGCCGTACCGAGGATGAAGACGGGGTCGGGCCAGCCGTTCGAATATCGTGCTGGGCCCGGCATCGAGACCAGCAGCGACCCTCCGTTGACGAGCAGGCCCGACACCAGGGCGATCGCCGATCGCCACACCGGCCGGCCGGCCGCCACCGGGTAGATGGCCAGGGCCATCACGGCCGTCGCCATCAGCCGGTTGCTCTGCAGCGCCAGCACGGCAAGGCCGATCAGGAGCGCACCGTAGTAGGCGGGCTCCGGCCATACCCGCCGCACCGCCACGGGCACCGCGAGCAGCCAGCAGAGCACGGTGGTCACGGCGTTCGTGGTCAGTTCCGGCGGACTCGCCGTGGACGCCAGCGCGAGCAGCACCGCGACCACGGTGTCGGCCAGGATGAGCAGCCAGGGCGGAGGCCGTCGGGCGAGCAGATTCACAGCCCGACGTTATCGAGGAACGGCCGGGGGCGAATCGGAGCACGGTCCGTCAGACCAGGGTCATACTCCGCCCACATACGCCCGCACCGTATGACCCTGGTCCAATCCCAAAGATCGGATCTGG
This sequence comes from Streptosporangium sp. NPDC053982, assembly GCF_055585205.1. Lineage (NCBI taxonomy): Bacteria > Bacillati > Actinomycetota > Actinomycetes > Streptosporangiales > Streptosporangiaceae > Streptosporangium > Streptosporangium sp. NPDC053982. Next base: position 332,318 of record NZ_JBVJKQ010000005.1, read on the forward strand.
CTCCGATGTGCGGCCCACCGCCGTACAGCATCGTTGTCGCCATGAACCGACGCAGACTCATCGCCCTGTGCCTGGCGGCCTGTCTCGCCGTGCCGCTCGGTGGTGTCGCGCTGGCCTCGGCGCAGGCCCACGGCCTCGTGTGGAAAGACTGTGGTGACGGCCTGCGATGCGCCGAATTGGTCGTTCCCGTGGACTGGGCCGATCCTGGCGGGCCCAGAACCTCGGTGCACGTGGCCAAACTGCCCGCGACGGGCAAGAGCATCGGGCCGCTGATCGTCAACTTCGGAGGGCCCGGCACCAGCACGTCGATGCTCAGGCGGAAAAGCCAGCCCGATGCTCCGGCGGAGCTGCCGAACCTGCTTGATGAGTTGCAGAGGAGCTTCGACGTCATCGCCATCGATCCGCGCGGGATGTCGGAGCCCGCGGGCGGCAAGAGAGTGAGCTGCGCGGAGCCCGGGGCCTCCATCTTCGGACTGCTCCTGGCCAGGACGAAGCAGGACTGGGACGCCCACGCCGCAAAGAACGCGGCCCACCAGGCAAGTTGCCGCAAAATGGCCAAATCGGCCTGGCGCGGGATAACGGCATGGAACGTGGCGCACGACATCGACGCCCTGCGCGCCGCACTCGGCCAGGACAAGGTCATCTACGCGGGCAACTCCTACGGGACCGTCTACGCCCAAGCCTACCTGGAGCTGTTCCCGCAGCGGGTCGGCCGGATGTACTTCGACGGCACCGCCGATCACACCCAGCAGGACTTCGAGCCCTGGATCCGCAACTACGCGCTCACGCAGGAGCGCCATCTCACTCGCTTCCGCGACTGGTGCGCCCGCCGCACCGACTGCGCCCTGCACGGCAGGGACGCGGGCAAGGCATGGGACGAGCTCGTCGCCAGGGTGCAGCGCGCGCCACTGCCGGCGTCGGCCGGACGGACGGTAACCGAGGGGCAGCTGTACGCCGGCGCGGTCAAAGGCATGAATCCGGCGCTCTGGCCCCAGCTCGCCACTGCCATCCGCAAGGCCCTCGACAGCGACGCCGGCGGCTTCCTGGAGGGGGAACTGCTCCCGGATGAGGGCGGCACGTCCGTGAGCCAAGACTCCTTGTGCAACGACTTCATGCCGAAGCCGCCGACGTACGAAGAGTTCCAGGGCATCGAGGCCAGACTCCATGAGATCGCGCCGAGGTTCGGCTGGCTGGAGGGACGCTTCGAGCTCGGGCGGTGCTGGGGCCGCAGCGGGGGCGCGTCCTGGGCGCCGCACCCGTTGCGTGTGAAGGACGCCCCGCCGATCCTCTTCGCGATCGGGGAGCTCGACAACAACACCAACTATCGCGGGCAGGCGCACGTGGCCGAGCAGATCCCGTCCGCGCGCGTCCTGTGGCACGGCGACGGCCACGCGTCGTGGGCAGCCAACATCTGCCTGCGGCGGCACGTCAATGCTTACCTGACCACGGGGGGGCTGCCCGCGCCGGGCACGCGTTGCCCGGCCGAGCGGATTCAGAAGGTGGGCAAATGATCGAGGTCACAGACCTGACGAAGCTGTACGGCTCCACCCGCGCGGTGTCCGGGCTCACGTTCGACGTCAAACCCGGACAGGTCACCGGCTTCCTCGGGCACAACGGCGCCGGCAAGTCCACCACCATGCGCATGATCCTCGGCCTCCACACGCCCACCTCGGGCAAGGCGTTGATCAACGGCGTCCGCAAACACGACCTGCGCGACCCCATGCGCGAGGTCGGCGCCATGCTCGACACGGCCGAGGTGCAGGGCGGGCGCAGCGCGTTCGCTCACCTCCAGGCGCTGGCGCATGCCGGCGGGATCGGGCGCCGCAGGGTCGTGGAGGTGCTGGAGGAGGTCGGCCTGGCCGGGGCGGCGCGCAAGCGGATCGCCGGGTTCTCTCAGGGGATGCGCCAGCGCCTTGGTATTGCGGCGGCGTTGCTCGGTGACCCGGGCGTGCTCATTCTCGACGAGCCGGTCAACGGTCTCGACCCCGACGGCATTCGCTGGCTCAGGACACTGCTCAGATCCCTGGCCGCCGAGGGGCGCACCGTCCTGCTGTCGAGCCACCTCATGACCGAGATGTCCCTTACCGCCGACCGGCTCATCATCATCGGCCAGGGCCGGCTGATCGAGGACACCTCAACGGCGGACCTGCTGGCCCGTTTCCAGAGCGGCGTACTGGTCCGATCCCCCCACGCGGCCCGCCTGTCCAGGGCACTCGAAGCGGCCGGCGCAACCATACACCCCGCTCAGGACACCGACACCGATGAGGAGCCGGTGCCTGGCCGGCCCGCAGCGGCTGGAGTCGATACGCGCCCCGTGCGGGACGCCCGGGCCGGAGAGGAATTGCTGGTGACCGGCCTGACCGCAGCCGCCATCGGCGACATCGCCCTGGCGAACGGCTGCGCCGTTCACGAGTTGGTGTCGCGCCGGACATCACTAGAGGAAGCCTTCATGGAGATCACCCAATGATCAACGTCGTCGCATCGGAATGGCTCAAGCTACGCTCGCTCCGAGCCACCTACTACGTCCTGGCCTCCACGCTCTCGGCCCTTGCGCTCACCGGCTTCGCCGCCTACTCGATCTCGCGCAACTTCGACACCAACGGCCCCGGCGGCGATCCTGTCGGCACGGGTATCAGCCTCAGCGCCGACATTCCGCCTGTGCTGTTCGGCATGCTGGGCGTGTTCACCATCTCCGGCGAGTACGCCACCGGCATGATCAGACTCACGCTGACCACGATCCGGAGCCGGTGGACGCTCCTTGTGGCCAAGGCCGTTGTGGTGGCCGCCGTGGCCGCTGTCGCGGGCCAGGTGCTGGCGTTCGCCACCTACTTCACCGCACAGGCCGTGGTGGCCGGGCGTCCGATCGGTGCCTCGTTCGCCGAACATGCGGCCCTGGCCGAGGTTCTGACTACCGGCGCCGGCTCCGCCGTCGCCGGAGTGATGGGGCTGGGCCTGGCCACGGTCCTGCGGTCGACACCGGGAGCGCTCATCGTGCTGGTCGTCCTCCCGCTGTCCCCGACCGTGCTCGAGCGCTTCCTCCCGGCTCCGTGGAACGACTGGATCAGCTCCTTGACGATTCCGTCGCTGGCCAGGCAACTGGCCACCGTACCCGACGCAGGAGCCTTCGATCCCTCAACGGCCGCCGTCATCCTGGTGGGTTACGTCGTGGTGTCCCTCCTGCTGGCAACCCTGGCGATCAACCACCGCGACGCCTGACCGGACACTTATGGGCGGCCATGTACGTGGAAGGACAGCTATCACGTACATGGCCGCCCGCCGCTTCGCTACGGGTCGGGGCCGCGCCCGAGGTATGTGGGGTGAGTGCCACCACAGCCGCGCACAAGGGAGATCCAGAACGTGGCCGGGATGAATTGACGTTCCGTAAGAGGATCCTCAACCGGAACACCCACCAGCCGAGACAGACACCCAGGTCGAGGTGTTCCGTATAGGTGTTCCACACACTGCTCCGGTGAAGGCCCCCTATCCGGAACACTTGGGCACGTGAACGGAACCCGCGTCGGCTACGCCCGCTGCTCCACCGACGAACAAGACGTCATCATCCAGACCGAGCAGCTCCTGGCCCTCGGCGTCCCCGAGGATCGCATCTACATCGACCGCGGCTTCTCCGGAACCACCCGACGCAACCGCGCCGGCCTCGACCAGGCCCTCGCCGCCGTCTGGGACGGGACGGTCTTCACCGTCACCAAGTTCGACCGGTTCGCCCGCAACATGGCCGAGGTCAACGAGACCCTGACCGGCCTGTCCGGCCGTGGCGTCCTGTTCGGACTGGGCGCCTCCGTCTACGGCTGGAACGACCCGTTCGGCCGGCTGTTCCTGCAAACCCTCGCCATGGTCGCCGAGTTCGAAGCCAGCCTCGGGCACCTGCGTACCCGCGAGGGCATGGCCCTGGCCAAGAAGAACGGCAAGCTCAAGGGCAAGCAACCCAAACTGCCTGAACCCGCCCGGCGCTCCATCCGCCGGCGCTACGCCGAGGGCGAGGTGTCCCTGGCCGACCTTGCCACCGAGTACAGCGTCGGCCGCTCCACCATCCACCGCATCATCCACGGGCCAGAGACCTCCAGGTAGAGCGATCACGCACCGAAGCTGGACGTCACACTTCACCCAAGATCATTCTCAGCGCCAACGGCTGCTCCTGGGTTCCCCGACCCCGGTCCCGCCGGAGCCGGCGGCCACGTCGATCCCGGCCCCGCGCACGGTGAGAAGTGGCGGCCTCAGGCCGCGCGCAGGCAGAAGGGATGTCCGGCCGGGCTGGCGTAGACGCGGCTGCCGGTGCGGGTTTCCGGGGTGATGTCCCCGCTGGGCCGCAGCCGGGTGGCGCCGGCGCCGGTGGCCACGCGGTCGGCGGCCGCGAGATTCCCGACGCCGAAATCGAGGTGCATCTGCTGGGAGGTGCCGTCCGGCCAGCTCGGGGCGACGTGTTCGGGGGCGGACTGGACGACGATGACCGGGAGGCCGGGAGCCTGGATGAAGTGATGGGTGGGCGTGCGATGGATCGAGCCACCGAGCAGCCGGTGCCAGAAGGCTCCCTCCGTCTCGATCTCAGCGGCGTCGATGATCACGGAACTCAGGGTGATGGACATGGTGACGGTCCTGTTCCTGGTGCTGGTCGGTGCTCAGACGGTGGGGAGGATGCCGCCGTCGACGCGGAACTGGGCTCCGGTTAGCCACTTCGCGCGACTGGAGGCGAGGAAGGCGATCATCTCGGCGACGTCCTCGGGGTCTCCGGGGCGGCCCATGGGGACTTTCAGGTGGTCCACGATCTGGCGCGTGATCTCGTCCGTGGTCACGCCCTGCTGCTCGGCCATGTGCCGCAGGTGGGCGGTGGCGCCGTCGGTGACGACGAAGCCGGGCAGCACGCAGACCACGCGCACCCCGTGCTCGCCGACCTCGGTGGCCAGTTCGCGGCTGTAGGCGTTCAGCGCTGCCTTGGCGGCGGCGTAGGAGGCTTCCGTGCGCTGGGGCAGCCGGCTGGCGATCGAGGAGACGTGCACGACGACGCCGGAGCCCCGCTCGACCATCCCCGGCACCAGGACCCGGTCCAGGCGCACGGCGCTCAGGAGGTTCATCCCCAGGTCCGCCTGCCAGGATTCGTCCGACCGGCTCAGGGTCGGCGTCGGGGGGCTCGCCGCGCCGGCGTTGTTCACGAGGACGTCCACGCCTCCCATGTGGTCAATGACGCGGCGGCCGAGTCCGGCCACCCCCTCCGGCGTGGAGAGGTCCGCCGGTATGAAGGTGGCGCCGGTGTCCTCCTCGGGCCGGCTGCGGGAGGCCGTCAGCACGGTCGCGCCCGCGGCGACGAACCGGCGCGCGGTCGCCGCGCCCAGTCCCCGGCTGCCGCCGGTGACCAGGACCCGCAGGCCCATCAGGCCGTCATCGGTATTCGGCATCGGACATTCCTTCCGTAAGATGAACCTGACTCCGGAAACGATACATGCAAACGGAACCGGACTCACCTTATGGAGGTTCCTTGCCGTCATCACGCCCGCTGCGCGCCGACGCGCGCCGCAACCGCGAGGCACTGCTGTCCGCGGCCCGCCAGGCGTTCCTCGGCGGCGACACCGACGCGCACGTGGAGGACATCGCCCGCAGCGCCGGCGTCGCCGTGGGCACGCTCTACCGGCACTTCGAGACCCGCGAGGCGCTGATCGAGGAGGTCTACCGCAAGGAGGTCGACGACCTGTGCGCCGCGCCCGCCGACCTGCTGACCCGCCACGCCCCGGAAGAGGCCCTGCGGCGCTTCCTGCTGCTGCTCGTGGACCACGCGGCCGTGGGCAAAGGGATGTCCGTCGCGCTGGAGAGCATCATGGCGACGGACTCACCGGTCTTCGACGACGCCCGCACCCGCATGGCGAACGCCCTCACCCGGCTGCTCGACGCCGGCAGCACGGCCGGCACCGTCCGCGGCGACGTCACCGGCCCCACTCTGCTGCGAGCCCTGGGCGGCATCTGCGCCATGCGCGTGTCCGAGGGATGGCTCGACGAGGCCCGGCAGGTCACCGCCCTCCTCCTCGACGGCCTGCGCCACGGGGCCCCGCGCGCGAGCTGAGCCGAAGGACGCGCGTGCCCGGCGCGTTACCCCTGCCCGCTCCCGCCGTCGCTCCCGTCCGATTCCGCGGTGTCCGGATCACGCGGCGTGCGCAGGACCGCGGCGACCGGGGTGGAGACGGTGAGGCCGTAGCGGCCGGGTGCGCGGAGAAGGGCCGCGCTCCCCCGGGCGGTGCGAGGGGCGCGGCCCTTTCCGGCCCCGGCCGGACAGGCCGGGCGGGTCAGGAGGCTGTGACCTTCCTCCCGGCCGCCCCGGCCGCCTCCCCGGCCTGCGCGGGCAGGTCGAGGCTGTCGCGCAGCCGGGCGGGCCGCAGGAACGCCGCGGCGACGAGGCCGACTGCGGCGATGCCCGCCGAGATCAGGAAGATGTGGCCGGTGGCGTCGCCGTAGGCGGCCCGCACGATCGTCCTGACCGGCTCGGGCAGGGCGGCGATGTTGAGGCTGCCGCCGGCCGCCGAGGCGGCGCCGACCGGGACGCCGGCCTCGGCCAGCCCCTCGGTGATGCCGGTGGCGACGCGGCCGGCCAGCACGGCGCCCAGCACCGAGACGCCGACGGTGCCGCCGAGGGAGCGGAAGAAGGTGATCGCGCCGCTGGCGGCGCCGATCTCCCGCAGCGGGACGGTGTTCTGCACGACCAGCACGAGATTCTGCATGGACATGCCGACGCCGACGCCGACGGCGAGCATGTACGCCGAGATCAGCGGCATCGCGGTCCGGTGGTCGATGGTGGCCAGGCCGGAGAAGCCCGCCAGCAGGACGACGAGGCCGATGAGGATGTAGGGCTTCGTGCGGCCGCTGGCCGAGACCATGCGGCCGCTGATGGTCGACGACAGCAGCACGCCGAGCATCATGGGGATGGTCAGCAGGCCGGCGGCGGTGGGACCGTAGCCGCGGCCGATCTGGAAGTACTGGCCGAGGAAGACCGAGCCGCCGAACATGGCCATGCCGACCGCGAGGCTGGCCAGGATGGCCAGCGCCGGGGTGGCGCGCCGCAGGACGTGCAGCGGCACGACCGGCTCGCGGACCTTCGCCTCCACCCAGGTCGCCACCGCCAGCACCAGCACGCCGCCGCCGGCCATGGCCGCGGTCTGCCACGACAGCCAGTCGAAGGAGTTGCCGACGAAGGTGACCCAGATGAGCAGGACGCTGACGCCGGCGGCGATGAGGGTGGCGCCCCAGTAGTCGATGCTGACGTCCGTACGGCGCACGGTCGGCAGGTGCAGGGTCTTGGCCAGCAGCGCGAACGCCGCGACGGTGAACGGCACGGCGATGAAGAAGCACCAGCGCCAGCCGAGCCAGGAGGTGTCGGCGATGACGCCGCCGAGCAGGGGGCCGCCGACCGTGGCCACGGCCATGACCGCCCCGAGGTAGCCGTTGTAGCGGCCGCGCTCCTTGGGGGAGATCATCGCGGCGATGACGACCTGCGCCAGGATCTGCAGGGCGCCCATGCCCAGGCCCTGCACCGCGCGGAAGGCGATGAGCTGCCCGGTGTTCTGGGCGAGACCGCAGGCCAGCGAGCTCACCATGAAGATCACGATGGAGATCTGCAGCAGCAGTTTCTTGTCGAACAGGTCGGCGAGCTTGCCCCAGACGGGGGTGGAGGCGGTCGAGGCCAGCAGGGAGGCGGTGACGACCCAGGTGTACTGCGACTGGCTGCCCTCCAGCGCGCCGATGATCTGCGGCAGCGCCACCGAGACGATGGTGCCGCTGATCATGGCGACGAACAGGACGAGCAGCAGGCCGCTGAGGGCCTCCAGGACTTGGCGGTGGGTCATCGGCTCCGCCGCGGGCGGCGCCGCCGGCTGTGCGCTCACGCGCAACCTCCGATCAGGGGATGAGGGGATGCAACCCGGACACCATACATGCCCAATGGGAAACTTTGCGCATTGGGCACTTATTCCCATTGGGTAAGCTCTTCCGCATCATGGACAGCACACCGGGGTTGCGTGAGCGCAAGAAGGCCGAGACCCGCCAGGCGGTGCACGAGGCCGCGCTGCGGCTCACCGTCGAGCACGGCCTGGACAACGTCACCGTCGAGGCCATCGCCGACGCCGCCGGCATCTCCCGCCGGACGTTCTCCAACTACTTCGACGGCAAGGAGGACGCGCTGCTGTACGGCGACGAGCAGCGCCTGGGCACGCTGGTGCGGCGCGTCCGCGAACAGCCGGCCACCGACTCCGCCTGGCAGGCGCTGCGCGGCGCACTGGAGCGGCTCCACGACGAGACCGGTGAGGACGGCCGCTCCGACCGGGAGCTGCACCTGCGCACCCGCCTGGCCATGCGCCACCCCTCTCTGCTGGCCAGGCAGCTGGCCGGCAGGGTCAGGCTGGAGAGCGAGCTGAGCCGGGCGGTGTCGGCACGGGCGCGGCCGGACGGCGTCGGCCCCGAGGTGGTCACCGCCGCGTTCCTGACCGCGCTGCGCATCGCCATGCAGTGGTGGTGCGCCGAGCAGGAGAGCCGGACGCTGCGCGAGCTGATGGGCAGGGCGCTGGACCAGATGGCCCGCCCGTTCGCCTGACCGTCCCGCGGGACGGCCCCCGCCGGATGGAAGGAGAACCCTCCCGGACGGGGAGCGGCCGGACGGCGCAGGGAACGGTCAGAGCGGCAGCGCGGCCGCCTCGTGACGCAGGACGAGGATGAGCAGCGTGGCGATCAGCGTCGCGATCAGCAGCCAGCTCGTCATGAGGACGACCGTCGAGCGGCGCGGCCGCCGCGACGGGCGCTCGCGCCGCCGCTCACGCCTGCGGCGGCCCTCCTCGTGGCGCCGCACACGCCTGTCGAACGACTCCAGCCGAGCCGCCAGCTTCGGGTCCTCATCGACGAGGTGGCGCTCGATCCGCAGCAGAATCCGCTCCTCCTCCTGCGACCAGGCCATGCCGCACCTCCCCGGAACGCAAGGCGTGTGCGAGTTTCCTGCCCAATCATGATGATCGTTATCCATTCCCGGGGCTGTTGATTTACGGGTTCTTTACACCGGCGGACGGTCCCCGGGGCCGGGCACGGCGTCGGCGCAGCGGGCCAGCCGCCCCGCCAGGGCCCGGACCTCCTCGCGCAGCCCGTCGGGGGTGACGACGGTGAACGGCCGGCCCAGCCCGGCCAGCATCAGCGCCATGCCGTCCAGCCGCTCGGCCCGGGTGCGCAGCAGGACGCCCCGCGGCGCCGGTGTCAGCGTCGCCACCGACGCCGGCACCCGCTCGCGCGCCTCCGCGAGCGGCATCTCCAGCAGCACCTCCACCTCATGCCGGTACGGCACGGCCGCCAGCGAGGCGACCACGTGCGCGACCGGGTCGAACCCGTCGGGCACCTCGAAGGATCTCCCTGCCGGCTCCCCCCGCCCCGGCCGCCCGGCCGGCTCCCCGGACCCGGAGACCGGCGCGGCCGGCTCCACGCGTCCCACCCGGTCCACCCGGAAGGTGCGCACCTGCCCGCTGGCGTGGTCCAGCCCGGTGACGTACCAGCGGCCGGAGTGAAAGACCAGCCCGTAGGGGTCGAGGTCGCGTTCGGAGGACTCCCGCCGCCAGGAGCGGTAGGCCAGCCGTACCGTCCGCCCGTGCCGGGCCGCCTCGGCCAGCGCCAGCAGCGGACCGGCCTTCGGGTGGGCGGCGGCCGGAGCGGCGTCCCGGGTGTGGCCGAGCGTGGCCTGGACCGCCTCGACACGTTCGCGCAGCGCCCGCGGCAGCACCCGCTGGATCTTGGCGAGCGCGCTCTCCGTCGCGGCCTCCCCCACCGCCAGCCCGGTCCGCCGCCCGGCCAGCAGCCCCAGCACCACGGCGGCGGCCTCGTCGTCGGTGAACATCAGCGGCGGCAGCCGGTATCCGGGCAGCAGGCGGTAACCGCCGTAGCGGCCCCGCTCGGCCTGGACCGGCACCCCCAGCTCCGACAGCCGCACCGCGTAGCGGCGCACCGTGCGCTCCTCCACCCCCAGCCGCGCGGCGAGCTCGGGCCCGGTCAGGCCGGGGGCGGCCTGCAGCAGCTCCAGCAGGGCGAGCACCCGGGTGACGGTCATGGAAACTCCCCGCGAATCAGGACCGGTTCTGTCCGGATTCGATCCTACGGTGGAGCCGTTCCGGAGAACGCCCCGGCTAAGGAGAAAACGATGAGCACATACGTCCTGGTACCCGGCTTCTGGCTCGGCGCGTGGGCCTGGGAGGAGGTCGCCGGGCCGCTGCGCGCGGCCGGGCACGACGTCCACCCCCTCACCCTGACCGGCCTGGGCGACCGCTCCCACCTGGCCGGTCCCGGAGTGGACCTGGAGACCCACATCGACGACATCGTCCAGACGATCGTCCACGCCGGTCTGCGGGAGGTGATCCTGGTGGCCCACAGCGGCGCCGGCGCCCCCGTCACCGGCGCGGCCGACCGGATCCCCGAGCGCATCGCCCGCGTCGTCTACCTCGACAGCGGCCCGGTGGCCGACGGCCTGACCCAGCTCGACCTCTGCGACCCGGCCCAGCGGGAGTACATCGAACGCAGCGCCGCCGCCTGCGGCGGAACCGCCTACCCGCCGCCCTCCTGGGAGCACTTCGAGCGCTCCGGCGTCAGCCTGGAGGGGATGGGAGCCGCCGAACGCGCCCGCTTCACCGCCGGCGCCACCGCTCAGCCGTACGGCACGCTCACCCGGCCGCTGAAGCTCGGCGGCGGCGCCGACCGGCTGCCCAAGACGCTCATCACCTGCTCCTACCCCCTGGAGCAGGTCCGCGCGATGATCGAGGCCGGTCACCCCTACTTCGCCGCCCTCGCCGGGCCCGAGTGGAGCTTCGCGGCGGTGCCCACCGGCCACTGGCCGATGTTCTCCGCGCCCGCGGCCACCGCGGCGGCCCTCGCCGGACTCGGCGAGCCGCGCGGCTGACAGCCCGGCACGGCTGACAGCCCGGCGGGGCCGGACAGGAGACGGGGTCCGGAAGGCCGGGCATGGCCGGAAAACGGGCGCGGGGCCGGCGGGGTCCGGAGGGCCGACGCGGAGGGCCGACGGGGCCGGTGGAGCCGGGGATCCGGCACCCCGCCTTTCCTAGGGAAATTAATCCTTTGCCTACAACATTTAGGCAAGGTAGCGTTCCGCGGCATGAAAGCAGTAACCGAACAGGAGATCCGCGGCTCGTTCGTCAACTGTTCCAAGGGGGAGACCAAACGGCTGACGCTCCCGCGGGACCTGTCCGAACGCCCCTGGGACGACCTGGACTTCCTGGGATGGCTCGACCCCTCGGCCCCCGAACGCGGCTACCTCGTCGCCGAACACGGCGGCGAGGTCGTCGGCGTGGCCCTGCGACTGGCGGCCCGGCAGCGCGGCGGCGCGCACCGCGGCATGTGCTCCCTGTGCCTGACCATGCACCCGGGCACCGGCGTCTCCCTGATGACCGCCCGCAGAGCCGGCCCCGCCGGCCGCGACAGCAACTCCGTCGGCCTGTACGCCTGCACCGACCTGGACTGCTCGCTGTACCTGCGCGGCAGGAAGCTGCCCGGCCTCGGCGGCCGGCTGCAGGAGTCACTGACGCTGGAGCAGCAGATCGACCGCACCCGGACCCGGCTCACGGCGTTCCTGGACAAGGTCCTCACATGAAGGGCCCCGCCGGGCCCGCTCAGGCGGCCTGCTCTCCGGCCGGCTCGCGCAGCCAGTCCTCGACCAGCGGGAACGTCAGCTGGGCGATCACCCGCTGCCCGGAGGCGCTGGGGTGGAAGAAGTCCCACTTGCTCAGCTGGTCCCGGGTGAAACGGCACCCGAACAGCGCGCCGCCGTCGAACCGGCAGGCCGGGCCGTAGGCGGCGCACACCTGCGCCAGCGCGGAGTTGTAACCGGCGACCCGGTCCCGCACCCGCTCACGGCGCTCCCGGTCGGCCGGCGCCGTCGAGCGCGGCCGGGCCAGCATGCTCTGGCAGATACGGCCCACCGCCCAGAACGCCCGAGCCGCCACACTGTTCCTGCCCACCTGCCACAGCCGCTTGAGGTCGGGGACGCTGACCAGGAGCACCCGCGCGTCCGGCCGCCCGGCCCGCAACGTCTCCAGCGCCCCGGCCACCCTCCTGCGGTAGACCTCCACCGGAGTCATCCGCCGCTCCTCGGCCACGCACGCGTCCTGCGCGCCCACCAGCACCGTGACGTAGTCGGCGCGCCGGGCCACCGCCCCGGCCATCTGCCGGGCCAGATCGGCGCTGGTCGCCCCGGGCACCGCGAGGTTGACGCCGTGCCCGCCGACCGGGGCGCCATCGCCCAGCAACCGCAGGTAGTGACTGCGCACCCGCTCGTCGTCGCCCGTCGACCAGGACCGCGCCGGACACGGCACATACCAGCCGCAGGCGTTGAACCCCGAACTGATCGAATCCCCCACCGCCGCCATCACCGCCGGCCGCCACCCGGCGACCGGCGCGGCCCCTGCACCCCCTGCCTGCCCCGCCACGCGCGACTCCGCCGGGCGCGACCCCGCCGCCGGGGTCTCCCCGGCCCTCTGCCCGGCCGCCCGCGCCGGCGCCGCCGGGCAGAGGGCCACCAGCGTCACCACGCCTGTGAGCACTGTCACAATCCTGCCGGCCATGACACCTCCGAACGGTCGCACCCCTGCCAAGGGATGTATCACCGCAGGACGGCGCGGCGCCCTTCATTGACCGGGCACCATGGCTTTCTTGACGGAACGTGGCGGAGGCACCGATACCGGGGCCGTCGTCGAACACGTTCAGTTTCCGGCATAGAGTGTTCCGGGTGAGTGTCGCGCTCGGGCTGACCCGCCCCCTCGTGGTGAGAACCACCCTCGTCGGTGACCCCGGCGACCTGCTCGCGCGACTTCCGGAGGCCGCCCCCTACGCCTGGATCAGGCGCGGAGAGGGGCTGGTCGCCTGGGGTGAGGCCGCGCGCGTGGCCGTGCCACCCGGCCCCGGCCGCTTCGACTGGGCCCGCCGATGGCTCTCGGCGATCCTCGGAGAGGCCCACACCGACGACGAAGCCGGCGTCCCCGGCTCCGGACCGGTCGCCTTCGGCTCCTTCACCTTCGACCCCGACGCCCACGGCTCGGTCCTCGTCGTCCCCCGGGTCGTCCTCGCCCGCCGCGACGGCCGCGCCTGGCTCACCACCGTCGGCGACGAACACCTCGACCTCGTCACCCCGCCCGCCGATCCCGGCCGGATCCGCTACGGCGACGGCAGCCTCACCGCCCCGGAGTGGGAGCACGCCGTGGCCCTCGCCGTACGGCAGATCAGATCCGGGCGGCTGGAGAAGGCCGTGCTGGCCCGCGACCTGACCGCCGTCGCCGAACGGCCCATCGACGTCCGGCTGCTGCTGTCACGCCTGGCCTCCCGCTACCCCGAGTGCTACACCTTCTCCTGCGCCGGCCTGGTCGGCGCCACCCCCGAACTGCTGGTCCGCCGCACCGGCGAGACCATCGAGTCGCTGGTGCTGGCCGGCACCGTCTCCCGCGGCACCAGCCAGGCCGACGACGACGCCCGCGGCGCCGGCCTGTTCGCCTCCGACAAGGACCGCTACGAGCACACCTGCGCGGTGGAATCGGTCCGCGAGGCCCTCGCCCCGCTGTGCGCGGAGCTCACCGTGCCCACCGAACCCGAACTGCTCGTCCTGCCCAACGTCCAGCACCTGGCCAGCCCGGTCACCGGCCGCCTCGCCGACGGCGCCTCGGTCCTGGACGTGGTCGCCGCCATGCACCCCACCGCCGCCGTCGGCGGCACCCCCACCCGCACCGCGCTCGACGTCATCCGCGAGCTGGAGGGCATGGACCGCGCCGGATACGCCGGCCCGGTCGGCTGGATCGACGCCCGCGGCGACGGCGAATGGGGCATCGCGCTGCGCTGCGCCCAGATCGAGGGACCCCGGGCCCGGCTGTTCGCCGGCTGCGGCATCATGGGCGACTCCGACCCCGCCTCCGAACTCGCCGAAGCCCAGGCCAAACTACGCGTCATGCAGTACGCCCTGGAAGGCTGAGCGCCCCTTCCGGGACGGCCGCCGGGTCCCGGAAGGGATCACCCCCACGGCAGCCTCGCGGTCACCACCGTCGGCCCGCCCGGCGGGCTCACCACCTCCAGCCGCCCGTCCAGCGCCGCCACCCGCCGGGCCAGGCCGGAAAGCCCCCCGCCCGCCGGATCCGCGCCGCCGCACCCGTCGTCCCTCGTCCGCACGACGACCGCCGCCCCCTCCCGGACGACCTCCACGGTGACCGAGCGCGCCGCCGCGTGCTTGGCCGCGTTGGTGACCGCCTCGCAGACCACGAAGTACGCCGCGGTCTCCACCGGGCCGGGCGGCCGCCCGTCCAGGCCGTAGCGGACCTCCACCGGCACCCCGGCGCGCTCGGCGACGGTGTCCAGTGCCTCCCGCAGCCCCAGGGAGTCCAGGCCCGCCGGATACACCCGCCAGGCCACCTCCCGCAGGTCGCCCAGCGCCTCCTGCGCCTCCCGGTGCGCCTGGCGCAGCAGTTCCTCCAGCATCTCCGGCGATCGGCCCCGCCGGGCACGGCCGATCAGCATGGCCAGCGCCACCAGCCGCTGCTGCACCCCGTCGTGCAGGTCACGCTCGATACGGCGCCGCTCCTGGTCGACCGCCGCCACGATCCCCGACCGGGTCTCGGCCAGCTCGGCGATCCGCCGCTCCAGCCGCTCCGTCGGGCTGGGTCCCAGCGCCGAACGCGCCAGCCGCCGCTCCAGCGCCGCCACCCCCATCAGGCCCGTGACCTCAAGGAACAGCAGCACCACCCCGGCCACCGAGGCGTACGACACCAGAAGGACACTGGGCGTCATGCCGTCGAACGGCTCACCCCGGCTCCAGCTCCAGGCCAGCGGCACCGCCACGGAGACCCCCGCGGCCAGCAGCGTGAGCACCAGTGCGCCCAGCACCCCGACCGGCCAGCGCAACGCCAGATAACGCAGCGCCCGCCGCCCGTCGTGACCGCCGGACCGGCCCCCCGCACCCCCGGCGGCCTCCGCCCCGCCGAGCAGCTCCAGCCGCCAGACCTCGATCCCGGCCAGCCGTACCGCCACCGCCAGCACGCCCTTCCGGGCCCGGGGCACCCACAGCAGCGGCCCCGCCACCAGCAGGAAGAGCAGCTGCACCACCGCCGCCGGGACCCCCAGGGCGATCCCGGCCAGCACCCGCGCCGCCCGGACCACCGCGCCCGCCGCGTCCACCGCCACACTCACCGCCGTGCCGCTCTTCCGCCGACGGCCGGAGGACCGCCGGAGCGACCGGGCCGCGACCCGGCCGCCGCCCCGCCCGCCACGGCGGCCACCTCGGCGCCCACCTCAGCGCTCCGCGTGGTGCCTGCCCCGGCGCCGCACCCGGACCACGACGAACACCACCGCGGCCAGCGCCACCGCGCCCAGCACCACCTTGGACAGAACCCCGGCGTAACCCTCCACCAGATCCCAGTTCTCCCCCAGCAGATACCCTGCCATCACGAAGACCGTGTTCCAGATGAGACTGCCCAGCGTCGTCAGCACCAGGAACACCGGAACCGGCATCCGCTCCACCCCCGCCGGAATGGAGATCAGGCTACGGAAGATCGGGATCATCCGCCCGAAGAACACCGTCTTACGGCCATGCCGGGCGAACCACGCCTCCGTCTTCTCGATGTCGGACACGTCCACCAGCGGCAACCTCCGTGCGATGGCCACCACCCGCGCCCGCCCCAGCAACGCCCCGACCCCGTACAACGCCACCGCCCCGACCACCGACCCCAACGTGGTCCAGAAGATCGCCTCGAACAGCGACATGTCCCCCTTGCTCGCGGTGAACCCCGCCAACGGCAGGATCACCTCGCTCGGCAACGGCGGGAACAGGTTCTCCAGCGCGATCGCCAGCCCCGCCCCCGGGGCTCCCAGGGTCTCCATCAGGCCGATCGCCCAGCCGGCGACTCCATCGACAGTCGTTGAGGTGCTCATGACCCGAACCCTACGAAGCCCCGCGCACCCGCGAGAATGCGGAGACCCACCCGCCCACCGCGGCCCGGCCGCACCCGGAGGCTGCGGAAAACCACAGCCCCGCGCCGACCGGCCCGGCCGCACCTCCACCGGAAAAGTTCCGGCGAACCCTGTGATCCATCCCACATCTTCCAGGTGGCCGAGCCGGTCGACGCCCAGGCCGTCGGCCGGCTGGATCCGCCCGGTGAGGAACAAGCCCGCGAATCCGGCGGTGAGGGCCTCGTTCTCACCGCTCAGAAATCCCCCGCCACGTCGTCAGTTCTGGTGGCCCCTCGCCACCCACGGAAGGATCGACCACCATGACCCACACCAGACTGCCAGGCGACGAGGCCGCGTTCATCGCGGCGGCCCGCTCGAACGACGCGGCACGGTTCGCGCTCATCACCGAGCGCCACCGGCGTGAGCTGCAGGTGCACTGTTACCGGATGCTCGCCAACTATGAGGACGCCCAGGACCTGACGCAGGAGACGTTCCTGCGGGCGTGGAACAAACGGGAGTCTTTCAAGGGCCACGCCGCGCTGCGGACCTGGCTGTACCGGATCGCGACGAACGCCTGCCTCGACTTCCTGGACAAACGCAACGACCGCACACCCGTGCCCGCCGAGCTTCCGGACGCGGACTCGGAAGTGCGCCACCTGCAGCCCTACCCGGACCGGATGCTCCCGGAGGACCCGCAGGAATCGGTGGTGGCGCGGGAGACGATCGAGCTGGCGTTCATCGCCGCCGTCCAGCACCTGCCACCGCGGCAGCGGGCGGTGTTCGTCCTGCGCGACGTCCTCGGCTGGCCTGCGTCGAAGGCCGCCGACGCCCTCGATCTGACCGTCGCATCGGTGACCAGCGCGCTGCAGCGGGCGCGCGTGACGATGCGCGAGCGGTTGCCCGGCCGCCGCCTCGACTGGCGGAGCCCCGCCACGCACGAGCTGTCGGATGACGAGCGCGGCGTGGTGAGGTCGTACATGGACGCCCATGAGCGCAACGACCTCAACGGCCTGATGGCCCTGCTGCGCGACGACCTGCGCTTCGCGATGCTGCCCGAGCCGGGCACCTTGATCCTCACGGCTGAGGACGCGGTGGACGGCTGGATCTCCGGCGGGCTCTTCCAGCGCGGCCACGACGACTGGCGCTGCATCGCCACGACGGTCAACCGCATGCCCGCCGCCGCGCTGTACCTCCGCACCCCCGGCGGCCCGGAACACCGCCTGCTGAACATCGCGGTCCTGCACATCGTCGACGGGAGGATCGCCGAGCTCACCGGATTCGACGCCACCGGCAAACCATGGCTGGGCCTGCCCTCGACGCTGTGATCGGACCCGTCACCGTCGTCCCATCTTCAGCGAGTCGCCGGGCGCGGCGATGTAGCCGTCGAGGGTGACGTTCATGGCGAAAATCAGTTTCCGCATCGTGCAGCCTCTCGTGAGTCGATCTCACACGTACAGACGGGCGCGGCGCGGAAACCTGATCGGTGCGCGATCCGCTCCGCGGGCGGTCCCCACGTCCCGGACCCGGAACAGCGCACCCGGCGGGCTCGGACACCACCGGCCGGATCTCGACCTCACCCTCGCGAACGCCTGGCCACACGGATGCAGCGCCGGGCCCGCTCACCGCGCCACCGCGTCCCCGCCACCCGCGCGTCACCCGGCCCGCAGATGGACCGCCTCCCCCTCCTCGACCTCCGCCCGGCCCGCCGTCAGCGTGGCCACCCAGTCACCGAACACCGGCAGGTCCGCCTCCCGCACCGCGACCGTGAACCGGACCCCCGCCCCGTACCCCACCTCCCGCACCTCGTACGGCGAGCCCCGCAGATCGCTCTCCAGCCGCCCGGCCCGCACATGGTCCACACTCACCGCCACCAGCCGCGCCGGGACCATCTCCACCAGACGGGCCCGATCGAGCGCCTTGCCCACCGACGAGCCGTAGGCCCGCACCAGACCGCCCGCACCCAGCTTCACCCCGCCGAAGTACCGCGTCACCACCGCCACCACGTCCGACAACCCCCGGCGCAGCAGCGTCTCCAGCATGGGCGTGCCGGCGGTGCCGCCGGGCTCGCCGTCGTCGTCGGCCCTCTGGATCCCCCGGTCCCCGCCGATCACGTAGGCCGAGCAGTTGTGGGTGGCGTCGCCGTGGGAGCGCCTGCGCCCGGCGACGAACTCCCGCGCCGCCTCCTCCGAACCCGCTGGGGCGACCGCGCACAGGAACCGCGATCGCTTGACCTCCGTCTCGTGCTCGGCGAGGTCTTCCACGGTCAGGTACGGCTGGGTCATCGGATCAGACTAGTCGCCTTTACAATGTAGATTAATAAAGGGTCTCCGGTGGATTCCCGTCGCCGCCCGGAGATCCGGCGTCCAGGTTGGCCAGCATCCGGCCCAGCAGACCGGTGAGCTGCTCGACCTCATCCGCCGAGAACCCGTCGAGCAGACGGCGGGCGACCCGGCCGAAGACCGGGGCGAGCGCCGGGACGAGTTCACGCCCCTCCGCCGTCACCTCGACGACGACCGCCCGGCGGTCCTCCGGGCTGCGCCGCCGCCGGACGAGGCCCTTGGCCTCCAGCCGGTCCAGCAGCCTCGTCATCCCGGCGGTGTCGGTGCCCAGTTCGGCGGCGAGCCGGCCCGGACCCGCCTCCCCCCGGGCCGCGTGCAGCAGGAGCGCCGCCTGCTGGGCGGTCACACCGAACGGCGCGAGCCGGGCCTCGACGGCCGCGCGCAACTCGCGGCCCACCTGGTTGACCAGCGAGCCGCCACCGAGGACGAGCCGCAGATGCCGGGGATCCATGCCGACATGCTACTGGTAACTGTCCAGCCATTTACTGTCATGACAGCTATCTGTTAGCGTCCCGGCATGGACCACATCCGCCCCGAACCGCCGAGGAGACCCCCGCACGTCCTGATCATCGGCGCCGGGCTCGGCGGCCTGTGCCTGGCCCAGGGCCTGACGACGGCCGGGATCGGCGTCACCGTCTTCGAACGCGACGACTCCCCCCGCACCACCGGGCAGGGCTACCGCATCTCCCTCAAACCGGACGGCACCCGTGCCCTGCGCGAATGCCTGCCCGAGCACCTGTTCGGCCTGTGCCTGGCCGCCTCCCTGCGGCAGGCCACCCGCCTGACCGCCCTGGACCACCGGCTGAACCCCCTGTTCGGCAAGCCCCTCCCCCGCCTCGACGAGACGGCGTACTTCGGGATCAACCGGCTCACCCTCCGCGAGATCCTGCTGACCGGCCTGGACGGCGCCGTACGCTTCGGCGCGGCCTTCCAGCGCCTGGAACGGCTGGGCGACGGCCGGATCCGCGCCCGCTTCGCCGACGGCACCCACGCCGACGGCGACCTGCTGGTCGGCGCCGACGGCACCGGCTCGGCGGTCCGCCCGTTCGTGGCGCCCGGCGCGGCCTTCGACGAGCTCGGCACCCTGCTGTACGGCAGGACCCTCGTCGGCGAGGACGTCCCGGGGTGGGTCCCGGAGGCCCTCGTGGACGCCTTCGCCACGCTGACCGGCCCGGACGGCGTCTCAATGACCGTGGCGACCTGCCGCACCCGCGGCCCGCTCCCCGCGGGCCTGACGGAGATCCCCGGCTACCTCGCCTGGACGATCTCCACCGGCTCCGCGGGATCGACGGGCCCGGCGGGTTCGGCGGATTCGGCGGGTTCCATGGGAGAGCGGCCCGGCGGCACGCGCCCGCCGGACGGCTCCGGCGGCGCGGACCGGCCGGAGCGCCTGGACCCGGCCGGCCTGCGCCGGCTCGCCCTGGACCTGATCCGCGACCGGCCCGCCGCCGTCCGGCGCCTCGTCGAGGAGGGCGAGGCGCCCTTCCCGGTACGGCTGCGTTCCGCCCGGCCCGTCGAGCCGTGGCACGTGCCCGGCGTGACCCTGCTGGGCGACGCGATCCACACCATGTCCCCCGGCCGGGGCGAGGGCGCCAACGTCGCGCTACGCGACGCCGGGCTCCTGCGCCACGCGCTGGTCTTCACCGCCCGGCACGGCGTGCCGCTGGAGACGGCCGTCGCCGAGTACGAGTCGGCCATGCTCCGCCACGGCTTCGCGGCGGTGGCCGCCTCCAGGGAACGGCCGTTCCTGCGCCGCCCCCGAACTCCCTGACCGTCACCGGGCTCCGGGAGAGGCCCGGTCCCGGGAGGGGTCCCCGGAAAGGGGGACGGCCGTTCCCGCGCCGGGCCTACGCCGTCGGCGCGGGGCGGCACACCTCGGCCATGACCGAGCCGGCCAGGTCGAACCCGCCGACGTGGGCGAGGTAGCCGCCGGGGGCGAACAGGGACTCCCCCAGCGGCAGGTAGACGCCGCCGGCCTGCCGGATCAGCAGCACCCCCGCCGCGACGTCCCACGGCTTGACCCCCGAGCCGTAGGCCACGTCCGCCCAGCCCGCGGCGACGTGCGCGAGGTTCAGCGCGGCGCTGCCCGGCCGGCGCACCGAGGCGAACGCCTCCAGCATCCGGCCGAACGCCTCCAGCGACCCCTGGCGGTCGGCGGCCACGTCACCGGCGGTGGGGAAGCCGCTCAGCAGCATCGCCTCCCGATCCCCCGCCGCGCCCCGGCTGCGCAGCCGTACGCCGTTGCACCAGGCGCCGCCCAGGTCGGCGCGGAACTCGTCGTCGCGCACCGGGTCGTAGATCACCCCCGCCACCGGCTCCTCCCCCACGGCGGCCGCCACCGACACGCAGAAGAACGGCAGCCCGGCGGCGAAGTTGGCCGTCCCGTCGATCGGGTCGACGTACCAGCGCAGCTCGCCCGACCCGGTGGTGCCGCCCTCCTCCCCGATGATCGTGCTGTCCGGGAAACGCCGGGAGATGACCTCCCGGATGGTCTCCTCGGCGGCGCGGTCGTGCTCGGTCACCGGGTCGTGGAAGTCGCGCTTGGTCTCGACCTCGGGCCGGGACCGGAACGCCTTGCGGAGCCGCTCGCCGACCGCGCGGGCGGCCTCCGCCGCGACGTCGCACAGTTCGCGCGAGGTGCTCAGGTCCATCGAATCCTCCAGCGGCGTCTGCGGGCCGCGCCGGCCTTCGGCACCCGCGGTGGTCATCCCATTTTCCCTGATATGCCGCTTTCACTCCGCACGGACTCCCCCGAGGCCCCGGAGGCGGAATTGGTCATGACATCCTGATGTCCACCACCCCGATCAGGAAGACGTCCACGGGAGGGCGGCATGAGCGCCGAGCTCGGCATCGAGCTGGACCGATCCAGCCCGGTCCCGCTGTACTTCCAGGTCGCCCAGCAGATCTCCGACGCCATCGGGCGCGGCGACCTGGCGCCGGGGACGCGCCTGGACAACGAGATCGTCCTCGCCGGCCGCCTGGGCCTGTCGCGGCCGACGGTCCGCCAGGCGATCCAGTACCTCGTGGACAAGGGCCTGCTGGTGCGCAAGCGCGGCGTGGGCACCCAGGTCGTGCACGGCCGGGTCAACCGTACGGTGGAGCTCACCGGCCTCTACGACGACCTGCGCCAGGCCGGTCAGGAGCCCGCCACCCGGGTCCTGGCCCTGGAGGCGGTCCCGGCCGGCGCGGACGTCGCCGCGGCCCTCGGCCTCCCGGCCGGCGCCGAGGTGCTGCGCCTGGAGCGCATCCGTTACGCCGCCGGGGCGCCGCTGGCGCTGTTGCGCAACTGGCTGCCCGCCGGGGTCGCCCCGCTGACCGCCGAGCGGCTCGCCGAGCGCGGCCTGTACGAGCTGCTGCGCGCGGCGGGGGTGCGGATGCGCGTTGCCGACCAGCGGATGGGGGCGCGGGCGGCCACCGCGGCCGAGGCCAGGCTGCTGGACGAGCGGCGCGGCGCCCCGCTGCTGACGATGCTGCGCACCACCTACGACGACCAGGGCCGGGCGGTGGAGCACGGCTCCCACGTCTACCGCGCCTCGCGCTACTCCCTGGAGGTCACGCTCATCGAGCGCTGACGGCCCGGTCCTGTTCCGGCAAAAAGACCATTGATCTGGGTATTCATCCATCTAAATGGGTTTTTCCGGATGGTCCGGGGCGCAGGAACCGGTTCATGGGAGAGCGGCCGCGTGCCGCGAGGTGATCTCGAGGTGACCTGCGATTCCGGAGACGCTGGGAACGCCGATGCGCGGCCGGGAGCCCGAGCGGGCGGAGGTGCTCCGCCTGCTGGAGGGCGTCGCCGGTCCGGGGACGCACGTGCTCCTGGTGGAGGGCGAACCGGGGATCGGCAAGAGCCTCCTGCTGGCCGAGGCGGCGGCAGCGGCGGCCGCCCGCGGGACGGACGTCGCCGCCGGCCGGGCCGACGAGCTGGAACGCATGATGCCCCTGGCGCCACTGCTGTCGGCGCTGGAGGAGGCCACCACCCGCGCCGCGGTCGCGCGGAGCGCCTTCCCCGGGGAGCCGGGCCTGCTGATGTGGCTGGCCGAACGGGTGCGCACCACGCTGGAACGGCGCGCCGCCGCCGGGCCGCTGCTGGTGGCCCTCGACGACCTGCAGTGGGCCGATCCCGTCACGCTCATGGCGTTGCGGACGCTGCCGGCGCGGCTGGCCGGCCGCCCGCTGGCGTGGCTGCTGGCACGCCGCGCCACCGGCGACGACGACGGCGCGCGGCTGTTCGGCCTGCTGGAGCAGGAGGGGGCCGCCCGGATCGCGCTGCGCCCGCTGGACGGGGTCTCCGCGGCGCGGGTGTCCGCCGACGCGCTGGGCGCCGCGCCGGACGCGGAGCTGACGGCGCTGACGGCCCAGGCCGCCGGAAACCCGGCGCTGCTGCTGGCGCTGCTGACCGGGCTGCGTGAGGAGGGCGCCGTCCTGGTGGACGCCGGCGTGGCCGGCTCCGTGGGAACGGCGGAGTCCCGAAGGACGGCGGAGCCCGGGGGGACCGCGCGCCTCAGAGGAACGACGGGGTCTGCGGGGTCTTCGGAGCTTTCGTGGGCCGCCGGGTGCGGCCCGGCGGCGGGGGTGCTGCCCCGGAGGCTGCACACCGCGGTCCGGCGGCGCCTGGACGAGGTGAGCCCCCGGACGCGCCACCTGCTGGAGGCCGTCGCGGTGCTCGGGCGGTCCTTCTGCCCGTCCTACGCCGCCGAGCTGCTCGGCGAGTCCCCGGCCGCGCTGCTTCCCGCCCTGGACGAGGCCCTGGCCGCCGGGCTGCTGGTGGCAACGCCCGAGGAGCTGGCCTTCCGCCACGAGCTGCTGTGGCGGTCGGTCCTGGAGACGGTCCCGCCCCCGGTACGGCAGGCACTGCGCCGGCAGGCCGAGCGCCTCGCGGCACCCGCCGCGCCGGTGACCGCGCTGCTCGCCTGGGACGAGGGCCGCCTCTCACGCGGCCTGGAACTGGCCCGCGAGGCCGCCGAGGCGCCCCCCCGGACCCCCGGCCCCCGGGATCCCCAGCCGCGGGCCGTACTGGCCGCGATGCTCATCGACCTGGGGCTGCTCGACGAGGCGGAGAAAACCGCCACGAACGCCGCGGCCGAGGCGGCGGACCGGCCCGCGTGGGCCGCCGCGGTCCTGGTGCTACGTGCCCGGCTCGACCTCGCCGCAGGCCGGCCCGGCGAAGCGGCCGAGCGGGCCGAGGCGGCGCTGGCGGCCGCCGTCGGCCTGGACGTCCCCGACCTGGCCTGCCTGGCGCTGTCGGCGCTCGGCACCGCGGCGCTGCGCGCGGGCGACCTGCCGCGGGCGGCGCGGGCCCTCGCCTCCGGCCGGGCCACGCGGGCGCCGGGCACGCCGTACGGGCGGCTGCGCGCCGAGCTCGCGGCCGGGCGGATCATCGAGGCGCGGGACGGGGCGGAGGCCGCGATGGCGCCGCTCGGCGGGCTCTACGACGGCCTGGCCGGGCACACCGGGGTGCTGACCGATGAGCCCGCGGCGGCGGCGTGGCTGGTGCGCACCGCCCTGACCGCCGGGGACGGCCGGCGGGCCGACGCGGTGGCGGCCGCCGCCGAGGACCTGGCCGGGCGCAACCCCTGCCTGCCCGGCCCGCCGGTGGCGGCCGTCCACGCCCGCGGCCTGCGCGACCGCGATCCCGCGGCGCTGGGCCGGGCCGCCGCCGGGTACGCCGACCCGTGGGCCAGGGCCTCGGCCGCCGAGGACCTAGGCGTGCTGCTGGGCGCCGTCCCCGGCGACCGCGACGCGGCCGTGGCGACCCTGAACGGCGCCCTTTCCGGCTACGACGGCGTGTGCGCGCGCCGCGACGCGGCCCGGGTGCGGCGCAGGCTGCGCGAGCTGGGCGAGCGGCGGCGCCACTGGGAACGCGTCGACCACCCCGACTCCGGCTGGTCCAGCCTCACCGCCACCGAGCGCGCCGTCTGCGACCTGGTGTCCCAGGGGCTGACCAACCGGCAGGCCGCCGAGCAGATGTTCGTCAGCGAGCACACCGTCGCCTTCCACCTGCGCCAGATCTTCCGCAAGCTCGGCGTCCGCTCCAGGGTCGAGCTGGCCAGGCTGGCCGCCCTGTCCGCCGCGGGTCCGGACGGGCGCTGACCCGGCGGCTCCCGGTCGCCGGCCGGCTCCGCGGCCGCCGCCGGAGACCGGGCACGAGCCGGGTCAGCCGAAGGAGACGGCCAGCTCCCCGCCGGACAGGCCGACCCGCACCACCGTGCCCTCGCCCACGTCCCCGGTCAGCAGCGCCCGCCCGATGCGGGTCTCCACCTCCCGGGAGATGAACCGGCGCAGCGGCCGCGCGCCGTACACCGGGTCGTAGCCGCGCTCGGCGATGTGGCGGCGCGCCTCGGCGGTCAGCTCCAGCCGGATGCCGCGCTCGCCGAGGCGCACCCGCAGCTCGGTGAACATCAGGTCGACGATGTGCTCGATCTCCTCCATGGTGAGCGGCTTGAAGACCACGATGTCGTCGACGCGGTTGAGGAACTCCGGGCGGAAGTGCCCGCGCAGCTCCCCCATGACCCGTTCCTTCACGTCCTGCTTGATCTCCCCCTGGGGCGTGACGCCCTCCAGCAGGTGCATCGAGCCGATGTTGGACGTCATGATCAGCACGGTGTTGCGGAAGTCGACGGTCCGGCCCTGGGCGTCGGTGAGCCGCCCGTCGTCCAGGACCTGCAGCAGGGTGTTGAAGACGTCGGGGTGGGCCTTCTCCACCTCGTCGAACAGCACCACCGAGTACGGCTTGCGCCGCACCGCCTCGGTGAGCTGCCCGCCCTCCTCGAAGCCGACGTATCCCGGCGGCGCGCCGACCAGGCGGCTGACGGTGTGGCGCTCCTGGTACTCGCTCATGTCGACGCGGACCATGTTGTCCTCGGTGTCGAACAGGGCCTCCGCCAGCGCCTTGGCCAGCTCGGTCTTGCCGACGCCGGTCGGCCCCAGGAAGATGAACGACCCGATCGGCCGGCGCGGGTCCTTGATGCCGGAGCGGGCCCGGATGACGGCGTCGGCCACCAGCCGCACCGCCTCGTCCTGGCCGACGACCCGCTCGTGCAGCACCTGGTCCAGGTGCAGCAGCTTCTCGCGCTCGCCCTCCTTGAGCCGGCTCACCGGGATGCCCGTCCACCGGGCGACGATCATGGAGATCTCGTCCTCGGTGACGACCTCGCGCAGCAGCCGCCCGGCGTCCTGCTTGGCGCGCAGGCTCTCCTCCTCGGCGCGCAGCCGGCGTTCCAGCTCGGGCAGCCGGCCGTGGCGCAGCTCGGCGGCGCGGTTGAGGTCGTAGTCGCGCTCGGCCCGCTCGGCCTCGGTGCGGACCCGCTCGATCTCCTCGCGCAGCGCCTGCACCCGGCGCAGCGCCTGCCGTTCGGCCTCCCATCGGGCGCGCATCGCATCGGCCTCGGCGCGCAGGCCGGACAGCTCCCCGCGCAGTTCCGCGAGGCGGGCGGCGCTGGCGGCGTCCTCCTCCTTGCTCAGCGCGGCCTCCTCGATCTCCAGCCGCGTCACCCTGCGGGTCAGCTCGTCCAGCTCGGCGGGCATCGAGTCGATCTCCGTACGGAGCATCGCGCACGCCTCGTCCACCAGGTCGATGGCCTTGTCGGGCAGGAACCGGTCGGAGATGTAGCGGTGGCTCAGCACGACGGCGGCCACCAGCGCGGCGTCCTGGATGGTCACCCCGTGGAAGACCTCCAGCCGCTCGCGAAGGCCCCGCAGGATCGAGATGGCGTCCTCCACCGACGGCTCGTCGACCATCACCGGCTGGAAGCGCCGCTCCAGGGCGGCGTCCTTCTCGATGTGCCTGCGGTACTCGTCGAGGGTGGTCGCGCCGATCAGGTGCAGCTCGCCGCGGGCCAGCATGGGCTTGAGCATGTTCCCGGCGTCCATCGCGCCCTCGGCGGCTCCGGCGCCGACGACCGTGTGCAGCTCGTCGACGAACAGCAGGATCCGCCCCTCGGCCGCGGCGACCTCGGTGAGCACCGCCTTGAGGCGTTCTTCGAACTCGCCCCGGTACTTCGCCCCGGCGACCAGAGCCCCCATGTCGAGACTGAAGATCGTCTTGTCCCGCAGTCCCTCGGGCACGTCGCCGTCGGCGATCCGCTGGGCCAGTCCCTCGACGATCGCCGTCTTGCCGACGCCGGGGTCGCCGACCAGCACCGGGTTGTTCTTGGTCTTGCGCGACAGGATCTGGACGACGCGGCGGATCTCGGTGTCGCGGCCGACGACGGGGTCCAGCCGCCCGGAGGCGGCGGCGGCCACCAGGTCCTGCCCGTACTTGGCCAGCGCCTCGTAGGCGGCCTCCGGCATGGCGGAGGTGACCCGCTGGTGGCCGCGGATCTCGGTGAGCGCCCGCAGGAGACGTTCCCGATCGAGCCTCTGGGCGGCCAGCAGCCGCCCGACGGAGGTCTCCGGCCCCTCCTCCAGCAGGGCGGCCAGGAGGTGCTCGACCGAGACGTACTCGTCCTTCAGCCGGTCGGACTCCCGCCTGGCCGTCTCCAGCAGGCGCGACAGCCGCTGCGTCACCCGGATCTGGCCCGGCTCGACGCCGGGCCCGGCGACCCGGGGGCGGCGGAGGAGCTCGGCCTCCACCTCCTCCCGCAGCCGCGCGGGGTCGGCTCCGGCGCGTGAGACCAGCCGGGGCACCAGCCCGTCGGACTGGTCCAGCAGCGCCAGCAGCAGGTGCTCGCCGTCGACGTCCTGGTGGCCGTGGCGCAAGGCGGCGGTCTGCGCGTCGTGCAGCGCCTCCTGCGACTTCTGCGTCAGCCGGTTGAGATCCACGGCGTGCCTCCTACGGGCCGGGAACGGGTGCGGGCGGCGGCCTCCAGCTCGGCGATCCGGTCGAGCAGGTCGATCACCAGGCCGAGGGCGGCGTAGTTGAGGGTGAATCCGGCGCGCAGCCGCTGGATCCGCGCCATGGCCCGCAGCTGGGACTCCTCGAACCACAGGGTCCCCGACGGGTCGGTGCGGGCCTGCAGCACGCCGAGGACGACCAGGCGGCGCGGCAGATCGGGGTGGACGCCCGCGGCGCGGGCGAAGGTCTCCAGGTCCAGCCGCCGGGGACGGGCCAGGGCGTAGGTCACCGCCGCCTCCTCGGGTCGTAGGACGAGGAGGCGGCCAGCCGCTCGAACAGCTCGCGCTCCTCATCCGACAGGTGCGGCGGGACCATGATCCGCACTTCGGCGAACAGGTCTCCCGGCGTGCCGCGGGGGTCGGGCATCCCCCGGCCGCGCAGTCGCAGCCGCCGCCCGCTGGAGGTGCCCGCCGGCACCTTGACCTTGGCCTCGCCGCCGGGGGTGTCGACGGCGACGGCCGCGCCGAGCGCCGCCTCCCACGGGGCCACCGGCAGCCGGACGTGGAGGTCGCGCCCCTCGACCCGGTAGCGGGGGTGCGGCGCGATGGAGACGGCCAGGTAGAGGTCGCCCGGCGGCGCGCCGCCGGTGCCCCGGCCGCCCTGCCCGGCCAGCCGTACGCGCTGCCCGTCGGTCACCCCGGGCGGGATGTCCACCTGGAGGGTACGGCCGCCCACGGCGATGGACCGGCGGCCGCCGCGGTAGGCGTCCTCGACGGTCAGCTCGATCCCGGCCTCCTGGTCGGCGCCCGGGATCGGCCCCCAGCCCCGGCCGGCCCGGCCGGCCTGGCCCGTGCGGCCCGCCCGCCCGGCGCGGCCCGCCCGCCCGGAGAACAGCCCCTGCAGCAGGTCGTCGAGGTCGATGTCCTCGCCGAACTCCACGCCGGGACCGAAGCCCTCCGGTCCGAAGCCACCGGCGCCCGCCCGGGTGCCCCGCCCGGCGCGGGCCGCCCTGGCGCGCGCCCAGGTCTCCGGGTCCACGTCCTCGGGCACCTGGCGGAACTCCGGTCCGAAGGCGTCGTAGCGGCGGCGGGTCGCCGGATCCGACAGCACGCTGTAGGCCTCGGCGATGTCCTTGAACCGGTCCTCGGCCGCGGGGTCCTTGTTGACGTCGGGGTGGTTCTCCCGGGCCAGCCTGCGGTAGGCGCGCTGGATCTCCTCCTGCCCCGCTCCCCTGGGGAGGCCGAGGATCTCGTAGAAGTCGCGGGCGGGCGGCATCATTCCGCCTTGGAGACCACGACCTGGGCGGGCCGCAGCTGCCGCTCGCCGTCGCCGTAGGCGGGCAGCACGACCGCGAGGACCGTCCCGGCGGGCACGTCATCACGCGGGACCACCGCCACCGCCTCGTGCCGGGCCGGGTCGAACGTCTCCCCGGTGTCGTCCCGGCGTGGGAACCCCAGATCTGTGAGGACGGTCAGGCCCTGCTGCAGCACCGCCCGCAGGCCCGCGGCGAGGGAGGCGGGGTCGCCCTCGGTGTGTTCCAGGGCCCGTTCCAGGTTGTCCAGCACGGGCAGCCACTCCCCGGCCGCCCTCGCCCGCTCCTCCAGCCGGACCCGCCCGGCGTCGCGGCTGACGCGTTTGCGGAGGTTGTCGAGGTCGGCCAGGGCGCGTTTCCAGAGGTCCTCCAGCTCGGCGACCCGGGCCCGCAGCCCGGCCGCCTCCGCCTCCGCCCCGGTCTCCGCTCCGGCGGCCGGCCCTCCGGCCCGCTCCCCGGCCCGGACCGCGTCCTGATCAGCACTCTGACCGGCGTTGTGACCGGCGTTGTGACCGGCGTCCTGACCCGCCGCCCGGTCCGCGGACGGCCCCGCGGCGGTCCTCTCCCACTCCGGCGGGTCACTCATCGGTCGTGAACTCCGCGTCGATGACGTCCTCGTCCCCGCCCGCACCCGTGCCCGCACCGGCGCCCGCAGCCGCGCCGGCCCCGGCGGTGCCCGTGCCGGCCCCCGGCCCCGCCCCGGCCCCGGCCGTGCTCAGGCCCTGGTAGACCTGCCGCAGGTCCTCGGCCAGCGACCGCAGCCGCTCCAGCGGGGTGTCCTGCCGTTCGATCGCCTCGCGGGCCTCGGTGACGAGCATGTCGGCCCGCGCCTTCTCGTGCACCGGGGCGGCGTCCCCCAGCTCCCGCAGGCGGCGCTCCACCTGGTAGGCGGCGCTGTCGACGGCGTTGCGGGCGTCGACCGCCTCGCGCAGCCGCCGGTCCTCGTCGCGGTGCTGCTCGGCGTCGCGCACCATCCGCTCGATCTCGCCCTGGTCGAGGGTCGAGCTCTCGCTGATCGTGATGCGCTGCTCGGCGCCGGTGTCCTTGTCGCGGGCGGAGACGTTCAGGATGCCGTTGGCGTCGATGTCGTAGGTCACCTCGATCTGCGGCTCACCGCGCGGCGCGGGCCTGATGTTCTCCAGCCGGAACCGGCCCAGCACCCGGTTGTCGGCGGCGCGCTCGCGCTCCCCCTGCAGCACCACCACGTCCACCGCGCTCTGGCCGTCCTCGGCGGTGCTGAACACCTCGGTACGGCGGGCCGGGATCGTCGTGTTGCGGTCGATGACCTTCGTCATGATCCCGCCGAGGGTCTCGATGCCCAGCGACAGCGGGGTCACGTCGAGCAGGACGACGTCCTTCAGCTCGCCCTTGATGACGGCCGCCTGGACCGCGGCGCCCAGCGCCACGACCTCGTCGGGGTTGACCGTCATGTTGGGCTCCTTACCGCCGGTCATGCGGCGCACCAGCTCCTGCACGGCGGGCATCCGGGTCGAGCCGCCGACCAGGATCACCTCGTCGACGTCGGCCGCGGTGAGCCTGGCGTCGGACATGGCCCGCTCCACCGGCCCCCGGCACCGTTCCAGCAGGTCGGCGGTGATCTCCTCGAACGTCGCCCGCCGCAGCGTGGTGTTCAGGTGCTTGGGCCCGCTCGCGTCCGCGGTGATGAACGGCAGGCTGATCTGCGTCTGGGTGACGGCCGACAGCTCCACCTTCGCCTTCTCCGCCGCCTCGAACAGCCGTTGCAGCGCCTGGGGGTCCTCCCGCAGGTCGATGCCGGTGTCGCGCTGGAACTCGTCGGCCAGGTGGTCGACGATGCGCCGGTCGAAGTCGTCGCCGCCCAGGTGGGTGTCACCGGCGGTCGCCCGTACCTCGACGACGCCCTCGCCGACGGTCAGCACGCTGACGTCGAACGTGCCGCCGCCCAGGTCGAAAACCAGCACGGTCTCGTTCTCCTTGCGGTCCAGGCCGTAGGCGAGCGCCGCCGCGGTGGGCTCGTTGATGATCCGCAGCACCTCCAGGCCCGCGATCCTCCCCGCGTCCTTGGTCGCCTGGCGCTGGGAGTCGTTGAAGTAGGCCGGGACGGTGATGACCGCCTCGGTGACCTTCTCCCCCAGGAACTTCGAGGCGTCGTCGACGAGCTTGCGCAGGATCTGGGCGGCGATCTCCTCGGGCGCGTACAGCTTGCCGCGCACGTCGAAGCGGACCGCGCCGTCCGGGCCGGACACCACGTCGAAGGAGACGGCGTTGATCTCGCTGGAGACCTCGTCGTAGCGGCGGCCGATGAACCGCTTGGCGGAGGAGATCGTCCCCTTGGGGTTGAGGATCGCCTGCCGCCGGGCCAGCTGCCCGACCAGGCGCTCGCCCTCGGGGGTGAAGGCCACGACCGACGGCGTCGTCCGTGACCCTTCGGCGTTGGGGATGACCGTGGGCGTGTCGCCCTCCATCGTGGCGATCACCGAGTTGGTGGTCCCCAGGTCGATCCCGACTGCTTTGGCCATGCTGACCTCCGACGAGTGCGCTCTGACCTCCGGCGGGCGCCCCACGGGCCGCCGCGGGGCCGGGTCTCACCCCATGCGGCCCACGTTCGCCCCGTACGGCCCGCCGCCACATCCTCAGACCTGACGGTTCCGGCGGTTCCGCCGCCGGCCTGTCACGGGGACGCCGCCCCGGAGAGGCCGTCCGTGGGGGCGCGATCCCGGGAACGCCCTCTCGTGCCCCGTCCCGGGCCCCTCGCCTCCGGGCCCCTCTCAGGACCTCTGTCTCAAGGACTCCGTCTCAATGGCTCCGTCTCAGGGGCGCGGCGGGACGGCGCCGGGCGGCATCGTCCCCGGAGCCCCGGGCGACGCCGGGGGCATCCCCCCGGACACCGGAGGGGAAGCACTCCCGCCGGGCGTGGCCGAACCGGGCGGCATCGTCCCGACCGACGCCCCGCCCGGGGACATCGTCTCCAGGACCCTGCGCGCCTCGA
This sequence comes from Streptosporangium sp. NPDC053982, assembly GCF_055585205.1. Lineage (NCBI taxonomy): Bacteria > Bacillati > Actinomycetota > Actinomycetes > Streptosporangiales > Streptosporangiaceae > Streptosporangium > Streptosporangium sp. NPDC053982. The sequence continues at coordinate 363,664 of NZ_JBVJKQ010000005.1, forward strand.
CGACGTGCGGCGCCGTGGCCAGCACCTCATAGTGGTCGGCGATCAGCTCGCTGGAGGAGACGAAGTCGCGCTTGCCTCCGGTGAGCGCGTGACCGACCAGGCCGAAGATCACGCCGGCGATCACACCCCATATCAGGCCCCACAAGATCAGCAGGAGGCCGGACCGCCCGGGAACGAAGATCGCCAGGAACAGTCCGACCAGCAGCCCGATCCAGGCGCCCGACGCCGCGCCCATCCCGGCCGCGCGCAAGTAGGTCAGCCGTCCGAGCACCTTCTCCACGAGCCGCAGGTCCACCCCGACGATCGAGGTGTTCTCGACCGGGAACTTCTGGTCCGACAGGTAGTCCACGGCACGCTGGGCCTCCGCGTAGGTGCGGTAGTTCGCCACCGGCTCGCGGGCGGCGGGCGGCGTCTCGGCGGGTCGCATGTGGCCCTCCTCAGATAGGTCGTACACCCACCGTGACCGGGCCGCGACGACGCCACATCCCCAGACCTGGTAGTCGGACGCCGGGTACGGCCCGCAAGCGGCGAGACGGCGGGCGGACCCCCACTACCCGGAGCCGGCAGCCCACCGTTCGCGGCTCACGGCCCGCGACCTGTGGCCTGCGGCCTGTGGGCGGGCGGGTCCGGAGGCGGCCGGCCCGTCCCGGGGGCTACGGCCGGAGGCCGCGCAGCAGGATCTCCAGGTAGCGGTCGGTCACGACGCCGTCCTCGTCCTCGCCGCCGCGGATCGCGTGCTGCAGCCCGCACGTCAGCCGGCGCACGTCGTCCGGGACGACGTCGGCGCGGACGACCCCGGCCGCGCGGGCGCGGTCGAGCACGCGCGCCGACAGCGCCTGGAGTTCGCCGGCCAGGGCCAGGGTCTCCGCGCCCCGGCACTCGGGCGTCGACAGGGCCTCGGCGAGTGCGGGGTCGGTGAGCTGGTGGCGCAGGGCGGCGCGCAGCAGGTCGCGCAGGCCGCCCGCGATGTCCGGATCGGCGGCGGCCGCGGCGGCCGCCGCGACGAGTTCCCGGTAGCCGTCCGCCGCCAGCGCCTCCAGCAGCGCCTGGCGGCCGGTGAAGTGCCGGTACACCGTTCCGACGCCGACGCCGGCGTCCTTGGCGATGGCGTTGAGCGGCAGTTCGAGGTCACCGGCGGCGACGCGTGCGCGCGCGGCGGCCAGCATCCGTGCCCGTACGCGGGCGGAGTCGGCACGCATTGTCACACCAAGAGGATAAACCATCCGCTAGCGTGGTACCTTGAAACGGATAATCTATCCCCTAACTCGAACCCGGGACGGCGAACATGGCATTGACCTGGTCCTTCGACGACATCCCCGACCAGAGCGGCCGGACGACACTGATCACCGGCGCGAGCAGCGGACTCGGCCTCGTGGTCGCCGACCGGCTCGCCCGCCGCGGCGCGAGCGTCATCATGGCCGTACGCGACCCCGCCAAGGGCGAGCGCGTCCGCGCCGGCCTGCGGGGCGACATCGAGGTCCGCCAGGTCGACCTGGCCGACCTGGACTCGGTGCGGCGCCTCGCCGACCGCATGCACGCCGACGGACGCCGCATCGACGTGCTGCTCAACAACGCGGGCATCGGCGTACGGACGCCCGCCCCGACACCCCAGGGGTACGAGAACGTCTTCGCCGTCAACCACCTGGGCCCGTTCGCCCTCACCGGCCTGCTGCTGGAGCTGTTCCGCCCGGACCACGACCCGCGCGTGGTCACCGTCGGCTCGAACCTCTACCGCCGCGTGCGCCCCCGCACGGACTTCGAGGACCTCACCGCCGAACGCCCGATCTCCTCCGGCGTCGCCTACGTGAAGTCCAAGACCGCGAACCTGCTCTTCGGCGCCGAGCTGGACCGCAGGCTGCGACGGGCGGGCAGCCCCGTGCGCAGCTTCCTCGCCCACCCGGGCATGGCCTCCACTCCGATGCAGGACAACGCCCGGGGCTTCGCCCAGAAGGCGGTGCTCGCGGTCGTCAAGCCGCTGTTCAGCCGTCCGGCGGAACAGGGCGCGCTGCCGCTGGCGTTCGCCGCCACGAGCCCGGAGGCACGGACCGGGCGCTTCCTCGGCTTCTCCAGCCGCCGCACGGACCCCCGCATCCACTTCGAGGCGCTCGTCCCGCCCGCCGACGACCCCGCCCTGGCCGAGCGCCTCTGGCGGCTGTCCGAGGACGCGACCGGCGTCCGCTACCTGAACGGCGACCTCGCCGGACGCCCCTGACCGCCGGGATCACCCCGTGAGACCCGGGAAAGGCCGATGCGACGCGGCGTCCGCGCCGCACCGGCCCCGGAGAACCGAAAGCCCCGGGAAATCCGGAAGACGTCCCCGGCCGGTCCGGCTCAGGAGGCGCCGACCGCCTTGCCGTGCTCCCCCTCGGCCGCCTCCGCGGCCGCCCTGGTGGCCCGCCGCTTGATGAAAACCGTGGTGGCCAGGCCGAACAGCACCGCCACGGCCAGCCCCACCCAGGAGAAGCCCTTGAGCCACTGCTCGGCGACCCGGCCCACCGAGTAGACCGCGGCGGTGGTGCCGCCCGCCCACACGATCCCGCCCAGCACGTTGGCGATCAGAAACCGCCAGTACGGCATGCGCAGCGCGCCCGCCAGCGGCCCGGCCAGGATGCGCAGCAACGCGATGAACCGGCCGAAGAACACCGTCCACATGCCGTAGCGGTGGAAGTAGTGCGCCGCCCTGGAGATGTGCTCCGGACCGAAGTGCTTGGGGAACCTGCGTCCCAGCCGGTCGAACAGGGGCTGGCCCCCCTTGCGGCCGATGGCGTAGCCGATCGAGTCGCCGACGATCGCCCCGGCACTGGCGCAGACGCCGACCCACACCGGGTCGACGACCCCCTTGGCCGCCAGCAGCGCGGCGCTGACCAAGACGATCTCCCCCGGAAGCGGGATGCCCAGGCTCTCCACCCCGATCACCAGCCCGACGATCAGGCAGACCCACAGCGGCGGAATCGACTGGAGCAACGCGTCGACATGCATGGATGCCACCCTATTGGTCCGATGCCGCGATCTTCGCCATCCGGACCGTCCGGGCACGGCACAGCCGGACGCGCCGGTCAGGGCCTGAAGACAGGCGGGCCGCCCCGGCCGGACGAGCGGAGCCGGGCACGCCGTACCGCACCGCCGTACCCGGATCCCCCGGCACGGATCGCCGGCGCCGGGAGCGTCAGACGGCCCCGCGGATCGCGGTGTGGGCCGCCTCGCGCATCGCGGCGTGCAGCGCCGCGTTGGGCTCCCGCTCGGTGCGGGCCTCCACGATCCGGACCCCCTCCCCTCGCAGCGCCTTGGGCAGCTGCCCCGCCTCGTCCACGAAGGTGTACGGCGTGCCGGTCGCCGCGGCCACGTGCGCCAGATCCACCCCGTGCGCGGTGCCGAAGAGCCGCTCGAACGGCTCGCGCAGCGCGGCCTGGGGCAGCAGCGAGAAGATCCCGCCGCCGTCGTTGTTCACCACGACCAGGCACAGGTCGGGGCGGGGCTCACGGGGCCCCAGGATCAGGCCGTTCTGGTCGTGCAGGAACGTCAGGTCACCTAGCAGCGCGTAGGCGGGGCCGTTGTGGGCCAGCGCCGCGCCGATCGCGCTGGAGACCACGCCGTCGATCCCGGCCGCACCCCGGTTGGCCATGACCCGCAGACCCCGGCGGGGCCGCATCGCCTGGTCCAGGTCACGGATCGGCATGGAGGAGCCGGAGAACAGCAGCGACCCGTTGGGCAGCGCCTCGGCCAGGTCGCGGGCCAGGAGCGGCTCGCTGAACCCGGAGCCGTCCAGCACCTCGTCGACCGCGGCGCGGGCCGCGGCGTCGGCGCGCCGCCAGGAACGCAGCCAGTCGTCGTCGCCCGCCGCGACCGGGATCTCCACCGCCTGCGCCACCTGGGTGGCCGAACGGGTCGGATCCGGCCAGCGGGTCAGGTCGCCGGTGACCACGATGTGCTCGGCGGCCTGCCCCAGCCACCCCAGCAGCGGCCGCGACAGGCTCGGCCGGCCCAGGGTGACCACCACGTCGGGCCGGTGCCCCTCGGTGAACTCCGGGGCGCCGAGCAGGAAGTGGTACGCCGGCATCGCGTGGTCGCCGTAGCGGGCGTTGCCGTGCGGCTCCGACAGCACCGGCCAGCCGGCCATGCCCGCCGCCGCGACGTACCGCCGCACGTTGGCCGCGCCGTCTCCGACGACGAGCACCCCGCGCCGGGTCGGCGGCAGGTGCAGCGCCGACGCCGGGGGCGCCACCCGGGCACGGACCCACGGCCCGGCGGAGCCGCCGCCGTCCAGGGGCTCACACCAGGAGGCGTCGCCGTCGGGGACGAGCGGCTCACGGAAGGGGACGTTCAGATGGACCGGGCCGGGGTCGTAGGGGCCCAGGGCGCGCTGGTAGGCGCGGCAGGCCAGCGAACGCCAGTAGGCGACCTGACCGGGGCGGTTCTCCGGCACGCCGACCTCGCCGAACCAGCGGACCGCCGTGCCGTACATCTTGATCTGGTCGACGGTCTGGCTGGCGCCGGTGTCGCGCAGCTCGGGCGGCCGGTCGGCGGTGAGCACCAGCAGCGGCGCCCCCGACTCGTGCGCCTCGATCACCGCGGGGTGGAAGTTGGCCGCGGCGGTGCCGGAGGTGCAGACCAGCGCCACCGGCCGCTCCCCGCGGCGGGCCAGGCCCACCGCCAGGTAGGACGCCGACCGCTCATCGACGCGCACGTGCAGCCGCAGCCGGCTGTCGGCGTGCACGGCCAGCGCGAGCGGGGTAGAGCGGGAGCCGGGCGCGAGCACCACGTCGGTCAGGCCGCAGCGGGCCAGCTCGTCCACCAGCACGGTCGCGAGCGCGGTGGCCGGGTTCACCGCGCCACCCGCCACGACCCGCGGGCGCGGCGCCCCGCCGTGCCCGCGGCCCGGCCCACCGGGTCCCGCGGCAGCGTCTCCCCCATTACGGCCGGCGCGGGAACTGGCCGAAGTCGGGGCTGCGCTTCTCCTTGAAGGCGTCGCGGCCCTCCTGCGCCTCCTCGCTCATGTAGAACAGCAGGGTGGCGTCCCCGGCGAACTGCTGCATGCCGGCGGCGCCGTCGCTGACGGCGTTCAGCGCGCCCTTGAGCATGCGCAGCGCCAGCGGTGACTTCTCCAGCATCTCCCTGGCCCACTTGACGGTCTCGGTCTCAAGCTCGGCCAGCGGGACGACGGCGTTGACCAGACCCCAGTCCAGGGCGGTCTTCGCGTCGTACTGGCGGCACAGGTACCAGATCTCACGGGCCCGCTTCAGGCCGACGGTCTCGGCCAGCAGCCAGGAGCCGTAGCCGCCGTCGAAGGAGCCGACCTTCGGGCCGGTCTGGCCGAAGACGGCGTTGTCGGCGGCGATGGACAGGTCGCAGCAGACGTGCAGCACGTGGCCGCCGCCGATGGCGTAACCGGCGATCATCGCGATGACCGGCTTGGGGCAGCGGCGGATCTGCACCTGGAGGTCCAGCACGTTCAGCCGGCCGACGTGCGGGGTGGACTTGTCGACGTAGCCGTCGTCGCCGCGGATCTTCTGGTCGCCGCCGGAGCAGAAGGCCCGGTCGCCGGCGCCGGTGAGAATGATCACACCGACCTCGCCGTCCTCCTGGGCGACGTCGAAGGCCCGGCGCAGCTCGAACAGCGTGGTCGGGCGGAAGGCGTTGTGCCGCTCGGGCCGGTTGATCGTGATCTTCGCGATGCCCTCGCCGGTCTCGTAGACGATGTCCTCGTAGTCGCCCGACCGCTTCCAGTCGACCGCGCGCTTCTGGACGCTCTCCGGCAGGGGACGCCCCTCGCCCGCCGCCGCCTCGTTGCCGCCCGGCTCGGCCCGCTCGGTGCTCACGATCGTCTCGCCCCTTCCTCACCGGGGTCTCCCCCGGTCCTCACTCGGCATTCGGCACTAACCTTACGACCGTGACGACCGGACCCGCACACCTGGAGCCCCCTCCCGGGGGGCGGGAACTGCACGCCCTGACGCTGCCCCCCGGCCCCCGGCTGACCGCCGCCGTCGCCACCGCGCTCGGCGGGGACGGCCCCGCGGTCCTGCCCCTGCCGCCCGCCCTGCCCGCCCCCGCGTTGCGGGCGACGCTCACGGCGCTGCGCCCCACCCACCTCGACGGCGCGCCGTACGCCGGCGGCGTCCCGGTGGCGGCGGAGACGGCCGTGGTCATCGCCACCAGCGGTTCCACCGGCGTCCCCAAGGGGGTGCGGCTCACGGCCGCCGCGCTGCGGGCCTCGGCCGCCGCCTCGCTGCGCCGGCTGGGCGCCCGTCCCGGCGAGCGCTGGCTGTGCTGCCTGCCGCCCTCCCACGTGTCGGGCCTGCAGGTGCTGGTGAGGTCGCTGCTCGGCGGGACCGAGCCGATCGTGCACGAGGGCTTCTCCCCGGAGGCGGTGCTGGCCTCCGGGGCCGAGCACGTCTCGCTGGTGCCGACCCAGCTGCGCCGCCTGCTGGCCGCCGACCCGGCCGGTCCGGCGGCCTTCCGGACGATCCTGCTGGGCGGCGCCGCCGCCCCCGCGGCCCTGCTCGCCGACGCCCGCGCCGCCGGCGCCCGCGTCGTCACCACCTACGGCATGAGCGAGACCTGCGGCGGATGTGTCTACGACGGCGAGCCCCTTGACAATGTAGATCTCAAAATCGGCGGCGACGGGCGGATCCGCCTCGCCGGGCCCGTGCTGTTCTCCGGTTACCGCCTGCGCCCCGACCTCACCGCCGCCGCCCGCGACGGCGACTGGTTCCTGACCTCCGACCTCGGCGAGGTGACCGGCGGCCGGCTGCGGGTGCTCGGCCGGGCCGACGACATGATCAACACCGGCGGCGAGAAGGTCGTCGCGGCGCAGGTCGCGGCGGTCGTGGCCGCGCACCCCGCGGTGGCCGACGCCGCGGTCGTCGGCCGCCCCGACCCCGAATGGGGCGAGCGGGTGGTCGCCGTCGTGGTCTCCCCCGCCCCGCCGTCCCTGGCCGAGCTGCGCGACTTCGTCAAGGAGCGCCTTCCGGCCCACGCGGCCCCGGCCGAGCTCGTCGTGCTGCCGGAGATGCCTCTTCTGCCCAACGGGAAGCCGGATCTCACCGCCCTCCGTTATGGTCGTCATCCGGAACCCTGACGGTCCGGCGTCACGGCCGTGGCCCGGAACCGTTACGGGGCGGCGCGCGTCAATAGGGAAGAAACCGGCATCCGCCGGGTGCCCCGGGCGGACATCGGCGGGCCGGTGCGCGTCACCGGAGACGACCGGCACGGCCGATACGGAAGGGACGATAACCATGAGGATCGACCGCAGGACACTGGTCTCGGCGGCGGTCGTCGGCGTGGTCCTGGCCGGCGGCGCGTCCGTCGCGGCGGCCGCCTCGGCGGGCAGGCTCGGCGGCGGCACCGGGCCCGCGAGGACCGGCGAGCCCGTGGAGACCCTGGATCCGGGCGATGTGGCTCCGGCGGATCCCCTGAAGCCGGGCGAGACCGCCCGGCCCCTCCCCTCCCCCACGGAGGCGGCGCCCTCCCCGGAGGACTACGTGGTCTCCCGCCGGGTCAACCCCGACCCGCGCAAGGCCGCGGAGTACTGGACCGAGAGCCGCCTGGAGCAGGCGGAGCCGTTCCCCATGCCCGCGGCCGAGGGCCCGGTGAACGTGACGGAGTAGGCCTGGAGCGGGCCGGGAGGAGGCCGTCGCCTCGCGGGCCGCCGGCCCGCCGACGGGCCTCGATCCGGCCGGGAACGGGCCGCCGTACGGGCGCCCGGGACCGCGCGCCACGACGGGCCGTGAACTGCCCATCATATTTTCCCCGTCAAGTCGGGAACAGAAAGTTCTTGGACGGGGTTATTGGTACTGGTGCGCTGAGCGGCCCCCACGCCGCCCCACCCAATAGACAATCCGTATTGCAGACGACTCCGTGATGGAGGAGGTGTCCTCATGCCCCCAACCGCCGCCGCGACCTCTCCTGAGGCCCCGACGACCCTCGACCAGCTCCTCGACCGAGGGCGAGTCCAGGGTCACCTCTCCCTCGCGGAGCTGCGCCACGCGTTCGCCGAGACAGGGGTCAGCCCGACCGAGGGAAGGGCCATCCTGCGGGAGCTCACCGAGGCGGGCGTCAGCCTGTCGGCCGAGGACGAGCCCACGCTCGCCAAGGCCACGGCCAGGCCCACCCGCAAGACCGGCGCGCGTAAGACCAGGGCGGCGGCGAAGACGACCGCCGAGCCGGCCGCGGATCGCGCGGAGCCGGCGTCCGGGGACGACCCCGAGGCGGCCGCCCCCAGGCCCAGGGTGACCCGCGCCTCGAAGACCACCAGGGCGCCGAAGGGCGTCAGGGCGAAGACCGCCGCCAAGGACACGTCCCAGGCCGGCGCCGGGGAGTCCGACGAGGACGAGTGGACCGCCCCGGACGACGCCGAGCTGGAGGCCGAGGCCGAGCAGGCGCTCGACCTGGACGACCAGTCCTCGGTCATGGGCGACTCGGTGCACACGTACCTCAAGTCCATCGGCCGCCGCACGCTGCTGACCGCCGCCCAGGAGGTCGAGCTGGCCAAGCGGATCGAGGCGGGCCTGTACGCCGAGGCCAAGCTGGAGGCCGAGCCGGGCATGTCCGCCGCCATGCGGGACGATCTGGAGTGGGTCGCCGAGGACGGCCGCCGGGCCAAGGACCACATGCTGGAGGCCAACCTCCGCCTGGTGGTCTCGGTCGCCAAGAAGTACACCGACCGCGGCATGGCCCTGCTGGACGTGGTCCAGGAGGGCAACCTCGGCCTGATCCGCGCGGTGGAGAAGTTCGACTACACCAAGGGCTACAAGTTCTCCACCTACGCCATGTGGTGGATCCGGCAGGCCATCCAGCGCGGTTTCGCCGACTCCGCCCGCACCATCCGCCTGCCGGTGCACGTGCTGGAGATGCTGTCCAAGCTGTCGCGCGTCGAGCGTGACATGCACCAGCGTCTCGGCCGCGAGCCCACCCCCGAGGAGCTGGCGGTGGAGCTGGACAGGTCCCCCGACCAGATCGAGGAGCTGCTGCGCACCAGCCGCCAGCCGATCAGCCTGAACGCCACGATCGGCGAGGACGGCGAGACCACCATCGGCGACCTCATCGAGGACGTCGACTCCCCCGAGGCCTCGGAGGTCGTCGATCGGCAGCTTCTCGGCGAGCAGCTGCGCGGCGTGCTGGGCAACCTCTCCCCCAGGGAGGCGAAGATCATGGCCCTGCGCTTCGGCCTCGTCGACGGCAAGCCCCACACCCTCGACGAGATCGGCAAGCACCTCGGCCTGACCCGTGAGCGCATCCGGCAGCTGGAGAAGGAGTCGCTGTCCAAGCTGCGCCACCCCAGCAACACCCGGCCCCTGCTCGACTGGGCCAGCTGACCGCACGGACCGAAAGACGCCGCCCCCGGATCCTCCGGGGGCGGCGTCTTTCGGTTCTCCGGCTTCGTCCTCGTCGCCGCCCGGGTGCTCCGGCCGCCTCAGGGGGCGGTGTCCAGGAGCCGCTTGGCGAGGTCGGCGATGTGGGACCGCCAGGCGGTGAGGGCCGCAATGCGGGCCCCGGGCAGGTCGTGCGGGCCGGTCTGGGTGACGACGAGGCGGGCGCCGTGGCCGGTGCCGGGCCCGAGCTCCCAGCGGACGGTCCCGGCGGGCCGGTCGCCGCGGTGCCAGCCGTACTCCAGCAGGGCGGGGACGCGGGCCTCGGTGACGGTCCCCGGGGCGAACTCCGGGACGGTGAAGCCGGGCGGCACGGCGTCGCCGGGCGCGGGGACGGCGTCCGGGTGCAGCTCGGCCCAGACCCGTTCGGCCGGGCGGACGAGCTGGCGCTCGAACCGCACCCGCCAGCCCCCGGGAACGTCCTCGCTCGTCCCCTCGTCCAGCCCGAACCTCGCGACCAGCGCCTCGTGCAGGTCGTCGGCGCGGCCCGGCGCGGTGGCGGGCCCGCCGCCGAGGATCTGGGTCAGCGTGCCGGTGCACATCCGCCAGCCCGCGGCGAAGCTGGCCGCGCCGAAGCGGTCGGCGAAGGTGTGGGTGAGGACCAGCAGGCTGCCGTCGCCCCGGGGCCGCACCTCCCAGCGCAGCAGGTCGTCGCCCCAGGTGTAGGCGATGGCCCGTGGCGGGTCGAACTCGGTGACCACGCCGTCCACCGGCGGGTGCCCGCCGCCGAGGTCGAAGCCGATCCTCCCGCCGGCCCGCAGGTCCGCCTCGACACGGGCGGGGAACCACTCGGCGAGGTGCGCGGGGTCGGTGACGGCCCGCCAGACCTTCTCCGGCGGGTGTCCGAGGCGGCGCTCCATCCGCAGGACGGTCCGGTCGCCGTCCGCGGCCAGGGTCTCGCTCACCGGAGATCCCGGGGACTCGGAGAGCTCCGAGGACTCCGGGGATGTGGGGGGCGTCCAGGGTGTCTGGGATTCGTTCACGGGGACTCCTTCGGGCGGTGCTCGCCGTCCTCGTCCGGCATCGCGTCGAGGTGGCCTTCCAGCGCGTCCAGACGACCGGCCCACAGCCGCCGGTACGGCGCGAGCCAGGCGTCGAGCTCGCTCAGCGGCTCGGGTCGCAGCTCGTACCACCGGCGCTGGGCGTCCCTGCGCACCGTCACCAGTCCGGCCTCCCGCAGCACCCGCAGGTGCTTGGAGGTGCCCGGCTGGGTCAGGCCCAGCTCATCGGTCAGCTCCCCCACCAGTCGGGGGCGCTCCAGGAGCAGGTCGAGGATGCGGCGCCGGACGGGTTCGGCGAGCACGTCGAGTGGTGATGACACCTCCTCAACATACTCTTTCAGCTATATAACCGCAATGGAATTAAAGGGTTTCCCGGAACGACCCGGCACACGAAGGCACCCGCCGCGGAGAACGCGACGGGTGCGGGAGGCGGCGGGCCGTACCGGGGAACGGACGGCCTTCGCAGGGCCGTACGGCCGCACGGGAGACGGGCGGCCGCACGCACGACGCCCGGCCGCACGGAAGGAGGCCGGGCGCGCGGGCGTCAGCCCACCCAGCCGGCCGGCCGGGGGACGCGGATGAGACCGGTGAGGCGGTTGCGCTCGCGCAGGGTGCGCAACCGGTTGACCTCGTCGGTCCACACGGAGCCCTTGGGGGTCGCCTTGGCCTTGCGGCGGCGGATCCGGTCGTCGTAGGCCCGGACGCCGAACGTCGCCCGCTGGTTGGCCTCGGCGGCCCGCAGCGCCTCGGTGAGCGCCATGTCGAAGGAACGGGCCGCGACCCGCAGCTCCTCGGTGGAGGCCCCGGCGGCCTGGACGCGCCGCAGCTCGGCCTCGGCGGCCCGCGCCTTCCCCAGGAGCTCGGGGAAGCTCTTCCCGACCTCCTGGTCAGCGTGGTAGCGAACCTCCGCCTCCCGGCTCACGCCCGGTCGGAAAAACGCCATCGTCTGCCCTCTCTCTACCGCCGGGCGTTCCCCGGCTGATCACGGCTCGTAGCCTACGCGGTTCACGTCCGCCCCACACATCCAGGGACCGGCGTCACGGCGCGCCTGCCTTTACGCAGTAAGGTCACGGCTGGCAGGATGGCCGCCATGCCAGCGAAACGACCGCCCATTCCCCTGTCCCGCGAACGCATCATCGACGCCGCCCTGCACATCGCCGACACCCAGGGCCTGCGGCGGCTGACGATGCGCCGGCTGGGGGACGCCCTGCAGGTGGAGGCTATGGCCATCTACCACCACCTGCCCCGCGGCAAGGACGCCCTCATGGACGCCCTGGCCGAGCACGTCACCGCCGTCCACGTGGACCCCTCCCCCGACTGGCGCGAGGGCGCCCGGCAGTGGTGCCGGACGAGCCGGGCCCTGCTGCGGGAGCATCCGGGGGTGCTGGCGCTGGCGCTCACCAGGCCCCCCAAGGGGCGGGCGGCGATGGCGCTGCGCGAGCAGACCGACCAGCTCGCCGAAGCGGGGCTGCCGGACGCGCCGCGAGCCGTCCGGGCGCTGCGCGCCTACGTCTTCGGGGCGGTGGCGGTGGAGGTGCAGCAGTCGGGCTGGGCCGAGCCGATGGGCGAGGACGACGAGCCCTGGCGCCCGCCGTCGGCGGGGGGAGGCGACCCGGCGTCCGACGCCGACTTCGAGACCGGTCTGGAGGCGCTCCTGACCGGGCTGGCCGCCCGCTGACGCCGCCCGGCCGGAGACGCGCGGCCGGGCGGAAGGACGGCGTGCACGTCCGGCCACCGGGCCCGGTCACCGCCCTCCGGACGGCCGGGGACGAAGACCGTGTCAAGGCGGCGTCAAGGCGGCACGGCGCCCGCAGGCCGTTCCGTCTCCCGGGCGGCCCGGGGATTTTACCCGGCATCGGGCGTGTCGAGGTTGGCCGGGTATCTTCCTATAAGGCATGCTGTGTCATAGAACACACCCTCAACATGCTGGCGGGGCCCACTCCTGTTCAGGGTGCAAACAGTCCTAACGGGCTATGTCGCCTGGGGCGTGCGGATCGCACACTTGATCTGCCTGATGTGCGCACCTCAGCGCCGAGACGCGCACGACCATACATGTCCACCAGAAGCTCGCCCCGCATGCGCGGGGATCGGGCCCGACGCCGGTCGCCCGGCGGAACGGTCCCGGCGAGCCGAAGAGAGAGATCCGGAGGCACGCCGATGTGCCCGCATGAGCCGTCCTGTCCGTCCGCCGACGCGCAGAACCGCGAGGCCGCCCGCACGCTGGCCTCGCACCCCGAGCAGGGCTGGTCCCTGCTGTGCAACGGTGTGGTGCTGTTCGAGGACACCGGCGAGCTCCTTCCCGACGGCGCCGTCATCGAGCCGCATCGGCCGCTGGCCGGGGTGTCCTGATCGTCCGGGCTCCCGCATCGGGAGTCACACCGGGGCCGGCCGCATCCTCGCGCCGAGCCACTCCGCGACGACCTCGCCCACCCGGCCGGGATCCTTCCTGAACTCGTGCCCCTCACCCGGCAGCACCACCAGCCGGGCGGTGTCGGCCGCCTCCGGCACACCGAACGGGTCGCGGTCGCCGCTGACCGCGAGGACGTCCACCCCGGCGGCACGCAGCTCCTCCGCGCGGGAGCGTTCCGGCCTGCCCGGCGGGTGCAGGGGGAACGCCAGCGCGACGACCGCCTCGGCCCCGGCCTGCCGCGCCGTACGACAGGCGACCCGGGCGCCGTTGCTCCGCCCGCCCTGCACGAGCGGCAGGCCCGGATGACGGGCGCGGAGCGCGGCCACCAGCGCCGTCCACGCCTCGTCCTGCTTGACGGCCGAACCCGGCGCGCGGCCGCCCCGCACCCGGAACGGCTGCGTCACCCGGACGACCAGGCCGCCGATCGGCGTCACGGCGTCCCGTACGGCCAGCAGGTCGGGAGCCTCCACCCCGCCGCCCGCGCCGTGCGTGAGCACCAGCAGGAAGCGCGGACGGGCGACCTCGCCGATCTCGGCCAGGGCCGGGCCGTGCGGGGTCGGGATCTCCAGGGCGGTCGCTTGACGCGGGGACACAGATGTCGTCCTAAAGGCCGATCCCGGGAGCCGGGATCAGGTAGAGAATCAGGGTGTGCAGGAGCATCACGATATCCGACAGGACATGCGCGCCACCCTGGAGGCCCGCCGCGATCTGGGCCCCGAGTACGAGGCCGCGCTGGTGGAGTCTTTCGTCGACCGGATCGACGCCACCATCACCGCCCGCGTCCGGGCCGAGCTACGCGCCGCGGACGCCGGCCCTCAACCTCCCGGGAACCGGCGCAGGGGCGACGGCTCGGTGTCGATCGCACTGGGCTCCCTGGGCATCGGCGTCCCGCTGACCGCGATCGCCGCGGGCGAGGCGGGGACGGCGGGCCTGCTGCTCGCCTGGGGCGGCATCATCGCGGTGAACCTCGCCCACGCCCTGGGCCGCCGCCGCCCCCACACCTGACCTATATATCGCGGTCGTGACGGAGGCGGACCTCGTCGGCGAGGTCGGCGTCGCCGTCCAGGCCGTAGCGCCACACCCGCTCGGCGTCCTCGTCGCGGCCGCGGAGCGGGAGCGTGCGGGCCAGCAGCTCGATGGCCAGCGCGCCGGTCTCCACGTCGCCCTCCTCCTCGACGGCGGCGGCGAACTCCGCGCACGCCAGGTCGAGGTGCGCCATGCCGAGCAGCACCCGCAGCCGGGCGGCGTCTGCGACGTCGGGTACGGCCAGCGCGGTGAGGACCGCGTCGGCGGCCTGCCCCGCCTCACCCTCCTGGAGGAAGAACTCCGCCAGCCGCTGGGCCGCCCGGGAGGCGATCTCCGGGTCCCCGGTGGCCAGGGCGGCGCGCAGCGCCTCCTCGGCCTCCTCCTCCCCCGTGGCCAGCCGGGCCAGGGCCATGTGCGCCAACGGCACGTAGGCCGGGTTGCCGATGCCCAGGGCGGCCTGCCAGGCGGCCCGTGCCTGGTCCGGCAGCTCCTCGCGCTCGAAGCTGCGGGCGAGCAGGCAGGCGGCCTGGGCGGCGAACTCCGGATGCCCGGTCGCCAGCGCGGTGCGCGCGGCCGATCGGGCGCCGGCCACGTCGCCGCGTTCCTCCAGCACCACCGCGAGTCCCACCGCCGCCTGGGCGCGATCGGGCCCCGCGGAGTCGGCGGCGAGATCCGCGAAGATCGCCGCAGCGGCGTCCAGGTCGCCGTCCTCGGCCAGTCTGCGGGCCGTTTCCAAGGGACGCGTGTCCACCTCTGGCATGCGGGGTCCTCTCCGGGTGAGGGAAACGCCCCGAGCCTAACGACTCGGGGCGCCCCGCGGTGTTCATTGCGATGCTTCGCTTCGCAATGAGCATGCTCGGGGGCGCCGGTGTCTGGACTGAGGAACGCAGCCGCGAAGCGGCGGAGCGACGAGGGAAGACACCGGCTCAAGAGCCCCCGAGCCGCGACACGCAGTGTCGCAATGAGCAGGTCAGTCCTCGTAGGCCGACAGCGGCGGGCAGGAGCACACCAGGTTGCGGTCGCCGTAGGCCTGGTCGACGCGGCGGACCGGCGACCAGTACTTGTCCTCGCGCAGCGACGACACCGGGTAGGCCGCCTCAACCCTGCCGTAGGGGTGGTCCCAGTCGTCGGTGACCAGGCAGTCGGCGGTGTGCGGGGCGTTGCGCAGCGGGTTGTCCTTCTTGTCGTACTCGCCGGAGGCGACCTTGGCGATCTCGCCGCGGATCGCGATCATGGCGTCGCAGAATCGGTCGAGCTCGGCCAGGTCCTCGCTCTCGGTGGGCTCGATCATCAGCGTGCCGGCCACCGGGAAGGACATCGTCGGCGCGTGGAAGCCGTAGTCGATGAGGCGCTTGGCCACGTCGTCCACGGTCACACCGGTCTCCTTGGTGATCTGGCGCAGGTCCACGATGCACTCGTGGGCAACCAGGCCCTCGCGGCCGGTGTAGAGGACCGGGTAGTGCGGTGCCAGGCGGCGGGCGAGGTAGTTGGCCGACAGGATGGCCTGCTCGGTGGCCGCCCGGAGCCCCTCGGCGCCCATCATCCGGATGTAGGCCCAGGAGATCGGCAGGATGCCCGCCGAGCCGTACGGCGCGGCCGAGACCGGGCCGACCGGCGAGCCGTCGCGCAGCGGGTGCCCGGGGAGGTACTCGGCGAGGTGGGCGCGGACCGCGACGGGCCCGACGCCGGGACCGCCGCCGCCGTGCGGGATGCAGAAGGTCTTGTGCAGGTTCAGGTGGGAGACGTCCGCCCCGAACTCGCCCGGCTTGGCCAGGCCGACCAGCGCGTTGAGGTTGGCGCCGTCGACGTAGACCTGGCCGCCGGCCTCGTGCACCAGCTCGCAGATCCGGGTGATGCCCTCCTCGTAGACGCCGTGCGTGGACGGGTAGGTCACCATGATCGCAGCGAGCCGGTCGCGGTTCTTCTCGATCTTGGCGGCGAGGTCGCCGAGGTCGACGTTGCCGTCGTCGTCGCAGGCCACCACGACGACCCGCATGCCGGCCATGACGGCGCTGGCGGCGTTGGTCCCGTGCGCGGAGGAGGGGATGAGGCAGACGTCGCGGCCGGATTCGCCGCGCGCCCGGTGGTAGGCGCGGATGGCGAGCAGGCCGGCGAACTCGCCCTGGGAACCGGCGTTGGGCTGGATCGACACGGCGTCGTAGCCGGTGACCTCGGCGAGCCAGCCCTCCAGCTGCCCGATCAGCTCGGTGTAGCCGGTGCCCTGCTCGGCGGGGGCGTAGGGGTGCAGGCCGGCGAACTCCGGCCAGGTGATCGGCTCCATCTCGGTGGTCGCGTTGAGCTTCATGGTGCACGAGCCCAGCGGGATCATCGACCGGTCGAGTGCGATGTCCCTGTCCTGCAGCCTGCGCAGGTAGCGGAGCATGGCGGTCTCGGAGCGGTGGCTGTGGAAGACCGGGTGGGTCAGGAAGTCGCTCGTCCGGGTCAGGGTTGCGGGCAGCGCGTCGTGGGCGGAGGCGTCCAGGTCGGCCAGGACCGCGCCGCCGGCGCCGAAGGCGGCCAGCACCCGCTCGATGTGCGGCAGCTCGGTCCTCTCGTCGCAGGAGACGCCGACGTGGTCGTCGTCGGCGAGCCGCAGGTTGACTCCGTTGTCGCGGGCCGCGGCGACGACCTCGGCGGCCCGGCCCGGGACGCGGGCCAGCACGGTGTCGAAGAAGGCGTCGTGGACGACCTCGACGCCGCCCTGGCGCAGGCCCTCGGCGAGGACGACGGCGTGGCGGTGGACGCGGCGGCCGATCCTGCGCAGCCCCTCGGGGCCGTGGTAGACGGCGTACATCCCGGCGATCACCGCGAGCAGCACCTGCGCGGTGCAGATGTTGCTCGTGGCCTTCTCCCGGCGGATGTGCTGCTCGCGGGTCTGGAGCGCGAGGCGGTAGGCGGGGCGGCCGTCGGCGTCCTGGGAGACGCCCACCAGGCGGCCGGGCATCTGCCGCTGCAGGCCGTCGCGGACCGCCATGTAGGCGGCGTGCGGGCCGCCGAAGCCCATCGGCACACCGAACCGCTGGGTGGAGCCGACCGCGATGTCGGCGCCCATCTCACCGGGGGCGGTCAGCACGGTGAGGGCCAGCAGGTCGGCGGCGGCGACGACCTGGGCGCCGCGGGCGTGGGCGGCGTCGGCGACGGAGCGGAAGTCCCTGATCCGGCCGCTCGCGCCCGGGTACTGCACGAGCACGCCGAAGCAGTCGGGCAGCTCGGCGGTGAAGTCGCTCTCGACCAGCTCGATGCCGAGCGGCTCGGCGCGGGTGGCGAGCACGGCCTTGGTCTGCGGCAGGGCGTCGGCGTCGACGACGAACACGTTGGAGGCGGCCTTGCCGGCGCGGCGGGCCAGGGTCATCGCCTCGGCGACGGCGGTGGCCTCGTCGAGCAGGGAGGCCCCGGCGACGTCGAGGGCGGTCAGGTCGGCCACGACCGTCTGGAAGTTGAGCAGGGCCTCCAGGCGGCCCTGGGAGATCTCCGGCTGGTAGGGCGTGTAGGCGGTGTACCAGCCCGGGTTCTCCAGGAGATTGCGGCGGATGACGGCCGGGGTGATCGTGTCGTGGTAACCCAGGCCGATCATCGAGGTGAGCACGGTGTTGCGGGAGGCGAGGGCGCGCAGCTCGGCGATGGCCTCCGGCTCGCTCGCCGCCGGAGGGAGGTCGAGCCGGTCGGCGATACGGATCGCCTCCGGCACGGCCACCGCGAGGAGGTCGGCGGCGGAGGCGAAGCCGACCGTCTCCAGCATGCGGGCCTGGTCTGCGTCGGCCGGGCCGATGTGACGGGTGGAGAAAGGCGGGGAGCTGAGCTCACCGAGCGGTGACAGGTCGGTCATGGAAAGCCTCCCGAGGCTGGTGGAGACCGGCGCTGAGCGCGGGCGTATGCCGGGTCTCCCCCTCTGTCATCTCCACCTGAGAGCTTCACCTTCCCCGCCGGGGAGGGCTTTCACCGTCGGTGAGACACGCCTGGCGGGCGCACCTGCTTTCCAGAGTCGCCTCGTCCGTGCGGTACAGGGTGCCTGAGAGATTCCGGGGAGGTTTGCTCCTTCGGCGCCCCGGTCGAGCCGGGGTCTCTCCCGCACGGTGTCTGCGGCCAGACCAACTTTACCCGGTTCGCCGGGCTCTGCGACGGCGGGCCAGCTCATCCGCCTGATGATCTCCTAAAGGGCTGTGGGACGCCTCCGCCCGCTCGCCGGGCAGATCGGCCAGGGAACCCTCCACCTCCTGCCAGACGCGGCCCAGCGCGATGCCGAAGACGCCCTGGCCGCCCTGGAGGAGGTCGATGACCTCGTCGGGCGAGGTGCACTCGTAGACGCTCACGCCGTCGCTCATCAGGGTGATCTGGGCGAGGTCGCTGACCCCGCGGTCACGGAGGTGCTGTACGGCGATGCGGATCTGCTGGAGGGAGACGCCGGTGTCGAGGAGGCGTTTGACGACTTTGAGGACGAGGATGTCGCGGAAGCCGTACAGTCGCTGGGAACCTGAGCCCTGGGCGGCCCTGACCGTGGGCTCGACGAGCCCGGTGCGGGCCCAGTAGTCGAGCTGGCGGTAGGTGATGTCGGCGGCGGCGCAGGCGGTGGGGCCGCGGTAACCGACGTCGGCGGGCGGGCTCACCGGCGCCCCGTCGAACAGCAGACCCTCTTCGCCCGCGCGCTGACAGGCCTCCCCGCGCCGTTTCGGGTCATCCTGATCGGCGTTTCTACCCTCGCCGCTGCTGACCGCCACGCGGACCTCCGGCTTTCTCTCATCCCGCGGCCTGATCTGGGGGTTTACGCGCGGCCCCGGGGTTCACTTGCACCGTAGGCTCGGGGCCAAGCCCAGTCAACGACCCCACCCGGCGCGTCGTGAAGCGTAAATGCACCGAAATACCTACCCCGCGCGACCGAAGTCCTCGGGCGTGATTGTGTCAAGGAACTCCCTGAACTTCTCCACCTCGTCCTCCTGGTCATCGGGGATGATCACCCCGGCCTCGGCGACCACGTCCTCGCTGGCGAAGATGCGGGCTCCGGTGCGCAACGCGAGGGCGATCGAGTCCGACGGGCGGGCGCTGACCTCCGTCCCGTTGGAGAACACGAGATCGGCGAAGAAGATGCCGTCCCGGAGGGCGACGATGTTGACGGTGGTCAACTGGACGTCCAAGGCGTCGAGCACGTCGCGGAAGAGGTCATGGGTGAGCGGCCGCGGTGGCGGCTCGTCGGCCTGGGCCATGGCGATCGCCGTGGCCTCGGTCATGCCGATCCAGATCGGCAGATAGCGCTCCCCATGTGCCTCCTTGAGCAGAACAATGGGCTGGTTGGAAGGCATCTCAACCCGAACGCCCACGACCTCCATCTGCAACACGGGCTGCTCCATCTTCGCTGGATTTCGACCGGTTCGTTCAACGTAACATCCGGGGGACTTCGGCCGTCCGGCCAGGGCTCACCGGCCCAGGGCCCCTCGAACGCCGGAACGCAGCAACGAGGCGTGTAATTCCAGCAGGAGCCCGGATATCTCCCGGGCCGTCTCATCGGCCTCGGCGATCGCTCCGGGGCCGCGGCGGCGCAGCAGGGGGGCGATGGCCTGCTCCACCAGGCCGGCCTCGCGCTCGGCGGCGGCCTTGACCGCCCGCAGGTGGCGGGCGTGCAGGCCGAAGGCGGCCAGGGCGCCGACGCTGCGGGCCACCGCCAGGGCCTCGGCGTCGTAGTGGCGGGCCACGGCCTCCACCAGGCCGAAGTCCTCCAGCTCGGTCAGGGCCTCCTCGGAGAGCGAGGCGGCGGTCAGCAGCTCCGCGCGGGTGAGGCGGACCTCCCTGACCGGCTCGTCGGGCAGGGCCCGGGGCGGGGCGACCGGCCGCTCCTCGCGGTCGGCCGCCTCCAGCCGGTCCTTGATCACGCGCAACGGGAGGTAGCGGTCACGCTGCTCGCTGAGGATGTAGCGGAGCCGCTCGACGTCGGAGTAGGTGAACTTGCGGTAGCCGGAGGGGCTGCGCTCCGGCTCGATCAGCCCCTCGCCCTCCAGGAAGCGAATCTTGGAGATGCTGACGTCGGGGAACTCGCCCTGCAGCAGGGCGAGCACCTCCCCGATGCTCATGTGCGCACGAGCGGCCTGCGAGCTCATCATCCTCCAGAGGCGCCGCGGGTGAGGAAGACCAGCCGGAACTTGCCGATCTGTACCTCGTCCCCGCCGTAGAGCGGCACCTCCTCGATCCGCTCACGGTTGACGTAGGTGCCGTTCAGGCTGCCGACGTCACGGACGGTGAACATGCCGCCGCCGCGCCGGTAGAACTCCACGTGACGGCGCGAGACGGTGATGTCGTCCAGGAAGATGTCGCTCTCGGGGTGACGCCCCACGGTGGTCAGGTCGCTGTCCAGCAGGAAGCGGCTGCCGGCGTTGGGACCGCGCATGGCGACCAGCAGGGCCGTGCCCGGGGGCAACTGCTCGACGGCCTGCCGCTCGGCGAGAAGCGTCTCTCCGGTCTCCGCCTCGTACGCCTCGATCCCGGAGAGGGAGATGGTGGACGTGCTGTCTCCGGGTGACTCGTACTTGGTCAGCGGCGAACCGCATTGGGAGCAGAAACGGGCGTCCTCAGGGTTGGGGTGCCCGCACTGCGTGCAGTAGACGCTCGGCATCGATCGGCTCGGCCTCCTACCGCGAAGACGCGGCAACGGTGCTCAGGGATGCGCGCCTCGCTTCTTCGCTTCTCAAGTATTTTCTCTGACTGCGAATGCCGCAACATACACCAATGAGACGCAAAGATCAAGGCCGACGCTCGACCGCGGGTTCGGTCGGGACAAAGTTACCGCCGGGTGGCACTCCCGGTCCATGCCGCCGCGCCGAAGTTCTCACGGCGACGCTGGCGCGTCGCGGCTCGCGGGCTCTTGATCCGGTGTCTTCCCTCGTCACTCCGCCGCTCCGCTCCTCCGCTCCTCAGTCCAGACACCGGCGCCCCCGAGCAGGCTCATGGCGACGCTGCGCGTCGCGGCTCGCGGGCTCTTGATCCGGTGTCTTCCCTCGTCACTCCGCCGCTCCGCTCCTCCGCTCCTCAGTCCAGACACCGGCGCCCCCGAG